>JAFSRT010000011.1 GCA_017445995.1 Clostridia bacterium
AAAGTATTTAAATGTTTTATCTGCTCTAACAGTAAAGTTTCGTTGTCTGCCTTGGTAGTTCTTGTTTTTCTCTTATAATTTTTCACTCCTTATTGCTTTATTTGCGCGGGAATATTCTATCCCCGATCGACTACAATGATCTCTCGCCATTTTCTACAAATTTCTCTCCCTTAATTTATTTCCGACAGTTTCAGGAAGATGCGAGTATTATTTTTCAGTCTTAAACTTGTTGCCCGTAAATATCCCACAGTCGGATTGCTATTCAGTTGTCTTATTCAGTTTTTCTTTTTCTTCAAGCAACGCTTTATACCCCGCCTTAACGAGTTGCACTTTCGTATATCCCGTTTCTTTTAAGAAAGCGTTTATTTCATTAAACAGCGTTCTCGGTATCATAGTCCCGAAAGTTCCGCTTTGCTGCTTCCTTTTTTCTTTAACTTTTGCTTCATACTTTCTTCGTGCCAACCTTACAGGCGTATCTTCTCTTCTTTCCATAATAACTCTCCTAAAAATACAATCTCGTATTAACACGCATTATATATTTTTTCTTTTTTCTTGTCAAGTTATTATGAAAAATATCTACGTTGCTCACTTGCTCCAATAGTATTTAGAACGTTTTAATTCTTCCTGTTCATTTTGCCATTCCTCCTGTTTCTTCTTTTCTTCAAGTTCTTCTTCGATTTCGTGCAGGCGGTTGTGATACGACCGCATTTCGGGTATAAAGGTATCTATAACGGCAGAGAAGAACTTGTCGTTTAACCGTTTTATCTTCCTTTCCGAAATTCTTATACCGCACTTTAACCGTTTGTCATTTGTTTTGTAATACGTTCTTTTACCGCACTGAAACGTTTCTTTCTGTAAATCTCTGACATGGCGGAGAACAATGTTCCCGATTCTGCGACGATAGTCCCACTCTAACGCTTCGACGGTATGTAAAGACTTATTGCTGACAACAACTTCTTCGTAACCTTTTAAGTTCTGAACTCTGTCTAATTCGCTTTCCGCTTGCGACTGATACCAACCGCCCATCTTTTCTTGCAAACGCTCTTGCTTTTCTTTTAACTCTTTTCTGAAAGCATCGTTTGCCTTACTTGCTTCCGGATTTGTTTCTATAACAAAATCCGCTATAAGGTCAATCGTATATCTATACGGTTTCATTTCCTTACTCGCATACCACAGCGGTTTATCTTTCGGCAGTTCTTCGACAAGTTCTTTAAGCCACTTTTTAACAGCGTCTTTTATGTGCGCTTGCGAAAAAACTTCGTCTTTCATTAAAGAGTCTATGAGTGCTTGACGTTTTTCTTCCAACTCGTCGTCAAGGGTATAATCGTTTAATCTTTCGGTCATCTTTTCGATAGCGTCAAACGGTATTTTACCTTTCTTACGGTAGATATATCCGGCGGCACGTTTGTTCTTCACTTTCGGCTCTTTTTCAAAGAAAAGGTAGTGAATATGCAAGTGTTCAGGTCTATCCAAGTGCAAGGCGCATATCAAGTCCATATTGTCGGGATCAAAGCCCGCGTCCTTATAGAATTGATTAAACGTTTTCTTGACAAGTGCTATACACTTTTCGGGTGTATCTATAATCTTTGAATCTTCCTTATTAAAAGATATAAACCCGTGCCATAAGTTTTTTTCGCCGTCTTTCGCGCGTTGTTTTATTCTCTTTACCTCCGACTTCGATAACATACCGTCCTGATTAAAAACTCCCGTGCTTTTTTGCAGGTATTGTAGCATTGTATATTTCATTGCTTCTTCGCCGTAAACTTTGCCTTCCGTCGTCATATACTTGTAGATATTGTTTTCGCCCGACATATCGAAGAAGGCACGTTCCGCCGCGTGCTTTTCTCGCTCGTCTTGCGTGGCGTTCTTCGGCAGTTTATACGGCGTGTAGGCAATATCGAATATGACGGGTGAATTACTGTTTTCTATAATGTTTTACCTCCTTAAAGTTTTTCGTTCCTTGTGAGCGAAAAGAGAAAGTCGGGTATCCCGATTTCGTTATTTGTTTTGCGTGAAAACTGCAAAACCTTAGCCTGCTTACTTTTTCGCGTTTTTTGCTTCCGTTTTGCTTCCCGTTTTGGTCTCCGTTAAAAACTCTTTATTATCTCTTTATAATGCGTCAGAAGTTGAAATAAACTATCACAGTTTTTATATCTCTCGTTCTTCTTCATACTTATATCAAGACAACCCCAATCTACGTTATCCAAAAGATACTTTCTCGAAGTATATAGGTCGTTTTTCACGTTCGGGTGCAATTTCATAAACTCTTCAAAAGTAACGCAGTAATCGTCCTTTTCGGACGTCGCTTGTATCTCTTTATCCGTTATAAGAACCCGTTCCGCTTTACCGCCTTTTCTGCCTATCGATATGCGTAGTTTTGATAACTTCAATTTGAGTTTTACAAACTCGAAATATTCGCTTACGGGCGGTTTTAATTTTTTCGGTTCTGTGCCGTCGAACATATACCCGCACAACGCTTTGACGTATGCACCGCAGTCTTCTTCTTTCATCATTTTCATTGCCCTGTAATAACTATCGTAAAATGCAAAATGTTGCATTTCTTTGTTATATGCTTTGGGTATCTTTCCTGCGATTTCTTTTTCCTTTGTTTTCCGCAACACGTCTTCCGCGTTATCTATAATAAACGCTTCCATATCGTCCTGAGGCTCGCCAAATTCCACGTCGTCAAACATAAACTTGCTCACACTTAAAACGAATCTTCCCGCTTGCTTGTCGCTTGCGTTTTTAATGAGTTTCCAATACAACTCGTAAAAAGTAAATTGTTTCAGTTTCTTTTCCATCTAATCCTCCTAAAATTTGTTTTTTGCCGTCGTTTTAAGACCGTCGGCACGTCTTTACATCAGCGCATAATCACCACCATAAAGTTCAAATATATTTGCCCCCATATATAACCGTTAAACTCACCCGAAAATTTCACTTTTTAAGAAAAAATTTTTAATTTCCTTAACATATTTTTTAAAGCCCCTCAATAGGCAGGCAAATAGAAAGGCAAAAAGTTGCACTTTTTTAAAAACTTTTCAAAAAAAATATTTTCCCCTCCATATCTCCTAGGACACTTTTTTAAAAAAATCAACCCCCATTTTAAAAAATTTTCTAAAAAAATATTTTTACCCCTACACCTAAAAGGGCTATTTTCGGGGAAAAGTCAAGGTTATAATTTTAATTTTATTATTTCTGCTTGGACAATGCCTGTCCAAACAGAAAAAGTTTTTTGTAAAAATGGCATAAAAAAATCGATGACAACACCATCACCGACTATCTCACTTTGCTATTAAGTTGTCGTTTACTTGTTCTTTGTTATATCATAAATCCCCCTTGAAACGAAAAAGTCCGTACGATTTTCACCGTCGCTTATTGAGCGCAATTCCTTCTCGTTCGGACTCTTTAATTTTGATAATTTATTTATTTTGCTAATTTCCCTTTCATCTGCAAAACGCTTTCTTCAAGAATTGCTTCTACGTCTTCATTCGTAAAAGTATCGTCAACGATAATGCTGTACCATTTGTTTTTCGATTTCGGGAATGAACTCGTGTGTACGGTTTTGTGTCCTTTTGCAAATTTTTTGCCCATCGAATCGGAAACTTTTAATAACATCATAACAGTATTGTTGACTTCGTAAATAAAGGCAAAGCAGGTTTTGTTTTTACCGTTAAGAACATAGTGCGTGTCGGCAAGCGGAAGTTTGCCGGACTTTATATAGTTGGCGCGACAATTCGTTTCGATTTCCGCACCGAATTTTGCTTTAAGATAGTCCGCAACGTATTTTTTGGTTATCTTTTCCTTTCTGGCAGTTTTGGCGGCAATCGCAAGCCCGTCTTTTAACGTAATTTCGCCCGTTTCTACGGCTTTGCCATTGTCGGCGGCGGCGACATCCATTGATGTAGCAATCTCTTGAACGGCTTTCACGACGGGTTCGGCAATTTTTTCGGTATTTTCTTGAACTTTTATTTCGAACTTTCGATATTCAAACTGTTCATCGGATAAAACTTCGCGTTCGGCGAAAAACAATTTTTCGGATCTGACTGCTAAAATTGCCGATTCCATAGTCTTTTTGCATTGTTCGTAGTCGTCAAACGTTTCGGATTTGATTATTACCGTTTCGTTTATAAGCGACATTGTGAAAGAGAATTTACCGTCTATATTTACAAGTTCGAATTTAGGATGGTTTACAAACTCTATCCAGTTTTTCGTTCTGTCTTCTACCGCCGCGATAAAGCCGTTTTTACGGCAAAGTTCGATTGCTTCTTTCGTTTCACTTATACTGATATATTTAAAACATGACTTTGCAATCGCTTTCTTTTTAGTGTCGTAAAGAACGAAAACATAATGATGCCCATCGGTTTCATGTATAACGTAAGAACCTGACGCTTTTACGGGTTTTTCTTCTTCGCTTTCGTTTGCAAACACGCCTTTATTGAACGCTACGGAAAGCACAGCCATAATTACAAGCCCTGTAAATACCGTCGATAAAATAGTAAATATACACGTGTGTAAGGCAACTACCGCGACGCTTCCGACAGCGAGCGCGCTCGCCCAAACGTAGCCTATTACCCTTACGGCTTTGGTTACCTTAAACCAAGCGCAAAACACGAGATAGAATATCGTCAATATGTTCAATAAAATAATAATCCAACACAGGCATTCTTCAGCGGAACACGCAAAATTAGACAGTCCCGTTCCGGACAATAATAAAGAACTCATCTATCGATTTCTCCTTTATTTTTCTTGTTCTTACCAATAATAATGAGTGCATAAGCCATAGTCGCTACCGCAAGCATTATAGGCATTGTTATCAACGTTATCGTCGCATCGGATACTTTTCCGCCGGCTACGGTTTTATCCCCGACGATAGCCCACCATGATAAATGGTCTGTTTTAAATTTAAGAACGTCTCCGTCTCTTTCGCTATTATAAAGCGTCATTTCGCCGTTGTCATTGACGTAATATAGCGCAAGTCTTTTGCAAGCCTGCTGTGACGCCGTAAGTTTAATTTCTACGACGAGCGCGCCGTCCGGTTGAACTTCCGTTTCAACGTTGCCGAGTACTCTCAACAATCTTAAATTATATACGGCTTTCAATTCCATATCGTCGCCGGCGATTTCTTCTACCGATTTGCTTTCGATTTGGTGTTTACTTTCCGGCACAAGCGATACTTTAAGCGTTGTATCGGCAGGCATCCCCTTATCGCTCGTTACGGTGATATCGGCATCGTCTTCGGCGCTTCTTTCCCATTGATAGATTTTACCTACGGGAATCTGCACGCCTATTATCTCTATTTCGGTATACCTAATACCGTTAATACCGTTAATATATGTGGCGTCGGTGTTGCCGAGCGTAAACGTTACACCGTATACACCGGCCGATGAATTATCTTTAATCCTAAAATTAAGCGCTAAAAACAAACCCGTCTCGTAAGTGTTTTCGGAATGTTCGTAGTAGAACTTAAAATCATCAACGTCGTATCCCGCCGTCTCGACGTCCGTCGTATCGAATTGCAAAGAAGAAAAGGTTTCTTTCTTTTCAAATCCGATAAACTCCAACGCCGACCTGTCATAACTGAGAGTTAAAACCATTCCGTTAAAACCGGTATTTAACACCATATTTGCGTTTACGGTAACGGTGTTATCGTCGTTTTCGGTCATACTCATCTGGATTTTCGGAATCGACGTAGTTCTTATATCGTACACGAAATATCCGTATAGCGAAATATTTTCGGCAGGCATCAAGTTTTCGGTAAACGGAATAGTGCACTTATCGTCTTTAAACCAACCTGAAAACACGTATCTGCTTTTTAGAGGATATGCGTTTTCAAGAAAAGTTCCGTAAGGGATTTCTAAAGCCTTGTAATAATCGTCCGTTGTAACGATACCGTCGAAACTTTCTTCGTTTACGCCGTCCACGTAGTAAAACGCTTGATAAATTATCGGCGTAAGTTTATAGTCTGCCTGATACTTTATGACATTTATATCTTCTGAGACGATACCTTTCCAACCTATAAATTCATACGAATAACACTCGTCGGTCTCCCTTGACGGAAGGTTGCCGACGTACAACGGAACGTCGTCTGCGTTATAGTCTTTCCTATACAGTTCCTTGTCGTTCCAGTCGTAATATATGGCTTCAAATTCGCCTTTTATAATAGTAACCGAGCCGTTTACTATATTGATTGCAATAGGTTTTCCGTACTCGCTGTTCGTGTTTGTCGCGTCGTAAGTAAGCGTTATAGGATACGTTCCGATTTCTGCGGTAGAAAAACTTTCAAAAGTCAATCGAATAATATTACCGTTAGAATTATCGCTTTTTCTTCCGTCCCATAACATATTGAAAGGCAATACGCCGTAGCCGAGTTCGGTTTGAGTATTCGTGTTGGTAAACGTTAAAGAGCTTAAAGCATTACCCTGTTCTACGTTTACGAGTTTCATTACCGAACTATCATAATTAAGCGTGAGATATAAAGAAATAAGCCCTTCGTTATTCGTTAAGTCTACGTCGATAGTAAACGTCTGCCCTCTATGAACCGTTTTATTCTCTACCGTAACTATCGGAGTATAATCTGCGTGAGCGATAGCACTGATAACGCCTGTACTCATTACGAACATTATCAGGCAGGCTATCGCAAAAAAAGCCAGAACGAAGATTTTATTCAGTTGTAAACTTATTCTATCTTTGTCCACGCCTTTTTACCCCTTAACTTGACAATAAGAACTACGGTAAAAACG
>JAFSRT010000012.1 GCA_017445995.1 Clostridia bacterium
AAGTCGCCTTCGCCACCGGTGTTCTTCCTAATATCTACGCATTCCACCGCTACACTAGGAATTCCACTTACCCCTCCTGCACTCAAGCCACACAGTCTTAGTAGTAGCACCAGAGTTGAGCCCTGGGATTTCACTACTAACTTGAATGGCCACCTACGTACCCTTTACGCCCAGTCATTCCGGACAACGCTTGCCACCTACGTATTACCGCGGCTGCTGGCACGTAGTTAGCCGTGGCTTGCTCTTGGGGTACCGTCACTTTCTTCGTCCCCCATCACAGAACTTTACAATCCGAAGACCTTCATCATTCACGCGGTGTTGCTGGGTCAGGCTTGCGCCCATTGCCCAATATTCCCTACTGCTGCCTCCCGTATGAGTCTGGACCGTATCTCAGTTCCAATGTGGCCGATCACCCTCTCAGGTCGGCTAACCATCGTCGACTTGGTAGTCCGTTACACTACCAACTATCTAATGGTACGTGAGCCCATCTATATCCGATAAATCTTTCACCCCTGTAAGATGCCTTACTGTGGTCATATGCGGTATTAGCACAGATTTCTCTATGTTATTCCCCAGATATAGGCAGGTTGCTCGCGCGTTACTCACCCGTCCGCCGCTAAGTTTAAGGAGCAAGCCCCTTAAACTCCGCTCGACTTGCATGTATTAAGCACACCGCCAGCGTTCGTCCTGAGCCAGAATCAAACTCTTGAGTTTAATTATTTAAAGCCGAGAAATTTCTTTCTCAACTGCTCTAACGATTTTTCGCTTTTTTGCGTTTTGTCATATGCAATGACTGTTTTTTAAAGTACATATATACTTCAAAGATTTTGACAGAAACTTTCAAAATAATTCTTATTTTGTCTTATTTCCTTCTATTCAATTTTTAAGCTACTCCCATCAACTTCGGTTGATGCGCTTTCTTGCGACAGCCTACTTATATTATCATAAGCATTATATATTGTCAAGCATTTTTCAATACTTTTTCAAGTTTTTTTTATTACTTTTCGTTTATCTTACAGATATCGCGGTTTTAATCCGCCGAAAACAAAAAATCACTTGTATTTTTCTTATGATTTAAGTACAGCCCGTTTTTTTGTAAGCAATAGTGATTATATAGTATTACGATTTTTAAGTCAAGCGTTTTTTACAAATTTTTTAAACTTTTTAGAAAAAGTTTTTCGACCACAAAATATTGTGTTTTTACTTAAAATTGACACACAATTTTTGTCGCTATTCGTTAAAAAAACAGTAAACCGGGTTTTAGTTTACTGCTTTTTATTTTTTCTCTTATATATATTATATATAATGTTTATTGTTTTTCTTCGTCGTCTTCCTGTAAAGGTTTTGCATTTCCTTTCTTTATGGGTTTTTCAGCGCCTGACGTTTTCTTTATTTTAAACATTGAAAGCATAGGTCGGTAAAACCCTGCGAAAAGATAGACGATACCGAAATTGAAAACGGGGATAGAAAGTTTTCTTAATCCCACAACTTTTATGAACTTGCCGATAACGTACATAATCACCATAAGTGCGGCGAGAACCAAAAGAACGGAAAGCGCAATTTTAATTAACTGTGCAAAACTTTCTTCTTTCTTTATTATCTGCACGATAAAGAGAACGCCTATAAACGCAATACCGCCGTCGACAAGGAACTGAATACCGTTTGACAGTAAGAAATAGAACTTATGCTTTCCCGCGATTTTATATCTTGCAAGGGCGGTTGCGAGTTCTGAAAAGGAACCGAATACCGCTTTTAAGAAGATGTATGAAAACCAAACGGTAAGAACTAAAATAAGAAGGTCGTTCTTCTTTTGGCAAAATGCAACAAGTAAAAGTGTAAACAGGGCAACGTAGATAACGTTCTTCATTATTTCCACAAACGCCCCGTACGACGAGTTGCCGAGAGTTGAGATTACGAGATTATAAACGGACAACGCAATCATTACCGCTATCGCGATTTTAAGCGTCTTTTCGTAAAAATCCATAAGTTTATCAAATATTTTCATAAATTACTCCTTACTATATTTATTATACCAAAAATAACGGTAATGTCAATAGCGATTTTTATTTCTTAAAAATCGCCTTTTCGATAACACCGCCACCGATACATTTTTCGCCCTGATAGAAAACCGCGAACTGCCCTTCGGTTATTGCGCGCTGTTTTTCGTAAAACTCTACGTAAACGGTATCGCCCGTAATTTTGACTCTGCATTTCTGTTCGGGCTGACGGTAACGGAACTTTGCCGTGCAGTCGAATTCTTTTTTTGTAGGCACTTCGGGAATCCAGTTTATAGTGCTTGCTATAAGCCCGTCGCTATAAAGCCTGTCTTCTTCGCCGTGCGCAACGTATAATATATTGTTTTTTAAATCCTTTTCGATAACGAACCAGCGCGACCCGTCGTCGCCCTTTTGCCCGCCGATATTAAGCCCGCGCCTTTGCCCTATCGTGTAGTACATTAGCCCGAGATGTTCGCCAAGCACTTTCCCGTCGTAAGTTTTTATCTGCCCCCGTTTTGCGGGAATATACGTTTGCAAAAAGTTTCTGAAATTTCTTTCACCGATAAAACAGATGCCTGTCGAATCTTTTTTCTTCGCGGTTGCAAGCCCGTTCTTTTCCGCAATGGCGCGAACTTCCGATTTTTCTAACTTGCCAAGCGGAAACAACACCTTGTTCAACTGTGATTGAGATAACTGATTGAGAAAATAGGTCTGGTCTTTATTCTGGTCTTTCGCTTTTAGTAAATAGTGCTTGCCGTCTTCGTGCAGAATATCGCAATAATGCCCCGTCGCGATATATTCCGCGCCGAGTTCAAACGCCTTTTCCTTAAAATCTTTGAACTTTATTTCGCGGTTACAGAGTACGTCGGGGTTAGGCGTTCTGCCTGCGTTATATTCTTTAAGGAAATAGGAAAACACCCTATCCATATATTCTTTGGCAAAATTGACTGAATAATAAGGAATACCTATTTTGTTTGCGACACGGCGCACGTCCCCCCAGTCTTCTTCACCCGTACAATGTCCGCACTCGTCCTGCTCTTCCCAGTTATTCATATATAGCCCGATAACGTTGTAGCCCTGTTCTTTAAGAAGAAGGGCGGCAACCGAACTATCCACTCCGCCGCTTAATCCCACGACGACTGTTTTTGCCATAATTTTCTCCTTTTATGTTAATAATAACACATAATCTCGTAAATATCAAACATAGTTTATTAAAAACGCTTGATATTTTTAATTATATTGTTTATTATATAAAAAAGTACCCGTGGCGAAACTGGATATCGCATCAGATTCCGATTCTGAAGGCTGCAAGTTCGACTCTTGTCGGGTACACCAAAAAAACAAGGCGTGCGCCTTGTTTTTTTCGTTATCTTTATTCCTGTTTATTTATTTCTTGTTTTTTATGTACTCGCTTATTTTTTCGGCAATGATTTTATGCCCGTTGTCGTTAGGGTGCAAGCCGTCGGCAAAAAATTCGCTATATAAGTTGGTGTTGGGTTTTCGGAATAACCCGTTATAAAAATCAAGATATTCTATGCCGTGATTTTTTACTATCGTTTTTAACGCCTTTACATAATCTTCAAGGTGTTTACCCGTCGTCGGGTTAGGCGCGGATTCGAAACGTTGCAAAGGAAGAATAAAGGTTATTTTTTCCTTCGGATATTTTTTAAGTAAACCGTCGATTAAAAGGTTTACCGCACCGCAAAACGAATACGCATCCTTTTCGATTAAATCACCGAACCTTGCGTCGCCGTGCCCGTAATCGTTCGTTCCGCCGAAAACGAAAACGCGGTCTAAATCGTCGGCAATAAACGGTAGCCTGAAATTAAAGTCCATATCGAAAGAGTGCGGATAAGTTATTTTATTTTGCCTTGCAATTCGCGTTCCGCTTATTCCGTAATTAACGGTTTCGCAATTTAATATCGATGCAACAAGTGAAACGTAATTTTTTTCAACGGAAGACGCACCGACGCCTTCCGTAATTGAATCTCCTACAAATCCTATCTTCATTTTGCTAAACCTTATGTATTATTTATTTTGTTTGTTTTTATAGTCTTCGATTGCCTTTTTAATCGCTTCTTCCGCCAAAACGGAACAATGCAATTTCTGTGGCGGAAGTCCGCCCAACTTTTCGATAACTATCTTGTTGGTAACCGCAAGCGCGTCGTCGACTTTCATACCCTTAATCATAGCCGTTGCCGTCGAACTCGTTGCTATTGCCGCGGCACAGCCGAAAGTTTTGAACTTGGCGTCCACTATCACGTCGTTTTCGATTTTTAACGAAATACGCATTATATCTCCGCAAACTTCGTTGCCTACTTCGCCGATACCGTCCGCATTTTCTATTTCGCCGACGTTCTGCGGATTCTGGAACGCTTCCATAACTTTTTCATTATACATACTTTTTATCTCCTTCAATCTTAAATAACGGCGACATTGCCCTTAATCTTTCTACTGCTTTTTTAATTTCGTCCACCGCATAGTCAACTTCTTCCATCGTATTATGCTTACCGAAAGAAAACCTGATCGAGCCGTGCGCCAAACCTTCCGGTAGCCCCAACGCAAGCAATACGTGGGACGGTTCTAACGAACCCGAAGAACAAGCCGAACCCGAAGAAACGGCTATCCCCGCCAAGTCGAGAGAGAATAAAATCGATTCCCCTTCGATATACCTGAAAGAAAAGTCCGCGTTCGCCGGAAGTCTGTATTTATCGCGTTTATCTTTATCGGGCCCGTTCAGTTTTACGAACGGCACTTCGTTTATTACCCTATCTATAAAGTGATTGCGAAGGGACGAAACGTAATTAAAGTTCTTTTCCCTTTCTTCGTTCGCTATCTTAAAGGCTTCGCTAAACCCTACTACCCCCGCGACGTTAGTCGTTCCGCCACGTTTCATTCTTTCCTGATGTCCGCCCGCAATAATACTCGATATTCTTAAACCGTTTCTTATATACAGCGCGCCCACGCCTTTCGGCCCGTAAATCTTATGGCTACTCATACTCATAAGGTCAACGCCTAAGTCCTTAACGTCGATATCGAGAACGCCCGCCGCCTGAACCGCGTCCGTAAAGCATACTGCGTTCTTCTCGTGCGCTATTGCAGCAATTTCTTTTATCGGCTCTATTGTTCCCACTTCGTTGTTTGCCATCATACAGCCGACGAAAATCGTATCGTCTCTTATAATAGATTTCAGGTGTTCTAAATCGACAAACCCTTCGCCGTCCACCTTCATAAAATCGACGGTGAAACCTTCTTTTACAAGTGCTTTTGCCGTTTCTATCATTGCGGCGTGTTCGATAGGGCTTATTATAATATGCTTGCCCCTATCTTTATAAGCGTTTGCCACCCCGCGTAATGCCCAGTTATCGCCTTCCGTTCCGCCCGAAGTAAAATATATTTCGTTGGGTTTCGCGTTTATTATGCCCGCTATCGTATCCCTCGCGTTATCAACCGCTTTAACGGACTCTCTGCCGAAAACGTGCTGACTGTTCGGGTTGCCGAAAATCTCGGTAAAATACGGCGTCATCTTTTCTAATACTCTTTTATCGACGGGCGTCGTAGCCGCGTTGTCAAAATAAATAGGTAGTTTAATCATAATTTTTCCTTCCGTTTATAATTCACCGTTTAGAACCTGACTTAACGTCATAGAATCTAAAACGTCGTTAATTCCCGTGTATAATTTTTTCCATACCCGTTGCGAAGGGCAACATTTACAAGTCCCGTTTTTATCGACGCACTCGATAATTTTCATATCGTCTTCTAACGCCCTTACTATCTCGCCGACGGTAATATCTTTCGGGTCTTTTAATAAATAATATCCGCCGTTTGCCCCGCGGTTTGCCGAAACTATTGACCTACTCCCTAAAAGGCGCATTATCTTTTCCAAATATTTCCCCGAAACGCCTATCCCCTTTTCCAACTCGCTTGCCGATATCGTCCCGTCGGGATAAACTTTTCCAAGCATTATTGAAGCCATAAGCCCGTAATGTGTTTTCGAAGATAATTTCACTTTTTCGCCCCTTTCGGTTTAATTGCAACCTTTTTGGTTGCAATTAGTATTATACTTATCTTTTCGCCGTTTGTCAATAGAAAAAAGGCGTTTTAGAAATTATTTTTATTATTTAAGAGTTTATTGTATAAGTATCGGTTTTCGAACTTTAAGTTAATGTTTTCTTTTAAGAGTTTATCGTTTTCTTTTCGCTGGTCGGTTAAAAGCCTTAAAATCATAGCGTCTATTTCTTTTTTAAGCCGTATCATCGTGATACTGCCAACGATTTTTTCAACCATATCGCTATACTGATATTTTTCTTTTTCCTGCATAGTAATCCCCTATATTCATTATATATATCTTATTATCATAAAACCGCCATTTCATACATAGTATTTTTATATGTATTATTATTTTACGGGAAACTTTGACTACGCGATTAAAATAAACGGATTATATTTCGGCGTTATAGGGCGCGACCCGAAACCTATTTTAATTGAAAACCCGTCCCCCCTTGTCGAACTGTGCCCCATAAACGGGGGAAACAATCTTAATTTTATTTTAGAAAAACACTTTTTTCTCTCGCCGCCTAAACCTATAAAAATAACGGATATGAAAGGCGGATATTTAATCGATTTTTGCCTTAAAAAAAGCGATTTGCCGTTTAAGGTTATTTATCAGAAACGGTTTAATAATTTTGAAATCACGCTTTTTTACGACGACACTTCAAAAGTTTCTATTCAGACGGAAACGGACAATTTCGTTGAAGACTTAATTTTTAATTGCCCCGAAACAGATACTTTTTCTGTCTTAAACACCGATTTTGTTTTTATTAAAGATACTATCGGGAAAAGAAAATATCTTTCGCTTTATAAATTAACGGGTAAAACCGAAAAGATTTTTTGTGGCGAAATAACCGACTTTTCTTTTGATACAACGATAAATATTTCATACTCTCTTTCAGATATAGCGAAACATAAAATCGAGATTGTATATACAGTCCGCGATAACGTCGTTTACGAAAGCGGAAGAAAAGTATCGGGTGAAACCGATTTAGATAAACTTTCCGAAAAAATTATACCTTTTGCTTTCTTCGAAGATTTATGCGTGGGCGGGGATATAATTAAATATTTATCCGACGAAATGCAACAGAACGCGCTATATTTAAAAGATTACGTAAAAGATTTTATCGGGGTGATGCCCCCGCCGTTATTCAGAAACGTAAACGAAGTGGGATTGATACGGAAAAAGAGTGAAAACGTTTTTGCCGTCGATTATTATATTGCAGAAACGCAAAACAGAAAGATAATAAACGTAAAAAAATCGGACGATGAGTATTTCGCCCGATAAGAAAGTAAAAAAAGGAAGGGCTATGCCCTTCCTTAAAAATATTTTCTTTAAATACAGTATTTTAGTTGATTTTTTATAATTATTTTTCTTCCTTCGTAAGGAAAGCGTAGCAAACCGCGGCAAGCGCAGAACCAAGCATAGGTCCAACGATGAAAATCCAGATTTGAGAAAGTGCGGTCGTTTCGCCTGCGAGTGCCTGTAAAATAGCAGGGCCTATCGAACGTGCAGGGTTTACGGACGTTCCCGTTAAGAATAAACCTAACAAGTGAACGAGAACCAAAGCAAGACCGATAACGATACCCGTTACGTGGCCGTTCGAAGATTTACTCGTTACGCCGAGAATAGCGATAACGAAAACGAACGTTAAGATGATTTCGGCAACCAAAGCAACGAGATAAGAACCTATTTCGCTGTAATTAGCGGTTAAAAGCGGTTGAACCGCGTTTCCGCCTAACGCTTTGAAACTGTGCGCGAACAAGCCGAGTAACGCAGCGCCTGCGAGTGCGCCGAGAATCTGTGCGATAACGTATCCGCAGAAATCTTTAACGCTCATTTTTTTGGAAATAAGCATAGCCAAAGAAACCGCAGGGTTGATGTGACAACCCGAAACGTTACCTATTGAGTAAGCCATTGCAACGATAACCAAGCCGAAAGCGAGAGAAGTTGCAACCGTGTTTACACCCGAGAATACAGCAACGCCGCAAGCGAAGAGTACCAAAACGAGTGTTCCGATGAATTCGGCGATATAAGCCTTCATGTTTTTCATATTTTTCTCCTTTATATAAAAAATATTTTTTACTGATTCTGTTCGTCTATTCCGCGGGTCAATTCTTTCTGTTCTTTAATGAACGCCTTTGCCGTTTCCGCTTCTTTTGCGGTGGACTTTGCGGCTTCTTCGTTTTCGTCCCTGTAATTGAGAACGATTTGATTGAACGGAATATTTACGTTGTACTTATCGAAAAGAAGTTTTATTTCGCGGTTTAAATCCCTTTCAAGTTGGAATTTATTTTCTTCGCGACATTTAGCGACTATTTTAATGTTTACCGAAGACGCGCCGAGTTCGGAAACGCCCTGATAGAAAGGACCTGCAACGATTGACGGAAGATTCTTTTTAATCGTTTCGAAGTTTTCTTTCAATATGTTTTCAACTCTTTCTATCGATTCGTTGTATTCGATACCTACGTAGCAGATAGCGATGGATAAATCACGCGTGTTGTTTATAATGTTCGAAATGGAAGAGTTGTTGACGATATTGATATTGCCTACCGTATCTTCGATTTTCGTTCTTCTTAAACCGATTTGCTGAACCGTGCCTCTCCAACCGTTGATAACTACTATGTCGCCAACCTTAATATCCCCTTCGAACAAAAGGAATATACCTGCAACGATATCGGAAACCAGCGTTTGACAACCGAGACTGACAACCAAGGTTAAAACCCCTGCCCCCGTAACGAGTGCCGTCGAATCGACGCCCATTGCCGACAAACTGATTAACACGATGAGTATCGCGCTGATGTATTTAAGCACGTTGCCTATAAGCAGGAAAGTCGTTTTCGCCGTGTTGTTTTTAACTATCGTTCCGATTTTAATCGCGACGTTGGCAACGCAGATAATATCTATTCCGCCAAGCACGATAACGAGAACCTTAAACAACTTGTTCGCAATGTTTCCCGCAGTTTCTTCTTCGTATAAGTTATACAAAAAAGTGTCCGCGCCGAAAATACGCTTTCTTAATGCAATCAAAAGCAAAAATACCAAGATAATTGCAAAAATGCCCCATTTAACAACGTTTTTGATAACATTGTTCTTCTTTTCCATAACCTTCTCCTTTTATGTTAAATAATTATTTTTTCTTATATCGTTATATCTATTACTTTTACCGTCGGTTCGCCGTCTTTACAATAATTTATATAAAGTTTTGCTTTTGCGCCTTTAAGGTTATTTATAAACACCCTTTGTTCGCTGTGCAAGTCGTCGTTAAAAACGCAGTCCGCCCTGTTCCCGAATTCGTCTTCTATATACGCCGAGAAATCGGTAAACACCTGATTATCGTCCGAAAAGTTCATTGTAAAGTAATAATAGCCGTCGACAGCGCATTGACAATGCCCTTCAACGTCGTCGAAATGAGAATTAACAAGCGTTGCCTTTAACACGTAACTGTCGAAACTTCTTTCAACCGTTAAACCCACGTTGCCTTTCAGCGAAAGTCTGTACTTTGCTTCACCGCCGTTGTCAATCTTTTCCTGTATTTCTTCCTGCGGGATAATTATCGTGCCCGAAACCGTGCCGTCGTTATCTTCGTCTATAACGGGAACGGGATATCCTTCCACTAACTCTTCACCGTCGTAAAGGTAAAGATTAAGCGTTTCCTTTTCGGTCATATCCGCAACCTGAATTTCGTAATTGATTGCACCGTCCACGAAAGCGACTTCGGCAAACTCCGCGTTCATTTTAACGTTCAGAAGCGTGGTAATGCCGAACACCGCCGCGCTTATGACGGTTACTAAACTTCCAACCAGCCCCGTTATCGCCGTTTGCCTTTTTGATTTGTTCGTTTGAACGGGGGCGGGTTTTTCCGTCGATTCCGGAACGGCATCGTTCTCGCCTATCGGTTGGTTTTCGGTAAGCAGTTGATTTTCGATTATCGCCACATTATCGTTTATCGCGGTGTATTCGGGATTAGTTCCGTTAAAATTAAACTCGTCCAACTATCTTTCCCCCCTGCGTTTTGCTTTAATTACTGGCAACGCTTTCATAACGAGAATTGTTATGCCGCCGATTGCAAGCGCGCCGAACACTACTATAAATATAACGAGTTCAAGGGTCGACAATCCGTTCTTTAAATATTCGCCCGCACCCATCTTCTTTTTGGTGTTGCCGATAACGGAATTAGATATTTCTTCCAAGGTAATTCCGCTTGCGTCTTCTTTGTTTAACGCCCAGTTAGTAAATATTTCGTTATATTTTTCTTCGAAAGCGTCCACGTCTTTCGCACCTTCAAACAAAACGTCGTATTCGTCTTTCGTTAATAATTTATTGTCTAATCTTTCGTTAAGAACGGTTACGTATTTTTGGCGCATAACTTCTAATATCATTATTTCAAACGTCTCGAAATCGCTTACGTTTTCCACCTGTTCGTTATAGGTCGCTTCATAATCTTCAAGCGCCTTGCCGCTGTACTTTCCGCTTGCCTTGGTTTCCTGATATTCTTTTTCGAGCGTGCTTAACACCTGTTCCTGCAAGTTAAGCATAATCGCCGTATACGCGTTTTCTACGAACTCTCTGTCCGCCACGTCTTTATCGAAATCCTTAAACGAAGAGTACGCAACCCTGTTTACGTAATCGTTTACGCTTTCCTTAACCGCGCTGCCGCTACACGTCCTTATTAAAAGAACTGCGTTCTTCATATTCGATACCGAAGTGTCTACGAACTCTACCGCGTTCTTATAAGTATCTTTATCGGTGTCCAAATCTAACCCCGTAGCGCCGCTCGCGTCGTATCTCTTCGCATAACCCGTCGCCGAAGAGTTGCCTTGGTTTTTGTTAAGCAACAGTTCGTACTGCCGTTTATAGAAATCGCCGAGAAGGTCAGACATATTGATTCCCGTGTTTTCAGGAATAGTTTTAACGAATTCTTCCGCTTCTTCCACGGCGCTGTCCATCTTTGCGCCGACTATAAGCGAACTCTGTAATATTATCGTAACCTTTTCTACGTTTTCTTCGTATTCTTTTCTGATTTCGGCTTGTTCTTCTTCCGTTTTACCTTCTAACTGCCTTTCTAACTCTTCTTCCAAAACGTTAAGCGCACCGCTGACTTTATCGACGATTTCTTCAACCGTTTCAGGGTTGATTATTTCAAGCGCTTCTTCAATCTTTTGTTGCTGTTCTTCGGCTTTCTGCTTTTCTTCTTCCGTTGCGTCCGCAGATATATCAACGTTTATAAGGTCTTTAACCGGTTCAAGTTTCTCTTCCTGTTCGGTCGGCAATTTTCCTTCTATTTCTTCTCCGCAAACGGTACAGTGAACGCCGTGTTCCGTCGTCGCGCAGTCGTAATCGGGAACGTGCCCCGTAGCAGGAATTATTTCCATATAACTTTCTCCGCACTCGCACTCGTACAGTATTCCGCCGTTTTCTGTACAAGTCGCAGGATAGGTTTCCGTTATAACGTAATTGTGTTCGTGCACAATTTCCGACGCAGACATATTTATAATACATGCCTGATAGTCTCCGCTCATTATCGTACTTAATGCCTGTCCGCTATTTTCCGTTTCTATAAGCGTTCCTTTTTCTTCTTCAAAATCATATAACCCGTATATGCCTTGTACATAGGCGTTGCCGTCAATAATTATTCGGGAAGTATCGCCGTCACTTACCATAATCGACGGACACTCGTTTCCGCTCGTTGCAAACTTAACTGTACTTAAAGACTGCGAAGAAGTCGTTATATAGCAAGTAATATTGTATATACCGCCATCATCACCTACCCTTATTGCAGGGTGATTTTGTCCGCTTATTATCGTTGCGTCGCCTTCAAATACGAAGTAAATATAAAGCGGGTCGTTATTACTCCAGTTGGTTATCGCAATACCGCCGTTCCACGTATAGGCAGCGTCGTAACTATATCCGTCCTGAACCGTTACTATAACGACACCACCGTTATATCTAAAATAAGGTTGATTGTTATTGTTCCTTTCAAGGACAACGTTGTGTATATATTGAATCTGTTGAGTGAAATAAGAATTTTCAAACGTTGCGTATACAGTGGTTATCGTCCTGTTTCCGATATAAGCGTTTGCACTGTCGCCTAACGCTTCAACGTCCGTTTCGGGTTCGGAATAGGATATAGTTGCTTCTTCCGTAATACGTTCTTCACAATTTTCACAATACGCAATCGCAATGCAAGCCGAATAATCTTCGTTCCACTCGTAAGATATACCCGTATAATTATGTTCGTGCGTAGGGTCGACCTGACTGTTTTCGCCGTACGTTATAGTGAAAGCGTAAAAGCCGTTTTCCGTCATCGCTTCTTCTATATCGTAAGTCGGTTGAATATCCCCGTTCGGCGGCATAGCGCCTATAACGCAATTCTCGTCGTAAACGAAGGTACTCGACGGGCTTAAAGAATAGATTGCGCTATCGCCCGAATAATTCGGCACTCCCGTCTGATAATTGCGGTCTACAAACCTTTGTACGATAAAATGATTTTCATTTCCGTTGTCCGCACAGGTAAACGCGCAGATAATACCGTCGTTCATAAGCCGTATCGCCGGCATATCGAGTTCTATTAAATTAACCGCGTTTTCTACGACAATATTTACCGTAAGCGGTGAATCGCCATCGTTATAAATAGTTATCGCAGGTGCACACTCGTTCAGGTTAGTTCCTTGGAAAAAATAATCCCTTAAAGTAATATTAAAAGTTCCGCTCGCTTCGATAACCAAAGCGGTATAATTGTCTACTACGACGTAGTTTTCAGGCACTTCTTCGCCGTAATAATTATTGCCCGAAACGTAAGTTTTATTGTTGTCTTCGTTAGAAAGGTACAAAGTCGTAATTTCAGGTAAAACAAAGTATAAACTAACGCTGTCTACACCTTGATTCACTATTGCGCTTATTATCATACCGACTTGGTCTTTTCCGTACGTTTCGTTGTCGATTATAGCCGAACTTAAAAATGTTTCTTCGATATAGAAATAGCCCGACGAATATAGTATAGGAGAACCGTTATAACACTGCATATTCGCAGAACCGCCTGCCGAAGAACTGAACGAAAGGTCTATATTTTGCGACGTTACGTAAAAAATATTTCCCCCCTGCGTCGTTATGTTATTTTCGCCGTTAAACATAAAAATAACCCGCGCATAGTCCCCTTCGTGTTCCGTATTGATAGTGAACACGGGTTCTTCCCCGCTGTTATAATAATTAAACCCGTCAAGCGTAATAACGATTACTTCGGTAGCAGGTCTTATCACGTAAGGCGTGGAATACTGCCCCGAAAGAGTACAACTCTCGGTTACGTAAACGGGTTCTTCTACGTACGGCGGTTCTTCTTCGGCGTTAACGACTTTCTTCCCGCCCGAACCGAACGCGCCGAAAAACAGCGTAAAACAAAACAGCGAGATTACCGTAAGTATAAATATTAAAATGTTTTTACAGTTTTTTCTTTCCATTTTCATTGCCTTTTTGCAATACAATATATTACTTATCTAATTATATCACGCAGCGGTTTTTTGTCAAGCGCCAAAAACTGCCACAAACAAGCGTTTTAGCAATATCAAAGTTGCTATCCGCCTTACTCTAAAATCGCTTTAATTCTTCTTACTCCGCTTGACGAACTTTCTTCTTTTGTTATCTTAAAATGCCCGAGTTCCCCCGTATTTTCAACGTGCGGTCCACCGCAAATCTGCTTGTCCACGTCTCCTATCGTATAGATAGAAACTATCTGGTCTTCGCTGTCGGCGTGGAACACGCCGTATGCACCCTTACTTACCGCTTCTTTATACGGCATTTCTTCACGGACTACCGCTATCTTCTTTTCAATCGTCTTGTTTACGAAATCTTCCAATTGCTTTAATTCTTCGTCCGTCATTTTATGGTCTAAGTTAAAGTCGAAACGCATACGCTCTTCGTTGATGTTAGAACCCTTTTGCATTGTGTCCGTTCCGAACATTTTGCGTAAGCCCGCAAGCATAATATGTGTTGCGGTGTGATACTTCGTCGTCGTTTCGTTTCTTTCGGTAAGCCCGCCCTTTGCACTGCTCGCCTGTGCTTTACTTATTTCCTGATGCTCACGGAAAGCGGTGTTAAACCCATCTTCGTCAACCGCAAATCCCCTTTCTTCGGCAAGTTCTTTCGTCAGTTCAAGCGGGAAACCGAAGGTATCGTATAGCCTGAACGCCTGTTTTCCCGAAATACACGTTTCTTTTATATAGTTCGGGTCTTTTTGTGCCATAAACTCGTTCTTTCTTTCGATTCCCGTTATGCACTTTTCAAACTCTTTCATGCCCGATATTAAGGTTGCGTTGAACTTAGTTATTTCTTTATTGATTTCTTCTAAAATATAGTTTTCTTTTTCTACCAAAAGCGGATACGCACTGTCGTAAATCTTTTCGATAAAGATTTTTGCAACGTTAAGCATTTCGGTTGCGTCAATTTCTATCGTTTTGCAGTATCTTATCGCACGGCGGAGTAATCTTCTTAAAATATATCCTGCCCCCGTGTTGGACGGCAAAATACCCTTCCTATCTCCGATAAGCATAACGGACGTTCTCGTGTGGTCGGCGATAATTCTTATTGCTTTTCTCGCTTTGTCGTCACTTTCGTAATCTTTGTTTGAAACTTTTTGCAAATAGTTGATAACGTCAATAAATAAGTCGGTTTTATACCCGTCGTCAAGCCCGTTTAAGAAAACTAAAAGTCTATCGAGCCCAAACCCCGTATCGACGTTTTTATTTTCCAATTCGACGTACTTGTTTCCTTCGAGTTTTTTATACTGCATATACACGTCGTTGCCTATTTCGACGTATCTATCCCCCGTTAAAAAATCGGAAGAATCTTTTTCGATATCCTTTCTCGGATAGAACCACTCGTTATCGGGCCCGCAAGGCGTGCCGACAGTGCCTTCCAATTCCCACCAGTTGTCTTTTTTCGGAAGGAAAAAGATATTTTCTTCTTTTATTCCTAATTCTTTGAGTAGCCCCGCCGTCTCGTCGTCTCTTTTAACGTTTTCGTTGCCTGCAAAAACGGTGGAACAAATCTTATCTTTATCGAACCCGAAAACCTGCGTTAAGAGTTCGAACGTCCATTTTGTTTTTTCCTTTTTAAAGTAGTCGCCGAGAGACCAGTTGCCCATCATTTCGAAAAAGGTAAAGTGCGTTGCGTCGCCGACGGAATCTATATCGACCGTTCTTACGCAACCCTGAACGTTGCACAGTCTCGTTTTTCCCGAAGGGTGTTTTTTACCTAACAGATACGGCATAAGCGGTTGCATACCCGCAACGTTGAACATAACGCCCGTCGTTCCGTCGCCGATTAAAGACACCGCGCCGATATTTAAGTGCCCCCTGTCTTCGTAAAATTTGATCCATTTGTCTCTTAATTCTTTTGAAGTAATCATATTCTTGTCCTTAAATAAAGTTATACTGTTATTTTTATTGTTTTGTTTCGAGCAAAAAACTTACAGGGCGAAACCCGTCGTTACAGGAAATCATAGCCGAGTGCTTGTCTTTCATCCAGCCGTCATATAAATCGGTCGATCCCGAAGACAGGGCGAAAACGTAGGGGAAAAGATTTTGCCAAGCGCTTTCGCAAAATCCGTTGGGGCGGGCGGCGTTTTTACTCAAAAATGTTTGCCCGACGCTCATATTGCAATGCGGATTATCGCTTTTTTCGTATTCGGCAATGAGATCGTTATAACATGCGACTTTTTTTACCGTAATAACAACGTCTTTCATTAAACTTTCCCTATCGCGTATCCGTCTTTGCTTATTTTTATAATATAGCCTGCGGCGATAATTTCCGCACGCAAAGCGTCGGCTTTCGCGTAATCTTTAATAGCGCGCGCCGCCTGCATTTCTTCGGCAAGGGCGATAATCTGCTGCGGAACGCTTTCGTCTTCCTTCCTGTCGTATTTCGCTAAAAAGGTATCTACGTCGGTATCGAAAAGCCCTAAAAGCGAATAAGTCTTCCTTATCTGATTAAGGTCTGCGCCCGCCGATAAATCGTTGTCGTTTATTTTCGCCTTAATCTTCTTAAAGTAGCCGAAAAGGTTAGAGAGTGCAAGCGCGGTGTTAAAATCGTCTTCCATCGCATTATTAAACTCTTCGTCTATTCGTTTATTTTCGCCGTCTATAATAATTCCTTTATCCGTCGCCGACTTAAACACTTTATAAAAATCTACAAGATGTTTTTCCGCGTCGGGGAAAAGATTGTCGGTAATATTTATATCGCCACGGTAGTTGGTTTGCAAAAGCGCGTACTTTACCGTTTCTTCCGAATACTTATCGAGTAAATCGGAAAGTAAAAGACTGTTGCCGAGCGACTTACTCATTTTTTGCCCGTTTACTTTAATAAGCCCGTTATGTATCCAAAAGTTGGCGAACGGCTTACCCGTCAGCGCTTCGCTTTGCGCTATTTCGTTTTCGTGGTGCGGGAATATTAAATCCCTTCCGCCACCGTGGATATCCACTCTTTCGCCGAACGCTTTTTTGTTCATACACGAACACTCGATATGCCACCCCGGGCGACCCTTCCCCCACGGCGACTGCCAGTAAGGTTCGCCTTCCTTCGCCGATTTCCAGAGTGCAAAATCAAGCGGATTTTTCTTCTGTTCGTCGTTGTCTATTCTGACGCCGTTTAACGCGTCTTCGAGATTTCTGTGCGAAAGCCTGCCGTAAGACGGGAAACTGTCAACCGAGAAATACACGTCGCCCTTTTCAGTAGGATAGGCGTGCCCCTTTTTAATGAGTTCGGAAACGAATTCTATAATATCGTCGATACACTCGGTCGCTTTAAGCCACACGGAAGGTTCGCCGACTTTAAATCTTGCCATTTGCTTATCTATTGCTTTTATCATATCCTTGGCGTACTTGTCGGCAGGAATACCCGTTTCGTTGGACTTTGCTATAATCTTATCGTCGACGTCGGTGTAATTTCTCGCATAGTTTACCTTGTACCCGATTTTACTTAAAAACTTTCTTATAATATCGTAAATAAGCGCCTGATAGGCGTGGCCTATGTGCGCTTCGCCCGAAACGGTGATACCGCAGGCGTACATATTGACTTCGTTAGGTTTAATAGAAACGAAATCCTGTTTTTTGCCCGTAAGCGTGTTGTATATCTTCATTTTAATTTCCTTTTTTTTCTTTTAACTTTTCTAATTCTTCGGAAAGTTCAATAACCTTTTCGTGCAAGAAGCATAATTCTTCCTGATACGGGTCGCTCTTTTCCTGTTCTAACGTCGGCAGTTTTTCGCCGTTGATTTTAACTATTCTGCCGGGAACGCCGACGACCGTAGCGTAAGCCGGCACTTCTTTAAGAACGACCGCGCCCGCACCTATTTTCGCGTATTCGTGAACGGTAAACCCGCCGAGTACCTTTGCGCCCGCGCTTATTATAACGCCCTTTTTAATGGTCGGATGGCGTTTGCCTTTTTCTTT
Source organism: Clostridia bacterium (assembly GCA_017445995.1). Lineage (GTDB taxonomy): Bacteria > Bacillota > Clostridia > Christensenellales > Borkfalkiaceae > UBA1259. The sequence goes on from JAFSRT010000012.1 coordinate 17,493, forward strand.
ACCCGTTCCGCCGAGAGTAACGCCCTGATAGATGATAACGCCTTCTTCAATCTCCGCGGTTTCGCCGATAACTACGCCCGTGCCGTGGTCGATAAATACCCCGCCCGCAATTTTTGCGGCAGGGTGAATTTCTATACCCGTTCTCCTTCTGGCGTGCTGGCTTATTATCCTTGCCAAGAGTTTGAGTTTTATTCTATAAAAGAAGTTTGCTATTCTGTGCCAAGCGAGTGCTTTAACGCCCGCGTAGGTTAAAAATATTTCGAATTTATTTCTCGCCGCGGGGTCGTTTTCCTTCGCCATATTTATATCGGCACGTAATCTTTTAAACATAATTTTCACCTATTATTATAATATCATTTTAGATAATATAAATCAACTATATTCTCAATAAACTTTAATTCCGTTAAAAGAAAGTTCTTTTCTGAGGTCGTTCGGGAATTTCTCGTCTACTACAAGGCAGTTTATATCGTTCGTCGTCGCAAAAGTATAAGGCGTATCCTTATTGATTTTAGAACTGTCTAAAAGCATAATTACGTGTTGCGCCCTTTTTATAACGTTCTTTTTAACTTCCGCTTCCGACTGGCTTCCGCAAGTAAACAGATTATCGCCCGTAATAAACCCCGTCGCCGTCATAACTGCGGTGTGTATATTTAACTGATTGATAAAATCGGTGCAGGATTTTCCGACGGTTATAAAGTTAGTCTTTTTAACGTCGCCACCCAAAAGGGTAACGGTCGGCTTTTCCTTTCTTAAAATGGTTTCGGCGATATTAAGCGCGTTCGTTATAACGTAATACTTGTCGTCGGGAAGCGCCCTTGCAAAATAAGTCGTCGTCGAACCGCCGTCGATAAAAATACAACTTTTAGGGGTTAAAAGGGTAAGCGCCTTATTTGCAATCTCTATCTTTTCTTCGGTGTTATAAATTATCCTTTCGGTAAAATCGGCTTCCTTTGCCTTTAACACGCTGTCGACGGAAATCGCCCCGCCCGACACCCTTAAAACCTTATTGTCTTCTTCAAGGCGTTGAAGGTCGCGCCTTAAAGTCATTGAAGATACGTCCTTAAACTCTTTTTCAAGTTCGTGGAAGGAAACTTTTCCGCACTTATCTACGTATTCTTTAATCCTATCTAATCTGTCTTTCATTTTGTTCTCCTTGATATATAGTTATATTTTAACATAATAATAAGATTTTTTGCAATGATATTGTTAAATAATAACAACTTTTTTTGTTATTTTTTTCATAATTATAATAAAAAACTTACAAAGAGTTATTTATTTTTAACGGAAAACGGGTTTATTGCGGAAAATATTTGCATTATAGATAAAATAAATGTATAATAAAAAGGATATAAAGTTTGACACGGAGATTTTTATGTTAGATTTAAGACGAATTCAGGAAAACAAAGAAAAAATAACCGAACTGTTAAAGAGAAAGGGGTACGACGCGGATTTTGACACGGTGCTATCCGTCGACGCGGAAAGAAGGAAGGCTATCGGCGAAGTAGAAAAACTTAAAGCCGAAAAGAACAAAGTTTCCGCCGAAATACCACTACTTAAAAAACAAGGCAAGCCTGTAGACGGGATTTTCGCTTCGATGAGAGACTTGGGCGACAAAATCGCAGTATTAGAACAAAAGGCGAAAGACCTTGACCAAAAGGTTTTCGATTTACTTGCCGTTATGCCGAATATTCCGGACGAAGATTTACTCGGCGGTGAAAAGGAAAACAATCAGGTTATAAAACTCGTCGGCGAACAACCGAAGTTTGATTTTCCTATGCAAAACCACGTCGATATCTGCACTAAACTCGGTATTATCGACTACGCGCGCGGAGTTAAACTTTCGGGTGGCGGGTTCTGGATTTACCGTGGGGACGGCGCAAAACTCGAATGGGCGCTTTTAAACTTCTTTATTTCGGAACACTTAAAGGACGGATACGAGTTTATTCTTCCGCCACACCAACTCGGTTATAACTGCGGTTTCGGTGCGGGGCAGTTCCCGAAGTTTTCAGACGAAGTTTACTGGCTTGACTGCGACGAAGACAGAAAGAAAAACCGCTTTATGCTTCCGACGGCGGAAACGGCGCTTGTAAATATGTACGCTAACGAAATTATCGACGAAAACAAACTGCCTATGAAGTTTTTTGCTTACACGCCTTGCTACCGTAAGGAAGCGGGGTCTTACCGTTCGGAAGAAAGAGGTATGATTCGCGGACACCAGTTTAATAAAGTGGAAATGGTTCAATACGCGCATCCCGAACACTCTGGGGAAGCGTTTACCGAACTCGTAAACAAAGCGGCGTCTTTAATGGAAAAACTCGGGCTTCATTTCAGAATAAGTAAACTTGCCGCGGGCGACTGTTCGGCTTCTATGGCAAGAACTTACGATATAGAAGTATGGATACCGTCTATGGGCATTTATAAAGAAGTTGCATCGATATCTAACGCCAACGACTATCAGGCGAGAAGAAACAACACGAAATACCGCGACAGTAAGACGGGTAAAGTTCAGTTCGTTCACACCTTGAACGGGTCGGGACTTGCGACTTCGAGAGTATTCCCTGCAATAATCGAACAGTTCCAGAACGCCGACGGGTCGGTTACCGTTCCCGAAGTATTAAGGCCGTTTATGGGCGGACAATCGGTTATCAAAGTCAAATAGTTTTATATAAAGCAAAAACAGCCTTGCAACTCTACTTGCAAGGCTGTTTGTTTTTTTATTTTCAACGATATTTTTTTATCGGCAAATACTTGAATACTTTGCTCTGATAATCTGCATATTCACCGTATTTCCCCTTTGTAATTTTTTCACCCATAGCAGAACTACCCATAAACAGGAAAATCAAAAGAAGCGGACCTATTATAGACCAATTAAAGATGCCGAACTTACATATACCCGCACCGACCGACATAAAATAGAGAGAACACCATATCCCCTGTTCGCCAAGATAGTTCGGGTGACGCATAACGCTCCACACCCCGAGCGTATTAAAACCTTTATTGTAAGGGCTTTCGATTTCGGCAAGAGTCTTGCCGTCTTTTAACAGTTCGTCTCTTTTTGTATAAAATTTCCATTGATACTCGTCGGCAACCGTTTCAAGCACCAGGAACGCAAGCCCCATTATAGACGCAAAAATATCTATCGCACCGAACGTTGCGACTTCCATACTTGCAAGTGCGGGTAATGTTATTGCAAGAACGAGTGCGTTTTGATATAAAGAAATAAAAAGAAAGTCGAATATTGCCCACACTATTCTGTTATTGAACGGTTTTGTCTGCCTTAAAATTGCCCAGCGGTAGTCTTCTTTTCCTTCCCAAAACCTTATCGAATACGCCCCTTTTCGTGCAAAATTAAAGGTAAGCCTGATTCCCCAAAGCGTAATGATAACGGCAAACACAATAAGCCTTAACGTAAAACCGCCCTTTATCGCAATTACCCAAATATATGCTATCGGCAAAATACTCCACAGTTTATCCATTTGCGAAGTGTTGCCCGTTATTTCGCCGACAACAAAACAGTATAAAACGCTACTTAAAGTTATTATGATAAGAATTTTTAACGTTTCTTTTTGCAGGGCAGACAGGTTAATTCCCGATATAAGCCCTAAAATTATGCCTACGATTATTATTAGTGCAGTAAGCACAGAAGGTAAGTACTTTCTCATTTGTATCTTTCTCCTTATTTTTTAACAGAAAAAGCCATAAGGCATTTTGTTGGTCAAAACCATACCGCAATGATTATACCATACGTAATAACTTTTTTCAAGATAAAAATTATCCCCCGACATAAAATCGGGGGATAAACCATTTGTCAATATTTGACAATATTATTTAACAATAAATAAAAGACGTTTCGATTTCTTCTTCCGTGCTTACGCAACAGGCGAGTTTATAACCTTTAACGTCGCAGATATAAAAAGTCTTCTCGGGAACTTTAACGCCTTTTTCCGTTATCACGGAAAGATTCCTTGCCTTTATTATGCTTTCGCCGAGATTTTTTATATAACTTTCTTTTAAAGTCCAAACGCTATAAAATGCGTCCGTTTTATCATCGCTTGATAAAACGTATTCCCTTTCCGTCGGCGAGAAAAATCCGTTTACGGTTTTTTCTTTATACTCGCCTATCTTCTGAATATCGCACCCGATTTCGCTATCGGAAACGGCGCAACACACTTTTTCACCCGAGTGGGAAAGGTTAAAATATATATCGCCCGAGATAAAATACGGTTTCCCGTTTTCGTTAAAAACGATTTCTTCGTTTTCCTTTTTATAGTCCTTTTTTACCCGTTCTAAAAGTAAGCCCGAAAAAAGCGAAAGGTATTTATCTTTTGTCAAGGTAAACCCGTCGATTTTTTCCCGCCTTTCTTTCGGCAACGTTGAATAAAGGCTTAAAAAAGTTTTTGTATCTGTCGAAGAAACGTCCGCAATATAGATACGAAGTTTCGTCATTTCGGTTCTATTTTTTATTTTCAAGCAGTTCTTTTATCTGTTCTAAAAGCCCTTCCGTCGTGTGCTTTCTCGCTTCTTCTAATTCCGCTTGTTCTTTTAACGCTTTTTCTTCTTCGGCTTTCTTTTCTTGTTCTAACTTGTTTTTCATAAACTCCGCCACTTCTTCTTTAGAAGAAAGTTTTATGCCGAGTTTTTTCATTTCTTTTCTGTCTTCTTTATCAGGCGTAGTTCTCTTTATAGTGCTTGCCAACTTTTCTTTACTTTCGTTGATTTTATTTATAAACCTTACGATAAAGAAAAGAACGAGCGCTATAAGGAAGAAATTGATTATTGCCGAAATAAACGCGCCCCAGTTGATATAGATTGCCGTGTCAAGGTCTTCCACAGAACCGATAAGAACGGTGTAAACCGCTAACGACCCGTCCCCGAACAGCACCGAAATCAACGCGTTGATAAGCGGTTGCAAAATATTCGTTGTGAGTGCCGTTACGATTGCCGTAAACGCCCCGCCGATAATAACGCCGACGGCAAGGTCGATAACGTTACCGCGCGTTATGAACTTTTTGAATTCGCTTGCAACTTTTTTCATACTTTCTCCTTTATTATTTAACCAAATAAACGATAAGGTTTGCCGTGCTTATGATAACTAAATAGAGAGCAAACCATTTATAGTTGGCTTTTCTTATGACGTTTAGCATAAACTTAATTGTTAAATACCCTACTATCATTGCGGTTATAACCGCGATAAAAAGCGGTATCCAGTCAATAGAACCGATTGCCGTTTCGCCCGTTATTAAATCCAAACATTGAAGCCCGACCGCCGCCAGAATAATAGGAATACTCATTATAAAAGTCCAGTTGGCGTTTTCGCTTTTATCGACTTTCGCGATATTGCCGAAAGTAATCGTCGAACCGCTTCTCGATATGCCCGAAACCACCCCGATTGCCTGACCGCAACCCATAATAAAGGACGATTTTGCGTTAATCGGGTTTACCATACTGACTTTTTTTGCGTAAATATCGGAAAAAATCATTTCGCCCGCAGTAAACAGGAAGGCAACGGACAATATCCAGTACCGTTCCGCGATAATATCTTCAAGCGGAATAAGTTTTTCGAACAAAATGCCCGCAATCCCCGCGGGAACGGTTGCAAGAACCAAAAGCCAGAACCTTCTCCATTTATCTGAAAAAAGCCCTTTGATTTGTTTCCACAGAACAATACAAACGGGAACTAACGTGCCGACGTGCAACATTATGGTATAGAAAACCGCCGTTTCCGTCTGCATACCGAACCATTTTTGTAATAAAATCAAGTGTCCGCTTGACGAAATAGGTAAAAACTCTGCTATGCCCTGAACAAAACCGAGTACAAACGCCTGCCAAATAGCCATATTATTTTATCTCCTTATTCCTTTCGTTTACCATTTTGATAAACTCTTTAACGGCAAAAGTCATAATTTCCGATTTCGGAAGTGCAAGCCCTATCGCCCTTGTCGGTAAGGACGGTGAAACTTTTATTTCAAAAAGGCTTTTTTCTTCTTCTAACTCGTGCTTTACAAACTCTCTCGGAATACACGCTATACCTATACCGTTTTTAGCAAGTTCGGTCATAAGTTCCAAACTTGCAACTTCGATTTCGGGGTGTAAGTGTATGCCCTGCGAGTGCGCAAACGAAATTATCGCTTGCCTTGTCGCAGTCGAAAGTTCCAACATCAAAAGCGGATAGTCTTGCAAGATTTTAAGGTCTATTACGCCGTTTCCCAACTTTTCTTCAAACTGCTTGCTTGCAACGAAAGTGTCGTGCAGAACGACTACCGACGAAATAAGGTTTATGTCCGAGTCGTCGATAGGAAGGTTTACAAAACCTATATCGCCCTTTTTCATTTTAAGGTTCTCTATCGTTTCACTCGACGTTCTGTTATGTAAGAATATTTTAACGTTCGGGTATTTTTCGTGATATTCCTTAATAATCGGCAGTAGTATGTGCGTTGAAACGGTGTCCGACGCGCATATTCTTAAAACGCCCGTCGCCGTGTCTTTAAGTTCCGCAAACTTGCCTTCCGCCATATCGAAAAGGCGCAACGCTTCTTCGACCGTCTTAAAAATCTGTTTTCCGCCCGTTTCGGTTAGTTCCATACCCTTTCTCGTTCGCGTAAACAGTTGCCCGCCGAGTTGGGTTTCAAGTTGTTTAATCGCCTGCGATACGGCTGGTTGCGAAATAAAGAGTTCTTCACTCGCTTTCGTTAAACTACCGCATTTCGCGACGGTGTAAAACACCCTGTAAAGTTCTAAATTGACCATATATTATTTCCCCACGCAAAACCTATTGAAAATATTGTCGATAATTTCTTCCGACGCGGTTTTGCCCGTAATTTCACCGAGTGCGTCCCACCCCGCTTTTACGTCGATTTCAAGCAAGTCAAGGGGAAGTGCGTCCACGTTTTGTAGCCCGTCGTAAAGTTTTGTGCGCGCTTTATTTAACGCCAGATAGTGCCTTTCTTCACAGAGAAAATCACCGTTTAAGTCGAAGTTTTTACCTATCGATTTATCGAACAATAAATCTCTTACCGCGTCTATATTGTCTTTATTTTTAGCGGAAACGATAACGTCCGCCCTTTCGTCCTTTACAATTTCTTTATCGCTTTTATTTACGACTGTTATAAAGTTTTTGCCCGTCAATAATTTATATATCTCGTCGTCTTCTTCGGTAATCTCGCTACCGTCTATCACAAAAAGTATAACGTCGCTTTCAAGTAATATTTTTTTAGATAACGAAACGCCGATTTTTTCCACACCGTCTTCGCTGTCTCTTATACCTGCCGTGTCGGAAAAATTAAACCTTACCCCGTTAATATCTATTGCGCCTTCGACAACGTCTCTCGTAGTTCCCGCAACGTCGGACACTATCGCTTTATCGTAATTTAAAAGCGCGTTAAGTAGCGAACTTTTGCCCGTGTTCGGCTTTCCTACAATCCCTACCTTAACGCCGTCCTTTATAATTCTTCCCGTCCTGAACGTAGAAAGAAGATTATCTATCTTACCTACGACTTCACTTAAAATAACTTTTGCGTGTTCACGTGAACTTACTTCCAAGTCTTCTTCGGGGTAGTCCATATCAACGTCTATTTCGGCAACCGCGTCGGTAAGCCTGTCTTGTAAATAGTTTACTTCCTTCGTAAGTTTTTCGCGGTACAGATAATACCCCGCCTTAACCCCGCTTTCCGTCTCGCTGTTTATCATATCGATAAGCCCTTCGCAAGAAGAAAGGGAAAGTTTCCCGTTTAAAAACGCCCGCCTTGTGAACTCGCCTTTATCGGCAAGCCTTGCCCCAAGCGACAAAACTTTTTTCAGAACGCCTTTAGCAATCGCGCGCCCGCCGTGGCAATGAAATTCGATAACGTTTTCACCCGTAAAACTTTTCGGCGCACGAAAAAAAACGCATAGCCCGAAATCGGTAAACCCGTCGCACAGTATTTCACCCGTATACATTTTGTTCGGTTCGAAATCCGAAACGGCGATATTGCCCGTCGGCTTAAACATTTTTTTTGCGATATCTTCGGGGTCAGGCCCGCTTATTCGTATTACCGCAACACCGCCGACTGAAAGCCCCGTCGAAATAGCGGATATGTTGTCTTCCTTCATAATGCACCCTAATTGTTTTTATCGTCCGGAAACTCTCCGAAAGGCGATTCTTTCGGCGTATCGTTATATTTCCCGTTGTCTTGCCCGCCGAAATCACTATACGGTTCTTCTCGTTTTTGGGTAGAGTTGTAATTATAGTTGTTTTGCCCGTTATACGGATTGCCGTAAGGATTATTATACATATTAAATCTTGCGCGAAGATATTCTTCGTAGTTAATAGGCGTTCTGTTGCGGAATATGAAAACGAAAATCGGGAAAAGCCCGAACACGCTTAAAATGGACGCAAGCCAGTATCTTTCCGGCGCATAGTCGCGGAATATCGAAAAATAAAGACTGATTATAAAGAATATCTCTACGATATTTATTACCGTTCTTAATCTTCCGATTATCGACATAACCGTCTGATACGTGCCGTTATACACGTAAGACATCGCGTACTTTTCCGTACAGAACGACGTAAACGGATACTGTATCATATAGTTAGGATAATAACTGCCTTCTATATAATAAACGTTTTCGCCCGAAAGGTAATACCCCGCAAGCGGAAAATAGGTTACGACGGAATATGCAATCCCTATCGCTTCTGCAACGCAGAAAACTATGGTCATATAAAGCGCGAAACGTTTTGTCGGCCTTCCGAAAAGCGTGTAGTTTTTAGACAGAGTACTCGCCGTATATATCCACGCGAACGGAATAAACGCAAGCCACGGTTTATTCTTTCCCGCCTTTTTTGCCATAGTATATACGCCGATAGAACGCAAAACGTAAAACGCAATCGCAATCAATACCGCGATAATTATACCTGAAATAAATAACGAGTTGACGTTATACTGTTCCAAATCGCTAGTCAACAAATAAAACATAGTTTTCCCCTTTTAATATTCTATTAGTAAGCCCTTGCAAAAATAACTTTGTGTTTTGCTTCCTTTCCGCAGATTGCACACTTATCAGGAACGCCTTCTTCGTCGCACATAACTCTTGCCGTTGCGGACGCGATTTCTTTAACTTTATCTTCGCACTCTCTACAACCGCACCAGCCCGCTTTAACGAAGTTCTTTCCTTCAACGCCCTTTAATATTTCGTCTAACGACTTTGCTTCAACTACTCTCGCGTCCCTTAACTTTCTCGATTTTTCAAGCATTTCTTTCTGAATAACAGGCAATAACTCGAAAATCGTTTTTCCGAAGTTATCAAGCGATACCGTGTCTTTAACAAGCGTATCACGGCGCATAATTACCGCTTGGTTGTTTTCTATATCTCTCGGGCCTATTTCGATACGGACAGGAACGCCTTTCATTTCCCACTCGTTGAACTTCCACCCCGGGCTCATATCTCTCGTGTCCGTTTCCGCACGAACGCCGAGTTTTAACAATTCGTCTTCTAATTCTTTGGCTTTTTCAAGCACGCCGCCCTTATGTGCGGCAACAGGAATAATGATAACCTGTATCGGTGCGATTTTAGGCGGAAGAACAAGCCCCCTTTGGTCGCCGTGCGCCATTATAACCGCGCCTATCATACGGGTCGAAGTCCCCCACGAAGTAGTATATCCGTACTTTAACGCGCTGTCCTTATCGAGATACTTAATGTCGAACGCTTTTGAAAAGTTCTGACCCAAATAATGCGAAGTGCCCGCCTGCAAACTCTTGCCGTCAAGCATCATCGCTTCCATGCCGAAAGTCGCTACCGCGCCCGCAAACTTTTCCTTTTCGGTCTTTCTTCCCGTAAAGACCGGAATAGCAAGCGTTTCTTCCGCAAAAGAACGGTAAACTTCAAGCATCTTCATCGTTTCTTCCATCGCTTCTTCTTCGCTTGCGTGAACGGTGTGGCCTTCCTGCCATAAAAACTCACTCGTTCTCAAAAACGGACGGGTGGTCTTTTCCCAACGCATAACGTTGCACCATTGATTCATTATAACGGGCAAGTCGCGGTAAGAGTGTATCCATTTTGAATACATCGTTCCGATAATCGTTTCACTCGTAGGACGTATTGCAAGCGGTTCTTCGAGTTTTTCCCCGCCCGCGTGGGTAACGACTGCTATTTCAGGCGCAAACCCTTCGACGTGTTCCGCTTCCTTCGTAAAATAACTCATAGGAATAAGAAGCGGGAAGTAGGCGTTTTTCGCGCCCGTTTCCTTAAACCGCCTGTCCATATCTTTCTGTATATTTTCCCAGATAGCATACCCGTAAGGTCTTATAACCATTGTGCCTTTTACGGGGCCGTAATCTACAAGACCCGTTTTAATTACCACGTCGGTATACCATTGCGCAAAGTTTTCGTTGATGTCCGCTATTTCCTTTACAAATTGTTTATTGTCCATATCGTCTCCGTTTTATTACATAATTTTCCATTTTATTTTTATTTATTATAACACAACGGGCGCGTTATATCAAGTTATTTATTATTAAATTATATATAAATAAATAACTAATAATTAACCGAAAAAACCCGAAAATACTTGAAAAATGTTTTCGTTTCGTTTATAATAAAATGTAATAAGAAATCGGCGATACTTTCGTTTCGCCAAAATAGGAGATTAAAAATGAACGATATTCAGAATTTAACAGTAAACGCTATCCGCGTTTTATCTGCGGAAGCAATCAACAAAGCGAACTCGGGTCATCCCGGTCTTCCGCTGGGCGCTGCGCCTATCGGTTATTCGGCGTTTACCAACATGGTTTTTAACCCGAAAGACCCTAACTTCGATAACAGAGACAGATTCGTTTTGTCCGCGGGACACGGCTCAATGCTTATCTATTCTCTACTTCACCTTTTCGGGTATAAAGTTTCTATGGAAGATATTAAAAACTTCCGTCAATTAGATTCTATAACTTCGGGACACCCCGAATATAAAGAATGCCCCGGCGTTGAAGTAACGACAGGGCCGTTAGGTCAGGGGATTGCGAACGCCGTCGGTATGGCGGTTGCGGAAAGTTATCTTGCAACGCATTTTAACCGCGAAGGCTTCCCTATCGTCGACCATTACACCTACGCTCTCTGTGGGGACGGGTGTATGCAGGAAGGTATCGAAAACGAAGCGGCAAGTTTCGCGGGTGCGAATAAACTCGGCAAACTTATCGTGTTCTACGACGATAACGATATTACGATAGAAGGCAGTACCGATATAACCTTTACCGAAGACGTAGGCAAACGCCACGAAGCGTTGGGTTGGCAAGTAATTAAAGTTGCGGACGCTAACGACGTGAACGCTATCGCAAAAGCGATAAAGAAAGCGAAAAAGGAAACGGAAAAACCGTCCCTTATCGTTATTAAGTCTGTTATCGGCTACGGTTCGGCGCTTGCCGGAAAAGCAAGTTGCCACGGTTCACCGCTCGGCGAAGAAGGACTTGCTATCTTAAAGAAGAACTTAAACTGGACGAGTGCGCCGTTTGAAGTTCCTGAAGAAGTTTACGCGCATTGCAGAAGATTTGCAAACAAGGGAAAACGCGCCGAAAAGAACTGGAAAAAACTCTTTTCAGAATATTCGGCAAAATACCCTGAACTCGCAAAAGAATATAACGACTGGAAAAACTATAAACTTCCTGATCTCGAAGAAATCGACGAGTTATGGCAGTATGAAAAAGACGACGCGTCAAGGGGTTACGGTGCGACGGTTCTTAACAAAATCGAAAAATATATTCCAAACCTTATAGGCGGAAGCGCCGATTTAGCGCCTGCTAATAAAACCAATATGAAAAACCGCGGAAATTATCTTCCTGACGATAAGAGCGGTTCTAATATGCACTTCGGCATCCGTGAACACGCTATGGCGGCAATCTCTAACGGTATGTACTTACACGGCGGATTACTTCCTTACTGTTCGACTTTCGCGGTATTCTCCGACTATATGAGAAACGCTATCCGTATGTCGGCTATAATGCAGATACCCGTAACCTATATTTTAACGCACGACTCGATAGGCGTCGGCGAAGACGGACCTACCCACCAACCTATAGAACACTTAACGAGTCTTCGCGCTATGCCTAACTTAAAAGTATTCCGTCCTTGCGACGGCAGAGAAACGACGGCTTCCTATATCTCTGCCTTTACCGGCAACGAACCGTCGGCTATCTTCCTTTCGCGTCAGACTATTCCTATGTTAAACGGCACGGGGAAAGACGCGCTTAAAGGCGGGTATATTTTAAGCGATACCGAAAGAACGCCGGACGTTATTTTAATTGCGACAGGTAGCGAAGTTGCCCTTGCGATAAACGCAAAAGAAGAACTCAAAAAAATCAACGTAAACGCGAGAGTAGTTTCTATGCCTTGCGTGGAACTGTTTGAAAAACAGACGAAGAAATATAAAGAAAGCGTTCTTCCTTCGTCAATTAAAAACCGCGTTGCAATCGAAGCGGGTTCGCCTGATTGCTGGTATAAGTACGTAGGGCTTGACGGAAAGATTATCGCAATGAACGGTTTCGGTTCGTCGGCACCTGCGGGAAAACTGTTTAATAAATACGGTTTTACGGTAGAAAACGTAGTCAATAACGTAAAAGAATTATTAAACATTAAATAAATAAAACTCAATAATATTATACTCCCCGTGGCGGTCGCCACGGGGAGTATTTTAAAAACGGAAAAAGGCGAAGAACTTTCGCCTTTTTCTTTTCTTGCCCTATATTACTTGCTCTTTTTTGCAGGAACTTTTTTTGCCACCGCGGTAGACTTTTTAGCAACCGTTTTAGTGGCAGGTTTTTTGCTAACGGGTTTTGCCTTTTTGTTAAAAGCGGTAAACGCGTTGTCGCAAGGGTTTTCTTTGTCTTTATCGCAACAAGCGCAAAAATCAAAAGAACCGCAAGCGTCAGCACCCATCTTTTGGCTTTTTTCCCATTTCATAACGTCAATTTCCTGTTGTTTCTTCGTCAACTTCATATCCTTCGTCTCCTTTGTAATTTTTATTTTTAACCGTTTCCGTTTAAGTATCTTATAAGCATTTTAACGCCGTCTTCTATTTCGCGATACGCCGTGTCGAAATCGCCCGAATAGTAGGGGTCTGCTATTTCCTTTTCTTCTTCTATAAAAGAACGAAGTAATCTTACTTTCCCGTCCTTATCTCCGTCGAAAAGGTTTTTCATATTTCTTATATTGTAGTTATCCATACCGATAAAATAATCGTAATTATTATAGTCGGACTTTTTAAGTTGAACCGCCACTTTGTCGCGATAATCTATACCTAACTTATCAAGATAGGGTTTAATTTTGCCGTAAACGGGCAACCCGTCGTTATAGTCGCTTGTCGCGGATGAAGAAATAATATAATCCTTTTCAAGATTATATTTTTTAACGTAATATTTCATTAAAAACTCCGCCATCGGCGAACGGCAAATATTGCCGAGACAAACGAACATAATTTTATGCATAGTCCGACCTTTCGCTTTTACGGAAAGATTATAACATATTTACCGCGCTTTTTCAACTCATTTATACTGAAAATAAAAAATTGCCCTTAATAGTCGGGCAATTTTTCTACACCGTTTTAACTTTGATAACTTCTTCGCCGTAAGTGTTAATAAGCGTTTTATAAGCGTTATTACGCGCTTTTTTATTGCGGTATATTCCGTAAACCGCCGAACCGCTTCCCGTCATAACGGCAACGTCCGCACCGCTTGACTTTAAGGCTTTTATTCTTTCTTCCATAGACGGCACGAATTTTATCGACGCGTTGTATAAATCGTTTTTCACAAACGTCGTAAAGCCGTTATAGTCGTTATTGATAAGCGCGAAGGCACAATTTTCAGTCGTTTCGTCGTACCTTTTATGCTGTTTGTCAAACTCTTTATAACTGTCTTTCGACGCTACCGTTTCTTTATTAGTCAAAATATTTATAAACAGTTTTTTCTTTTTTATCGAATACTCGGTTTTATCGCCCTTGCCTTCGATGATAGAAAGACCGCCGTTTAACATATAACAAACGTCGCTTCCGAGTTCGGACGCAAGTTCGGATAAATCGCAATCCACCTTATAAAGTTTTTTCATGGCGATAAGAACGCCCGCGATATCGGCACTCGACCCGCCCAGCCCGTTTGCAATCGGGATTTTTTTGTCGATTACGATATTAACGCCCGGCGTGTCGTATTTTGCCATAAACTTTTTAGCGGTTTTATATGCGTTGTTTTCTTCCTGTAAGCCCGTAACGTTTCCCTTTTCTTTAAGGCTAATAAAAACGTCCTTCCTTTTTTTCAGGGTAATCTTGTCGTAAATATTTATCGACGCGACGAGTGATTTAAGGTCGTGAAACCCGTCCGGCGTTTTATCTAAAACGTCCAACGTGATATTGATTTTTGCAGGTATTTTAACTTTGACTTTTCTCATTTGTAGCACCTTTTTTATTTTTGCCTGTAAACGATAATCCTTTCATCGTTAAGAAGCGGAAACTGTAATTCTTTATTCGACGCGACTAATTCTTCGGGGCAGACGTTAAGCCTTTTTGCTAACGCCCACAAATCTTCGCCCGCTTCGGCGCAGTAGATACTGATTGAAGAATCGTTCGTCGCCTTTTCGCCGTTATCCGCAACGTTCGAAATATATTCTAATTCATTTTCTTCGCTATAACAACTTACGCACACGTTAATAAACTCGATTTCAAGTTCCACGTCGGAATTGAGTTTTGCGCGACAATTCTTCGCGTAATAATACGGATTGCAGTCCTTTTCCAAGAGTGGCAGAGTAAAACTACCTTCCGCTCTTTCGGTAAAGTATCTGCCTTCCTTATCGGTAAACATACAGTCGCACACAAAAACCGCCGTCCCTTCGCTTTGTACACCGGATTTTGCAATCACCTGAACTCTGCCGTTCAATATTCCTATTAGGCTATCTTTTTCCGAATCTTTAAGCCCCGCCTTAACGGTAATTTTCTGTTCCGTTTCCTTAATTTCTACGGGCAGTTTTATCGTAGCGACACTTTTAGTGATTTCAAGTTGATTAGTCGTCGAGAAAGCGTCTTCGACAATCTGCATAGCCGACTTTGAAAAGCACTCGCCGTTTAAGTTTAGCCCCACGTTAAAAGTTATCGTGCTTTTGTCGTCTTCTTCCGAAACGGCAACGTCTAACTTAAAGTTTTTTAAAAAAGCGTCCGCACTCGCCGTCATTGTCGGCATTGCTTCGGCGCACGGTATTTCAATCCTATAAGGCAGAGCGCCGTCTTCTTTAATTATACAGCTTTTTTCTGCGTTTTGCAACAAAAGAAGGGTATAAATAACGCTTCCGTCGACGATAATCGATTCCACACCGCATTGACAGGCGGAAATAACGACGTTATACTTTTGCGACAAAACTTCCTTTATTTTATAGCCGACTTCCGTCTCTTCCGAAACGGTATAAGAAAGGCTTCCTTTCCCGAACGACTTATATATTTCTTTCTCCGCGGTTTTTAAATACAGGTCGTCGCCGCCGACGAAAAAGTTTTCTTTTTCTTCCGAAAAAATACTCGCCGATATCTCGATTTCTTCCGAAAATACGATAAACGCGCCACCGTTGTCCGTTTCCGTCCTTACGGGACTGCAAGAAAGTTTTACCTTATCGCCCGCTTTAACGTCGCAGGACAACACCCCGCTGAACTCGTTCGCGCACTCTTTTTTGCGCACGTTTTTGTCCTTGTCTTCGTAAACGCAATAGAAAACTATTTTCCCGAAAAACTTTATCCTGTTGTCGGTGATTTCGTTCTGAACGTTATATATCTGCGAAGTAATATAGATGATTTTTTCCGTTTCTTCGCTGATTAAATCGGTTTTGCACTCCGCCTTTATTTTATCGTTTATTATCGCCTTGTCTTTTTTTAAAGTTAAACTTTCAAATTTAGGTGTCATATCTTTCTCCTGATTTTTATTTTTCACTATATTCTATAAAAAAAAGGTTTTTTATATGACAAAAGACGCAAAATATATTGCGCCTTTTTTATTTTTCGGTTAGTTTCACTTTCCCGCACACGTACTCGGAATATGAATACGCCGTTTTATGAAAAAAGTCCTTTTCTTCGGGTTTTACCGTAAACAGCGACGAGTACACCCCGTTTAATACCCCGAAGAACTTAACGTATTTGTTCCTGCCCACGTTAAGCGTAACCAAAACGTCCTTCCCTTCGAGTTTTTTTATCGCGTCCTTTACCTTCGATAACGTCTCCGTCGTCTTTATCATAGAAAGATTATTGACTAAAAAATAAATATTATACCTTATTTATCTTCGTCAAAATCTTCGTCGTCGTCTTCGTCTTCTTCTTC
>JAFSRT010000013.1 GCA_017445995.1 Clostridia bacterium
CTGTTCTGGTATTAAAACAATCAATTTGAACGAAGGAATAACCCGCATTCAAGACTATGCTTTTTGGGGTTGTTCAGCATTAGAGACAATCAATCTACCAAGCACATTGACAAGCATTAGTTCTTATGCCTTTTATAACTGTGCAAAGTTAGATAGCGTAGAGATTCCCGGCTCGGTTACATATATCGGTGACTATGCTTTTTATGGATGTAAAATTGCGCATATCACCGTTATGCGAAATTCAACAGCGGTAACTGTTTCTCAAAATACGTTTACGAATGTTCCTACTGTTCAGTATTTTGATTATTACAGTTATACAAATGGAAATAATACTTTCTATTACAATGTTGTTGATAACAACGCAATTATTACAAAAACAGTTACTACTAATACCGATCTTACACTACCTACTACGCTTGGTGGTTATACAGTTACAAATGTCGGCAATATGGGCGTTGCAAACTGCAAGACTTTGACAAGCGTTGTTATCCCGGCGAACATTTCTGAACTATGCGATTATGCGTTCAGCGGATGTACCGGACTGACAACTGTTACCATCCCCGCTACCTGCTTGCACGTTGGCGATTATGTTTTTAACGGCTGCACGAATATTACAACGACAACTATTGCGGAAGGCGTTAGATACGTTGGTAATTACGCATTCTTTAATTGCTCCAATTTGCAAGAGATCGTCATCCCCGATTCCTGTGAGTTTTTAGGGCAAGGTGCATTTTACAACTGTTCCAAAATGCAATCTGCAACAATCGGTATCACAGCTCCTGCTATCAATGATTATACCTTTATGAATTGTTCTTCCATGGAAACTATTGTTATCGGATTAAGCGTTACTACTATTGGAGATTATGCCTTTAAGAATTGTTCGTCAATTACGAGAATTACAACAAGAAACGGCGTTGTGTCAATCGGAGACGGTGCGTTTATGAACTGTACCGGTATTACAAGGGTAACGCTTGCCGCAAGTATTACCGACATCGGTTCGCATGCTTTTTACGGTTGTTCTTCACTTTCAAGTGTTACGGTTCCAAGATTGGTTACGATTATTCGTGAATCGACATTTGAGGGCTGCGTTGTTTTAGCAACAGCATCATATAACGGAACGGTGGAAACGATTGAAGACCGCGCCTTCTTTGGAACGGCGATCAGTGCATTCAATTATAAAGAAGGGTTGTCAAAACTAGGATCTGCTTCTTTTGCCGATACTTCTTTAACGAATGTGACATTGCCTGACTCTCTAACTATCATTGGACAACATGTATTTGACCATTGTCAATTACAAACAGTATCTATGCCGAGTTGCGTAAAACTGGACGTAAACTGCATTAAAATATTTAAAAACAACGGCGCAGATATGATAATTACTGTAAGGTTTGTAAACGATCCGATTTTAGACGATTACTTGCTTTATATGTCCGGAGCAAAACAGGTTTTACTTGGTGAAGGCATTACGACAATCGGCGATTATACGTTTGCAAAAAACACTTTTAATGCTATTGAATTGCCTAATTCCCTTACGGATATTGGAAGTTACGCATTTTATCTTTGTGAACACATATCAACTCTTCGTGTGCCGCAAAACGTTGTTACAATAGGTGAATACGCCTTTGCAAAAGATTTTAATTTGACGGATATATATATGCCTGATTCCTTGCAATCAATCGGGCAATATGCTCTTTGGAAAGTTGAAGACGAAGATGTACACAAGTTTTTGACGCTCAATATTTATTATAATTTGGGTACGATATGTGATTCATTGTTTATTACACAGCATATGCAATACGTTATTGTTGATAATTCAGTAATAACTATTTGCAACTCTGTTTTTGCAAACTGCCCGAATTTAAGGACGGTTTTTGTAGGCAATTCTGTTCATACGATAGGCAATAATAATTTTGCAAACTGCCCGAAACTTGAAACAGTTTCCGTATCCGACGTTGTACATTCCTTTGGACAAAACAACTTTTTAAACGATAATTCGGTTACTTTAATAATACGAAACGTTGACAAAGTGATAGATGATAACGTTTATTACGATAATCTTTTATTTGTAACGACCGTCATTATTGAAAATGGGATTACTACTATCGGACAGTATGCGTTCTATAATGATACGTCGGTTTTAGTGATGTCCGTTCCTAATTCGGTAAACTATATCGGTGCATATGCTTTCTACAACTGCAATAGCATTAAAGAAATAAATATACCAAATGGTGTTGAGGGTATTTATTCGCACACATTCTTTGGCTGTGCATCTTTGGAAAGCATAGTTACACCAAACACAGTAAAACTTATTGAAGATTATGCTTTCTATGGATGTGTTGAGGTAAAGACTTTAACGATTTCAAATACTTGTGAAAGTATTGATTCGAATGCATTCTATAACTGTAAATCCGTTGAAGAATTGATTATTCCTGATTCTGTTAAGTATATCGGTACATACGCTTTCCGTTCGTGCGTGGAGATCACCGAACTTGATTTCAGCGACAATGTCGAAGAAGTTGGCGCCTGTGCTTTTTACGATTGCAATGCACTTGAAACCGTAAAACTTGGCAGGAAGATTATCGAGTTAAAAGATAGACTTTTCTATGGTTGTGTTAATCTCACAAGTCTTTATGTGTATGCGCCGCTTTCCTATATTGATGAATTGGCATTCTACGGGGCAGAGGACGTTACCGTTTACTGCGGAAGAGACGATTATATGATCGATTTCTTCGATGAAAACAGTATTGAATACTTGTTTATTGACGGGCTTGTTTATCAGTATAAAGTGTCTTTTGTTACTGATAACGGAGAAATCATTTCGTCGGCGGTATATGAATATGGGGCGACTGTCATTATCCCTGAAAACCCGACGAAAGCAGCAGATAATACATACACGTATTCATTTAAGGCGTGGGATAAACCTGTTACAACGGTTGGAGGAAATGCCGAATATGTTGCATCGTTTGACGCGATTTACATCGACTATGCCGTGGTTTTCAAGAACTACGACGGCACCGTATTGAGTTCAACGACTTATCATTACGGTGACACGGTCAACATTCCTGCAACGCCTTTAAAGCCGTCAGACAATATTTATACATATGCTTTCAAGTCGTGGGATAAAGAAATTGTAAATTGTTCGGGCAACGCTACATATACGGCTACTTATGACTCAAATTATATTGACTATACAGTAACATTTAAGAATTATGACGGAACAGTGTTAAGCACGGCAAATTATCATTATGGCGATGCTGTAATAGAACCTGAAATACCGTCTAAACCTGCGGATAAAACTTACACTTATGCGTTCAAATCTTGGGATAAAGAAGTGGTAAATTGTATTGCCGATGCTATTTATACAGCGACATATAATTCGACATATATTGATTATACGGTTGTTTTCAAAAATTACGATAATACTGTATTAAGTTCAGAAACATATCATTGCGGAGAAAGTGTTGTTGTTCCAGAAACGCCGACTAAACCTGCGGATAATACTTACACCTATGCGTTCAAATCTTGGGATAAAGAAGTGGTCAACTGTGTGGGCGATGCTACCTATACGGCTACTTTTAATGAAACTTACATTGAATATACGGTAACGTTTAAGAATTATGATGGAACGGTCTTAAGTTCAGAAACGTATCACTATGGCGCAAATGTTATTGTTCCGTCAACACCAACAAAACCGTCAGATAATACTTATTCTTATTCGTTTAACGGTTGGGATAAAACGGTTGTAAATTGTGTTGGCGACGCGATTTATACAGCGACATATAGTCCTAATTTTATAGATTACGTAGTTACGTTCAAAAAATATAACGGAGATATTATTAGCGAAAACACTTATCATTATGGTAGTATAGTTAATGTTCCGAGTGATCCTACAATGCCCGCTAACGAAGTTGGAACTTTCGTTTTTATAGGGTGGGATAAGGAGATTACCGCTTGTGATGGTAATAAGATTTACACGGCGAATTACGACATTGAATATATAGATTATACTGTAATATTTAAGAATTATGATAATACCGTATTAAGCACAAAAACATATCATTACGGAGATAGCATTGTTGTCCCTGCAACGCCGACTAAAACTGCGGATAATACTTACACCTATTCGTTCAAATCTTGGGACAAAGAAGTTGTCAACTGTGTTGGTAATGCTACATATACGGCGACTTATGACTCAAATTATATTGACTATACTGTAACGTTCAAAAACTACGACGGAACAGTATTGAGTTCAACGACCTACCATTACGGAGATGCCGTCAATACATCTGCTACGCCGACGAAGTCAGCAGACAACACTTATACATATACTTTCAAGTCGTGGGATAAAGAAGTTGTAAATGTTGTCGGTGATGCGATTTATACGGCAACATACGACGCAACATATATAGATTATACTATTGTCTTCAAAAACTACGACGGGACGGTATTGAGTTCGACAACTTACCATTATGGTGATGATGTAATAGAACCTGCAACGCCTTCTAAACCTGCTGACAATACTTATACTTACTCGTTCAAATCTTGGGATAAGGAAATTGTAAATTGTATTGCCGATGCTACATATACGGCAACGTATAATTCAACATATATTGATTATACGGTAATTTTCAAGAATTATGATAATACCGTATTAAGTACGAAGACGTACCATTACGGAGAAAGCGTCATTGTTCCAGAAACGCCGAGTAAACCTACAGATAATACTTATACTTATGGTTTTATTGGTTGGGATAGCGAAGTCGTGGCTTGCAACGGAAATAAAACTTATATTGCACAATTTACGCCGACGAATATAGAATATACCGTCATATTTAAAAACTATAATGATGTTATATTAAGTTCAACCAAATATCATTATGGAGACAGTATTGTTATTCCTGCAACGCCTTCTAAACCTGCTGACAATACTTATACTTACTCGTTCAAATCTTGGGATAAAGAAGTGGTCAACTGTGTGGGCGATGCTCTCTATACGGCTACCTTTAATGAAACATACATTGAATATACGGTTACTTTTTTAAATTGGGATAGCAGTGAAATTCAGAAAGTTAGTTATCATTATGGCGAAACGATTATTTCAATACCTAATCCTGAAAGAGAGAACGACGAAACTTATACATACGAGTTTACTTCTTGGAATAAGCCGCTTGGTGTTTGTTCGGGTAATACGAAATTTACAGCACAATATGAGGCAACGTATATCAATTATACCATTATTTTCAAGGATCAAAATGATGTTATTTTAAGTAGGAAAAATGATTATCATTATGGAGATAATGTAATAAAGCCTAATAACCCTGAAAAAGAATCGAATAATGTATATACATATAAATTTAATGGATGGAAAGATTTTTCTTCTGTATGTATTGGGAATGCAACGTATGTTCCTGAATTTAATGAAGAGTATATTCACTATTCAGTTATATTTAAAGACTATAACGGAACAGTTTTAAGCGAAAATACTTATCATTACGGAGATACTATCGTCGTGCCAAGCAATCCGACAAGAAGTTCAGACACACAATATTCATATACTTTTAATGGTTGGGATAAAGAGATTTCTGAAACCTGTATCGGAGATGCAGAATATACGGCAACTTATACTCAAAGCAAAGAGGAAAATGTTGTTCCATCGCAAAATGGCGGTTCTGGGTGTTCAGGGAATGTTTCTGCGGGAGATTCTGCCGGAAATATCATAATGTCCGCTGGTACACTTTCGATATTTTTTGCAATAATCATTATAAGAAAAAAGAAAATATATAATACATAGGGACATTTCATTTAACACTAAAAGAGGTTAGGTAAACATTATTTACCTAACCTCTTTTACTGAAATTGTCTATTGTTGTATCCTATTAAACTCAAATATTTCTTCTGTAATTTGTTTCGGCGGTCAAAGACGGTTGAAACCCCGCAGGATATCGTTCTCGCCGTTTCGGATAAAGATTTACCGCTTATTAAACAATCAAGCACTTTAAGTTCGCTTTCGTTAAGTTCGAGTTTCTCTATCGTTTCGTCAACTTTAAGCCACTCTTGTTCGGAATAATCGTAGTAATTATTTATACACATTTCGGATTTTCTGCATATATCTATGTCCTTGCAGTTATAAGTAAACAAATCCTGCCGTATTTGTTTGGATAGTATAAACATACAGCCCCCGAGTATCGTCATTTCTTTCAATACTCCGTATTTAGGTACTTGTGTTATATCGTTTAATCTTTTACCCAAATGAGAGAATAAAAAGCAGTAAGCGTCCATAACGATATCGTAAGCGGAAGAAAAGATATAACGGTAATCTTTCTTACAGCGTATATCTCTGAATAAATTATCGTAAAGATTAAAATAGAAATCCGAACGGGAGAACCGCATAAAAGATTTAACGCTGTTAACGGTAAGATATTCGCTTAACTCTTTAACGTTGTCGATAGTGATGAGTTCATCACAGGCATAAGTTTTACATTTGAAATCCATTTTTATGATCTCCTTAAATTTTTTTGCCCGAAGGCTACAATGAAACGCGCCATAGGGCGAAATGAATTTAAGAAGATGTATAGTTATGCTTGGGAGAATCAAGGGAGAAATAAAAAAGTTTTTAGGCAAAAATAAAAGACCTATCGAAAGAATAAGCCTAAAAAGTTTTTTATCCTTGAAACTCCCGCTGCGCTATGGCAAAGTGAACAGCCGAACGGACAAAAAATTAAGGAATAATATGTTTTAAAAACAAAAACCCAGTCAAACCGTAATAGGTTCAACTGGGTCGGATGTGGCGGAAAGGATGGGATTTGAACCCATGTGCCGAGAACTCGGCAACCGCATTTCGAGTGCGGCTCGTTATGACCACTTCGATACCTTTCCGTTTGTCTATACCATTATACACAAAAAGTTTGCGTTTGGCAATAAAAATCATTATTCGTTGACAAATTTTTTTATTCATTGTATAATTAAAATCAAGTTATAGGTGGTTTATGCATTCTGAAGCGTTGTTTACAGTACTCGGAAGAGACGTTTATTTGTACGGAATATTTATCGGGCTTGGTATTATCGCCTGTTTTATCGTGTTTTTACTTTATACTAATCACGAAAAAATCAACAGGGATTTACAGGACTTCGTATTTTTTACGGCAGTAATTTCTATTGCAGTCGGGTTTTTCTTTGCAAAACTCTATCAGGCAATTTATAATTTTATCGAAGACGGGCATTTTGATTTATGGAACTCCGGCATAACCGTTATGGGCGGACTTATCGGCGGTGCGATTTCTTTTTTATCTATTTATTTCGGAATAGGACATCTCTATTTTAATAGAGATATTTATAAAAAGAAAAAAATAAACGGCAAAGCAATACACGTTGCACAGTTTAATATAATATTAAGGGTTGCACCGCTTTGTATTCTTATTGCGCACGGTTTCGGAAGGATAGGTTGTCTGATGGCGGGTTGTTGCCACGGTGAATATCTGGGCGTTGAACCGACGGCGGGCGGAATATTTATGCACCCGTTCTACGAAGCGTCGGGATACTACGTGCCGACACAATTATACGAAGCGTTGTTTTTATTCGTTCTTTTTGGGGTATTATCGTTATTGTTCTTTAAAAAATCGAATATAATAATGCATTTATACCTTATATTCTACGGAATATGGCGAATAATAATTGAATTTTTCCGTGCGGACAGCAGGGGTGCAATAGTATTAGGGCTTGCACCTTCACAGTGGCAATCGTTCGTTTTTATTCTTTTGGGAATATGCTTAATTCTTTTCTATTATTTCAAAAAAATACCTTTTGTTTTAAGAGAAGAAAAGACGGAAGAAACCGACAAAACGATAGACAATATCTAACGAAAGATAAAATCACTTAAAGTAATGTTAAGTGATTTTTTGCTGTAAATAGGGAATACTCTTTATATTAGTTTGACAAAAGTTTTTAAAATGGGTAAAATATAAACTATGAATACAATAATTTTGGGCGTCGGTAAAATCGGCGAAAAGTTAGTTGAAAGTTTTATTAAAGAAAACCACGACGTATGCGTGATAGATAGAATTGAAGACACAGTCAATAACGTTATAAATAAGTATGACGTTATGGGTTTTGTCGGGCTTGGATTTGACAGAAAAGTGTTGTCCGAAGCGGGCGTTAAAACTGCGGACTTTTTCGTTGCGTGTACCGATAGGGACGAAATGAATATCGTTTGTTGTGTTCTTGCAAAGAAAATGGGTGCAAAACATACGATAGCGAGAATAAGAGACCCCGAATATTTCAAAGAAAAAGATACTTTAAGATACGACCTTGCGATAGATTACGTATTTAATCCGGAATATTATACGGCGACGGAAATTGCGGATATATTGAAGTTTCCGTCCGCAATCGGCATAGAATCTTTTGCGGAAGGCAAAGTTAATATGGTCAACTTCCATATCGAAGAAGATAGCCCGATTATCGGAAAGCCGATTATGGACTTAATGCACGAATTAAAAAGCGAAGTTCTGATTGCCCTTGTCGAAAGGGACGGCAAAATGATTATTCCGAAAGGCGACTTTATTTTTAACGCCGACGACAGTATTTATATTATCGGCGACGAAAAGCAAGTCGTATCGTTCAGTAAAAAGATAAAGATATTTAAGCGCCCTTGTAAAGACGTTTTCATAATAGGCGGCGGAAAGATAGGGTACTATCTTGCAAGACAACTTGTTTCTTTCGGTATTTCGGTTAAAATACTCGAAAAGAACAGGGAACGTTGCAAAGAACTTTCGACGCTTTTACACGGGGTTACCGTATTAGTCGGCGACGGCACGGAACAAGATATACTTTTAGAAGAAGACATAAAAGATTTCGACGCTTGTGTTACGCTTACGGGTATGGACGAAGAGAACGTCGTTATTTCGCTTTTTGCGAAAAACTTAAAAGTCGATAAGGTTATAACCAAAATCGATAGACCGTCCGTTAGCGGTATGGTTGATTCTTTGGGTTTAGATTCCGTTGTTTCTCCGAGAGAAGTTATAGCAAACCACGTTATAAGGTTTGTACGTGCTCATAAGAGTGATACTGTCGGCGAAGTCAACACTTTCTATAAGATTGAAAACAAGGTGGAAGTTTTAGAATTGAAAACTGATGCCGACGCAACATATATCGGTGTTCCGCTAAAAGACTTAAAGATAAAATCGGGTGTTTTAATAGGCGGAGTTATCCGTGATGACGAGTATATTAAAACGGGCGGGGAAACCGTAATCAATGAAAACGACAGAGTAATCGTTATTACTACGTCGAAGGGTATTACGGAATTGTCGCAAGTATTAAAATAAAAGATATAAGGACAAAAATATTTAATGAATCATAGGCTTGTAATAAATACACTCGGAAAAACGATATTATTGTTTGCCATTGCCTTACTTTTACCGCTTTTTGTCGATATATATTATAGGGAAGGCAATATCAATTCGTTTTTATATCCTATATATGGTTTGCTGATTATCGGGCTTTCTCTTTCGCTTGTTAAACCGAAAGAAAAGGCTTTTTATGCAAAGGAAGGTTTTGTTATCGTCGCCCTTGCGTGGATTTTGCTTTCTTTAATAGGCGCTGTTCCTTTTTGTATAAGCGGAACGATACCGAATTTTGTCGATGCTGTTTTTGAAACGGCTTCGGGCTTTTCTACGACGGGTGCAACGATACTTACGAATATCGAAGCAATACCGAAAAGTATGATGTTCTGGCGTGCGCTTACGCATTTTATAGGCGGTATGGGCGTTCTCGTGTTCGTCCTTGCGATACTGCCGAGTTCGTCGGACGGAGCGATGCACGTTTTCCGTGCGGAAGCACCGGGGCCGTCGGTTGGAAAACTCGTTTCAAAAATCAAGTTTACGGCAAGAATACTTTATTTGATTTATATAATAATGACGCTTGTCGAAATGATAATGTTGCTGTTTGGCGGAATGTCGCTTTTCGACAGTGTTTGTCACGCTATGTCAACGGCAGGAACGGGCGGTTTCAGTAATAAAAATGCAAGTATAGGTGCATATAACAGCCTTTATATAGAAATGGTAATCGCCGTATTTATGTTCCTTTTCGGCATAAACTTCAACATTTACTATCTTGTTTTAATAGGCAAAATCAAAAAGATTTTTAAGAGTGAAGAATTTAAAATCTATTTAATAATACTTTTCATTGCGATAATCACTATTGCTATTAACTTAATACAACAAGTAGGGACGTTCTGGAACGGGCTTAGATATTCTTTCTTTCAGGTTGCGTCGATAAGTTCAACGACGGGATTTTTAACGTCGGAAATAAATGTTTGGCCCGAATATTCGAAAAGCGTTCTTTTATTCCTTACCATTTGCGGTGCGTGTGCCGGATCTACGGGTGGCGGAATAAAGATTGCACGTTTAGGTATTCTTGCAAAATCTACGTCGGCGGGTATAACGAAAACAATCAGACCGCGTGCTGTCGTATATAAGAAATTCGACGGGGAACTTTTGACGACGGAAAAAGTAAAAAACGTTAGATTATACCTTTGTTTATGGCTTGCCATTATAATTGTTTCGACGCTTATTCTGGGGCTTGATAAGGGTGGAGATTTGTTTACGAATATTTCCGCTTCGATAACTTGTATCAGCAACGTCGGACCGGGATTTAATAAGATAGCGAGTGATTTTACCTGTTATTCTTCCGTTTCTAAGATAGTGCTTGCAATCGATATGCTTATGGGGCGTCTTGAAATATTCCCGATAATCGTTTTATTTGCACCTTCGACGTGGAGAAAGTAGAAACGATAAAATATATAATATAAAACATTTAAACCATAGACACGTTTCTATGGTTTTTTTGTGTCTTTTTTAACCCCGTTTTGCATATATTGAGAATAGAAAACAAAAAAGGAGGTTAACAATGTCTTTTTTCTGTAATTTTCAGTCGGATAAATGCCCCGGCCCGATAAACGGAAATCCTATGAACGGCTTATGCGAAAAAGTGTGCCTTGAAGCAAAAAAAGTATTCGACGCCTGTATGCAACAAAGCCAACTTACGGGTATCGTTTTAAACTTAACAAACTTAACGCCGAGTAATCCTACATATCCGTTGACGTTTATAAGTGCAAAAAGTACGACGTCAGTCGGAACGATAAATAATTTACTTGTAGAACCGCTAAAAGAACGCCCTAATTCCGCAAGGGTTAAGTGCGATATAACTGTTCCGCTATCCGTTGCGTACGTAGACGCAAACGGAGTAGAAGGCGTTGCGTCGAGTTCTATCACGATAACGAAAGACGTAATCTTAAATATTCCGTCGGCTTCGATTATGCCTTATAGCGTAGAATCGGTAGTTTCCGTCGTATCGAATATCGGGACTTATACTGCGCAAGACCAGTTCACGATAGACTGTTGCGTTTCTATAATCTTAAAAATCGTTATGGAAGTTGAAATACTTATTCCGTCTTACGGATATGCGGCTATTCCGCCTTGTCAGGACTACACACAAGAAGTGTGTGCAGGGTTCTTTGAATTACCTATGTATCCTGAATAAAGGTGGCATTTTACCGAAATATAAGGCACGGCAGACCATTTGCCGTGCCTTTTTTTATTGACAGGGAATAAAAAAAAAGTTATAATAAAACCCGATAATAAGTTATAAAAAGAATATAAATTATGAAGATTTTTGCGATAAGCGACTTGCATATTTCCACGAATACCGATAAACCTATGGACGTGTTCGGTGGAAAATGGGTCGGATATTTAGAAAAAATATACGCCGATTGGCAAGAAAAAGTTAAAGACGAAGACGTTGTTTTAATAGGCGGAGATATAAGTTGGGCAATGAATATCGACGACGCAAAAGAAGATATAGCGACTTTTTCTTCCCTTAAAGGGAAAAAGATACTTATTAAGGGTAATCACGACTACTGGTGGAGCGGAATAGGTAAAGTGAGGGATATGTTGCCTGAAAACGTTTTCGCCCTTCAAAACGACGCTATCCGCTTAAAAGAAGGGTACGTCATTTGCGGTTCAAGGCTGTGGAGTGTTCCGGGTAGCCCCGATTTTACCGAACAGGACGAAAAGATTTACAAAAGGGAAACGGAAAGGTTAAGGCTTTCTCTTACTACGGCAAAAAGCATGATGCAAGAAGGGGATAAACTTATAGCGCTTATACATTATCCGCCCTTTAACGTAAGAAGAGAACCGACTTTATTTACCGAACTTTTTGAAGAATACGGTGTAAACAGCGTTATATACGGACATTTGCACGGAAGGGACGTTCGTGCGGACAAATTAGTCGTTAAAAACGGAATAAAATATTATCTTACTTCGTGCGACCAAGTCGATAATCAACTTGTGGAGATAGAATAATGGAAGAGAAAAAATCTGCTAAAAAAATCATCAAAAACATTGCGACGAAATATTTTATAACGGCGTTTTCGGGTATGGCGCAGGGGCTTTTCGTAACGCTTATTGCAGGAACGATATTATCTACCGTTGCAACCTACTTAATAGGGCTTAATAACTTTTTCGGCGCAACGTTAAACTATATTGCGTCGATAGCAAAATCGCTTATGGGTGCGGGAATAGGCGTCGGTATCGCTTATGCGCTTAAAAAGAATAAACTATTAATTTTCGTATCCGCAGTTGCGGGTATTTGCGGTGCTTTTGCCGACAAACTGTTATTCGGATCGTTTATGGGCGGGCTTTTTCCGACTATCAACGCGCCTTTTAAATCGCTTGTTCTCGGCACACCGGGAAACCCTATCGGCGCATACGTAGTCGTTATGTTCGTCGTAGAAATCGTCGAACTATACGCTGGTAAAACAAAACTCGACATTATTTTAGTCCCGCTTGGCGCACTTTTATTATCGTTTATCGGAATATTTATTTCCGCACCGTTTATCTATTTCGTAAACGAACTCGGTATTATTATTGCAAAAGCGACGGGAATAGCGCCTTTCTTTATGGGAATAATAATTGCCGTCGTTATGGGCGTTCTTTTAACTATGCCGACTTCGTCCGCAGCGATATGGATAGCCATTTCAAAATCGGTAATAGAAGCGGGCGGAACTAACGCTTTTAATATGTATATAGCGGGCGGTGCGGCGGTTGTCGGTTGTTCTTGCCAGATGGTGGGGTTTGCCGTTGCGTCGTTTAGAGAAAACAAATGGAGCGGGGTTATCTCGCAGGGGATAGGCACGAGTATGCTTCAAATACCTAATATAATGAAAAAACCGATTATAATGCTACCCATGGTAATATCGAGTGCGCTATTAGGTCCGCTATCTACTTGCGTGTTTATGCTTAAATGCGGTTATAACGGCGGCGGTATGGGAACGAGCGGTTTCGTCGGTATTATCGACCTTCTTACTAACACGACGGGCGTTTTAGGGATAATAGGAATATTCCTTTTAAATATCGTTTTGCCGATACTGTTAAATCTTTTATTTTCAGAACTTTTAAGAAAGAAAGGATTAATAAAGTCGGGCGATATGAAACTTCCCGACTAAAATGATAAAAAAGAAAATTACGGGCGACGACTGTCGCCCGTTTTTGTTATATTACACCGCTTTATTTCATAGAATATAGAAAAAGCGGGGGTAAAGTATGGAAAACAATCAAACGGAAAGAATAACGATAGAAAACAGAAAAAGGCTTTCAATGACGGGGGTGGTTGCCGTAAACGGTTTTACCGAACAGGCGGTTAAATTATCGCTAAACGGTGCAATGATGGTGATAAACGGCAAGGGAATAAAGATAACCGCCTTTAATAAAGAGACGGGCAACCTTTCTTGCGAAGGAACGATAACCGAAATAAAATATGCCGAAAAGAAAGGGAATATCGTTAAAAGGTTATTTAAATAATGTTTGTAAGCGACAAGCAGATATACTATTTTATTCTCTGTTTTCTCTTCGGGCTTATTTTCGGAATAAATATTATAATATCAAGGTTAATCTACGAGTTTTCGGGCAAAAAACCGATAAAGATAGCGACCGATTTAATATCGTTTATAGTAATAACCGTTTTATATCTTAACTTTTCATATCGGTATAATTTTCCTTCTTTTAGGGTATATATGCTAATCGGGGTATTATCAGGAATAGCCGTTATCAATAAAAGTTTTTATCATACGCTTGCAAAAGTAAGCAAAAAAGTTTATAATATAATAAAAAGAAAAACAAGGAAACGAAAGAGAGTACAAAATGACGGAACAAAAGGCTAAAAGAGTAATCGTTGCAAGCACGGTAGGGGCGGTACTGCTTTTATTTATTCTTTTATCGGTAATGGTTTATCAGATAGTAAAAATCAGAATAGAAAAGAAAAGGTACGACGAACTCGTTACTATTTGCGAAGAATATAAAAACCTGAACGAAGAAGGCAAAAAGACCATAGAAGCGCGGTCTTCCTACTGGTGGATTGTTCAGCGTGCAAGGGAACTCGGCTACGTTTTCGACGGGGACTATATTTACGAACAAGATGCAAAATAATTTAGTCGGCGTTATCGATATAGGTTCTAACTCTGTGCGCCTTTTAATAGCGGACGGAACAAAAACCGTCGATAAATCAGTGAAAATAACTAAACTTGCGGAAGGAACAGATAACGGCGCGTTAAAAAAAGAAAGCATAGAAAGAACTGTCGACGCTCTTTCTTTTTTTAAAGAAAAGGCAGAAGAATACGGCGTAAAAACCATATACGCTTTTGCAACCGAAGCGGTAAGAAGCGCAACGAATAAAGAAGATTTTCTAAAACTTGCAGAGAGAAAAACGGGGCTAATAATAGAAGTCGTATCGGGAGACACGGAAGCCCGCCTTGGTATAAAGGGCGCGCTTAACGGTAAAGACGGCGCGATTATCGACATAGGCGGAGCAAGTACCGAAATAACCGTTATAAAAAAAGGCGAAACGATATATACAAAAAGCGTCGGTATCGGCGTTGTAAGAATAGAGAATTTCTGCGGACAAGACGAAATAAAACAGCGCGAATATATCGACGGAAAAATTAAAGAGTTCGGCGATATTCCGTATTCAACTTTTATCGGTATCGGCGGAACGGCGACGAGCGTTGCGTCGGTTTTGCAGGAGTTAGAGCCATACGACAGAAATAAAGTTCACGGCTATACGGTTTATAAAAGCGACTTAAAAAAGTTAAGGGACGAACTTTATAAAAAGACGGTTGAAGAAAAGAAGAAGGTTAAAGGGCTACAAAAAGAACGTGCGGGGACTATTACGGGTGGCGTTGCCCTTTTATATAAACTTATGGAAAAATTAAAGATAGATAGCATAACGGTATCGGAAAGCGATAATTTGGAAGGCTATTTACTTGAAAAACGGGGTTAGTATGACGAAAAGACAAAATATAATAAACACGATATTGAGTTTTGTGTTGACTATCGGCGCGATAATTTTAATAATTCTTTGCGGAAAGACTTCGGCGCTTATGATAAAGAACGTCGCGTTATTCCTTGCCGGGGCGATAGTTTTCGGGCTTATTAACGCCTTTATGCACGAACTCGGGCACCTTATTTTCGGAAGATTAAACGGCTTTGCGTTTTCATCGCTTACCGTTTGGTTTTTTAACTGGACAAGGGTCAGCCCTAAAAAGATAAAGTTTTCTTTTTGCGGTATCGGAAACGAAGCGGGTTATACCGAAATGATACCTAAAACCGCCGAAAACGTTGAAAAAAGAACGGCAAACCTATCGCTTGGCGGAATAATTTTTTCCTTTATTATGATGGTATTATCGCTACTGCCGTTTATTTTTAAGAATAAAATCAAGTTAGAACCTTACTTATTCTTGTCGATTTCCTTTCCGATTTCCGTTTATTATTTTTTCGGCAATTTACTGCCTATGATAAACGAAGGGGTAAGAAACGACGGGGCGACTTACTTTGGAATAAAGAAGAAAACCGATTCGATGCAGGTTGCAATCAATATCTCGAAAATACATGCGCACCTTTATCAGGGTAAATCGCCGAGTGAAATCGACCAAGCCTTGTATTTTTACGTTCCGCAACTTCCCGAAGACGATTTAAACTTTATTATGCTTTTGGATTTAAGGTACGAATACTATCTCGACGCGGGCGACACCGATAACGCTGTTAAGACTTTAAATAGGCTTTTGACTTTGGAAGATTATATGCCGAAATATATCCGCTATAAAGTAAAGACGGACGCGCTTTATAACTCGTGCTTTTTGAAAAAGAACGAGAACGACGCGGACGACCTTATGGACGAACTCGATAAGTTTTTAAATAAGAACAATACACCGCAGACTTTAAGGGCGAAAATGGCGTATTTAATCTATATCGTTAAAGATTTAGAGAACATCGAAACCTTTTATAATAAAGCGTTAAGAGAAATAGATAAGATTTATATAGAAGGCGTAAAAAAATACGAAGAAAAACAGTTGAATAACCTAACGAAAGACGTTTTAGAAGTTGTCGAATAAAAATCCGTAACAACTAAAAACTTCCGCAAAATTGCGGAAGTTTTTTTAATTAAAGACGTTTACCGATATAGTAAAATTAGTTTTAGACAGGTAATCGTCTTTATATTTATTGTAATACCGATAGTTATGCCGATAAAGTTTTTCGTTAATTTTCATTACGTCGCAACCCGTTTCTTTTGCTTTTAAAATAAGCATTTCAACCCGTTCTTTAATTGTTTTTTGCGCCTTTTCTTTTACGGAGACGGGAATAGTGTATTCAGTCTGGTCGGCGTTATCGATATTCGGCGCGTTCGCGTCGCTTATTTTACAATAAGCGTTAATATCGATTTTTCCGTAAAGCCCGTATTCGTCGGCAGAAAGCGAGTATTTAGTTTTACACTTTAATACTGTTAAAAGATAGTTAATATCGTCTACGTCGTTTACCGCGATAACCGTCTGTTCGACGTTATTGAATAAAAGATTGTAAGAAAAAGAAAGGTCTTTATCTATCTCACCGACGTATAATCCGTTTTTAAATAGCGCCGTCGTCGTCGCGTCGAAAAGCGCGGTTTTATTTTCTTCTTTACTTTGCTGTTCATTTTGCTGACCGCCACCGCTTTTTTGACCGCCCATACTTTCATTTTCTACGGGTATAGATTTTACGATAGGCATATAACACGAAGACGACGGGGAATAGTAGTCGGTTATAAAGGTTTTAACGTTTACCGTCGCGATATCTTTATCGAATCCCGAATCTTTAAGAATAATTTTTTGTATCGCAAACGACGAAATAGAGTCGAGTGGGGAAGCGGACTTTAATATATCTGACGCGTTTTTTTCCGCCATAACGACGAGTGCCGAATCCTGTATTCTTTGCGATTTTGCAAAGTAGTCTAAAATATTAACGACGTTTTCGTTTTTTAAGTCGCTACCTATTATAATCAAATTGCAAAAACTTAATTTTGGAAACCAGCCCGAAACGTCGCCGATATTTTTTATTGCATTTCCGACCGTGTTTCCGCTACCCGAGATAATGCTTTTTTTATCTTCCTTTTTGCTTTCTTTTTCTTCGGGTAGGGCAATCTGGGCGGATACTTTATATAAATCGTCTTCTTTATCGATTGCAACGGCGGTAAATATAGCCGTTTTTTCAATGTCTATAAGCCCGAAATCGTTGGTAAAAAAAAGAACGAGTAAAGAAAAAATAATAATAAAAAATATTTTGTTTTTTAAAAACTTAAATAATAACTTCATCTTTTTTTCCTTTTAATAAATAAATAAGCGAAAGTATTATAGGAATAATATTTCCAAACAAAATAAAGTACGGGCAGAACGCAAAAAATATAATTTCTTTAATAATTTTAAGATAAGCGTATAAAAAGTAGTGTATTAAAATCTCGATAGAAATAACTATTGAAATCAAAAGGGTTTTATATTTTTCGCCGAACACTTCCGTTAAACAGTATACGCAAAAATAGATAGGGAAAGCGATGGTGAAGGATGCTGAAAAGAGAATAATAACGATACCAACGTTGTCGAACCTTCCCGAGTGGTTTATTACAGAGTTATATTCCGAAAGTTGGGAAAGGGCTATTACCTGCCTGTCCGCTATAAAAGTAAAGATACAGTAAAACAAAAGGCAGAATATAACGACTAAAAAAGTTGCAACGGAGTAAGATAAAATTATCTTTTTTCCGCCGTCTTTTTCTACTTTATAGTTTCCTAAAAAGAAAAGCATATAAATACAGTCGTTAAACCACACGGAAAGGTGGTAAGACCCCGAAAAGATTTTTTTCCCGCCGTTTCTTGCTATGGGGAAAACGGCGTCTAACTCCGCGTTTTTAATAGTCATTGCAAAGAGAATAATTATTCCTGTTACCGAAAAAAAGAAGGCAATATCGGAAATCCTGCCTATTATTCTCAATTTTTTCGTGCTTAAATAAAACGCGAGAAAGAAAAACGGCAAGAAAAATAACGGAGACGGGGCGACTTCGTATAGCGTCTGTTCGATATAGTTTTTCTGTTCCATAATAGGCAGAATACTTTTTGCGAAAAAATAAACGGCGTAAAATAAAATAATTATTTTTTTTCCCGCTTTTCCTAATACTTCTTCTAAAATCCGAAAAAAAGTTTTGTCCGTTTTTTTAGATAGTAAAAGTATAAAATAAAGCGTTATTATATCCGAAACGGAAATAATAAGCGCGGAAATCCACCCGTCGTTTTTAGAAAAAGAAGCGAGAACCGACGGCATAGAGAAAAACTTCATAACGGGCAGAAAGGCAATAAAAAACATAGATATCTGCCTTGATTTTACGGCGTACTCTTTATTCATAACTTATTCTCCTTTTGTTTTTAGGTGAAAGCGATAGCGGACGGTAAGTGTTTTTAACCATAAGCCCCTTATAAAAACTGTCTTTAATATCGTTTTTGACAAGC
Source organism: Clostridia bacterium (assembly GCA_017445995.1). GTDB lineage: Bacteria > Bacillota > Clostridia > Christensenellales > Borkfalkiaceae > UBA1259. Next base: position 18,851 of record JAFSRT010000013.1, read on the forward strand.
GGTGAAAAGGGCGCGAAAATAGGCGTTCCGTAACTTTCAAACGACACGATATAAACGATAAACACGCCAAAGCACACGATAATCCCGTATGAACCTATCGACCCGCCGACTATAAGGAAAATAAACCTAATAAGTGAAAAAGTCTGCGTAAGTTCGGGGACTGTGAATAAGCATATTCCCGAAAAAGCGATAACCATAAGTGCGGGCGCGGAAATAATTCCCGCCGTAACCGCCGTTTCGCCAAGTACTAAACCGCCGACAATAGAGACAACCATACCCACGGTTTTTGGCATCCTTACGCTTGCTTCGTTTAGTATTTCGAAAATTAAAAGAGTAATAAACAGTTCGAAACTCGGCGATAAAGGAATACCTTTAATACTGCTTACTATCGTTAAGAGAAAACTAAGCGGTATATACTCTAAATGAAAAAGTTCGGCAGAGAGATAAAAGGCGGGTAAAAGTACCGAAAGACTGACTGAAATCAGCCTTATAACCCTTAAAAGGGACGCAAGGTAAAAAGAATTATAATAGTCGCTCGGGCTTTGGAAATCTTCTATTAAAAGGTATGGAAGGGTAATGACTATCGGCGACCCGTCGACAATTATTCCTATTCTTCCTTCCAAAAGTCGCGACGTTAAAATATCGGGCTTTTCGGTGTTCCCGAATTGTTTGAAAAGGGACGTTTTATGTTCGCTTAAAAACTTGGAAATATATGAAGAATCGATTATTGCGTCCACTTCGATTTTTTTGATTTTATTCTTTATTTTTTTAACGAGATTTTTATCGGCGATTTTATTTATAAAACAAATTGAAACCCGAGTTTTAGAGTATTTCCCGACCGTAAGTTCGGAGAAAATCAAGTCGTTTGATTTTATTCTTCTTCTTATAAGGTTTACGTTTACGTCGATACTTTCGACAAATCCTTCTCTCGGCCCTTTAATAACCGACGAAGTGGGCGGTTCGGAAATGGAACGATTTTCGTATTTTTGCACGGCAAAAGCGATTGCTTTTTCTTCGCCGTCTATAAGTAGCACGGCGTTCCCGTCTTCGAGTTTTGAAAAGACAGAAGAAAAGGAAGTTATTATTTCTTTTTCCGGATATAAAACGCCGTTATAAACGTCTCTTAACGTTGCTTTTTCTTTAAGTTCAGACAGGGGCTTAACGATAAGCGTTCCTACGTTGCTTTTATTTACGCTGTTTTTATAAAAAACCAAAAGTGCGGAAGTGTCGTTTATTGTAAAAGGGCAGTATTCAAAGTCGGACGCTACTATCTTTTTTTCGAGTATATTTCGGTTGTCTTTTAAGCGCTTACAAATATTCATAAAGGTAGTATCGATAAAATACGGATATTTATACAAAAAAAGCGAAGCGTAAGTTAGTGCTTACGCTTCGCCCTGCCGATTTCTCGGCGTAGTTCGGTTGTTATTTTATAAGTTCGTTTGCAAAAGATAAAATCCCGTCGGATATTTTATCAATATCTTCGTCCGTAATATTATTGCAACTCTTTTTTAAAATAATTGTAACAATGTTTCGTAATTTTTCCGTGCTTACCGCATCGTAGTTTACTCTTATTACGTTAGCGATTTTAATCGACAGAGAATAACTGTCGTTTGCGTAATATTTAATAAGTCCCTGAATAGATAGGGCAAGCGGGTCGAAGTTTATCTTTCCGCTTTTTAAATTATTTATAAAAGTGAAAAGTATAGACGATAAAAACCCGCACATAACGCCGGATGAGACGGTTTCGATATTTACGCTTAATTTTGAAGACGATATTAAATCGTAGATAAAATAGAGTAAAATACTTACGATAAACGGAAACAGCGTTTTAACGATATCGGGCAATTTATAAAACAAAAACTTGTCCGCTAAAAAACTTATCGATAGAGTTAAAAATGCAATCAGTAATATCGGCAAAGAAAACGCCGACAAAAACGTAGTGAAATTAAAATACATATTACACTCCTTTTAAGGGAGTGAATTTTCTTCTTTTTCTATTGCATTACGCAGTCGTAAAAAATAACCGTTATGTATATCACAATAATAAAACAGTATAAAATCGCCCCCTTATAATTTTTCCCAAACGCAGAAAGTATTGTAGCATAAATATTAAATAAAAAAAGTCTTTTATGACCTGAAAAAAAGGACTTGCCCCGTTTAATATTTATAAAAATTAAAGCATAGTAATATATCAAAATCAAAAAAGGGGAATATGCTATGCTATTTGAAAGTATTTTATATTTAATATCAAAACTCGTATTTTTCACGGGCAGTTTTCTGTCGAACAGTTCTTTTCCGAAGCCGTTAGATAAAAACGAAGAAAACGAACTCATTGAAAAGATGCAGAAAGGCGACAAGTCGGCGCGTGAAAAACTGATAAACCATAACCTTCGCTTGGTTGCACATATCGTTAAAAAATACGCGGGCGCAACCGAACAGGACGATTTGATATCCGTCGGCAGTATCGGGCTAATTAAGGCGATAGATACCTATAACAACGAAAAAGGCACGGGGCTTGCAACCTACACCGCAAGGTGTATCGAAAACGAAATACTTATGATGCTACGCACCAACAAAAAGTATAAAAACGAAATATCAATGCAAACGCCTGTCGGCAAAGATAAGGACGGCAACGAACTCAATATTATCGACTTATTATCGGATTCCGAAGACAGCGTTTTTAAAAGCGTCGATAAAGAAATTGAAAGCGAAAAGATATATAATTTCATTAAATCGTCGCTGACAGATAGAGAGTTTAAAATTATCTGTTTACGATACGGGTTAAAAGGCGGAAAATGTTATGCGCAACGCGAAGTCGCTTCTTTTCTTAAAATATCGCGTTCGTACATATCGAGAATAGAGAAGAAGGCGATAGAAAAACTTAAAGAAAAGGGGAAAAATTATAATTTTTATTGCTAAATTAACGAGTATGTGTTAAAATATATAAAAGGAAAGTTATGGAAAATAAAATAGCAATAGTCGGAATAATCGTTTCCGATATAAACGCCGTTGAAAAAGTCAACGCCGTTATTCACGAAGTAAGGGACTACGTCGTCGGAAGACTCGGAGTTCCGTATCGCGGTAAGCACGTTTCGGTTATAAGTATTATAATCGACGCACCGCTTACCGTAATAAACGCCTTATCGGGCAAAATCGGTATGATAGACGGCGTTTCCTGTAAGGTTTTAACGACGAAATAGTATGGAATATACCTTTATAAGCGGTGCTACGGGCGGTATAGGTAAAGCGTTTTGTATTTCCTGTGCGAAAAGGGGTTATAACCTTTTTATAACGGGCAGAAGCAAGGATAAACTGCAAGCATTAAAAGACGAATTAGTAAAAGATTATAATATCGCGGTGGATTTTTTTCCGTGCGACTTATCGGATAGCGAAGACAGGGCGAAAATGTTTTCCTATATAGAGAAGAACGCCCGTTATTTCGACAGAATAATAAACGTCGCCGGGGTGGACACGCAAAAAGCGTTTAGTCTTTACACTCGCGAAAAGGTGCTTTTTCAGATAAACGTCAACAGCGTTGCGACGCTTGATATTACGCATTTTTTACTTAAAAGGCGAAAAAAAGAGTTAGAGATAATAACCATATCTTCAATGTCGGGCGTTTCGCCTATGCCGTATTTTGCAATCTATTCGGCAACGAAAGATATGCTGACTAATTTTTTTACGGCGCTTCACTACGAACTGAAAAAAGACGGGGTAAAAATAACTTCGGTACTTCCTGCCGGCGTTCCGACTCGCCCCGATATAATAGAAGAAATAAAATCGCAGGGCTTTTTCGGCAAAATTTCCTGCAAATCACCTGAGTATATCGCCGAAAAATCGCTTAATAAAGTCAAAAAGAACAAGTTAATATTCGTTCCGGGATTTGTCAATAAAGTATTATACTGTTTAATGAAAATCGCCCCGAAAAAACTTGTTTTAAGATATATTGCAAGAAGGTGGAAATCCCACAGTAAAGACGCGTTTATATAGGAGAAAGTAAATGAGTTACGCAGACGAAATATTTATTAAAAATTGCAGGGACATAATAGATAACGGCGTGTCGGACGAGAACGCGAAAGTCCGTCCGCATTGGATAGACGGAACGCCCGCGCACACCAAAAAGAAATTCTGTATCGTAAACAGATACGATTTAAGTAAAGAGTTCCCGATAATTACTCTTCGTAGGACGGCGTTTAAGTCGGCTATCGACGAAATACTTTGGATTTGGCAGAAAAAATCCAACAATATTCACGACTTAAACTCTCATATCTGGGACAGTTGGGCGGACGAAACGGGTTCTATAGGAAAGGCTTACGGCTATCAACTCGGTATCAAACATAAGTATAAAGAAGGCGAGTTCGACCAAGTGGACAGGGTGCTTTTCGACTTAAAGAATAACCCCGCGTCGAGAAGAATAATGACTAATATCTATACTTTTGCTGACCTATCTGAAATGAACTTGTATCCTTGTGCGTACTCTATGACTTTTAACGTAACGGGGGACAAACTGAACGGTATATTAAATCAACGTAGTAACGACGTTGCCGTTGCGAATAACTGGAACGTCGTTCAGTACGCAGTTTTAATTCATATGTTCGCGCAGGTTTCGGGCTTAAAAGTGGGCGAACTCGTTCACGTTATTGCCGACGCGCACTTATACGACAGGCATATTCCTATCGTTGAAAAAATGCTTAAAAATCCTACTTTTCCCGCACCTGAATTCGTTATGAATAAAGACGTTAAAAACTTTTACGACTTTAAGGTGGAAGATTTTGAACTTATCGACTATAATTACAATAAACTTGACGAAAAATTTGAGGTAGCAATCTGATGAAATCGATAGTTGCAGTAGATAAAAAGTGGGGAATAGGTAAAAGAAACGGGCTTTTGTTTTCATTGCCCCTTGATATGCGCTTTTTTAAGGAAAAAACGCTAAATAAAGTAGTGGTTATGGGTTCTAATACCCTTAAATCTTTCCCGAACGGAAAACCGCTTAAAGACAGAATAAATATAGTGCTTTTTCCGGACGGCGAGAAAAGGGACGATTGTATAGTCGTCGGCAGTATGGAAGAACTAAAACAAGAACTGTTAAAGTACGACACGAACGACGTTTTTATAATAGGCGGTGCAATGTTTTATAAAACGATGCTTTCTTATTGTTCGGAAATATTCGTTACGAAAGTGGACGCGGACGGGGAAGCCGAAGTCTTTTATGAAAATCTCGATAACCGTCCTGATTTTATCTGCATTTACGAAAGCGAAGAGACGGAAACCAACGGCTATAAAATCCGTTTTACCATCTATAAAAATCTTGACGTTAAAAAGTTTTAATAACTATTACAATTAAAAATCACCTGATAAAGTCAGGTGATTTTTTAATCTTCGTAAGTTTCGGGCATATATTTTCTGTATCTATTCGGCATAAAATTGTCTTGCTGAGCGGTATTTTTTCTCTCTTTTACGTTGACACTCTTAAAATACTTTTTCCATAAAGATAAAAGGTCTTTTTCGTTTTTCGAAAGATTAAGGACGGCGGTTTTATCGGTTATATCGTACCTTAAATGAAACCCGTCGGAAATTGCGATACGCTTTCTTTTTACGTCGTGAATAATAAACGGTTGGCGTGGCAGTCTCGATAAAAAGTGCGGTGCAACGAGTTCTATTATATTGTTATCGGGGGAAAAGGGCGCGTATAAAACGCCGTTTACCGTTTCGTTAAACCTTAAAAAACCTTCTATTCGGTGCTTTTCAAAATTGATTTTATTGAATTCGTACCGAAATTCCATAACGTCTTCATCGGCAAGCATATCCGAAATATCACGCCTTTTTTGTAATATCTTATACGCGTATCTGAAAACCACGGTATAAATATCTATTCTGTCTGACGTAAGCACGATATTCATATACCTTATTATAGAGTTGCCCGCATAATTAAAAAGCGCGTTTTTTACCCTGTCGGTATCGTGTTTATCTATTTCCCCGATATTTATTATTTCGTTTTCCAAACGCAGTTGAAAGGGCTGGCACTTGGGCGTTATTTCGTCGGGAATAATACGTTCGGTAAAAGCAACGAAAAGCGCCGAAAGTATGCCGTCTATTCCTTTTTTTACGTTAAATATCGTCATAATTCACCGTGTAAAGCGGAAAGGGCGTTCTCGTCGATACCGAATATCGAAAGTTGTTCGGCGTTCGCGTTCTCTTCCGCGCTTATTAAAAGATTTTTAATATTAGTCGGGTGTTCGCTACCGTAGAACTTGCCCGAACAAGTGATAAAATGTTTCGCCCGTTTTAGTACGACGCGAAGTTTTTTTAAGTCTTCAAAAGTAAGTTTTGCGTATTTTCTCGCTTCACGTATTCGCGACGCCGTTCTTATTCCTATCCCCGGAACTCTTACAAGTAGTTCGTAAGGCACGGTGTTTATCTCGACGGGGAATAAGTCGAGTCGCCTTAACGCCCACGCGCACTTGGGGTCGTATTCGAGCGGAAGATTGCCGTCGTTCCCCGTGATTTCGGCGGAAGTAAACCCGTAAAACCTTAAAAGCCAGTCGGCTTGATACAGTCTGTGTTCTCTGATTTTCGGCGTAGGTAAATAGGGAAGGTGCGAAGAATCGTAATTAGTCGGAATATAGGAAGAATAATACACGCGTTTTAATTTATAGTTAGAATACATATATTCCGTAAGGTTAAGTATATGCGCGTCGTTTTCGGGCGAAGCGCCGATTATCATCTGCGTAGTTTGCCCCGCGGGCAAAAAATCTTTTCTTCTTTTAAACGGGCTTTCAAAATATTTATCGGTCGCAAGCATTTTCATCGGCGCGATTATATCGTGCTTATTTTTCTGCGGTGCGAGAAGTTTAAGGCTTTGTTCGGTCGGCAATTCGATATTAAAACTCATTCTGTCGGCGTATAGCCCCGCCTTTTCTAAAAGAAGTCTGTCCGCCCCCGGGATACCTTTTAAGTGAATATATCCGTTAAATCGGTATACGGTGCGTAGGGTTTTAACTATATCAAAAAGCCTTTCCATAGTATAGTTAGGGCTTTTTACGATAGCGGAAGAAAGGAATAAACCTTCGATATAATTCCTTTTATAAAACTCGATAACGAGTTCACATATCTCGCTGACTGTCGCCGTAGTGCGCGGAATATTCCCGTTCGTGCAACGGTTAATACAGTATTCGCAGTTATAAATACAGTCGTTACTCATAAGTATTTTAAGTAGCGAAATACACCTGCCGTCCTGTGTAAAAGAGTGGCATATCCCCGAAAAAGACGCGTTGCCTATTCCGTTTGCCGTATTTTGCCGTTTCGACCCGCTTGAAGAACAGGATACGTCGTACTTTGCGGAGTTTACAAGTATTTCGAGTTTTCGTTCGTCTATCATTTTTTCACCTTTTAATCAGTATAACACGCTTTTTATAAAAAGTCAAACAAATGTTCGTATTTTTTAAAAAAAGGCAAAAAAATCGGGCAACGGAAAACCGTTGCCCGAGAAAAATAATAAAACGTTATTTAATTACTCTTACTTTAATAACGCCTTCTAATTCCGAAATGTTAGCGAGTGAAGAAGAAGGGATTTCCTTTTCAACGTCCAAAATAGTAACGGCATAATCGCCTTTCGATTGATTAGAAAGATTTTCGATATTGATACGTTCTTTACCGACAGCGCCCGTAATCTGCGCGAGAATATTAGAGATATTCTTATGAAGAATAACCAAACGAACGTCCGTCGTTCTCGGCATAGAACAGGACGGGTAGTTTACCGAGTTCGTTATATTACCGTTTTCAATGTAGTCGATAAGTTCTTTTGCCGCCATTTCCGCACAGTTGTCTTCGGCTTCCGGGGTCGACGCGCCAAGGTGCGGAATACAGATAACGTTCTTTGCACCGATTAGTTCGTCGGCAGGGAAGTCGACGATATATCTTGCGACCTTACCGCTTTCCGTTGCCTTAATAATATCGGCGTTGTCAACGAGTTCGCCACGCGCACAGTTTATAATAACTACGCCGTCTTTCATCTGACGGATATTGCCCGCGTTAATAAAGCCCTTATTAGAAGACGCGATATAAGGTATATGAATAGTGATATAATCGCAGGTTTTAAATATTTCGTCCAAATCTTTAACGACGGTTACGTGTCTTGAAAGTTTAAGCGCTGCGTTAACGGATAGGAACGGGTCGTACCCGATAACTTCCATACCAAGCCCCAAAGCGCAGTTAGCGACGTTAGCACCGATAGCGCCAAGCCCGATTACGCCTAATTTTTTGCCGAGTATTTCACCGCCTACGAATTGACTTTTGCCTTTTTCGACTAATTTTGAAACTTCTTCGCCCTGACCCTTAATTGTGTCTACCCACTTAATAGCGTCTACGATTTTTCTCGACCCTAAAAGAAGTGATGCGATAACGAGTTCTTTAACGGCGTTCGCGTTAGCCCCCGGCGTATTGAAAACGACTACGCCCTGTTTTGCGTATTCGTCGCAAGGAATATTGTTTACACCTGCGCCCGCACGCGCGATTGCTATCGTGTTTTTATTGAGTTCGTAGCCTTGCATCTTAAACGAACGAAGCATAATCCCGATAGGATTTTCAACGTCCGACGAAACGTTATAAGACGAGTCGAAAACGTTATTTATAACTTTACTTATAGAATTAAGCGTTAAAATGTTTTTCATACTTATCTGTTCTCCGTTTCGAATTTTTTCATAAAGTCGATAAGGGCTTTAACGCCTTCAATCGGCATTGCGTTGTAGATTGACGCACGCATACCGCCGACAAGCCTGTGTCCTTTAAGCGAAACAAGTCCGCTTGCCGTCGCTTCTTTAACGAACTTCGCGTCTAAATCGGCGTTCGGCGAAACGAAAGGAACGTTCATAAGCGAACGGTCTTTTTTATTGACGTTATTTTTATAGAAAGACGAGTTATCGATAAAGTCGTAAAGCATCTTTGCTTTTTCTTCATTGATTTTCTGCATAGCAGGAACACCGCCGTTTGCCTTTAAGTATCTGAAAACAAGCATAGCGATATACATAGGCCAGCACGGTGGGGTGTTGTACAAACTGTCGTTCTTGTCCTGAATAGCGTAGTTAAGCATAGTAGGACATTCAGGAAGGGCGTGTCCTAAAAGGTCTTTTTTTACTATTACGATAGTAAGACCCGCCGGTGCGACGTTTTTCTGTGCGCCGGCATAGATAAGCCCGAACTTACTTACGTCAACGACTTCCGATAAGATATTAGAACTCATATCGGTAACGAGCGTCGCGTCGGTTTTCGGAAGAGTGGTAAATCTCGAACCGAAAATAGTGTTGTTATAGGTAAAATGAACGTAATCTATTCCGTCGCGGAACTTTACGTTATTCATATCCGGGATATAGGTGAAGTTATCTTCTTTAGAAGACGCCGCAACCGCCATATCGCCGTACTTTAATCCTTCTTCGTAAGCCTTGGTAGCGAAATTGCCGGTTAAAATATAATCGGCTTTTCTGTTCACCGCAAGGTTTAGCGGAACTGCCGCAAACTGTTGCGAAGCACCGCCCTGAACGAAAAGAACGGAATAGTTTTCAGGAATGTTCATAAGTTCGCGTAAAAGCGCGTTGGCTTCCGCGTTGACTTCCATGAAAGTTTTACCACGGTGGCTCATTTCCATGATGCTCATGCCCGTGCCTTGGTAGTCCAAAAGGTCTTTCTTCGCTTCTTCGAGAACGGGAAGAGGCAAGGTGGAAGGACCTGCTGCAAAGTTAAATACTCGCATAATGTTTCTCCTTTTATAAATAGATTTTATCGGTGTGGAAATCGTTTCCACTTAATTAGGATTATACACTTATAATACTTTTTTTTCAAGCAATTTTGACACTTTTTTTGATTTTATTATAAATAATAATTATATAAATAAATATAAAAAGTTTACAAACGAAAATAAATTGTGTATAATACTATTAAAAAAAAGAAAAGTATTCGTAAATTAAGGATAAAATAAATGAAAGAAAACAAGATAAAGGTACAAAAAAACGATAAAAGTAAAATAAAACCGAATAAGAATAACCCGAATAAGAAATTAAATAAAAAGCAGGAAAAACCGCAGAGTAAGACGGCAAAAGATAATAAAAATAAAAAACCGATAAAAAAGCAACAAAAAGTTGTTTTAAGTAAACCGATAAATAAAAAACCGACGGTCATCAACGTCACGGCAGGGAAAAACGAAAAAAAGGTGCTTAAAGTAAGATTTTTAGGCGGTGTCGGTGAAATCGGGAAGAATATGACCGTATTAGAATACGGTAAAGATATAATAGTTATCGACGCGGGGTTATCGTTCCCTACCGACAATATGCCGGGGGTAGATCTGGTTATTCCCGATATAACCTTTTTAGAACAGAATAAGTCGAAGATAAAAGGTATTATAATAACCCACGGGCATGAAGACCATATAGGTTCGTTACCGTTTATCTTAAAAGACGTAAAAGCCCCGATTTTCGGCACGAAACTTACGCTTACGCTTATTGAAAACAGATTGAAAGAACAGAATATAAATAACGTAAGTCTGAACTGCATTAAGCCGAAAAGCGTAATAAAACTCGGCTGTTTTTCAATAGAGTTTATCAACGTAAACCACTCGATAGCGGGGGCTGTCGCGCTGTCAATTACAACGCCCGTCGGCGTAGTTTTTCACTCGGGAGATTTTAAGATAGATTACACGCCCGTAAGCGGAGAAACCACCGATTTACGGCGCATATCGGAAATAGGCGATAAGGGTGTTTTACTTATGCTTGCCGAATCGACGAATATTGAAATCGAAGGCACGACGATGAGTGAATCGGTCGTTAAAGAGACGCTTGAACACGTCTTTTCGGACAACGCTAAAAGAAGGCTGATTATCGCTACTTTTGCATCTAACGTTCATAGACTTCAACAGATTCTCGATTTAGCGGTAAAATATAAGCGCAAAGTCGCTTTTTCGGGCAGAAGTATGATAAATATCGCCGAATCAGCGTCTAAAATCGGCGAACTTACTATCGAAAAAGATTTAATAGTCGACGTAGAGAAAACGAAAGTATTAAAACCCGAAGAGACGGTTATTATCTCGACGGGAACGCAGGGCGAACCTATGAGCGCGCTTACCCGAATGGCAAGCGGGGAGTTTAATAAAGTTAAGATAGGCGAAGACGACACGGTGGTAATATCTGCGTCGGTAATCCCGGGCAACGAAAAAATGATATACGGGGTAATAAACAACCTGTACCGAAAGGGCGCGGAAGTAATTTACGAAAGTTTAGAGCCTATCCACGTTTCGGGGCACGCCTGCCGTGGCGAATTAAGGATTTTACACACTCTTATTAAACCGAAGTTCTTTATTCCCGTTCACGGCGAATACAGGCACCTAAAAAAGCACGTTTTACTTGCCGAAAGCCTTGGCATGAAGGAAAGCAATACGCTAATTGCCGACATAGGCGACACGGTGGAACTGACGAAAGACATCATGAAACGTGGCGAAAGGTTCGTTGCGGGGTCGAGATTTGTGGACGGCGTCGGAATAGACGGGGAAGACAGTTTCGTTTTCCGCGACAGAGTACATTTATCGGAAGACGGGCTTATGGTAATAGTAGTCGGGCTTGACGAACTCTCGGCGCGTCTTAACTCTATCGAGATAGTAACGAAAGGTCTTGTTATAAAGGATACTTTAACGGAAGAAATAAAAGCCAACTTAAAAAACACTATAAACCAAGTCGATTTAAGGGAAATAAAGGACGAAAAGGAATTGTCGTCTTTAATCGGCAGAAGTATAAAGAACTTTATTTTTAAGTCGACGAAGAAAAACCCGATGATACTACCTATAGTTATCGTAAACTGATTATGGACGAAAGAATAACAGAAAAGAGAAACCAAGCACGGATGGACGGCAATCCCGTTTTAAGAGAAAAATCTTTTGAAAAACTTTTAAGCGTAGTAAAAGCCGAACAACCCAAAAAAATACTTGAAATAGGTACGAACGTCGGGCTTACGGGGATAGCGATGCTTTTAGAAAGTAAGGACGCTACGTTAACGGGTATCGAAATAGACGAAGACGTTTTTAATAAAGCGAAAGAAAACTATAAAATATTCGGTGTAGAAAAGCGCACGCGCTTGTTTTTAGGTAGTGCGTCGGATATTTTACCGCTCATTTCGGGCGAGTTCGACTTCGTTTTTATCGACGGACCGAAAGGGCATTATTACGAATATTTGCAGTACGTTAAGCCGTTAGTGGTAAAAGGCGGAATAATTTTTGCGGACAACGTTTTATTCCGCGGATTTTTAAGCGGAAAATTCAAAGTTCCGAAAAGGCATAGCACAATACTTCACAGTTTACAGAACTTCGTAAAGGAAATAAGCGATAGCGAAAAGTTCGATACCGAGATAATCGATATAGAAGACGGAATAAGCATATCAAGGAAGAAATACTGAAAATGGATAAAGTCGAATTATTGTCGCCCGCGGGCGATATGTCAAAATTAAAAACGGCAATTTATTACGGGGCGGACGCGGTGTACGTCGGCGGAAAATCCTTTTCGCTACGCGCTTTAGCGGGCAATTTTACCGACGAAGAACTAAAAGAAGCGACGGAGTTTGTACATAGTAAAAATAAGAAAATATACGTTACGGTAAACATTTTCGGCAGAAACGACGATATAGAAAAATCGAAACCGTACTTTAAGTATTTGGAAAGTATAGGCGTTGACGGGGCGATAATTTCCGATTTAGGGCTGATTTCCGTCTGCCGTGAAGTTGCACCTGATCTTAAAATCAACGTATCGACGCAGGCTAATTCCCTTAACTATAAAACCGTCGAGTTCTATAAAAAACTCGGCGCGACCCGAGTTATTCTTGCACGGGAACTATCGTTATCTGAAATAAAAGAGATAAAAAGCAAAAACCCCGATATAGAGTTAGAAACCTTTATTCACGGCGCAATGTGTATTTCTTATAGCGGAAGATGTCTTCTTTCCGATTATAGGACGGGTAGAAGCAGTAATCGCGGTGCTTGTGTTCAGGCATGCAGGTGGCAGTATGAAATACGCGAAAAGGACAGCGAAACGGGTTATATGACGATAGAAGAAGACGAACGGGGGACTTATATATTAAACAGTAAGGATTTAAACCTTATAGATTATATAAAAGAACTTATCGACGCGGGGGTAATTTCCTTTAAGATTGAAGGCAGGATGAAATCGGAATATTACCTTGCAACCGTAGTAAACGCATACCGAAGGGCTATCGACGCTTACTATAACGAAGGTGAAACCTATAAAAACAATCCGTTATATAAAGACGAGTTGGAAAAGACGGCGCACAGAGAGTTTACGACGGCGTATTTATTAGGCGAAAACGACAGAACGGTAAATTATGAAGACAGCCAGAGTAAAGGAACGCGTAAGTTTATTGCGGTCGTGTTGGAAGATTGTAAAGACGGCTACGCCATTATCGAAATGCGAAACCGATTTGCCGTAGGGGACGAGTTGGAAGTTTTATCGCCGAACGAAACCTGTAATAAGATTATAAAAGTTAATAGGTTAGAAGACGAAAAAGGCGAGAAAATAAACGACGCGAAAGTGGTTCAGCAAAGGCTAAAATTATACACCGAAATACCGCTTAAAAGTGGCGATATTTTAAGAACGAAAATATAAGCAAGGTAAAAAAACACGCTATACGGTGTGTTTTTTTTTGACCAAAATCAATTTTTTTGTGGAAAATTGTCAAATAAGTTGACTTTCGAAAATAATAATGTTATAATAACCTTAATTTCAGAAATATAAGTATTTTAATCGGAATATAATTTATACTAAATAAAGGAGTATTTATGAATAAAGTTTCACTTTCGGGAGTTCAGGGGCAAAAGGTAACGAAAACGAGTTTTGCCATTATTTTCGGCATTTTCGTTGGGTTTTTATCCATTGTTACGGCTCTTGCGTCTGTTGCGGTTTTGATTTTGAAACTCGGCGGAACGGGAATATCGCTTCTCGCTATCACGCAAAGTATTATTAACGGCGGAAGTATCGTTTTAAAAAGTCTTATCGCATACGCTATTTTCATTATTACTATGGCGATAATCGTTATATATACGATTGTTTCGTCAATTAAGCAAATGTCGTTATCGGGTAAGCCTGTCGGCAATATAAATATAAACTTGCCTGCCGGATTAGCGATGATGTTTTTGTTTTCCTTCACCACTTTCGATATTTATTTTAACGCTTATATACCTTCGCTTGCGCATACTGTTTGTTTGTATTCGGTGCTTGCGATTTTGGTTCTTAAATATTTATATAATATCGTTTACGCGGTATCGATGTCGAAATACTGGGTTAAATCTCATAAAAAGTGTAACAGCGTAATTTTGCTTACGGTTATCGGGCTTTTACTTGCCGTATTCTTTACTGTTGCGGGTATCGTCGATAACGGCGGAATTGCCTTTTACCTTAATTTCGATATATTGACTAATATCTTTAAACCCGAGTTTTTATATGCTGAAATGTTAGCGGTAATAGAACAGATAAATAATATCGCGTTCAATTTCGGCGCAGTTGGTATTCAAGGTCTGTTTACGCTTTTAGGTCAACTTTTAAGTATTGCGATTTTCATTGAAATATTAAGGGTTGTTGCAAGTTTATTGTTCACACTTATAACTTTTGCGTTCGACAGAAAATATTACGTTGCTTCTAAATATTTCAGAAAAACGGGTCTTTTAGGCAGTGCTTTCCGCATTGTCGTACTTAAAGTTTTAATCTTTGCTTGCGCATATTTACTCGGTTCGGGATTAGTAATTATTAACCTTCTTAACGTAGTAGTTCCGTTTGCCGTTATCGTTATATTATTGATTGTGATTTCTGTCATCAATAAAAAAATGAAAAAACTTGAAGAAGATAAACTTTATCTTTTAGATAACGTTGACGAAGAATACGTAAACGAAGATATGCTTATCGAAACCGCTAATGAAGACGCGATTAAGGAAACGGCGGACGAAGAAACGACGGAAGAAGAACCGATTGAAGACGGGGAATACGCCGACGACGTAGAAGGCGACGAATTTATCGACGAAGACGACGAAGCGGACGAAACGGAAGATGCGGAAGACGTTGAAGAAACGGCGCAGAATTACGGCGCACAGAACCAACAACCGCAAGGTTATCCGTATCCACAGAACGGTCAGATACCGCCTTATCCGTATCCGCCATACCCGATTTATCCGCAAGGTTATCCGTATCCGCAGAACGGTCAGATACCGCCTTATCCGTATCCGCCATACCCTAATAACGGTCAACCTATGATTATTTACGTTCCTGTAAACGCTAACGGTCAACCGATAGGTCAGATACCGACCCCGCAACAGCCGATAAATAATCAACCAAAGCCTAAAAAAGTTCCAGTTGTCGACGAAGAAGACGATAACGAGAGTTCTGATTTCAATATCGTTAAAAAGACGTTGGACGAAAAGATAGCCGACTTAAAGAGTACCGAAAGAAGGTATTATACTCAAATTATGGATTACGCGTCTAAAAAAGAAGGCGTAAGAAGAAATAAGAGTACTTTTGCCGACACGGTTACTTACGGAAGAGATTGTATAGTAAAGACAAAAATAAAGAACGGAAAAATAGTATGTTCCTTCTCGTTTGCCAACTATCAGGTTCAACAGATGCTTAACGGCACGACGGCAAAATCGCAGATGACGACGGTTAAAGTCGTTGACGCGCAGTCTTATAGCCTTGCAAAACAGAGTATCGATATGGCTTATAAATGCGCTTTGGAAGCAAAGGAAATGCGCCATCAGGAACAACTTAAGAAACGCCGTGAAGCAAGAAAAGAAAATAAATAATTAAAGTTAAAACACGCCTGATTTCGGCGTGTTTTTATTTTTAAATAAAAAACGGCGAAAAACCTTTTCGCCGTACTTGACAATATGATAGAATTTTAATATATTATTATACGAGAAAAGTTATCAAAAAGGAAGAAATATATGACGAAAACACTCGATAAATTTTCTATAGGCGAAAGCGGAGTAGTTGTAAAGGTGGACGGCGAACGCAAGATTAAAAGAAGATTATACGATATGGGTATCACAAACGGCGCGGAAGTGTATTTAAGAAAAAAAGCACCGCTTGGCGACCCGATTGAAATATCGGTAAGAAGTTATGAACTGTCTTTAAGGAAATCGGAAGCGGCTTGCGTTACCGTGGAGGTAAAGCATGTATAGATTTGCGCTTCTCGGCAATCCTAACAGCGGAAAGACCACTCTTTTTAACAGTTTAACGGGTTCAACGGCACACGTCGGCAACTGGCCGGGGGTAACGGTTGACAAAAGGGAAGGTATTTATAAAAAGTTAGCCGAACCGATAGCAATCGTCGATTTACCGGGGATATATTCGCTTTCCCCGTATACGTCGGAAGAAGTTATCGCAAGAAATTACGTATTAGACGAAAAGCCCGACTGCGTTATAAATATAATCGACGCGACTAATCTTGAAAGAAATCTATACTTAACTACGCAACTTATGGAAATAGACGTGCCCGTCGTAATCGCTCTTAATATGATGGACGCGGTTGAAAAACGCGGGGACTCAATCGACGCCAAAGAACTTGAAAAACGGCTTGGCGTTCCCGTCGTTAAAATATCGGCTTTAAAAGAAACGGGGCTTGATAAACTTATGGAAAGGGCTTACGCCGTTTCAAAAGTAGAAAGAAAGGGCGTAACGGTAATTGAAGAAACGGCGTTAAAACACCTTATAAGCGATATCAAGATAGCGCTTGAAGGTCAGGGGGTTGACAACCCGCTTTTCCACGCGGTAAAACTTGCCGAACTCGACGAGTTGGAAGTTTTAATGCATAAAGACACCGTAAATATGATAGAAGCCTTTAAAAAGCAGTATCATAACGATACTTTCGGGGACGATTACGAAGCGCTTATTGCCGACGGCAGATATAAATATATTACGAAATATTTTTCGCCGACAATAAAGAGAAAGAACGAAGAAAAGTTTATAGTAACTCCGTCCGACAAGGCGGACAGAGTGCTTACTCATAAGATATGGGGAATACCTATTTTCCTTATGATTTTGTTCCTTATATTTCACCTTACTTTCAGCGAAAATCTGTTCTTTTTGGGCGGGCTGTTTAACGGCAAAGTCGCTTTTTCGGGGACTGCTTTTGAAGGCGTTTTTCTATCTGAAAGCGGAATAAACTCGATAGGCGTATTGTTTGGAAATCTCGTAGAAAGCCTTACAAATCTTTTATCGTCCGTGATAAGAAGTATATTGCCCGCAGACTCGTGGGCGACGGGGCTTATTTGCGACGGGGTTCTTGGCGGAATATTCGCTATCTTCTCGTTTTTACCGCAAATACTTATTTTGTTTTTGTTTTTCTCGATTTTGGAAGATTCGGGGTATATGGCAAGAATAGCCTTTATATTAGACAGGGCGTTAAGAAAATTCGGTCTGTCGGGTAGGGCGTTTTTACCTATGATAATGGGTTTCGGCTGTTCCGTACCCGCAATGATAAATACAAGAACGCTTGCCGACGAAAAGGAAAAAATAGCGACGGTAAGGGTTATTCCGTTTTTCAGTTGCGGTGCAAAACTGCCTATTTTAACCGCGGTATCGGGCGCGATTGTAAGTAGTTTCGGCGTTGCAAACGTCGACTTAATAACCTATTCAATGTATTTAGTCGGCATTATAACAGCCCTCGTTACGGTAATTTTAATGCGTTCTACGTCTCTTAAAGGGGACACACCGCCGTTCATTATGGAATTACCGGCATATCATAAACCGCAACCGAAAAACCTTGCGATTTTGCTTTGGGATAAAGCCGAACATTTTATCAAAAAGGCGTTTACGATTATTCTCGCGTCGACCATCGTCGTTTGGTTTATTTCTCACTTCTCTTTCTCATGGGAGTTTTTAAGCGACGCGGAAATAGACGGCAGTATTCTCGCTAATATCGGCAAGTTCCTGCAACCTATTTTCACCCCGCTCGGGTTCGGCAGTCAGTTAAACTCAAACGGTTGGGTATTTATTGTTGCGGCGATAACGGGGCTCATTGCAAAAGAAAACGTAATTTCAACCTTCGGAACTCTCGCCGCATGTATAAACGTTGCTATTGCGGGTTCGGGTGATAGCGGTGTTGCGTCGGTTGTCGCAATGATAAGCGGAACGGGTATAACCGTGCCCGCACTCTTATCGTTTATCGCGTTCAATATGACGACTGTGCCTTGTTTTGCCGCCGTTGCCGCTGCAAAAGGTGAAATGCCGACGAGATTACACTATAAAATGACCTTATTGTTCTGGATAATAACTTCTTATATCGTGTCAAGCGCGATATACTTAATAGGGACTTTCTGGTGGACGGCGTTTATTTGTTTAACTGCTTTTATCGTTTTATGCTTGTGTATAAAACTACATAATAACAGAAAAGATAAAAGGGGTGCTGAAAATTGACGTTATTTGAAATTATAGTGCTTATTTTAAGCCTATTAATTATCATATCGGTAGTTGTTCTGGAAATATTAAAAAGAAAAAAAGGCAAAACCTGTTCTTGTGATTGTAAATCCTGTAAATACGGGTCTTGTCCTAATAAAAAAGAAAAATAAAAAATAGCGTTTCGCTTTTATGAAACGCTATTTTTTTTATAATTCGCGAAAATAATCTGGATAACCAAAGGAATACTAAGGAAAGAACGATACCATTTAACAGACGTATCCTTGATATGCGTGATTTATTCAGATTGTTTTTGAAAATTCATAATAACTTATTTTGAACAATAATGCAATCGATAATAAAATCTTTAAAAAAATGTTATAAAATACATATTAAGACTTGAAAAATAACACAATATTTAGTATAATAAATAAGAATAAACGCAATCTGATGTGTTTAAGGAGTAAATTATGGCTAAAAACAGTTATAAAGCGGAAGATATAAAAATCCTTGAAGGGTTGGACGCGGTACGGCTTCGCCCCGGTATGTATATCGGGACGACGAGTGTTAAGGGACTACACCATATTTTATGGGAAATAGTTGACAACGCGGTCGACGAAGCGGCAAACGGTTTTGCAGATAAAATCAGTATCGTTTTATATAAAGACGGTTCGGCGTCGGTTGAAGACAACGGGCGCGGTATTCCTACCGATATTCACTCGAAAGCGGGGGTTTCGGGCGTTCAGGTCGTATTCACGCAACTTCACGCGGGCGGTAAGTTCGATAACGATAATTACAGTTATTCGGGCGGTCTGCACGGCGTTGGCGCGTCGGTAACTAACGCGCTTTCGGAGTGGCTTAAAGTAGAAGTTTATAAAAACACCGTTTATTCTATGGAGTTCCATAGTTATCTCGATAAAGAAACGGGCAAAATCAAGTCGGGTATTCCCGTTGCACCGCTTAAAGATACCAAGGTTAAAACCACCAAAAAGGGAACTTTCGTCAGGTTTTTACCCGACAAACGCGTTTTTGAAACGGTCGAGTTTAACGCCGATACTATAATAAAGAGAATAAAAGAACTTGCCTTTTTAAACAGGGGTCTCGAAATATCTTTTTACGACGAAAGGACTAACCATCGTCAGACGTTTATGTACGAAGGCGGTATTTCCGACTTTATAAAATACTTAAACGCGGGAAAGAACGTTTTATACGACGTACCGCTTTACGCAAGCACGGTAAAAGACAATATCGCAATCGAGTTCGCTATTCAGCACACCGATAATTACGTGGACAGCGTTTATTCTTACGTAAACAATATTCCGACCGCCGAAGGCGGTATGCACGAAACGGGTTTCCGTTCGGGGCTTACGAGAGTGTTTAACGCTTACGCGAGAGATAAGAAGGTGTTAAAAGATAACGACGACAACTTTATCGGCGACGATTTTAAGGAAGGGCTGACCGCTATTATTTCAATTAAGATGCAAAGCGTTCAGTTCGAAGGGCAAACAAAGTCCAAACTTGGCAATCCGGAAGCAAGACCTGCGGTGGAATCGGCGGTCGTTGCGGAACTTTCCGAACTAATGAAAAATAAGCGCCTTTATAAAGTGTTCGACGTAATAATCGATAAGGCGGTAAACGCCGCGAAAGCAAGACTTGCCGTAAAGAAAGCAAAGGAAATCGCAAGGGCAAGTAAGAGTATCGAAGCGCAGAATCTTGTAGGCAAACTTTCCGCTTGTTCGGGAAGAAAACCCGAACTTAACGAACTGTTTATCGTCGAAGGCGACTCGGCTGGCGGTAGCGCGAAACAGGCGAGAGTAAGACAGTATCAGGCGATATTACCGCTTCGCGGTAAAATATTAAACGTCGAAAGAAAAAAACTCGAACACGTCGTTCAGAACGAAGAAATACGTTCGATTATTTCGGCACTCGGAACGGGCATCGGGTCGGAATTCGACCTTTCTAACTTGAAATATCATAAAGTAATCATTTTGTCGGACGCGGACGTGGACGGCGGACATATAAGGATGCTACTTTTAACTTTCTTTTTTAGGTATATGCGCGATTTAGTAACGGAAGGGCACGTTTATATCGGTATGCCACCGCTTTACAAGGTTTATAAAGGTAATACCGAACTGTATGCGTACGACGATAAGGAACTTCGCGAAAAGATAGATAAAATCGGCAAGGGATATCAGATACAGAGATATAAAGGGCTTGGCGAAATGGACCCTTCGCAACTCTGGGAAACGACGATGGATCCCGAAAAAAGAACGCTTATGCAGGTAACTACGGAAGACTGTGCCGAAGCCGACAGAATAATAACCCTTTTAATGGGCGACGAAGTAAGCGGACGAAAAGATTATATTTTCGAATACGCTAACTTTAACAGGGTAGACAGTTTCAAAAATATTAAACGTTCTTAATAACGATAAGGAAATTGATTATGGAAAACGAAAAAGGTCTTATTTATAATTCGATAGACGAAGTATTCAAATCTTCAATGATAGCGTACGCCGAAGACGTTATATTAGACAGGGCGTTGCCGAGAGTGGAAGACGGTTTAAAACCCGTTCAGAGAAGAATATTATACGATATGTACGAAATGGGTTTAACGCCCGACAAACCGCATAAAAAATGCGCGAAGATAGTCGGCGACTGTCTCGGTAAATATCACCCGCACGGCGACTCGTCGGTGTACGGCGCACTCGTTCACATGGCGCAGGATTTCAATATGAGAAACACGCTTATAGACGGGCACGGCAATTTCGGAACGGTCGACGGGGACGGCGCTGCCGCATACCGTTATACAGAAGCGCGTTTAAGTGCGCTTACCTTGGAACTTCTTCGCGATATCGATAAAGACACGGTAGATTTCGCGCTGAACTTCGACGATTCGCTTGAAGAACCGAAAACCCTTCCGGGGCGCTTTCCGAACCTTTTGGTAAACGGCGCGATGGGGATTGCGGTAGGTCTTGCAACAAATATACCGACGCATAACTTAACCGAAGTAATAGACGGAACGATAGCGTATATCGACAACCCGAAAATATCGTTAAAAGATATGATGAAGATAATACCCGCACCGGATTTTCCGACGGGTGGCTTTATAATCGCGGGCGACGAATTAGAAGAAGCCTATAAAAGCGGGCGCGGAACGATTAAAATCCGCGCAAGGGTAAACACCGAAAAGGACGGCGATAAACAAAGTATTATTATTTCCGAACTGCCGTATCAGGTGAATAAAGCCGACTTACTTAAAAAAATTGCAGAGTTAAAAGAAGAAAATAAAGACATTTTAAGCGGAATAAAGGACGTGGTGGACGAGTCCGACCGTAACGGTATGCGCGCGGTAATTAAACTTAATAAGGACGCGGACAGTAAATCGATTTTATCGTATTTATACAAGAAAACCAACCTTGAAATCAATTACGGTATCAATATGGTCGCGATAGCCGACGGCAAACCGAAACAGTTGGGGCTTTTAGATATTATTTCCTATTACGTGAACTATCAGCGAGAAGTTATTCTTCGTCGTTCCAAGTTCCAGTTAGACGTGGCTAAAAAGCGCGCCCACATATTAGAAGGGCTTATAATCGCCGTTAAAAATATCGACGAAGTAATAAAAATCATAAAGAGTGCGGATAATATCCCTGACGCAAGGGCAAAACTTCGCGCAAGATTTTCTATATCGGAAGAACAGGCGACTGCGATTTTAGACTTAAAATTATCCCGCCTTACTAAACTTGAAATAACCAAACTCGAACAAGAACTTGCTGAACTCAAAAAACTTATTGCCGACCTTACCGAAATAATCGGCAGTAAGGCAAAACAGATGTCAATCGTTAAAAAGGAACTTACACAAATCAAAAAAGAGTTCGGCGATAAGAGAAGATCTAACGTAATAATCGGCGGAAACGAAATAGAAATAAAGGACGTTGAAAAGGAATTAAAACCTATCGAAAACTTCGTTGTAGGTATGACGTTTGGCGGTATGTTAAAAAAGATGCCTGAAAAGAACTTCTATAACAGCGACAGAAAGGTAAAAGACAACGCTAATAAAGACGATTTCCTGCTTTTCTCGATAGAAGCCAAAACCGACCAGACGCTGTTTGCATTTACTAATCTCGGAAACTGCTGTAAACTCGATATGGAAATACTGCCGGAGTGCAGATTCAGAGATAAAGGCGTTAAGTTCAGTCAGGTATGTAAAGACGCGGCGAGAAACGAATATCCCGTTTCCTTCTTTGCGGTAAACGAAAACGAATTGCCGAAAGGAAGCCTGCTTTTCTACACGAAAGACGGGCTGATAAAAAAGACCGAGTGGGCGGAATACAACGTGTTAAAGCCATATTATCAGGCGATAAAATTAAAGGACGGCGACGCACTTTTATCGGTTGAACAGGATAGTGAAGACGCCACGATTTCCTATATTACCGAACAAGGTATGGTATTAAACGCTAAAAAGGACGATATTCCGTCCCAAGGCAGGGTCGCAGGCGGAGTTAAGGGAATAAACCTTAATAAAGGCGACAGTATAAAATTCGTCGGACAAACGGACGAAGAAGGCGAATACGTTATTATTTCCGACGCAGGTTTCTATAAACGGGTAATTTTATCTGAAATAGAACCTATGCAACGGTACAGAAAAGGCATAAAAATCGTTGAACTCGGAAAAGACGGGAAAGTCGTGTTCGCGTCTGTTGTAAAACTTCCGTATCAGATAGCGGTTATCGATAATTTCGGCGTTGCGTTCACGGTAAATACCGAAGATTTATCGATAGAAGGCAGAACGACGAAAGGTAAAACGTTAAAGAACGAAAACAAAAAACGTTCACCGCAATACTGCTTTAAGGTAGAATAAAAATAATCCCCGAAAGGCGTCGCCTTTCGGGGAAATCTTTTTAAAAAACATAATATTAAACGTTAAATCTGAATAAAACCACGTCTCCGTCTTTTATTACGTAATCTTTTCCTTCGGAACGAACCTTGCCGTGTTCTTTCGCCGCGTTAAAAGACCCGTATTCGACAAGATTATCGTAGTCGACTATTTCGGCGCGGATAAATCCCTTTTCGAAATCGGAGTGGATTTTGCCCGCCGCTTGCGGTGCTTTCGTGCCTTCGGTTATCGTCCACGCACGAACTTCTTTTTCGCCCGCCGTGAGATAACTGATAAGCCCCAAAAGAGAATATGACGTTTTAATAAGCCTGTCTAATCCGCTTTCAGATAACCCTAATTCTTCTAAAAACATCTGTTGTTCGTCCTTAGGAAGAGTGGAGAGTTCTTCTTCGGTTTTTGCGCAAATGGTCAAGTGGCTTGCGCCTTCGGCGTTTGCAAAGTCGATAACCTGTTTAACAAGCGGAAGTTCGTTTTCGTCCTTTCCCATATCTTTCTCGCCGATATTCGCCGTGTAGATAACGGGCTTATCGGTAATTAAAAAGAGATTTTTAAGATATTCTTTTTCTTCGTCCGATACGTCGAGCGTTCTCGCGGGCTTTTCGGACGCCAAATGATTATAAAGCCTGTCTAAAAAGTCGTATTCGATTTTATATTTCTTTTCGCCCGTTTTAACCATTGAAAGGGCTTTATCCAAACGCTTTTTAACGCTTTCCATATCGGCAAATATAAGTTCGAGATTTATAGTTTCTATATCGCGAAGGGGATTAACCGAGTTTTCAACGTGGGTAACGTTTTCGTCTTCAAAACACCTGACTACGTGAACGATAGCGTCCGTTTCTCTTATGTTTGCCAAAAACTTATTGCCAAGCCCTTCGCCTTTACTCGCGCCCTTAACAAGCCCCGCTATGTCTACGAATTCAACGACTGCCGGCGTAATCTTTTTGGTATTATACATTTTACCTAAAACGTTAAGTCTTTCGTCGGGAACGGCAACCACGCCGACGTTCGGTTCTATCGTGCAAAAAGGATAATTCGCACACTCCGCACCCGCGTGAGTGATAGCGTTGAATAAGGTTGATTTTCCTACGTTCGGAAGCCCTACGACACCAAGTTTCATTTTTTTATCTCCAAAGTTTAATTTTCTTACATAATTATAAACCAAAATACTTAAAATTTCAAGTTTTTAGGTTGCTTTTTATATAAATAATATGTTATTATTAAATAGATTAAAGGAAATAATATGGATTATAAGAAAATTATTGCGGAAAAACTTAAAATAGAAGGGGTCAGTTCCGAAGAAATATATTCGTTTTTAGAAGTTCCGCCCGATAAAGAAATGGGCGATTTTGCGCTTCCTTGTTTTAAGCTTGCAAAAGTTCTGAAAAAAAGCCCGATTGCTATCGCGAACGAACTTGCGTCTTTTTTTACCGTGGACGATAATATTTGCGATTGTTCCGCAGTAAACGGCTATCTTAATTTTAAGATAGACAGGAAAAAGTTTTCTATAAATTCCTTAAACGATATTTTATCGCTAAATGAAAAATACGGGTCAAGCGATATAGGAAAGGGCAAAACCGTTTGCGTCGAATACTCTTCGATAAATATCGCAAAGCCTTTCCATATCGGGCATTTATCGACGACGGTAATAGGTAGCGCGCTTTATAAAATCTATAAGTTTTTAGGTTATAACGTCGTCGGAATAAACCACTTGGGCGATTACGGAACGCAGTTCGGAAAACTAATCGTTGCTTTTAAATTATGGAGTAGCGAAGAACAGGTTATAAAGGGTAGGCTTAAAGAACTATCGAGAATATACGTAAAATTCCACGAAGAAGCGAAAGTAAACCCAAAACTTGACGACGAAGCAAGGCGATATTTTAACCTTATTGAAAAGGGAGATAGCGAAAGCAACCGCCTTTTCGAATTGTTTAAGAAAATCACTCTCGAAGAAGTCGGAAAGATTTACGACCTTTTAAACGTTAAGTTCGACAGTTATGCGGGCGAGAGTTTTTATACCGATAAAATGCAACCTATAATCGACGAATTAAGGTCGAAAAATCTTCTTGTCGAAAGCGACGGCGCGTCTATCGTGGATTTAAGCGATTACGACATGCCACCTTGCCTTATATTAAAGTCGGACGGGTCGAGTTTATACGCCACGCGCGATTTGGCGGCGGCGGAATACAGAAAAAAGACTTATGATTTTTATAAATCGTTATACGTCGTTGCATATCAGCAGAACTTGCACTTTAAGCAGTTCTTTAAAGTTTTGGAACTTATGGGCAGAGAGTGGGCGAAAGATATGGTTCACGTCGCTTACGGTATGGTTTCACTTGAAGACGGGGCAATGAGTACCCGCGAAGGTAAAGTAGTTTTATTAGAAGACGTTATAAATAAGACCATCGAAAAAGCAAGGGAAGTTATTGAAAATAAAAACCCGAACGTTATAGATAAAGAAAAAACCGCAAGGGCGGTCGGAACGGGTGCGGTAATTTTTTCGGCGCTTGTTAATAATAAAATTAAAGATATCGTGTTCAGTTACGACAGGGTTTTATCTTTTGAAGGGGAAACCTGTCCTTACGTTTTGTACACCGTCGCAAGGTGTAATTCCGTGCTTAAAAAGTTGGGTGAACCGACAGAGTATAATATATCGGAACTTTCTGGCGTAGAATATAACGTAATCAGCACGCTTTCAAACTTTAATTCGGTTATCGTTACGGCGTCCGAGAAATACGAACCGAGTTTAATAACGAGATACGCTTTGGATTTAGCGTCCGAATTTAATAAGTTTTATATCGATTGTAAAATCGGCGTTCCCGACGAAAATATTAAAAATTTCCGTTTGGCTATTACGAAAGCGGTTAAGATTACTTTAACCAACGCGCTTAATCTTTTAGGAATAGAAACCGTTTATGAAATGTAATAATAAACTTGCAATTTTCGATTTAGACGGCACTTTAATCGATTCGATTCGCGATATAACCGACAATATAAACGCCATGCTGAAATATTTCGGATATAAAGAAAGAACGGTAGAAGAAGTAAGGACTTTCGTTTGTTTCGGTGCGAAAGAATTAGTAAGGTGTGCAATCGCCAAAGATATCGGCGAAGAAAAATTAAACGATTGCGTATCGTACTATAATAACCTATACACAAAATCGGACAGCCCGAAATCGAAAGTGTTTTTCGGTATAAAAAAAGTTTTAAAAGAACTTAAAAAGCGCGGTTATACACTCGTCGTTTTATCTAACAAACCACAACAAACACTCGATAAAGTCTATAATATCTATCTTAAAAATTGCGGTTTTCAAGAAGTTGTCGGCGGAAGTCCCGAAAGGAAAATAAAGCCCGACCCTTCTGAAGTCGAAAAACTTTTGAAAAAATATTCCGTTGAAAAAGAAAACGCATATTTAATAGGCGACGGCGAGACGGACGTTTTAGCGGCCGTTAACGCGAATATTAACTCTGTTGCCGTTCTTTGGGGATATAGGGACGAAACCGCCCTAAAAAAAGTCGGCGCGACGACTCTTATTAAAAAACCTTCTTTATTACTAACTATTCTTAAATAATTTTTAACAAAAATCTCGATTAAAAACTCAAAAAATCCATAACAAAAACCAAAACAAGGCGGAACTGTATTTTGAATATGATTTACGATTGCGCGATAGTGGGCGGTGGTGCAAGCGGGATACTATGCGCCGTCGAACTCTTATCGGGCGATAATAAACTGAACGGCGACAAAATAGTTATTCTTGAAAAAAACGACAGAATAGGCAAGAAACTTATCGCGACCGGAAACGGTCAGGGCAATCTTTCCAACGCTACTCTTTCCCGCGATAATTATCACGGCGATAAGTCTTTTATTGACGCATTTTTAAGTAAAGAGAAAGAAATCGACACCGAAAAATATTTTTATAATTTAGGAATACCGTTTTTAACCGATAAGGACGGCAAAAAATACCCCGTTTCAAAACAGGCATCAGCCGTTCTTGATATATTAAAAAATATTTTAGACTATAATAAAGTTTTAATTAAAACGTCTTTTTCGGTAAATAAAATTGAAAAAGAGAAGGGGCTTTTTGCTGTTTCCGACGGAAAAGAAACAATATTAGCAAAAAAGTTAGTAATCTCTTGCGGCGGCAAATCTTCACCGCACTTCGGAACGGACGGCAACGGCTATTATCTTCTTACCGCTATAGGGCATAAATTAACCAAACTTTATCCGTCGATAGTTCAGGTTAAAGCCGACTTAAAAGCGATTAAAGGGCTATCCGGACTAAAAGAAAAGGCAATAGTATCCGCGATAGTTGACGGGGAAAAAATAAAGGAAAGCAAGGGCGACCTTTTGTTTACCGATTACGGGCTATCGGGGAACACTATTTTTACTCTTTCGTCGGTTTTAACCGATAAAGAAAACGCGTCGGTTAAAATTGAGTTTTTGCCGGAGTTTAGCGAGATAGAAATAGAAAAGATAATATCTGACAGATTAAAAAATAACGGATACATACAAAAAGAAGATATTTTATGCGGAATAATCAATAAAAAAATAGGCAAAGCGGTGTTATCGCAGGTTAAGGACTTTTCGGCGACAAATATCGCGAAAGCACTTAAAAACTTTACCGTAAAGATAACGGGAACTATGGGGTTTAATAACGCGCAGACGACGAAGGGCGGTATAAATACCGACGACGTTAATCCGTTTACAATGAAAAGCAAACTAATAGACGGCTTATATTTAACGGGCGAAATATTAAACGTCGACGGGGACTGTGGCGGATATAATCTGACTTTCGCTTTTATTACGGGAATACTTGCTGGTAAAGACGTTAAAAACAATTTATAATATAGAGAATAAAAACAGGGAGAATAGTATGAAATTCAAACAGTTTTCAACGGAAACGTTAAAAAAATTAAGTTTATCGGTGTTAAGGGAAATCGGCAGAGAAATCGGTGTAAAAACGCCGGCAGGCAAAAATAAGGACGACTTGATATCGGATATAATCGATATTCAAAGGGGCGTTTTGTCCCCAGAACCACCGTCTACCCGCGGTGCGCCGCCGAAGTTTAAGATAGACCTTTCGGAGTTCTTGCTTGAAACCGAAAAGAAAGACAACTTATATACCCGCGAAGAAGAAAAGAATATTAAAGTCAGCGACAATAACGACGACGGCACGCAAACCGTTGAAGGCGTTTTAGAACAGCATCAGTCGGGTTTCGGATTTTTAAGAACCAATAATTACGAAAACTCGAAAGACGACGTTTACGTTTCTATACAGAATATAAAGAAGTTCAATTTAAGGCGCGGAGATAAAGTTAAAGCGATAGCAAAAGAAGTAAGGGAAGGCAATTCGATAGCGCTTATCGACGTTATTTCGATAAACGACCTTGACCCGAAACTCTTTTTAAAACGCACTAATTTCGATAATCTTACCCCGTATTATCCGACGGATAGAATAAAACTCGAAGTGGCGGGCGAACAGAACGACGTTGCACTTCGCTTTATCGATCTGTTCTCGCCGATAGGCATGGGACAAAGGGGGCTTATCGTTGCACCGCCGAAAACGGGCAAAACTACCCTTCTTAAAAAAATCGCGCAGAGTATAGAAAAAAATTATAAGGACGTTAAACTCATTATTCTTTTAATCGACGAAAGACCTGAAGAAGTAACAGACATTAAACGTTGCGTTAAAGGCGAAGTGGTTTTTTCTACCTTCGACGAAGGCGCTGACCATCATATAAGGGCGTCGGAACTCGTAATTAACCGCGCTAAAAGGCTTGTCGAAGTGGGGCAGAACGTCGTAATCTTAATGGATTCGATAACGCGACTTGCAAGGGCTTATAACAGCGTTTGCGAATCTTCGGGGAAGACTTTATCGGGCGGATTAGATCCGACGGCGCTTGCCGGACCGAAAAGATTTTTCGGGTCGGCGAGAAATATCGAAGACGGCGGTAGTTTAACCATACTTTCGACTGCGCTTATCGATACGGGTAGCCGTATGGACGACGTTATTTACGAAGAGTTTAAAGGAACGGGCAATATGGAAATACATTTATCGCGCGAATTATCTGAAAAGCGCGTATTTCCTGCAATCGATATAAATAAATCGGGAACGAGAAAAGAAGAACTTTTACTTACCGAAAAAGAACTCAAAGTCGAATATCAGTTAAGAAAGATATTAAACGACAGGGTGGACGCTACCGACAGTTTAATAGAAATGCTTGAAAAGACCAAAGATAACGAAGATTTATCGAATAAACTCGACACGTGGATAAAACTTTATAATAAATAATTATGAAATCGGCAAGAAACAAAACGATAGACTTTTCGATTACCGACGGAAAGGAATATTTAAATAA
The DNA here is from genome assembly GCA_017445995.1 of Clostridia bacterium. Classification (GTDB taxonomy): domain Bacteria; phylum Bacillota; class Clostridia; order Christensenellales; family Borkfalkiaceae; genus UBA1259. The sequence continues at coordinate 48,533 of JAFSRT010000013.1, forward strand.
CTGCGTTAAAGAAAGCGAAGTCGACTCTATTCCTTTAAATAAAATCGTTATCGGGAATACTTTTTTAGCAATAGAAAAGATAAAAGATAAATCGGTGGACCTTTTAATCGTTGATCCGCCGTATAATCTCGATAAATCTTTTCACGGCAATAATTTCCGTAAAACCGACGAAAAGGCGTACACCGAATACACCGAAAGTTATTTAAACGCGGTTAAACCCAAATTAAAGGACACGGCGAGTATCTACGTTTGTTGCGACTATAAAAGCGGGATTATAATAGGTAAGGTAATTTCCGATAACTTTATTTTACGGAACAGAATAACGTGGGAACGGGAAAAAGGCAGGGGCGCGAAAGCCAACTGGAAAAACAGTATGGAAGACGTGTATTTTGCAACCGTCGGCGAAAAATATACTTTTAATCTTAACGCTGTTAAATTAAAGAGAAGAGTAATCGCACCATATAAGCAAAACGGAGTGCCGAAAGACTGGGAAGAAACGGAAAACGGCAAGTTCCGGCTTACCTGTCCGTCGAACTTTTGGAACGATATTTCAGTGCCTTACTGGTCAATGGCGGAAAACACCGCCCACCCGACGCAAAAGCCCGAGAAACTGATTGCAAAACTTATTCTTGCAAGTTCAAACGAAGGCGACCTGATTTTAGATCCTTTCAGCGGAAGCGGAACGACGGGGGTAGTCGCTAAAAAACTCGGCAGAAACTTTATCTGTATCGAACAAAATCCGCTTTATTGCGCTTGGGCGGAAAAGCGTTTAACTCTTGCCGAAACCGATAAAACTATTCAAGGCTATAACGGTAAAGAGTTTTTGGAAAGAAACGCGCTTAATAAATAAAAATAAACAATATAAAAGTAAAAAAAGGGCTGTCCGTTATGCGGGCAGTTCTTCTCTTTTAAAAAGCCTGACGCAAAGCGCGGTCATATCGTCTTTTTTAACGCCTTTTGAAATTGTTATCGCCCTTTCAATAATATTATCGGCAAGAGTTTGCGGATTAAGGGCGGGTTGGGTCTTTAAAAAGTCAATAAGGTCGGCGTTTGAGCCAAAGGCTTCGCTCACTCCGTCAGATAATAAAACGACTATATCGCCGTCGTAAAGATTACTCGAACAAACCGACGGGTTTATTTCGCTTAAAATACCGAGTGGCAAGGTGTTACCTTCGATAATTTTAATGCCGTCTTCCCCTAAAATAAAACCGTAAGGCGACCCGTATTTTATAAAATCTGCCGATAAAGTCCGTAAATCGATAACTACTATATCGAGTGCCGTAAAAGTATCTTCGGTGTTAAATGATAAAAGTTTATTTACGGTGTTTAATATTACTTCGCTGTCTATCCCCGCCTTATAAAAACTCTCGATAAGGGACAAAGACACGGAAGATATTTTGTTTGCGTAATCACCGCTACCCATACCGTCGGATAATGCGACTAAAAACTTATCTTCTTTAATACGAAGTACGGAGTGAGTATCGCCCGAAATATCGGAGCAGTCCTTTTTAAGAGACGAAATTCCGAAAACAGCGTCGAAGGTGGGGGTCTTTCTGAAAGATAAGTAAACTTTATTTTCCGTAATATTATTTTTCTCTGTCAAAGATAAATCGAGATTTAAGGTCTTTTTAATAGTCGATAATAAATGTTTAAGATTAAACTTAACGTCGTCTAAAATAAGAGTTAAAACAACGTTATCACCTTCGCCGTATATAAGAAGTTCGCTGACGGGAAAACCGTTTTTTAATAGATTTTTAGATAAAACCCGTTCGGCTTTGTTCTGAAATTTCAGCATCGTTCCCGTTTCGAGTGCAAGAGATTTTATAATTTTAGAAACGCCTTCCGCTTCGTCTTTAAGAAGTTTTCTGTCTTTTTCGATATTCTCGTTGTTTTTAAGGTAAAAGGTATATTCGTTTATCATTTTATTTGCCATAAACAAAACGTCGTTCGGTTTAATGCAGTTCTCGCAAAGGCTTTTCGGAAAATCAATCAGCGATATTTTTCCTTTTGACAGCCCGATTTCAACGAGTTTTTCCTTACCGCTTTTTATTCGTTCGTTTTCGCACCTTTCACGGTTATTACAACTTTCACAGACGGTCGCGTTTATTTTACGTAATACAACGCTATGCGTTTTATCGGCGGACATACCGTTTTTAATAAGCGTTCCGAACGCGTTTCCTATATCGCTGAATATATCAGATATTTCGTAAAGTCTGTTAGATATAAATAGTCTGTTTCTGTTTATCGATTGCCTTGACAACTGTTTTTCACGAAAGGAATATAATTTTTCTTTAAGGGCGGACAGAAAGGACGGCGGTATAAGTAAGAACAATATGCACCCTGAAAGCGTTGCGATAAACTCGCCCCAAAAATACGCGGGGTAGACTTGTAAATATACGCCGATAAACAGGTCGACCACAACTATTCCGAACGCCGAAAGATAAATAGAAATACAGTTAAAAAGGGAAACGACGATGCCGAACAGTAAAAAAACAGAAATATATTCTATATTGCCGTAATAGATAAACAGGGTTATTCCAAGGCAGGAAGAGATAAGCGACGAATAGCCTACTTTATAAATAAATCCTACTAAAAGTATCAAGACTATTGCAATCGATTTATAAATAAGCGGAGAAGTAAGGTTAGAAAGACCCACCCCGAACACGATTATAACGCTACCCAAAATTGCAAATTCGCCCGACGCAAGTTTATATTTAAGCCCTTTTTTCTCGGCGATATTAAAAGCAAATAAAAACAGGTATTCAAGTAAAACGGTAATACCGACCGAGATAAGCCTTGTCTCGTAAGGAAAAAAGATAGCGGTGTTAAATATAATTAAAAACAGCGCGAAAGATAAAACCGAGTATGGAACGATTTTAAAATCGCACTTTACTTTCGATTTTTTATAGATAAAAATAATAACCGAAATAAAAAGCACGGAAAATCCGCTTGACAATAAATAATTAACGCCTGACAGAAAAAGAACCGACGATAGGAATAAAAGTGCGGAAACCAAAATTGAAAAGTTAAAGTTTATCGCGACGGTAAATAGCGCTATTCCGTAAGGAAAGTCGATTTTACCGAGTTTATTTAAAAATAAAAATCCGAAACTTAAAAAAAGGTATTTAATAACGTTATCGTAATCGAAATATATTTTCAGTTTTTTCATATTTCCCCCAAAATTTTTTATATTATATACCAAAAATAATCGCCTTCAATGTGAGATTTTGGCAAAAAAGGGCAAAAAATAAGGTTTAGAAAAAATAATATAATATATAAAAAAAAGTTTTGCAAAAACATTTGAAAATAATGCCTGTTTATAGTAAAATATAGTAAAAGAAAATAAAGGAAGAAAAATTATGATAAACGTTGGAATAGTCGGATACGGAAACTTGGGAAAAGGCGTTCATATCGCCGTTAATAAGGCAAAAGATATGAATCTTGTCGGCATATTCACAAGAAGAAATAAAAACGACGTGAAGCCGATATATGATTGCGCCGTTTATGGAATAGACGAATTAAAAGAGTTTAAGGGAAAAATAGACGTTTTGCTTGTCTGTGGCGGTAGTGCGACGGACTTGCCGAATATGACGGCTGACCTTCTTAAAGATTTTAACACCGTCGATTCTTTCGACACTCACGCTAAAATCCCGGAATATTTTGCAAAATTAGATAAAGTGGCAAAGGAAAATAAAACTTTATCTGCAATCAGTATCGGGTGGGATCCGGGTATGTTTTCCCTTGCGAGAATGCTGTTCGGCGCGGTTTTACCGGACGGCAACGATTACACTTTTTGGGGTAAAGGCGTTTCGCAAGGTCATTCCGACGCGATAAGAAGAATTAAAGGCGTTAAAAACGCTATTCAGTACACAATACCCCGTGAAGACGCGTTAGAAAAAGTCAGAAAGGGGCTTAACCCCGTTTTAACGACGAGAGAAAAGCATTTAAGGGAGTGTTTTGTCGTGGCGGAAGACGGTGCGGATAAATCGCTTATCGAAGAACAGATAAAAAACATGCCGAACTATTTTGCCGATTACGATACAACGGTGCATTTTATAACCGAAGAAGAATTGAAAAAGGAACACTCTAAACTTTCTCACGGCGGTTTCGTTTTGCGTTCGGGCAAAACTTCGGAAGAAAACTCGCATATTCTCGAACTTTCGTTAAAATTAGATTCTAACCCGCAGTTCACGGGTAGCGTTCTTCTTTCTTACGCAAGGGCTGTTTATAAACTTTCCAAAGAAGGAAAGGTTGGCGCAATAACCGTTTTTGATATTCCGTTATCGTATCTTTCCGATAAAACGGGCGAAGAATTAAGGAGTTCTTTACTGTAATATGCCGAATAAAAATTATTCAAACAAAACGAATAGCAAAATAAAAAATACGGCGAAAAAAACGGTCAAAAAAGTCGTTAAAAAATCGCCCGTTTTAGCAATAGTTTTAGCGATAATTCTAATAGCGGTCATAATCGGCGGATATTTCGTTTACGTAAACTATATTAAAAAGCAAGACGAACCGACTGCCGTCAGCGGTGAACTTTCCTTTCACTTTATGTCGCTTGGCAACAAGTATAACGGCGACTGTATCTACGTAAAAGCGGGCGACAACGATATTTTAATCGACGGCGGAAGCCGTGCAAGTAGTCTTCCGACAGTCAAGCAGTATTTGTCCGAATATATGGGCGAAGATAAAACGATAGAATATTTAATTGTAACTCACGCCGACGAAGACCATATAGCGATGCTCGGCGCGGAAAACGGCATATTAGACTATTACGAGTGTAAAACTATAATCGATTTTGCAATTTCAAATAAAACGACGCAAGTATACAATAGGTATCTTGCAAAACGCGATATCGAAGTAGAAAACGGCGCGCAACACTTTACCGCCCTTCAATGCGTAAATAACGAAGGGGACGCAAAAAAAGTTTATCAATTAACCGATAGCGTAAAAATGGAGATACTGAATAACTATTATTATTCTAATTCTTCAACTGACGAGAACAATTATTCGGTATGCACGCTCTTTACCCACGGCGACAGGAACTTTTTATTTACGGGCGACCTTGAAAAGGACGGCGAACAAAAACTCGTTGAATTAAATAATCTACCGCAAGTCGAACTCTTTAAGGCGGGGCATCATGGTTCTAAAACGTCATCGAACGAAGTTTTACTTTCCGTTATAAAGCCTAAAATATGCGTGGTATCTTGCACGACGGGGACAAACGAGTACACCGACAATATCAAAAATCAGTTCCCGACGCAGGACTTTATAAACAGAATAAGTAAGTATACCGATAAAGTGTACGTTACAAGCGTCGGTAAAGACGATATAATGGAAAATAAAGACGAACTTTTTAGTATGAACGGCGACGTCGTGGTAATTTCCGCTGAAAACGAAGTTAAAGTTTCCTGTTCGGAAAGCGATACTCTCTTAAAAGATACCGCATGGTTTAAAGAGTACCGCGATACGCCGATTTACTGGCAATAATGATGCAAGGTTGGTTTAATGGGTTTTCTCCCGTTATCGATAAAAACTCGAAAGTCTTAATTCTCGGCACTTTTCCGTCGGTAAAGTCCCGCGATATCGCCTTTTATTACGGACACCCGTATAACAGGTTCTGGAAGGTCGTTATAAACGAATATTTTAATAAAGACGTTTATTCTATGTCCGTTAAAGATAAGATAGACTTTCTGCTGAAAAATAAAATCGCGCTTTACGACGTTTACGCAAAAAGTTGTATTTCGGGTTCAATGGACAGTAAACTGAACGAAAAAACGGCGACGCTTAACGATATATCGGGGCTACTTAAATCTTATCCTAACGTAAAGTCGATTATATGTGCGGGTACAAAAGCCTATTCGGTGTTTATTAAAAACTTTCCCGAATATAAAGAAATCGCTATATATTGTCCGTCGACAAGCCCTATAAACACGGTGCATTTTGATAAAACCGCGTGGTTTCACGCTTTCGATAAAATACTTAAAACTGAATAATTAAAAACAATCTTCTCATACTAACCGTATAAGGAGATTTTTTTATGCGCGATACGGGTATGGTAAGAAGAATAGACGAATTAGGCAGGGTGGTTATTCCGAAAGAAATAAGACGAACTTTAAGAATAAAGGAAGGCGACCCGCTTGAAATATACACCGATAAGGACGAACTCGTTTTTAAAAAGTTTTCGCCGTTAGAACCTTACGGGGTAATGGCGGAAAACGTTGCGAACAGTATTTATCAGATAACGGAAAAACCGTGCATTATAACGGATACCGATAACGTAATATGCGTTTCGGGGAACAGTAAAGATATCGTAGGCAAGTCAATTTCGAACGACGTCGAAAGCCTTATTAAAGAAAGAGAAAGTATAATAATAAACCGTGAAGACGGCGGGAAAACGTTTCCGATTTTTAAAGGCGAAGAAGTTAAAACGGAAAATATGATGGTCGTGCCTATTATATCCAACGGCGACTGTTTCGGTTCGGTTGCAATCGTGTCCAACGAGAAATCAAGTAAAATAAAACCCGAAGAAATAAAGGTCGTTCAACTCGGCGCAATGCTACTTTCTAATCAGTTTGACTAATCTTTTCGGCGTTTGCCGATACATATATGCGAAAAAAAGAGATTATAAAGAACGCTTATTTTCTGGGTCTGACTATTTTTATTTCAAAAATTATCGGCGCATTATACAGAATACCCTTAACTAATCTTTTGGGAGCAAGGGGAATAGGAATATATCAGGTTATATTTCCCGTTTACTGTATAATATTAGATTTTTCAGCCGTGTCCGCCCCGAACGCCGTTGCAAAAATAATTTCGTCTTACCGCGGGGAAGATAGGGAAGAGTTTAGCGTTGGCATCTTAAAGACAGCGTTAAGGCTTTTTTTCTTTTTAGGCATTGTTTTTTCAGTTTTGTTAGTAATATTTTCAAAAGCGATAGCCGACCTTCAAGGCGAGAAAAACGCCTATCTCGGCTATATTTTTATTGCGCCCGCTATCGTCGGTACTTCTTTAATCTGCGCTTTCCGTGGTTATTTTCAGGGGCTATCCGATTATCGTCCGACGGCTTTTTCTCAAATATCGGAACAGTTAATAAAACTCGTTTTCGGGCTGATTTTTGTTAAACTTTTTTCTTTTAACATAACGACGATGGTTGCGGGGGCAACGCTCGGCGTTTCTTTTTCTGAAATCATCACGTTTTTTATAATGTACGCCGTCTTTAAAAAACGGAGACTCAATAACGGGGCGGATTATCGTTTTAGCAAAAACTTTTATAAGGTATGGCAAAAAGTACTTGTTAAAACAGCCATACCTATTTCACTCGTAGGCATTGCCCTTCCGCTTTCGCATTTTATCGACAGTTTTTTGATTATCAATATTATAAATAAATACGCAGATAACGGAACGGTGCTTTTCGGGCTACTTACGGGTTCTGCAACGACGATTATAAATCTTCCCGTTTCTGTGTGCTACGGAATATCGTCCGTCGCCGTGCCGAGCGTTTCGGGCGCAAACGATGACGAAAAAGAAAAAAACGTAAAAACACTTCTCGTTTTAACCGCCGTAATATCATTTGTTTTCGCATTTTTTATATATCTGTTTTCCGACTTTGCTGTAAAAATAGTATATAGGGGACTTACCGACTATGAAAAGGCAATTACCGCAAGGCTTATTAAAATTACTTCGGTAAACGTCTTTTTCACGTCGCTTATTCAGACGGAAAACTCTGTGCTGATAGGAAAGGGAAAACTTTATACACCGCTTTTTGTTCTATCCTTTGCGGTAATAATGAAGACAGTTCTTGAAATTATTTTAATAAATAACCCTTCGCTTAATATTTACGGGTCGGCATATAGTCTAATCACTTGCTATTTTTTCGCAAGTTTGGTAAACTTAATTATAATAAGCGGAAACAAAAACTATGCGAATAAAAAGTATAAAAATCGGCGATTATATTGCGGAGAATAACGTTTTTTTAGCCCCGATGGCGGGGTATACCGATTATTCCTTCCGAAATGTCGCTTTAAAAACGGGATACGGGCTTTCTTTTACCGAACTTATAAGTGCAAAAGGCGTTTATTATAAGAATAAAGGTACGGCGTCTCTTGTATATTCAAAAGGCAACGAAGATAAAACGGCGGTGCAGATTTTCGGTAGCGAACCATATTTTATGCGATATGCGATAGAAAGCGAAGAATTAAAAGATTTTAAAATCGTCGATATCAATATGGGCTGTCCCGTGCCGAAAGTTTATAAAAACGGCGAAGGGTCGGCACTGCTTAAAGATATAAAAAAATCTGCCGAAATCGTTAAAGAGTGCGCAAAATCCGATAAAATAATCACGGTAAAGATAAGAACGGGGCTAAAAAAAGGGGACGATATCGCTTCCGAATTTGCTAAAATGGCGGAAGATAACGGCGCTAAACTCATTACAATCCACGGCAGAACGAGAGACGCTTACTACTCGGGCGAACCCGATTATAAAGCGATAGAAAAGGCAAAAAACGGCGTGAAGATACCCGTTATCGCAAACGGCGGTATATTTTCTAAAAGCGACGCAGATAATATGACAGAAAGAACGGGTGCGGACGGTGTGATGATTGCAAGGGGCAGTATGTTTTCGCCTTTTATTGCCTGCGATATTTTAGGTATTGACCCGCCTTTTACAAAAAAGGAGTTTATGATAAATCATTTACTTTCTTTAATTGAAATGCTGGGCGACAGAAAGTCGGCGGTTTATTTTCGTAAGTTCGTGCCTTATTACTTTAAGGGCGTAGACAATATTAAAGATTTAAAACTAAAACTTTTATCGTCTGAAAGCGGGGAAGAAACCCTGCGCCTAATTAACGAAAATACGTGAACATTTATATTCGCTTTCAAATACAATAATAGTAGTGTTTGGGGTGAAAATGGAAATCTGCTTTGTTAAAAATCGGTCTTTATATAATTTTTGGAACGAAAGTCTTGAAGAAGCCGTAGGGAAAGACGTTTTGGTTTTCGGCGCGAAAGGACTTGGGTTAATAAGTTATAAAAAGGAACTCGAAGCGGAAACGGAGTATTTTCAGGACGTTGCGAAGTTGTCTAAACAACTAAAAAACGTTATAGTGTCCGGTTGTGATACCGATACTTACGGGGTTTACCGCCACTCGGTAGTCGTTGCCGATTGCGGAAGAGTTTTAGGCGTCAGCGATATGTGCCACGTTTTAGACGAGTCGGAGTTTGTATCGGGCGGTAATTACAGGGTTTACGATACGAGTAAGGGAAGAATAGGAATAATAGTCGGCGACGACCTGTATTTTTTCGAATCGAGCAGAGTATTGTCTCTCTGCGACGCGGACTATATTTTTTGTATCATAAAAAAGACCACCAACGCAATCGCACAAATTATGCAACGGGCGTGTTCGTTTTCTAACGGCGTATCGATTTCGTTACTTACCGAAAATTATGTTTCCGTTGCCGATATCCGCGGGAACGTCTGTTTTTTTTCGAGTAAAGATATTTCGTCCTATAAACTTAAAATCGAAAAGGAATATAGGCAGATAACGGCGAGAAGAAAGGGCATTACCGACGAAATAATATAAAAACAGAAAAAACGTATAAAAAGAAGGATACATTATGGCTTTTAACGTAGTATTAGTAGAGCCCGAAATACCGCAGAACGCGGGCAATATTGCGAGAACTTGCGCGGTTACGGGTTGTAAATTACATATGGTACGCCCGCTGGGGTTTGAAGTTTCGGACAAGTACTTAAAAAGAGCGGGTCTCGATTACTGGGACAAGGTGGAAATATACTATTACGACAGTATCGAAGAAGTTATGGACAAGTTCTATAACGGGCATAATTTCTGGTTTTATTCGACGAAGGCAAAGATAATTCACTCTGAAGCACAATATAAAGACGGAGATTTTTTGGTTTTCGGGAAGGAAACGAAAGGACTACCCGAAACCTTGCTTAAAAAGCATTATAAAGAGTGCGTTCGTATCCCTATGTGGGGCGAATTACGTTCACTAAACCTTTCTAATTCCGTATGCGTCGGCGTATACGAAGGGTTAAGGCAGTTAGGTTATCCCGATTTTAAGACGGAAGGGGAAATCCCGAAAAGATAAAAAACGTCATTTAAGCGTTATTTAATTGACTTAAAAGGTTAAAACATAGTATTATAAAAATATAAACGGTATTACAAAGGAATATTTTATGGGTGCATCTTTATGGTCTAATATTTTTTTCATGTTAGGCGGGGTCGCAGTTCTGATGTTCGGAATGAAGATTATGGGGTCTAATCTCGAACAAGTGGCAGGCAACAACATGAAAGCCCTTATGGGTAAAATGACTAACAACAGGTTCGCAGGCGTTGGTGTCGGCGCACTCGTTACCGCTATTATCAACAGTTCCACCGCGACGACGGTTATGCTTGTCGGGTTCGTGAACGTCGGACTAATGACGCTGACTCAGGCGACGTCGGTTATCATGGGTGCTAATATCGGGACGACGATAACGGCGCTTATTCTCGCGTTTACCGGTTCGGGGTTCGAAATCGAAGCGGTTGCCGCCCTTATCTGTGCAATCGGTATTTCTATAACTATTATATTTAAGAAAGATAAGTTCGTTAAAATCGGCAATATTTTAGTCGGTATCGGGCTTATATTTATAGGGCTTAAAATATTAAGTTTATCCGTTCGCGGAATAATTTACGACGACTTTAAAGAGAAGACCTTAAAACCTGTTTTCAACAGGATTTTCCAAGGCGAAATATTCCCGCTCGTTCTCGTTATTATCGGGCTTATATTAACCGCGTTAGTTCACAGTTCCGCGGCTATAACGGGTATTTTGATTGCACTCGGTTCGGCGCTTAAATTCGAAAGCGCAATGTTTATTATTCTCGGTTCAAATATAGGGACTTGCGTAACGTCTCTCGTTTCTTCGATAGGCACAAACACCAACGCGAAAAGGACGGCGGTTATTCACTTACTCTTTAACCTTTTCGGGTGTATTATCTGTATCGTTCCCGTTTGGATTTTCGGCAAAACTTTCGCCGACTTTATGATAAAGGCTATTCCTTCCCCTGAATGGAGAATAGCGCTTTTCCACTTGGGCTTTAACCTTATAACCACGATAATTTTAATGCCGTTTATAAAACCACTCGTTTTATTAGCGTCTAAAATCGTTCCGGAAAGTAAGAAAAGTGAAGAAAAACACAAACTTACCTTTATCGATACCCGTCTTTTGGAAACACCGCCTATCGCGGTATCTAACACCAAAAAGGAAATACTTAAAATGTCCGATATCGCAAAAGAAAACTTTTCTCTTGCCATGTCGATGCTATTAGATAGCGAAATAGACGAAACGGAACTCTTTAAGGAAAATGAGGACGCGCTTAATTTCTTAAATAAAAGTATTACCGAGTTTTTAACGAAGATTATGGGTAAATCCATTTCCGATTACGACGAAAAGAGATTAGGAACTTATTTCCACGTCGTATCCGACCTTGAAAGGATAGGCGACTATTCGGAAAATATCGTTGAGTACAGCGAGAAACTACGCGAACTAAAAGCTGAGTTTTCCGACGACGCGAAATACGAATTAGTTGCCGTTAAAGACCTTATAAATAAACTTTTCGAAAAGGGCGTTGAAACTTTCAGAAGAGTGGACAAGTCTTTATTTGCAGAAGTTGACGAAATAGAACAGCAGATAGACGACTCGGCGTTAGAACTTGAAAACAGGCATATCGAAAGGCTTAAAACGGGTCAATGTTCGCCGGAAATCGGGTCGATTTATTTACAGACGGTATCCGACCTTGAAAGGATAGGCGATCACATCACGAACGTTTCATACAGCATCAAAAATTACCGCCACCGTTAATTTTTAACAATAAATGATATATTTTTATAAATATTGTTAAAACAGGGGCAAAAAGTTTTGAAAAAGATTATATAATAGCGCGCTTATTGTTAAAATAGATTGACAATAAGCGTTTATTTTTTTATAATATAATCAAATATAAAAGATTGATTAAGGAGTTTTTTATGAACAAGAAATCAATAAAAGATGTAAACGTAAAAGGCAAAAAATGTTTAGTCAGAGTTGACTTCAACGTTCCTATGAAGGACGGGGTTATAACAGACGAAACGCGTATTAACGGCGCACTTCCGACTATTAAATATTTAATAAACGAAGGCGCGAAAGTTATTCTTTGTTCGCATATGGGCAAACCGCACAACGTTCTTACCGAAGGTTGGGGCTTAAACAAGAAAGAAAAAGCCAAACTCGAAGCGTTGCCTGAAAACGAAAGAGAAAGCGCGAAAGCCGAAATGATGGCAAAAGCGGCTAAAGATAAAACTAAACTTTCTTTAAAGCCGGTTGCGGATAAACTCGCTGAAAAGTTGGGTCAGAAAGTTACCTTCGCTACCGACGTAGTAGGTGCTTCTGCCGACGAAGCGGTTAAAAACGTTAAAGACGGCGAAGTAGTTTTACTTGAAAACACCCGTTTTGAAGCAGGCGAAGAAAAGAGAGACGAAAATCTTTGCAAAAAACTCGCTTCTTACTGCGATATTTACGTAAACGACGCGTTCGGTACGGCGCACCGCTCGCACGCGACGACTGCCGCTATCGTTGAATACGGTTTCGTTAAAACTGCTGTTTGCGGTTTCTTAATCGAAAAAGAACTTTCCGTTATGGCAGACTCGTTAGAACATCCGATCAGACCTTTCGTTGCCGTTTTAGGCGGTGCTAAAGTTTCCGATAAATTAAACGTTATTTCTAACCTTTTGGAAAAATGCGACACTTTAATTGTCGGCGGTGGTATGGCATACACCTTCTTAAAAGCAAAGGGTTATGAAGTAGGTCAATCGCTTGTTGATAACGAAAAAATCGATTACTGCAAAGAAATGATTGATAAAGCGGAAAAATTAAATAAAAAATTATTGTTGCCGATAGACGCTGTTTGCACTAAATCTTTCCCTGATCCTATCGATGCGCCTGTTGAAATCAAAACGTTCGGCGTAGATAATATTCCTGCCGACGAAATGGGGCTCGATATCGGCGAAAAGACGAGAGAACTTTTTGCAGACACCCTTAAAAACGCTAAAACGATTATCTGGAACGGACCTATGGGCGTTTTTGAAAACCCGATTTTAGCAAAAGGCACTATTGCCGTTGCAAAAGCGCTTGCTGATGCCGACGCAACGACTATTATTGGCGGTGGTGATTCTGCCGCTGCCGTAACTCAACTTGGATTTGCCGATAAAATGACGCATATCTCGACGGGTGGCGGTGCGTCATTAGAATTATTCGAAGGTAAAAAATTACCGGGAATTGAATGCTTAAACGATAAAAATTAAAAAAAGGAAAATAAATTATGAGAAAACCTATTATTGCTGGAAACTGGAAAATGAACAAAACCGCCGCTGAAGCGGAAGCACTTATAAGCGAACTTATTCCGCTTGTAAAAAAATCTAAACCGGAAGTAGTTATCTGCGTACCGTACACCGACCTTTGGGTTGCTAAAAAAGCAATCGAAGGCAGTAAAATCAAACTCGGTGCAGAAAACGTTTCTTGGGCAGACAGCGGTGCGTTCACGGGTGAAATATCCGCCGATATGTTAAAAGAAATCGGCGTTGAATACGTTATTATCGGACACAGCGAACGTCGTCAATACTTCGGCGAAACCGACGAAAGCGTAAACAAGAGAACCAAACAGGCTTTAATTAAAGGATTAAAACCGATAGTATGCGTAGGTGAAACTTTAACCGAAAGAGAAAAGAATAAGACGAAAAAGGTATTAAAGAAACAGGTGTTAGAAGGATTTAAAGATATTACTGCGGAAGACTTCGCTAATATCGTTATCGCTTACGAACCTGTATGGGCAATCGGCACGGGCAAAACGGCAACTGCTGAAGACGCAAATAAGACGATAGGTTATATTAGAAGTCTCGTTCGTAAAACTTGGGGCGGAGACGTGGCGAAAGCGCTTCGTATTCAGTACGGCGGAAGTATGAAACCTTCTAACGCTAAAGAACTTATGGCTGAAAAGAATATCGACGGCGGACTTATCGGCGGTGCTTCGTTAAAGGCAAACGATTTTGCCGCTATCGTAAACTATAAGGACTAATTAAATAATTTAACTGTAAAGATAAGTCGCCCGAAGATCTTTCTTCGGGCGACTTAATAAATAAAAAACGGCACTTTTTGTGCCGTTATATTTTTAATTTGAAATTAAAGTTTCGATTTTGCTTCTTCTTCCGAATCTACGACGGCAAGGGAAGGTAGTTCCCTGAACCTTTCTGCGTAATCCAGCCCGTATCCTATAACGAACTTGTCGCCAAGGGTAAAGCCCGTGTAATCTACGTCGACCTGAGTTTTGCGTTTTTCGGGTTTATCTAACAGCGCGCAAATTTTAACGGACGCAGGATTTTGTTTTAATAAAATATCTTTGAAAAAAGCAAGGGTTTTTCCGCTGTCTACAACGTCTTCGACTATTAAAACGTCTTTTCCGGCGATATCGGTTTTTATCGTGTCGATAATTTCGATTTCGCCACTCGTTACGCCGTTTTTATAACTCGATAATCTTGCAAACTCGATTGTAATCGGTAAATCTAACTGTCTTATTAAATCGGAAAAGAACAAAATCGCGCCCTTTAACATACAAACGATTATCGGTTTTTTGCCTTGATAGTCTTTCGTAATCTGCGCGCCGAGTTCACGTACACGGCGACTTATGTCTTCTTCCGATAAAACAATTTTAAAATCCTGCATAATTTTTCCTTTAGTACGTTAATTTTATAATATTATTTTACCAAATTAGAAAAAAATTATCAACTGTTTTAATTAAAAAATAAACCGAAAAAGCATTATTTTTCATAACTTTATAAAATTGTTTTTTGCTTGACATGTATATAAAAAAAGTATACAATAATGAAAAAAAAGAAATATTTATAATCGGCGATTGTATGAAAAGAATTTCGATATCTGTCTTATCAATAATATTATGTCTAATTTACGCGTTTTCTTTTACCTTTCTTTTTGCGTGTAAAAAAGAAGAACCAAAAGACGATACGCACACGCACCTTTATTTAAAAACCGAAGTGGAAGCGACTTGTCAGTCGCAAGGCTACACGATTTACAGGTGTTCCGTTTGCGGTAAGACTTTTAAAGGCGATTATAACGGGCCGGTCGACCATACGATAGGCGGCGACACCTGTTTATGGTGTTCGGTAAACTATTTTAAGTCGTTTACCGACTGGATTATTGAGAACTATACGCGTAAAACGGAAATAAAGGAAGAAAACTTTAAGGGCGATTACAGTTTGCTTACCGGCAACGATAAATATTATTTTTATTACGACTTACAAAGGGGCGATAAAGAAGCAAACGTTAAAAGCGCGCTTATAAGGTACACGCCGTATACGGGGAAAATCGACCTTGCAATAAGATTTCAGCACGAGATTGAAGATAAGTATCAGGGCGAAGTATTTATCACGGTAATAAGAATACAGCATTTTTTGGTTGAATACTACTGGCAGATTACTTTGCAAACGCAGGAGACAAATGGCGAAAATATCGCGGGGGCGGACTTTGAAGACGAAAATTTCGTAGGTTTAATCGGGCATCTTAACGGCAATTTTTTCAGTAGAGACTTGCCGAAAATCGACGTCGATAAATATTCCGACGATTTTTACGCCGAAACTTTCGAAGTTCAGAACCATATCGCAAGAAGCGCGATAAACAATATGGACGAACTTATTGTGATTTTTAGAAACTTTCTTATCGAAAAGCAGATAGAAATTGAAGGATACGAAGGTCATTATTTATCGCTTAAACACTTTAACCTTAATAAAATAGAAGAACGGGAAAGCGCGATAAAAACCGACGTATCGGGTGAAGAATAAAAAGAAAAAACGGATTAGCAAAAACTAATCCGTTTTTTAGTGGAGCAGGTAATGGGAGTCGGACCCACCTCCGAAGCTTGGGAAGCTCCTATACTACCGATGTACTATACCTGCAAACGCTTTACAATCTTATTTTATCAAAAAATAATAAAAAAGTAAAATCAAATTATTAAAAAAAATTGTAAAATTTTAAAATATATGCTATAATAATCAAAAGAAAGATAAATAAATGAAGGAGAATATAGAAATGGCTAATAAAATTACCGAAAATACCACGATTTTCGAAGCATTACAGATAAACCCTAACGCGGGCGCTATTTTACAGGCACGCGGTATGCATTGTTTAGGTTGCGCGCTTGCGCACGGCGAAACGATAGGCGAAGCGGTGGACGTTCACGGGGCGGATCTTGACGCTTTGTTAAAAGAACTTAACGATATTGAATAAAAGATATTGACAAAAAATAATATCTGTTATATCATTATAGAAAGATTATCTGGAGGCGAATTATGAAAAGAATAAAATTAGTAGCAACACCGACGGCAAGAAAGGAAACGGGTTGCGGGGAATGTAGAAGCACTTGTCAATCTGCTTGCAAAACGTCTTGTACGGTTGGAAATCAGTCTTGCGAAAAGTTAGAAAAAAGTTCAAAAATCAACAGAAAATAAATATTGAAAAAAATTATAAAGGAACGGAAGATTTCCGTTCCTTGATTTATGCTTTAATAAAAATGGTTCACACTTTTAGTTTTGATGATAAATATTACCTTTTCGATTCGGAAAGCGGTTCGTTACATATCTGCGACGCGCTGACTTGTGAAGTTATTAAAAAGATAAACGGCGAAAAATATAATTTAGAAGGCGTTAGCGAAGAAGTAATAAAAGATATCGAAGAAGAAATCGAAGAATTAAAACAGTCAGGCGTTCTATATGCTAAACAGGTAGAAGAAGTTCCGATGAAAAGTAGCGATATTAAGGCGCTTTGCCTTCATATCTGCCACGACTGTAATTTAAGTTGTAAATACTGTTTTGCCGGCAAAGGTAAGTATAAGGGAAAATCTGAATATATGTCCTTTGAAGTAGGCAAAAAAGCAGTAGATTTTCTTATAGAAAATAGCGGGAAAAGACAGATTTTGGAAATGGATTTCTTTGGCGGAGAACCGTTGCTTAATCTCGACGTGGTTAAAAAAATCGTTGCTTACGCCAGAGAAGAGGGCAAAAAGAAAGGCAAAATCTTTCTCTTTACGCTTACAACGAACGGCGTTTTGTTAAACGAAGAAACGGCGAAATGGCTTAATAAAGAAATGGAAAACGTCGTTTTGTCTATCGACGGCAGAAAAGAAGTTCACGACGGGGTGAGAAAGACTATAAACGGTAAAGGCAGTTACGACGTTATCGTTGAAAACATTAAAAATTTCGTTAAAATGCGTAAAGATAAGCATTATTACGTTCGCGGAACTTTCACGAATAAAAATCTCGATTTTTCTAACGACGTACTTTTCCTTGCCGATATGGGGCTTAAAGAAATATCTTTAGAACCCGTGGTTTTAGATAAGAACGACGAACTCTATATTAGCGAAGATATGCTGCCTAAAATAAAAGAAGAATACCGTAAACTTGCAAAAGAGTATTTGGAGCGTAAAAAACGTGGTGAAAATCTGTTTAACTTTTTCCATTTTCAGATCGACCTTAAAGGCGGAGTATGCTTAAAAAAGCGTATTTCGGCTTGCGGGGCGGGAAACGAATACTTTTCTGTAACGCCTAACGGCGATATCTTTCCTTGCCACCAGTTCGCAAGTAATCCCGCCTATAAAATGGGCAACGTGTTTGACGGGAAACTCGACGATAATATAAGGGATATTTTCAGAAACGCCAACTTGTTTACGAGAGATAAATGTAAAGACTGTTTTGCAAAATATCATTGTAGTGGCGGTTGTCCCGCTAATAATATCAATTTCAGCGGAGATATAAATAAACCTTACGAAATAACCTGCGAAATGATGAAAGCGAGAACGGAATGCGCAATGCATATCTATTCGGAAAAACTATCTGAAGAAGAAAAATAACCTAAAACCCGCGAAAAACCGTGGGTTTTCTAATAATTATAATAATATATTTTAATTAAAATTAAAAATATAGCGATTTTCTATTGACCGAAAAGGCATCTTGTTATATAATTAAAAAGTATTATTATAAAAAGAGTACAAAAATAAAGCAAAAATTCGTTTAAGACCAAGAGTTTGGAGGCAAAAAATGAAAAAGAAGGGAGCGTTAACATTGTTATCGATAATCAGCGTGATTTTATGTTTCTTGCTGATTATGTCTTTTGTCCGTTTTCCTATCGGGTTATACGATTATAACTCACTCGTCGGCGCAATAGATACCGACTACGATATGGCGGGCGGTGCTTCATATACGTTGACTTTGGCAAAAGATAACGATAATGAAGTCGAAGATATTAACGAAGTTGTTAAAACTATCAGTAAGAGATTAGACGAGTTGGGTGTTTCCGTATATTCGGTTACCCCGAAAAAAGAAATCGTAAAAGACGTTGACTCGTCTAAAACCGATTATCAGATAAGAATAGACGTAAAAGATACCGACGACGCAACGTCGAACGTAACGGCAGCAACCGCTTACGGTACGTTAAAGATGTTCGGCGGTGAAAGTGCAAATCCAACGGAAGAGATTTTCGCGGATAAAAATCCTATTAAGGATTCAAAATACGTCGGCAAAACGACGGCTACCGACGGTAGTATTATCTATCAGGTTTCAATCGTATTCGACGACGAATGTTATAAGGAACTCATTAAACTTATTAACGACGCGTCGTCTTACTATATTTCGATAACCATGGGCGATAATACGTTGTTGTCGGGCAGTAGCGCGATATCTGCCGATTATTTCCAGAAAAAGACGTTATATCTTCAAAGCACTACCGAAACGGGTGCGAAACAACTCGCAATGCAGATAAGAACGGGCGGTCTTGCTTATAAATACGAACTGTCGGAAAAATCTACCATTTCATCCCCGTACGGCGAAAACAATCAGACGATTGCGGTTATCGTTCTTTCTGTATTTATCGTTGCGATTGTCGTTGCACTCTTCGTTATGTTTAAGGGTTTCGGCTTAACCGCTTTATATTCCATCGTTTCGTATATTCTTATACACGTCGGCTTAATAATAGCCGTTCCGAACGTAATTTTCTCCGCGTCGGGGCTTATCGCTTTAACGCTTTCGTTAATCGTTACGGCGGACGGGCTGTATATAATTTTCAAAAGAATAAACGAAGAAAGTAATTTAGGAAAAACGCTTAAAGCGTCAGTTAAAACGGGTTATAAGCGTTCTTTATTCCCGATTCTTAACACCGATATCATGCTTTTTGTCGTTGCAATTTTATCACTTATCGTGCCATACGCACCGATTAAATCTTTTGCAGCGGTTCTTGCTATCGGTTCGATAGCGTCTTTGGTTTCGACGTTATTGCTTTCAAGACTTTTTACAACGCTTATCACGTTGTCGGTTAAACAACCTGAAAAGTTCTTTAATATCAAAAACAACAGGGAGGCAACGTTATGAAAATTAACAAACTTAAATTATGGACTGTAATTTCACTTGCGGTAATCGTTGTCGGGTTTATTATTTTTGGTGTTTTCGGTTTTAACAATACCGCAGATTATACTTCTGCTTACGAAATAAACGTTTCGGTTGAAGAAAACATCAACAACGCAGGCGATATTTTATATCAAACGTCGACCGCGTATCTTCGTGAACAGGGCGTTAAGTTTAATAAAACGACCGTTCAGAAAATAAACGAAGGCGAAACACTCGTTTTTAAAATCAAAAACTCTTCCGTATTCGACGATAAAGAAAAATTATCGGCGACGGTCAGCGGGCTTAAAGAAAAAGTTTTATCCGCTTTAACTGAAAAAGGATTAGACTTGGACGTTGAAGTAAAGGCATTTTCAACGGTTCATAAAGTAAACGAAAAAGTAGGCTACGTTTGTCTTGCGCTTTTAATAGCGATAGTTGTAGTTTTCTTATACGTATTCTTTATGGAAAAACTCGCAGCGTCATTAACCGTCTTAATCAACGGCATAATTGCTTTCTTATTAACGTTTGCAATGCTTTCTGTAACGAGAATACCTGTCGCTTCGTATTTAGTTACGACGCTTATTACTTCGGCGCTTTTAAGCATAATTTTAACACTCGTAATAATAAACAGAGCGAACGAACTTATTAAGAACGTAGCGAACAATAAAATGGCGTATAACGAGATAACGGCAAACGCAACCAAACTTTCCGAATTAAGATTTATATTCGTTTGCGGTGCAACGCTGTTCGTTTCGCTATTATTCGTAATATTCGGCGGAACTTACTATAAAATACTTGGTGCGATGATAGAAGTTGCTTCAATATCCGCGCTGTTTACGGCGTACGGTTTCACCGAGATAATATTCCCTTTCTTAAAATCGAAAAAGAAAGACAGAAAACCGAAAACGGTTGAAAACGAATAATGTTAAGGCGAGGTTAAAATCTCGCCTTATTTGATTAAAAAAATGAAAATAAAGTACGGTAGTATAATCGATTTCGAACAGAAATCAATAATAGCAAATCTTGCAAAGGCGTGCGGTCTTCAATTCGACACGGCACGGCTTTTATACTGCCGTAAAATCGACACGGTTGATAAAATCAACCGTTTTTTAAATGCGGGTAAGAAAAACTTTAACGACCCGTTTTTACTTGACGGTATGAAAAAAGCAGTCGATAGGATTTATCTTGCTAAAAACAGGAGCGAAAACGTTTTAATTTTCGGCGATTACGACGTGGACGGCATTTGCGCCGCAACTATTTTATATAAGACTTTAACGGAATTCGGCATTAAAGCGTCCGTTAT
Organism: Clostridia bacterium; assembly: GCA_017445995.1. GTDB lineage: Bacteria > Bacillota > Clostridia > Christensenellales > Borkfalkiaceae > UBA1259. Next base: position 69,312 of record JAFSRT010000013.1, read on the forward strand.
TATTCCCGAACGTGAAGAAGGCTACGGGCTTAATTTGGAAACGATTGAAAGAAAAATTGAAAACCCCGTATCGCTTATTATTACAGTCGATTGCGGAATAAGCGAATACGAAAAAATCGAAGAAATAAAGAAAAGCGGTATCGACGTTATAGTAACCGACCACCACGAACCGCCTGAAATCTTGCCTGATTGTCCTACGGTAAACCCTAAAATATCCGGTCAGAAATATCCGTTCGACGCGCTATGCGGTGCTGGGGTTGCTTATAAACTTTCCCACGCCCTAATCGGCGAAAAGGCCGACAAATATCTTGATTTTACGGCTATTGCAACGATAGGCGACAGTATGGAACTCGTCGAAGAAAACAGGGACATAGTAACGGAAGGCTTAAAAGTTCTCAATAAATCGTTAAGACCTTGTTTTAAGTATCTTCTTACCGAAAACGTGAGAAAAATCACTTCCGGAACTATTGCCTATTGCCTTTCCCCGAAGATAAACGCCGGTGGAAGAATGGGGGACGCGAACACGTCTTTTGCACTTCTTAACGCCGAAACGGAAGACGAAAGGTTTAACCTTGCCGTTAAACTCAATTCTTATAACATTGCAAGGCAAAACGATTGCGAAAGCATACTTCGCGACGCAAGGCGTAAAATCGTTGAAGAAAAGATTTATAACGACGATATAATTTTAGTCGGCAACGAAAACTGGAAAGTCGGTTTTATAGGTATCGTTGCGTCTAAACTCGTCGAAGAGTTCAATAAACCCGTAATAGTTTTTGCCGAGCACGACGGATTTTATAAGGGTTCGGCGCGCAGTATGGAAGGAATAAATATTTTTGAAATCATAAACGATTCGAAAGATATTTTACTGTCTTTCGGCGGGCACGCACAGGCGGCGGGCGTTTCGGTTTCAAAGGACAATTTTGAACTTTTACGGAAAAATCTCAACGAATATTACCTTTCCCGCTATAAAGATTACGACAGGGCGAAAACCTTGGTCGCAGAGTGGGATATTCATGATAAAATATCTTATGCGTTTGCAAAAGAAATCGAACTATTAGAACCTTTCGGGCTATCAAATCCTTGCCCGTACTTTACGGCGACCGTCGGTGAAATCAGTTCTAAACCGATTAAAGAAGGGTCGGCGCATTTTTCTTTTCAGACCGATATTATCGACTTTTTGGACTTTAACGGTGCAAAAGACGTCGAACGTTTAGCACTACCTTCAAAAAAGAAACTGCTTTTTGAAATCAACGTTTCGTCTTTCCGCGGGAACGAAAGCGTTAAAGCCTTTTTAAAAGGTATCGAAATAGACGAAAACGACTATAAAAACCTTAACGATTATTTCTTTGAAAAACAATTAAAAGAAATTCCGAAAAACGTCGAACACGTTTATTATAAGAACGCGGATTTTGTTGATATTAAGTCGGGATACGGGACGATTTACGCTGTGTCAGATTATAATAATTTATCAAAATTCGATACGAAAAATCTACCTGTTTCAATATTTGCGCCGGAGAAAAAAGACACTTCAAACTGTGTCGTCGTTTCCTTACTTGAAATACCCGACGGATATAAAAAAATCGTGTATTTAGACGAGCCGTTTTTTATTCATAACGTAGACGTTGAAAAGTCGATTTACGTAAACGCCCCTAAAAACGGGATTGTAGATACTCTTGCAACGGGAAGGGACGTATTCTCTGCTGTTTATTCCGACTTAAACGGTATATCAGGTCAAAAGTTTATAAATATCTGTTCTCTTTACGAAAGGAATAAAAACAGAATATCGGTCGACAAAAATCAGTTCGTTTTCGTTTTGTCGGTATTTTTCGAACTCGGTATTTTTTATATAGCAAACGACGTTATTAAAAAGAACGATAAAATAAAGAGTGCTTTAACTAATTCTGAAATATATTGCAGAATATGTTTTTTTAAGGGCGAAATAAAATGATTTACGAAGTTTTTGAAAAAATTGAACGTACTTATTCGGGGAAGGACTTGGAATTACTCAAAAAAGCGTACGACTTTGCAAAAAAAGCGCACGAAGGACAGAAAAGGGCTTCGGGAGAAGAATACTTTTCGCACCCTTGCGCCGTCGCCGATATTTTGGTCGACTTGGGGCTTGACGCGTCCACGGTTTCCGCGGCATTTTTGCACGACGTAATCGAAGATACGCCCTATTCCGAAACGGACATTAAAAACGTTTTCGGCGACGAAATATTAGAACTTGTTCAAGGTGTAACTAAACTTGCTAAAATCGAGTTCACGTCCTTTGAAGAAGAACAGGCGGAAAACTTCCGAAAGATTTTCGTCGCGATGGCAAAAGATATAAGGGTAATTATAATCAAACTTGCCGACAGATTACATAATATGCGTTCGCTTAATTTCTTATCGAAAGAAAGGCAGTATAATATGGCGAAGGAAACGCTTGATATTTTCGCACCGCTTGCCTGTCGACTCGGTATCTCTGAACTTAACTGCGAAATGGAAGACCTTTGCTTAAAATATCTTGAACCCGACGTGTACGAAACGCTTTCTCTTGCAGTAGAAGAACGGACGAAAGCCGATAAAGATATCGTCGATTCCGTTGTCTTTGAAGTTAAGGAAATAGTAAACGCAAGCGGAATAAAAGGCGCTGAAATTTTCGGCAGAAAAAAGCACCTTTACAGCATCTATAAAAAGATGAAAAGGCAAAATAAAACTATAGACCAGATTTACGATATCGTTGCCGTAAGAGTGCTTGTAAACACCGTCGACGAGTGTTATGAAATACTCGGTAAAATACATAACAAATGGAAACCCGTTCCGGGGCGCATCAAAGACTATATTGCGACCCCTAAACCTAATATGTACAGTTCTTTGCATACGACGGTAGTTACGAATTACGGTAAACCTTTTGAAATACAGATAAGAACTTACGAAATGAACCACACCGCGGAATACGGTATTGCCGCGCATTGGAAATATAAAGAGAACAAAAAAGAAACCGACAATTTCGACGACAGATTGAGTTGGATTCGCGAAGTAATGGAGTGGCAGGGCGGTCTTAAAGACAGTAAAGAGTTTTTAAACACCATTAAGGGCGACGTATACAGTTCCGAAGTTCTGGTTTTCACGCCGAACGGCGAAGTAAAAAGTCTTCCGAAAGAAGCGACGCCACTCGATTACGCGTACAGTATACATAGCGAGATAGGTAATAAATGCGTAGGCTGTAAAGTAAACGGCAAAATCGTTCCTTTAAATTATACGCTAAAAGTAGGCGACGTAGTTGAAATACTTACTTCCGACAAATCGAAAGGTCCGTCTTGGGACTGGCTTAAAATCGTTAAAAGTTCGGGATCTCGCCTTAAAATAAAACAGTTCTTCCGTCGCGAAATGAAGGAAGAAAACGGAAAAGTCGGTAAATCCATGCTTGAAGAAGAAGCAAAAAGGAAAGGTTTTATTTTATCCGAGATTTTAACTGACGACGCGTTTAACACTATTTCTTCGAGATTTCACTTTACTAATAAAGACGAAATGTTTTCGGCAATCGGTTTCGGCGCGGTTTCTTCTAATCAGGTATTATTAAAACTCATTGATTTTTACAGAAAGACCACCGCCGAATCGACTATAAATAAACGTATTGCGCTTAAAGACCACGTTGAAGGCAGTATTTCCGTAAAAGGCGCGAAAGGGCTTGCAGTCCGTTTTGCAAAATGTTGTAATCCCGTTCCGGGGGACGATATCGTCGGCTTTATTTCAAGGGGCAGGGGCGTTGTAGTTCATAGAACGGATTGCCCTAATTTAACCGATGCGGAAAGGGAAAGACTTGTAGAAGTTTCTTGGAACGATAAAGTTAATAACGTATTTAATGCCGAAATAAACGTATCAGGCGACAATCAGGCGGTAATACTTTCCGTCGTTGCGAACGCTTTAGGAAAACTCGGTATGGGTATTATATCGACCAACGGGCGCATAGATAATAAAACCAAAAAGGCGATAGTAAGTTTTAATATTCAGATAAGAAGTATCGAAGAACTCAATAAACTTATCGATAAAATAAAACGAGAACCTAATATAATCGACGTTTACAGGACGGCGTACTAAAAATGGAAATATATTCTATAACGACGGGCGTTTTATCGGTCAACACATATTTTGTAGTCAATAAAATAACGCGCGACGCTATTTTAATCGACGGCGGACAGGATTACGCCGCAATAAAGAGAAAGGAAAAGCAATTAAACGTTAAAATCGTTGCCGAACTTTTAACTCACGCCCATTTCGACCATTCGGGGAACGCCCACAGATTACAAAAGGACGGCGTTATTATATACTGTTCGAAACCTGACGCTGAAAAAATCGAAAACAATCAGACGTTAAGTCAGGATTTCGGAAGAGAATTCGATACTTTTACTTGCGATAAAACGCTTTCTGACGGCGACGAGATAGTAATTGCCGACATAAAAATTAAAGTTCTTTTAACGGCGGGGCATACCGACGGTTCTTTGTGTTATATTATAGGCGACACGTTGTTTTCCGGCGATACAATGTTTTATGAATCGTTCGGCAGATTTGATTTTCCGACGGGGAATTTTGACGAACTTGTATCATCTTTTAAAAAACTTTTTTCATTGAAAGAAAACTACCGCGTTTTATCGGGACACGGCGAAGAAACGACGTTAGAACACGAGAGAAAATATAATCCGCTTGCTGGTATGATTTATGATTGAAACGCAGTTAGAATATTTACAAAACGACTTAAACGAAGTGCTTACGGCTTTTAATCTGTCGGACGACGTAAAAGTAAAACATCTTTTAACAAAAACCGAAAATAAACTCGTAAACACGATAGTAATAAACGGCAAAAGTTATGCTTACGGCAATTTAATTCACGATTTCGGCGACGAAATAGTGGAAAAACGCCTTATAAAACGTTTCGCTAAAATATCGCTTTATAAAGCGCTTTCGCTTAATCTTAACGTTAGCCTTCCGTGGGGGTCGCTAACTGGTATCCGCCCGACGAAACTTGCCTATTCTCTTTTAGAAGAAAACGGCGAGTTTTACGATTATTTTATTAACACCTTTAAAGTCAGCGAAGAAAAAACTGAATTAACCGCTAAAATCATAGAAACGCAAAAAGGGATTTACGAAAAAAATCCCGATAACACCGATTTTTTTATTTTCGTACCGTTTTGTCCAAGCAGATGTAATTACTGTTCTTTTATAAGCCAAGATATAAAGTCCGCTAAAATGCATATCGACGAGTATATTGACGCGCTAATAAAAGAGATTAACGCGAGTTCTTTTCTAATCAGAAAGTTAAGAAGTATCTATATAGGCGGTGGCACGCCCGTCGCTCTTTCAGATCGGCAGTTGGAAAAGATATTAAACGCGGTCGATAAAATCAATACGGGCGTAGAATACACGGTCGAAGCGGGCAGACCCGACAGAATAACAAAAGAAAACTTAAAAATATTAAAAGACCATAACGTTACGAGAATATGCATAAATCCGCAATCTTTTAACGATAAAACCTTAAAGGCGATAGGCAGATTTCATACCGCAAACGACGTAATTGAAAAATACGAAATGGCAAAAAACGATTTTATCGTCAATATGGATTTAATTGCGGGATTAAATAACGAAACTTTCGACGATTTTGCCTATTCGATAAATAAAGCGATAGAATTAGACCCTGATAACGTTACTATTCACACTTTAAGCATTAAAAAGGGTTCGTACCTTGCCGAAACAACGTCAAGATTGTCCGATAACGACGTGATAAAAATGGTCGATTACGCGCATAAGCGTCTTACGGAATCGGGGTATAACCCGTATTATTTATATCGCCAGAAGTATATGGCGGGAAACCTTGAAAACACGGGGTATTCAAAACCTGATAAAGAGTGCGTTTATAACGTCGACGTAATGGAAGAAATAAGCCAGAATATAGCGAACGGGTCTTGCGCGATAAGTAAAGCGGTAAGCGACGATTTTTCGCGTATTGAACGCGTCGCGTCCCCGAAAGACGTTCCGACTTATTTGGCAAAATTAGATAAAATAATAATAGATAAGAATAATTTATTTAAAAATAATCGATAAAAAGGTATAAAAAATCGTAAAAAGAATAAAAAACGTTTTACAAAAGCATTTGATTTTGTTATACTATAAAAGTAAAAAATACTGTACGCAAGGTTTTGCGGTTCTCCACCCTTTGCTTTGTGTATAGCGAATAAGTCCATAGCGGAGGTAAAATATTATGGAAAAAGAAAAGAAATCTGAAATCATTGCAAAGTTTGCACGTCACGAAGGCGACACGGGTTCGGCTGAAGTTCAAATTGCACTTTTAACCGAAAGAATCAATCATTTAAATGCGCATTTACAAGCGAATAAAAACGATAATCACTCTCGTCGCGGTCTTATGAAAATGGTCGGCGAACGTCGCGGTCTCTTGAAATATTTACAGGAAATAGATATTGAAAGATACAGAAAGATTATTCAGGATTTAGATTTAAGAAAGTAGTAAAATCAAGGTGGATTTATTTTATCCACCTTATTTTCTTATTTTAAGCATTAAAAAGTTAATTGTGCGCCGTCGGGAAAGACGAGCGTTTCAAAAATACAGAGTTAGAAAAATAGGAGAAAAAAAGATGACAAACAATTACAAAGAATTCAAGATGGTTGTCGGCGGAAGGGACGTTATTATTGAAACGGGCAAATACGCCGAACAAACGAACGGTGCTTGTATCGTACGTTGCGGAGAAACGGCGGTTATGGTTACCGTATGTATGTCTGCTTCCCCGAGAGAAGGTATGGACTTTTTCCCGTTGCAGGTAGACTATGAAGAGAAGATGTATTCAATCGGTAAAATCCCGGGTGGATTTAAGAAGAGAGAAGGCAGAGCAAGTGATAAGGCGATTTTAACTTCCCGTTTAATCGACCGTCCGCTTCGTCCGTTGTTCCCGAAAGGGCTTTTTAACGACGTTGTGGTTATCGCGCAGGCTTTATCAGTTGAACCCGATATTCAACCTGAACCGCTTGCTATGATAGGTTCTTCAATCGCGCTTGCTATTTCCGATATTCCATGGGCAGGTCCTACGGGTTCGGTTGTCGTTGGTTTCGTTGACGGCAAATACGTAATTAACCCTGACTTAAAGCAAAGGGAAGTTTCCGCAATCCACTTAAACCTTGCCGGCACGAAAGACGCTATTTTAATGATAGAAGCGGGCGCTAACGAAGTTTCGAACGACGAAATGGTAAACGCGATTATGTTCGGACACGAAGAAATCAAAAAGATTTGTAAGTTTATCGAAGAAGAAATCGTACCGGCCGTTGGCAAACCGAAGTTGGAAATCGAACTCTATCATATTCCTGAAGAATTAGATAAAGAAGTTCGCGCTTACGCGTCGGAAAAAATCGACTGGGCTATCGACACTTTCGACAGACAGGAAAGACAGTCCCGTCAGGACGCGGTTGAAAAAGAAATCGTCGAACACTTTAAGGAAATATATCCTGATAACGTCAGGGAAGTAAAAGACAGTATTTACTATATCACGAAGGAAAAAGTTCGTGCTAAAATCTTCGATAAGGGTATCCGTCCTGACGGAAGGGGTCTTAAAGACGTTCGTCCTATCTGGTGCGAAAAACACGTTTTACCGAGAGTTCACGGTTCGGCGGTGTTCACAAGGGGACAAACCCAGACTTTAACTACCTGTACACTCGGTATGTTAAGCGAAGTTCAGAAACTCGAAGGGCTTGACGAAGAAACGAATAAGAGATATATGCATCAATATAACTTCCCGGGATATTGCACGGGCGAAGCAAAAGCAATTAAATCCCCGGGTCGTCGTGAAATAGGTCACGGTGCGCTTGCAGAACGCGCACTCGTTCCCGTAATTCCTTCGGAAGACGAATTTCCGTACGCAATAAGGGTCGTAAACGACATTATGTCGTCTAACGGTTCGTCTTCAATGGCTTCCGTTTGCGGTTCTACTATGGCGCTTATGGACGCGGGCGTTCCTATTAAAAATCCTGTTGCCGGCGTTGCAATGGGCTTAATCAAAAATCAGGAAACGGGCGAATTCAGAGTAATGACCGATATTCAGGGTCTTGAAGATTTCTTGGGCGATATGGACTTTAAGGTTGCGGGTACTGTAAACGGTATTACGGCAATTCAGATGGATATTAAAATTAAAGGAATATCCGAAGAAATAATGCACACGGCAATCAATCAGGCAAACGAAGGAAGACAGTTTATTCTTTCTAAAATGCTTGAATGTATTCCTGAAGTCAGCCCTAAACTTTCCGACTATGCGCCGAAGATATTGAACTTCCAGATTAACCCTGAAAAAATCGGCGACGTTATCGGTAAGCAAGGTTGCGTAATCAAAAAGATTATGGAAGAAACGGGTACGGAAATCGAATTCAACGAAGATAATAGCGGAAGGGGTTATATTTCGACCGTTGGCCCAATCGAAAATGCGGAAAGGGCAAAACAGATAATTCTTTTAATCGCTAAAGATCCGGAAGTCGGCGATATGTTTATTTCCGAAGTTGTAAGAATTCTTCCTAAAACGGGCGCGTTTGTTGAAATCGCACCGGGAAAAGACGGTATGATTCACATCTCGAAAATGAGTGAAAAAAGAATAAACAGCGTTGACGAAGTATTAAAAATCGGCGATAAAGTTAAAGTTGAAATAATTAAAATCGGCGAAAAGGGTATCGACCTTAAACTTCTTGAAATCGTAAACGACTAATTAAAAACTTTTATAGATATGCAAGGCAGATTGCCTTGCATATTTTTTGAATAAAAATAGCCTTTTTTTCATAACAATATACGGGTGATAAAAATGAAAATGAAAGGCAAAAAAGTCGTTTCAATAAACTTTATATTAGTCGTTGTGATTTTATCCGTTTTCTTTTTAAGTTTAATCGGAAATAACGACGTAAAAGTCGTATACGTTAGCGAAGTAAAGGCAATTTACCGCGGAGATGAAAAGAAAAATAACGTTTCCTTAATGTTTAACGTATACGAAAATACCGATATTGTTAAAAATATAATTAGAGTATTAAACGAAAATAACGTTAAAGCGACCTTTTTCGTCGGCGGTTGTTGGGCGGACGATAACGAAGAAACTCTGTCTTTAATAAGAGATAGCGGAAACGAAATCGGTAATCACGGGTATTTTCATAAAGACCATAAAAAACTCGATTATACCGGCAATAAAAACGAAATATATAATACCTATAAAATCGTTAAAGAACTTTCAGGAGTTGAAACAAAACTTTTTGCACCGCCATCAGGCAGTTTTTCATCTGTAACGCTTGACACGGCTGACGATTTAGGGTATAAAATAATAATGTGGAGTAAAGATACGATAGACTGGCGCGATAACGAAGAAGAAAAAATAATATCCCGCGCTACAAAAAATCTTTCTAACGGCGATTTGATTTTAATGCACCCGAAACCGCACACCTTAAACGCCCTTAACTCTATTATCTCTATTATTATAGATAAGGGTTTTAATATCGTTTCGGTCGGCGAAAATATAGGTTTAAGCGTATAAAGGATAGTATATGGCATATATTAAAGAATATAAAAACGGTCTAAAATTAGTGGTTGAACCTATGCGCGGTTTTACTTCGGTTTCGATTGCCGTTTTAGTAAAAACGGGCAGTAGGAACGAAGAAATAAGCGAAAACGGTATTTCACACTTTATAGAACACACCGTTTTTAAGGGAACGGATAAGCGTTCGTCTTTTGAGATTTCCGATTATATAGACAGAATAGGCGCGCAGATTAACGCCTTTACGTCGAAAGAACTAACGTGCTATTATACGAAATCGACGGAAGAACACACAAAAGACTGTATCGAAGTTCTTTCCGATATTTTCTTTAACGCCAAGTTCGACGAAAGCGAGTTAGATAAAGAACGCGGAGTTATTATTGAAGAAATCAATATGAGTGAAGATACGCCCGACGAACTGTGCCTTGACCTTCTTGCCGAAAGTTACGGCGGAAAGGACGGTATAGGTATGACCATATTAGGGCCTATTAAACATATAAAGAAGTTTACTAAAAAAGACGTAAACTCGTATATGGATAAATATTATACTGCAGATAACGTGGTAATATCGATTGCGGGCAACGTAAAACCCGAAAAATGCGAAGAATTAGTCGATAAGTATTTTTCCGATAATTTTAAGAGATTAAAATCCGTTCCGCAGAAAAAAAGCAAAGATTTTATTTGCGGTAATATTCATAAATATAAGAAAATCGAACAGTCGCACTTATCTGTTGCATTACCCGCTTTTTCGCTTTTTGACGAAAGATATTACGCTTTGTCGGTTGCGAACGCCGTTTTCGGCGGTGGTATGAGTAGCAGGCTGTATCAGAAAATCAGGGAAGAGTTGGGGCTTTGCTACACCGTCTATTCTTATTCGTCGCTATATAAAGATTGCGGTGTCGTTGAAATATACGCGGGCGTAAACAACGAGGCGAGAGATTTAGCGGTCGATAGCATATTAGCCGAATTAAAACGCTTTAATAAAGAAGGAATTACAGAACAAGAGTTTTTAAGGGGTAAAGAACAGATTAAATCTTCCTTTATTTTAGGTAAAGAAAACACCGCGTCGCAAATGCTTGTTTTTGGAAAATATCTTTTATTTAACGATAAAGAATATAACGCTAACGAAATTATCAAAAAAATTAACTCGCTAACCCGTGAAGAAGTTTTAAGCGTTATTAAAGAAATATTTACTGATAATAGGCTTGCCGTTTCTTCCGTCGGACCTACTAAAAAACCTATAAAAATATAACTTAAATAATTAACGATATATTAAAAAGGGCTTTATTTTTGATGTGAACCCAAAAGTTTAGACAAAAAATTAAATTATTTGAGATTGAGTTCGGTATTTAACCGGACTCATTTTCAATTTAAGAGATATTCTCTCATTATTGTAGTAATAAATATATTCTTCTAAAGCTTTGATGAAAG
>JAFSRT010000014.1 GCA_017445995.1 Clostridia bacterium
AACGTAAATCTTATCGGTAAACTCAGAATAATTTTTCAGTCTGCACACAAAATCGTAAGAAGATTTACACTCCTTTACATTGTCTTCTTCATATTTTTTAGCCGCTTCGGAAAATGCAAGCGACCTTGTACCCGTAGAACAAACCCTTATAACAACGTCCTTATCGGGACGCACGCAATTCGGAACTGCGCCAACGCCGTGATAAGAAATGGTTTCGACCGAAACGTTAGGATAATTTTCCTTTATTTTCCTTTGAACTCTGTTTACAAAATCTAAAAGGATATCCGTATCGTTCCAACCGTTTTTCCTTTTGCTTTCGCACTTTTCACAATGACAATATGCCATTTCTCCGTCGTTTATTGAAACAGAAACAAGTGTAGGCGATTCTTCTTGGTCAAGCCACTTAACTGCGGAAGAAACAACGACGTTAAGCGTTTCTTCTTCACTCATACAAAGACCGCCCGGATTTCTGACGTTGTTATCGAAAGCGTAAAGGAAAGGTTTATCCGTATAATAGACGCTTGGCGGAACGAGATGTAAAAACGTATGAACAAGACCATTAAATCCGCCCGCAAAACCGACGCTTCCGCCGTCCGCTGCGTGGAGTCGTCTTACGAAACTGCCGTTTACCTTACTTTTTACCGAGAACTCTGCGTCGAATATCGACCAATCGCATATATCCCTATACTCGAAAACAGGTCTTTGACTATCGGTAAAGTCAGTAATCTCTATTTTATCTCTGTATAATAATTTTTCGACGTCTTTGGTAAAAAATCTGACGCCTAAACATTTTTCGATAAACGAATAGATGCCGTATAAAATTCCGCGTTTACCGCCGTTTATAATGACAAGTCCGTTTTCTACTATTATGTCGTAATCATCGTCGCGATACGTTACGTTTGCGCTCTCATCGTATTCACGATTCGTTCCGCCGATAAGAATTTCACGGTCGGTTTTTAAAGGATAACGGTCGTATATTATAGGAATATTTATACCTGAAATTTTATATATGTAATTTTGTATAACCGCCGCGCCCTTTTCAATATATTCGGGCGCCATAGCGGGCGAACGGAGACTTGCAGAAGAGTGAAATACTATACTGTACTCCGCAATATCGTTTCCGCAAACGGATATTTCCGACAGTTTTTCGCCTATTCTTAAAAAATTATTCATGGCTGGTCTCCTGACTTGTGTTCTTCTCTAAAACGTCTATTTCTCTTTTCTTTTTTCATTTTTATAATTTATCCTATAAAAACCGTTGACAGTTTATACACAGTTAAAATATCTTAACGAAAGCGATAAAAAACGTTTAAATAATATTTTTGTAACCATTTATTTCGGTATATCGCTTTTGCACCAGCGAAAATTCCCCCTTACTCCCATTACTTTTGAATAATATACGAAGGTCTTCGGATATTTGTTTATGATTTTTAAAAATTCAGGTATTTGCCTTTGATTTACGATGGATATTATCATATTAGAGTCTTCGCCCGTAAACATACCTTTACTTTCCATCACGGTTGCTCCGTGTTTCAACTCAAATAATATCTCTTGTTTCAACTCTTCCGGATATTTCGTTATTATTTTAAATTCCACAGCATCTCTGTTGTCCTTCATTACGAAATTTACGCCCCACTCGAATATATACATCTGTACAAACGACAACAGTATACTATTCAAGTCTTTATAT
>JAFSRT010000015.1 GCA_017445995.1 Clostridia bacterium
AACGAGTTGAACCCCTGTGCGGGCAAAACCGTTCTCTTTTTCTTTTTAAAAGTAATACTCGACTAAAATTCTTAAATGCCTGTTTTTATTCGTGCCTTTAACAATACTTTTAAGGTAAAAGGTTTTTGTCGTAAATAAAAAGTCCCGACCGTTCTCGTCAGGACTTTTCGTATTTATGTAGTTGTAATGTATTTCCACTTTGTCGTCATATAGAATGACTTTATTTATTAGCCGCTGTATCATATTATACGGATCAAGTTCTATACTTCGTTTTAAGTGTCGTATAATATCTTCTTTTCGGATTATAAATTTTTCTTTTGCGTTTTCAAACGTTATCTTCATATTTATTTCTTCCAGATACTGTTCGAGTTTTTCTAATTGCGACTTGGTAGAGTTAGTAATAATTCCTTCGCCTATCGCTTTCATAAAATTGTCTATTTGGTTTTGCGTTTTTGTTTGTTCTTTTAGCAGTGCTTTTATTACAGTTTTGTCCGTTTCCCGTTGTTCTATGTTTTGTAGTACCATATCTGCAATATCGCTTACGTTTTTCTCGTTATTTAATAATTGAACTGTTCTTTCAATAACGAAATTTTCAATAGCGTCTTTCCGTATCTGACTTTTATTGCAATTGCCGCCCGCCTTTTTATTATAGCATTTATAATACCGTTTTACTTCGCCGTTTTTAGCCGTTCCCGTCTCCGCTCCCATAAGAGAACCGCAGTATCCGCAATAAAGTTTATGCCGCAGATAATATACCGTCTGAATACTCATTTTACCCGTATGGTTTTCTTTGGTTCTTTTTCTTACCACGTTGAATATTTCGTCGGATATGATGCGCGGATAAATATTAGTAAATATTTGGTCTTTATATTTATATATCCCTATATATTTTTCGCATTTAAGCATTCTGAAAACCGTACTTCTCGCAAAGGGCTTACCTTTATAGGTCAAGCCTTTTTCTTTTAGTTCCGAGATAATATCTTCTACGAATTTACCGCTTGCGTATTCATCAAAGATAAACCTAACTGTTTCGGCGTCGTCTTCTTTAACAACTATTTTTCTACCCGTCGACTTGTCTCCGGTAGCGGAATATCCGAACATTAAATATCCTCCTGTGAAGTTTCCTTTTAATCGGCTTTCGTTCATACCGCGTTTTACTTTTTGCGACAGTTCGGCAGAGAAATATTCAGCCATACCTTCTAATAGGCTTTCGAGAATAATACCCTCGGGCGTATCGGGTATGTTTTCAGTAGCGGATAATAATTTAACCCCGTTATCTCTTAAAGTTTTTTTATGCATAGCCGTTTCGTATTTATTACGGCTAAACCTATCTAACTTGTAAACTAAAACGTAATCCCAAGCTTTTTTATTACTGTCTTTAATAAGTTTTTGAAAATACGTACGGTTATCGTTAGTTCCCGTCATAGCCCTGTCTATGTATTCTCCGACGATAAATAAATCGTTTCTTTTAGCGTAGTCGTAACAAACGTGGAGTTGTCCTTCGATTGATTGCTCGGACTGTCCCGCACTACTGTACCTTGCATAAATAACTGCTGTTTTCATATAAAACTCCTTTAATAAAAATAATTTAACCGAAAAGTCGAAAGACTTTTCTACTTACCACCCATCAGGAAACGGAAGGTAAGTCAAAGGTGAACAAAAAAAATTGTGTAA
>JAFSRT010000016.1 GCA_017445995.1 Clostridia bacterium
AATCTTAAACTTAAAGGCAATATAATTTTCGAAGCGAGAATCTTTCGTTATATCGCTTAAATTAAAAATATTTTCGATTCGCCCGATTATTTCCCTGCCCGAATACTTATCTTCGTCATAAGCCGTACAGTATTCTCTTTTAAAAATACAATTTTTAATCTCGCCCTGATACGGGTCGTCTTCAAAACATTGATTATGATTTATATACGGGCATTTGTAATAATGCCTTACGCCGCAAAATTCTTTTAAAGTGAATCTATCTCCGACTTTATAGTCTCGGTCGTTCAATCTGATTTCAAAGTCCTTACCGTTTAACGCTTCTTCAAAATGAATAGGATTAGTCTTTAAAAAATGCATTTTCTTCTCCAAAATATCCTATTTAGATTTACATATTTTCTCGTATATGCTATTTTGAAACTGAATATCTGCATATCTGATTTCAAGTTCATATACTTTCTTTTTTAACTGTATAATTTTAACCTTAAAGTCTTGAATCTCTGCTTCTGACTTACTACAATACGTTGTCGGCTCGAACCCCATTTCGTCGAACCGAATAAGTAAATCGTTAAATAACGTTTGTATCTCGCTGTTAGAAGATTTTTCTTGATAAGTATTTGGACTTTCCGGCGTGTATTCTTTTATTTCTAAATCCGGCGTAAAAAACAACTGCCCTTGCGGAATATCGTACGTTTCATTTTTTTTCATAACGCACCGCCTTCGTCTTTATGTTTGACGTTCATTTTCGGAACGTGATAATCACGTTTTTTCGATAAAAAATTAAAGTTTCTATTTTCAACTTTATTTAATACGTAATCCTGATAAAACTTACAATGTCCGCACAGAACGGTTTTTGTACAACGTTGTAAGCAATTTAAAATAAACTTTTCGTCGTCGATAAAAATCGTTTTTTTAATGGTTTTTTTATTTGCACGACGTTTATAGGATACTTTTATCGCCTTTCCGCATTTCTTCAACGTGATTTTTGATCCGTCCATAGAATAATCATTTTCAGTTACGTTGATAATATTCAACGATTCACTTGCCTTCTCTTTTTGAAAAAAACTTTTCAAAACAAAATTAGTAATTTTGTCAACTACTTTCATAATAACCAGCCTTTATTTTTATTTTAATCGGATAAAATCCGTTTAATTTCATAGAAAACCGGTGCAAATAATTACCAAAGGCTGGTTACCTTACAAAAATAATCTATCTGCACCGGTTATTCACTTTGAAAGAGAAATTTTTTCTTTATGGAAAAACCTTTAACGAATATTGAAAGTTATATTGCCAGCCTTTATTGATTTCCCCCTTATATGCCACATTTTGGACTTTAACAGGGGTAAGTAGAAATATTCTACTTTTTGTAACATTATACATAGATTTTTTCTACTTGTCAAGTAGAAAATAGAAAAATTCTATATAATATTAAAAAATATTTTGTTAAGGACTTAAAAAATGGTTAAAATTAAGGAATTAAGAACTGAATTATCTTTAACTCAAAAGCAGTTCGCAGAAAAACTTAATCTTGACGCTCATAATATCGGCGACTGGGAACGTGGAAAAGGCGAACCAAATAGTGATATGTTAATCAAAATATCAAATGTATTTAATGTCTCTACCGACTATCTTTTAGGACTGGAAGACGATTTCGGTGTAAAGCAGTTCGACGGTAGCCCTTCCCCGGTAAGTCAAGACGAATTATTGCTTATAAAAAAACTACGTGCTTTAAATTTAAGCACGCAGGAAGCCTTCCGTATTCAGATTAACGCTATGTACGAAAAAGAAGCAAAAGGGGAAAAAGTATGAAATGTATTAAATGCGGAAGCGAAAAATTACAAATTGTAAGTGATTATGTAGAACTTAATAAAAAATTTAGGTCGGCAGGCTTTGTTTTTGCTTTATTGTTCGGAATAGTGATGCTTATATTTGGTTTTATTTTAAATTCGAAAGTTATTTTAGGCTCTTTTAACGCTCAATCTGATACAATAAAAGTTTTAGTATATTTATTCGAATATTTAACCGCAAAAGGCGTAGGTATTATTTTAATTATCTCATCTATAAATTTCCTACTTATTCTCTTCCTGCTTTCCGCTTTAAGACCACGTATTCATAGAACAAGAATCGTTGCCGTATGTCAGGATTGCGGAGAAATAATGATATTATCTGAATATACGCCTGAATAAAAAAATAAAAACTTATCTTTCAGAAGATAAGTTTTTAAAAATACATTAAGTTTTTTCTTGTTTTTTCAAATATAATCTATTCTATCGCTATTAAAAAGGATAAAAAAAGATTATGTTTGAAAAAGAAATAACGAACGCACTTATAAGCCTTGCGGAAGTTAGTGCGTTTTTATCTAAAATGAAAACGACAATCGACGAACTGACACCGAACGACACGGAAGATACGTCGTTTTTTTTGTCGCAACTATCGGAAAAGTTTAAAAAATCAACGACCGTCGCCGTTGCCAAAGAAGATTTAAAACCGAATAATATTCAAAGTGAAAAACATTTTTTTAATAAATTGAAGGAGAAAGATAAAAAAATGTTTACCATTAAAGACTGTTCTATAAGACGTAGAAACAACCTATATGAAGTCAGATTTCACCGTTTCGGCATTGAAAAATCTAAAAGTGCTAAATCCAGAACGTCCGCTATTCAAAAAATGCAGGAATATTTAAAAATTCTTAATAGAGAATTAAAACTAATCGAACCCGAAGAAGAAAAAAACACGCCGAAAAAGTTCATTGAAATTGCCGATTACTTTATGTATAAAATTAAAAAGCCGAACGTTAAGGCGGATACCTTCCGAAGTTACGAGTCGAAATATATAAATTACATAAAGGCGAAATATCAGAACGATTTTTTCTTCGACTTAACGCCTATGAGATTACAGGAAGATTTATCACGGCTACGTGCCGTTAAAGGAAAAACCTTTGAAGACGTCAGAATGCTTCTTTTCGGAATTTTTAAGTATGCGAAAGCAAACGGCTATATTCAGACTAATCCGATTGAATCCGTTTACTTGC
Organism: Clostridia bacterium; assembly: GCA_017445995.1. Lineage (GTDB taxonomy): Bacteria > Bacillota > Clostridia > Christensenellales > Borkfalkiaceae > UBA1259. The sequence goes on from JAFSRT010000016.1 coordinate 3,029, forward strand.
CACCGTACGAGAGAGTCAACGGAACGGCGTTGACGTTCGCCGAAGAAAACGAACTATTAAAAGCGATTCAGGGCAAGCCGTATGAAAAGTATTTTTTAATTATGCTTTTCGCCGGGGCAAGACCTTCGGAAGCAACGGCAACCGTTATCGACTGGCAAAAAGAAACGATTACGATTAAAAATGCTAAACTGAAACGCTGGCAAAAAGAAAAATACAGGGAACTGCCCCTGTTCCCTATGTTGAAACCATACGAAACGGCGTTAAAACAGGCTGATTCTGAATACACGAAAAACTATTTAAACGACGTTATGCAGAAGACTTTGCCTAATCACACGTTAAAGGACCTTCGGCATACGTTTTCAAGCCGTGCAAAAGAGTGCGGAATCAATCCGGAACTCGTAAATATATGGCAAGGACATTCCCCGGGAACGGATATGACCGCCAAAATTTACACGCATTTTTCAATGGAATATCAAAAAAAGCAAGCAAAACGCTTGCGATATAAATCCTGAAAAATCCCACAAAATCCCACAGAATTTAATTTTTTCGTTTTAAAAACTATCAAAAAACGACAAAAAACAGCCGAAAAACGGCTGTTTTTATGCTTTTTGGTGTGAAGGATGGGACTTGAACCCACACGGATAACCATACGCCCCTCAAACGTACGCGTCTGCCAATTCCGCCACCCTCACGTGTTAAGCCTTTATATATTAACTAAATTATCACTTTTTGTCAACAATATTTCTATATATTTTTCTATAATTTTGCAAACTTCGTTTAATTTTTTTTAGGTATTCCCTACTTTCTTTATACGGAATAATTAAAAGCGTCTTACTATCTTTGGAATATTCTTCGTTTTTTAGCCACGTTGAGACCGTGCCTTCGCCCGCGTTGTAGGCAACGATTGCCGTATCTTCACGTTGGTATTTATCTATTAAATACTTTAAATAATAACAGCCGAAATCGACGTTTGTTTCGGCGTTATACAGGTCGTAATTGGAGACGTTTTTTAATTCGGCGATATATTTCCCCGTATCTTCCGTTATCTGCATAAGCCCGTATGCGCCCTTACTGCTTTTTGCCTTCTCGTTAAAGTTGCTTTCTTCTTTGCAAACGGCAAAAACAAGGTATCTGTCTAAACCATATTCTTCCGCACTTTTTATTATTGTTTCTTTATACTTTAACGGGTAAACGCATTTTGCTATTACACCGAATAAAAAAGAATACATAAAAAGCACGCCGAGAAGAAAAAAGGCGAGTATTTCCGATATTTTAAGTATTATTTTATCTTTTTTTAACATAAAAATACCACGTATATTAGTATACGTGGTTAAATATTTATTATGAATTAAGCCCCGAAGTAATAAATGATTTTAGTTGCAGTTGCGACATATTAACAACCCTTACTTTGCCGATTTTTTCTATAATCGGTATATAAAAGTTATCGCCTTCCTTTTTCTTATCGTTAATAAGGTACGGCATAATATCGTTTACCGAATACGGGCAGGAATAGTTTAACCCTAAATCGTTAAATAACCCTAATATTTCGTCCATCACAGCCTTTGTGCAGAACCCGTTTTTATAAGACGCGATAGCGTTGATTGCTATACCCGTAATAACGCCCTGACCGTGTGAAACGGCATATTCGCTTTTACTTTCAACGGCGTGGGATACGGTGTGCCCCAAGTCCAGACACCTTCTTTCCCCGAACGAGAACTCGTCCTTTTCAACGTACTTTTTCTTTACGAGTAAAGACGCTTTAACGTCTTCTTTAATTTTAGAAAACTTATTTAATTTAACGTTGTTAAAAAGTGCCTTGTCGCCGATTATTGCGTGTTTGATAATTTCGGCATAACCGTTTGTTATCAGTTTTTTCGGCATATCTGCAAGATACTCTAAATTAACGTAAACAAGGTCCGGCTGATAGACCGTGCCGACGATGTTCTTAAAATTGCCGTAATTAAGCCCGTTTTTACCGCCGATACAGGAATCCGCCATAGCAAGCAGATTAGTCGGCACGAAGATATATTTTATTCCGCGCTTATAGACGGACGCGATATACCCCGCCACGTCCCCCGTTACGCCGCCGCCGAACGCCATTATGTAATCGTTTTTATCTATGCTGTTCTCGGTAAGTTTCGATATACAGTAAGCGAACGTGGTGTAATTTTTGTTCTTATCTTCGCTGCTTATCGTAAGAACGGAATACGGAATACCTTTGTTTTTTAATTTGGTTATTATATTTTTTCCGTAAAGATTCCAAGGCACGATATCGGCGATAATAAAAACCTTCGCCCTTTCTTCTTCCAAAATATCGAAAAGGGAAGAAACGGCGTTTTCACCGATCGTAATATCTGTCGTTTTCGACGCTTTACATAAAAAATTAAACATAATAATTACCTTACTCCGTATTATAACATAAAAAACAAGATATTTCAAGAAAAAAAAGTTTTTTATGTCAAAAGGGCGTTATTCTTTATTATTAAACTTATCTACAAACTGCCTTGCAACGGCGCATAAGCGTTTTAATCCGCCGAGTAAATCGTTCCCTTTTAAATCCGCCGCGTATCCTATCGTTTCGAAATCGAAATCGCCCTTATAGTCGATTTTTTGCAAAGCCTTAATAATCGGTTCGAACTGAATATCCATCGAGAAAGGTATCTGATGCCTGTCGTGAATTTTATCGTTGTCGTGGATATGAAGTGCTTGCAGGCGGTGGTTAAGCGCCAGAATCAAATCGACCGCGTTCGTTCCGTCTTTCATCATTTCGGCGTGCCCTATGTCGAGACAAGCGACCAAATTATCATCGTTCACCGCGTCTATATGGTCAACGAAAGAACGTGCCGTCGAACAGGCGGCTGGCAACGCACGTTCGTTTTCCCAGTCCCAGTTCCACATATTTTCCGCCGCTATCTTAACACCGCACTCTTTCGCGAAAGGCAAAAGTTCGAGATACATATCCCTGTTCTGTTCCACGCTTGCGTCGTTATTCGGGTGAATAACTATTAGTTTGCCGCCGACTTCCGCCGTGATTTCGATAGATTTAAAAAGAAGCGTTCTGAACAGTTCGTCCGCAACGGGAAAGGGTGCGTGCGACTGGATACAGCATATACCGTTATCTTCGGCGATACGCCTTAATTTATGACAATGTTTAACGTAGTCGGGCGAGTTCAAGGGGTGATTTTCCCTTAAATATCCTTTGCCGTTCTTCCAGTCGAATTGCGTCATCTTAAAAAGAGAATAATCGAAACCGTCGAACCCCGCTTTTGCTATGAGTTCGACAGCCTTTTCGTCCCCTACGTATTCGTATAACCACTCCATTTCCGTTGCTATTCTATGCATATTGACCCCGTCTAACATTTTATATCGGTTGAACCTATTCCGCCAACCCTTTCGGTTAAACTATCGTCGTCAACCGTGATACCGTACTGTAAGAAAATGCCCTGCGCAAACGCCTTGCCCTTTTCTATTACGAGTTCTTTATCGCCCGCATTAGTCATTTTTATAAATATATGTCCTTCGTTTTCGGCGTTATAGTAATCGCTGTCTATAATACCCACGGTATTGTCGAGTTTAAGACGGTACTTAAAACCGAGTGAAGACCTTGGAAACACCGCGAGAAACCAACCGTTATCGATTTTTACCCTTATTCCCGTCGGCACTTTTATCGTATCGTTCGGTTTAAGACAAATATCAAACGGTGCGAAAAAATCGTACCCCGCGCTACCTTTCGTAGCACGCTTTGGCAGTTTTACCGACTTATAGTCTTCCGCTTTTCCGTCAACCGTATATTGCTGTTCGCTGACTAAATAAAACTTTGCAACCTGTTTCATAACTTTCCTTTTACTATATCTTTTTATAAAACGCAACGCCCTGACGCTTATGTTCGGTTTTTCTGTGCATAGCGTCCACTTTGTCTTTTACCGCTTTATCGGCGTTTCCCGTTAAAATATACCCGTCTATATCGCTGTATTTCATACCGATTTCCTGTTCGTCGGTCTGCCCGCTGTATAAAGCCGCCGACGGGGCTTTTTCTATAATACGTTTAGGGCAATCTAAATACTCTAAAAACTCGTACACTTCTTTTACCGTCAGGTCTGATATAGGGTTAAAATCGCAAGCGCCGTCCCCCCACTTGGTAAAATAGCCGATATAGGTTTCCGTTCTGTTGCCCGTGCCGGCAACAAGCATATTGTTGCTACCCGCGTATGCGTATAACGTCGTCATACGCAGTCTCGGCGCGATATTTGCAGACGCAAGGTCGCCTATTTTTGTTATCGCGGAAACGTTCTTTTCGACAATTTCCTTCATAGGCGCAATTTCCACGTTAAAAGTCTTTATACCGTACTTTTCGGCAACTTCAAGCCCGTCCTTTATATCTTCGCCGTAATTCCGTTTTGAGCAAGGCATAGTTATCCCCACCGTATTAGAACACGCCTTTTTGCAGATTATTCCGACAAGTGCGGAATCTTTACCGCCACTGTTCCCGTAAACGATACCTGTTGCACCGCTTTTTGCTAATAAATCTTGAATAAACTCTACCCTTTTTTCTAACTCTTTTTTATAGTCTCTCATAATTACTCCACGGTAACACTCTTCGCAAGGTTTCTCGGCCTATCAGGGTTTATACCCTTACTTACGGAAGTATAGTAAGCGATAAACTGCCAAGGGACGATGTTCGTTATCGCCTGAAGACCGCAATTTACGTCTTTAACTTTCACGATAAACGAACATTTATCCATAAACGCCTTATCCATATCGTCAAGTGACGTAAAGAGTATTATCTTTGCGCCCCTGCTGTACGCTTCTTCGGCGTTCGATAGGGTCTTTGCAACCACTTCCTTTTGCGTTGCGAACACGACGACGTAAGTCATTTCGTCGATAAGCGCCAAAAATCCGTGCTTTAATTCGCCCGCGAAGTAGGTGTCCGAATTGATATAACAGGTTTCTTTTATTTTTAGGCTTGCTTCGTACGCCGTACAACAGTCAAGACCCCTGCCTATCATAAATATTTTATTCTGATAACGAAGTGTGTCCGCTATTTCCTGATATTTTTCGAGTTTGCCGAAAGAAAAGTTATCGCAAAACGCACTTACTTCCTTTAAGTCGGCTTTCGTTTTATTTAGCGTCGCTTTTAAAACAAGAGACGCGATATACATCGTTATTATCTGGCAACTGTACGCCTTTGTCGACGCGACGGCGACTTCTACCCCCGCTTTAATCGGCAAGGTTATATCGACGTTTTTAGCAATCGTGCTGTATTCTACGTTTACTACGCCGATAGTCGTCGATTTATTTTCCTTTGCAAGTTCTAACGCGGCAAGCGTGTCGGCAGTTTCACCGCTTTGACTGACTAATATTACGAGAGTTTTATCGTCTAATTTCGGGTGGCTGTACCTGAACTCGCTTGCAACGTCGGTAAAGCAGTCTATATCTAACTGTTCCCTGAAAAACTTTGCGCCGACAAGACAGGCGTTATACGCCGTTCCGCAACCTATAAACACTACTTTATCGTAGTTTTTGATATTTAATGCTGAAAGTTTTTTAAGGTTATCTTCAACCGAATAATACTCTAAATTAGATTTCAACGCCTTTTCGGTGTCGAATATCTCTTTAATCATAAAGTGGTCGTATACGTTTTCGACGTTTTCCACGCTGCAATCGAAAGCGCAAGGCGATTTCCCGACTATCCCTAAACGGTTTTTTACAATGAGTTTTTTCCCGTCGGTAAACCCGTATTCGCCGTCTTCTATTACGTAATATTCCGTTGCGAACCCGTTAAAGCATATTATATCGCTGGCTAAAAGCGCCTTTCCGTTATTTAACGCAACGAAAAGCGGACTTTTATTTTTTGCAAAAAATATGCCGTTAATATCTTCGTTTAATATTGCAAGCGCATAACTGCCTTTTAAGTTATTTAACGTCTTCTCGATTGTGGTAAGTTTATCTTTACCGTCGTAATATTGCAACAGTTTGGCAATCGTTTCGCTATCGGTCTGACTGTAAAAGTTCATACCGCTTGCCATTAGTTTATCTTTTAATTCAAGGTAGTTTTCGATAATACCGTTATGCACCAAAGCCCACCTGTTGTCTTCCGAAACGTGCGGATGCGCGTTCTCTTCGGTAGGTTTGCCGTGCGTTGCCCAGCGCGTATGCCCGATGCCTATTTTAGAATCTTTACTTACTTCAACAACCTTTTCAAGGTTTTTTATTTCGCCTTTTGATTTAAATACCCTGTACCCCGTTTTGTTCATAACGGCAATGCCTGCCGAATCGTAGCCACGGTATTCCAACTTTTTCAGTTTGTCGATTATCGTCTGTTCGGTATTATTACCGATGTATCCGACTATTCCACACATACTACACCCCTTTTAATTATTAAATTTTATACCCGTTTTACACAATGCTATACTAACCTATATTAGTATACTATTATATTATCAATGTCTTTAATAAAAATGTCAATAGTTTTACTCGTTTTTTTTAATATATCTTTATTAGTGGCAATAAAAAACGACCTTGGTAAATACCAAAGCCGTTTTGATTTTTAAAGGTTTTATTTACTTTTTCTCGTTGCGTCGTAGATATTGTCTATCGCGATACAGATTGCAACCATTAAATATTCGTAATTCTCTTCCGCGTCGACGGAAAAAGTATCTTTAATAAAATCGAAATTATCGTGTATTACGCCGAGTTTAACGTCGTCCTTTTTTACAGTTATATCTCTCGGATGAAGCGGACCTTCGATAGACCAAATCGAATCGGAAGTATAATCGACTACTTTAAACTTTCTGAACTGAAAATATTTTTGCGTGATTTTCAAAAGTTTTGCGCCTTCCTTGTCGTAGATATACGCCGAACGGTTAAATAAGTGCCAGTATTTATTTCTTACCAAAAACACCTTTTTGCCGGAATTATCGGCGATAATCTTCTTGTTGGTTATCGAACTTAAAACGCCCTTAACTTTTAACAGTTCGTTGCCGTTTTCGTCGGTAACTTTAGAACCGCCTTTAAGCGTTACTAAATTGTTTTTTACATTTAAAATCATAGTCTTTCTCCTTCTTTTATTTAACAGTAAGCCCGTTTATCGAAATTATAAGCACGATAAGTGTAATAAGCATAGCGAGTACCAAAAATACCGTGCGTTTTACTCTGTTGCGCTTACATAACGCTTTATATGACACGAATAAAAGTATCATAGATATAATTTCCATTATAAGTCCGCCTGCCGAACAAACGACGCCGAAAATCCCCGAAAAACCCGAAACCGTGTTAAAGACGTCTGAGGCAAAATTAGCGGGCGCTAACGCTACCGCAAAATAGTTTTCTATCGAGTTTCCACCTGCAAGATAAATGGGAACGATAATAAGAAACCCTACTAAAAACAATAGAAAAAGAAAGACTGTTATCAATCCGCAAGCCAAAAACAGCAACATAGCGCCGAAAAAAAGAATAACCGGTATAATGCTGATTATAAACCCGACGATACCGAGTGTTAAAGACGTTTTTTTAACGCCCAAAAACCCCGCTTCCCTTTCAAACTTTCTTTCGGCAATCCTTTTTAACTCTCTGTCGCGTTTCTTCTTTTTTCTTAACTCGCGCCGTGAAGGAATAGAAGACACAACGGCTTGCTTATTGTCGGTAGTATTTGCCACCGTTTCTTTTTTATCGGCAGTTTTATTTTCACCGCTTTTAAAATCGACCTTAAAGGGGTCTTTCTTTTCCATAATAATCTCCGTATCTATAAATAAGTATGCGTAACAATTATTTTTTCATAGCGTCTTCAAACATTTTGATAAGTTCTTTAATCGAGTATTCTATATCGTATTTCTTACCGAGTTCAACGTATTTTTGCGCTTCTTCGTTTCTTCTCTTGTCGTCTGATAGCCAATAGTCTATTTTGTCCGCTAAATCTTTAGAATCTTTTTCGTTGAACACGCTTTTATCCGACAAAGCAAACTGGCTTGTCGCGGTGTATTTTCCTTTCGCGATAACGGGAACTATGCCCATTTGTATCGCTTCCATACACGATAGTCCTTCCACTTCGATAAACGCGCAATGCACGTAAAGATCGGCGCCTGCGGTTATTCGTTGAAGTTTATCGAGCGGATAAAAAGAAAATATAGGGCGGTACTTAAAGTAACCTTTTTTATCAAGTTTATCCGCCATTTTTTGAAGCCGTTTTCCGTACGGCCCGCGCCCCGCAAATATTAATTGAATATCTTTAGCGTACTTGGAATATTTCATTGCGTAAAGTAGCGTTTTTGCGTTCTTTTCTACTGAAAATCTTCCTATTGAAATAATCGTATATTTAGCGTCTGAAAGTTTTTCGGCAACGACTTCGCTTTTACGCGCTAAATCTTCTAAAATCATACCGTTAGATATAACGCGTATTTCGGACTTAAACTTGTTTTTAATAAGCCTTTCTTTTGCGTTCTGGGTCGGAACTTGCAGTATTTTACAGTTATTATACACCTTTCTTTTCCACACCCACATCGTCGTGTCGTTTAATAAATGGCTTTTATCCATTTTTATCGACGCGTAAAGATTTTCGGGGTGCATATGGTAAGTACCCGTAACGGGTTTTCCGAGTTCTTTTGCGATTTTGCAAGTTTTCATTTGAAGACCAAACGGTTCTTCAAGATGAACTACGTCCGCCCATTTTACCGCTTCTTCTATAACGTCTTTATCAGCCGACGAAAAACTGTATCCCTGTTTTTTTACTATTTTATCAAAAATCGGAACTACGTAATCTTTAAGTATAAATTCCGGTTCTGGGCCGTTTTTGTCGGGATTAGCGCCGGATAAAATCTTTATCTCTACCCCCGCTTCTTTGAGTTTCTTTACCGTTCTCTGTGCCGAAAAAGAAAGCCCGTTGCCTTGTGCGTAAAAATTATTAACTACAAATAAGATCTTCATATGTTCCTTACTTTGAATAAAAAAAGTATTAGTTATATGTATTATAACATCATATAACCGATTATTCAAGCATAAAATAAATATACTTTAAGTAATATTCCCTTTTTTTAAAAAATAAAAACCCATGCCTTTTTAAGCATGGGTCTGATTTTTTATTCCGTTTAAGAACGCACCGTTCCAAAAAGCGACGGATTAAGGTTGTTTACGTCGGTAAAGTTCCCTTTATCGGCAGGATTATGCGTAAGTTTTACCGTCGCCGTCATATCTACGATTGAAACCGAAATAGGTATTTCAACGTTAAGCGAAGTGAGTTGTTTATTAGTTATACCTATAACCGCCGTCATATTCGACAACTCGCTACTGCCCGTCAACGCCTGTCCGTCAAGCACAATCGTATGCGAATTAGCGGACGCGGAATAACTCTTTAAGCATTTAGCGACGTTCGTGTTGCTACCCGAATTGAATTTGTTTAGTATTTCGTTGCCTAAGCCCATAAAGAACCCTATCTGCGACATAATATTCTTTCCGAAATAACTTCTCGTCATCGCGCGCCTTGAAGTCGAAGTCGTTTGCCAAGAACTCGTAGGGATAAATAATACTTTTTCTCTCTGTTTATCTATTCTCGTTATGTAGAACCTTTCGTTTTTATAAACGAGCGTACCTTCACCGCATTTTAAGTATGAACGGGCAAGTGAAATATCCACAGTCGTATCGTAGCAGGAAACGTGTGCAACGGCTTCTATTTTCTTTCCGCCGTTTCCGTCGGATACCAGCCTTACAGAAGCGTCCATACTGATATTAACGTCTATATTGATACCGAGTATAGGAATAACCACTCTTACCGAACCCGAAAGATAATACTGTTCGCTTTCTTTAAGAATTGCGTTAACAGCGGCTTCCGCAAGCCCCGTGATACCGGAAAGGTCTATAAACGATCCGGACGGTACGGCAGGTTTATCAAACGGCGTGTTATCGAGTAAAATATTTCCGTTCTTGTCGCCGATAGTTACGTTAAGCGCAAGGTTTTCCCCGTTTAAGTAAGCGTTCAAAACAGCGTTGTCGGTAAAGCCGAACTCTTCCGCTTTAAGGTCGATACTTATTCCCCCATTATCCACGGCTATCGCTTGCAATATATCCACAACAGAACCTATCGTAAACTCATAGTTCTGGAATTGCGATAAAATATCGTCCGCCGATAATATTTCACTGTAATTAAAGCGTTGTATGATTGCCTTGTAGTTATCTTTAATCAATTCTACGATATAGTCAAGAGACGCACGCGAAAGTTTAACTTTCATATCGTTGTTGTATACG
>JAFSRT010000017.1 GCA_017445995.1 Clostridia bacterium
AAAAGAGAATACTGTACGGCTTATGACGAAGATAAGTATTCGGGCAGGGAAATAATCGGGCGAATCGAAAATATTTTTAATTTAAGCGATATAACGAAAGATTCTCGCTTCGAAAATTATATTGCCTTTAAGTTTAAGATTATAAATAAAAGAAAATGTTAGGAGATATAAAAATGAAAAAATTATAGACTTTTTTAATGGCAACAATGCTGATTATTACAAGCGTTTTTGCCGTAGGGTGCAAAACGACTAATACTAATATTGATTTAGAAAATAGTATTGACGAAATATCAGAATCAATCAGCAGTCCAAAAACTACGAAGGTACAATCCGTTAAGGTTTCTTTATCTTCCGTAAAGTCTTTTTCACTTACGGAAGAATCGCCGGCGTATATTGAAAAGGAAATACACGCTACCGTCTTGCCGGAAAGTGCCAGCAATAAAGCCGTTGATTATACCGTTGCGTGGGGCGACGGTGCAACGCATTCTATTGAAGACGTATCGGAATATGTAACGGTAACGCCTTTTTTTGACGGTTCGACAGATGCCTACGTACGTTGTTTTAAGAAATTCGATAGCGATACGATAAATATTACCTGTACAACACGTCAGGGCGGAAAGACGGCAACGTGTTCCTGCACATACGTCGGTCTGGCAACGAATATCGAAATCGTGCCTATTGATAATAACGGCAATATTGCAACGCTGACAAGCAGTGCCGATAGGGGCGATTATTACGTTTTAAATTCTAACTCTGAATATAAATTTCAAGTGAACTTGTCAAACGCACTCGGCGAAGAAAGTATCAGCAGTAATTTATCCAGAACAAGCGGTATTGTAGGTTCGGCGTATATGACACCAAATTATGCTGTTTCAAACGACTACGGTGCAACGGGAACGTTTATGTCCGGCAATGGAGAAATCTGCATAAGACAAGAAAATTTTAATTATAACAATTCTAACGTCGATGCGGACCAATCCCGGAAACAAATGGCAACCGGTGAACAGGTTTATAATCAAATGATTTTAACACAAAGAAATTTAAATTTATATCGGACTCGCTTTTTTAATGAATACTTTAATGCAAACGATAAACTAATAACAATTTCAGCAACTCGTACAGTTGAAAATTCTTATATCAACAACGGAACACTAAATTTAGAAACCCCGGGCGATAACTGGGACGGAGACAAATGTCTTCAAGCGAAATTAGCCTACCTTGGTGGAACGAGCGGAAAGCCCGACCAGTGGGGAACAATGACAAAAATAAACGATTATATTCCTGTTAATACGACGTTTATCAATCTTTCAGACGATAACTATGCGACGTATATAAGCGGTGAACAGAGATATGGCGATGCAAGTATCAGATTGTCGCATAATTTCAGTGCTGGTGGTAAAAATTACAGTTTTTATTCTTATAAATGTCCGGACAACACGCCGTTACTTAACGCTTCATATATGTACGTAACGGTAACGGATAGCATAAGTAATCTTTCAGAAACGATTAAGTTCTGGATCGTCGAAGGCGTATCTTCGGTAAGTCTAAATTCGATAACTTTCTAAAATATGAAAAATATAATTTCTTTTATTTTAATAATCGTTTTTCTCGGCGTTGTAGGGTTATCGGTATATTTTATATATCGAACTACCTATTCGGAAGAACAAATAGAAATCAGTGCAGATGCAGAAGCAAATAGTCCTTCTGCATTTAGCGTTGTCTATGAAGGAGAAAAAATAGACAATAAAAAGAACTATACTTTCTGCCGAAACGACAGCCACCGTTTTACTATTGAATTCGCCGAAGAAAAAAAAGATTATTCAATAAAAGTTATTCCGAATCTACGTGTCGGTTTTACGGTCAACGGAACGGCGAAGATTTTAGACGAAGACAGCGACCTGACGAAATGCTTTGAAATAGATAAACACGCTGATTATTTCGTTTTAACGCTTGAAGAAAACGAAAACTTAAAGACGGTTTTATCAAAATACTATCCGTCCGAGAACGTTAAAATCAGTTCGACATATAGAAATTCGACTATGTCGTTCTACCGTATCATTATCACTGTTGACGGGGTAGAAGGTTATTATATCATAAATTTTGGAATAGCGGAAGGCGTGTCGGAAATAAATATTTTGCCGACAGAGATTATTTTTTAGGGGAAACGATATGAAAAAACTAATAATTATTTTAGCAATTATAATTATTGCCGGAATCGGCGTCGGTGTGTTTTTCGGCGTAAAGTCTTGCAATCAGAAAAAAGAGTTATTCGAAGCCGATATGAGTATTTTACAAGAAGAATACAAGGTGGGGGAAAAGATTTATTTTGACTATCGGATATATTCCGACGTTAAATTAAAATCGCTTACATATACGTTAAACAACGGCGACGAAAAGACGATAAGCAATGCAAAATTCGGTGAAACAACCGAACTTAAAGAGAATAAAAGTAAAAGAAAATATTACGCCGACACCCGTATCATAGAGATTGAAACGGGGGAATTAAAGGACGGTTGGTATACGATAAGTTTTTTCGGATACGAAGACACGACTAATAAACGTCTGGAATTAACCAAAGAACCTTATATTTTTAAGTTGGCAGTTAAAGCGTAAAATGAAAAGGCTATATATTTTTTTATCGGTTTTATTATTATGTTCGTTTTTTTTAGGTGCGTGCAATATCTTCCCGGCGAAAGAAACGGAACAGGGGATAAGCCCTTCCGAAGAAATAACACAGCAAGAAAAAACACATAGAATCAATTATAACGGTTTATTTACTGCCGACTGGGATTTTAAGATTATCGAAACGGACGAAGATAGCGGATATTTTTATCCGACTGTTTCCGGGACTATCCAGTGCGATACGCTTCCGGATAAAATCACTGTTACGTGCAATGGTAAAGAGAAAATTATAGAGATTGATACCTTAACCGAAAAAAACGACTGTTATATTCTGACTTTTAATCAATATTTATTCTATGGTTATATCGAATAAGGCGAATACGAAGCAGTTTTAAAAGGGTATTTCCCCGACGGAATAAAAGAGATAGACGATAGAGTTAATCTGATTGCCGATAGAGATTTATTCTTTAACGGCAATGAAATGGAAGACGATACCGTTTGGACACTGTATTATTAAAAAAACAAAAAAGGCTGGGCAAGGAGCAATATGAATAAGAAAATTACAAAGAACTTTTTTATAAGACTATCGGTTATTTTTTTAACGTTCTTGATTCTTTTAACGTCGATAATCAATATTAACAAAATTGACGTCCGTGCCTATGACGATTATAACGATTTTGACGAAACGAACGTTTTAGACGATTTAGAGTCGTCGGAAGAATTTAAGATAGACGACTTTCCTTTCGATTCGACCGGGAACGTTAAAAAATGCACTGTTATAAACGTTGTCGAATGGGCGTACGGCGTTCGAGATAAAAGCGATTTTGCGTTGTACGTGTATTTTTATAATCCGCAAGCCTTTTTAATTAACGAAGAAAGTGCGAAAAACAAAATTCAGATTGCAACGAAATTCAATACTGAAATAATCAATAAGACAAGTGAAGCAACAAGTTACGAACAGTTTAATTTACTCTTTATAAATAAATCAGAACGTGCTAATTATGAAGGGCTTTTTTATAAGTTCCGTGTTATAGATAAAACGGATTCCTTCGGAAAAAAGGTGTTAGCCGACAGGGTATATACGAACGAACGTAGATACGATATTTCGGGGATAACTCTTTCTACAAAAAACGAAGATAAAGAGTTTGCCGTAGCGAACACGTATTATTTCAGCGGTTACGCTTCCGGATACGGTGCTGACGAATCGGCGGACAGCACGTTGACGGGTTATTGCGAAACATTTGAAACAATCAGTCTGAACGTCAAATCGGGGTTCTATCGCCCGAAAGGATATTCAACCGACGTAACGACGAGAGACCAACTACATTTCGTATACTTTGCCGTTCCGAACGATTATATAAGGAAATACGGCGAAATGGTGGCTGTCCACGCAACGTGGCTTAACGCAGTATTAAGACCTATGCTTGTAACGGGCAATCAGGAAGCGTATAACGCTATTCTTCCGTTTTTAGGCGAAACGATTTACCGGACAGGAACAAATGAATCCGGCGAAGAAATAAAACTTTATGATAAATTAAATTATAGATACGCCGGTTCTTATACGAAACTTATATGGCCATTTAACTTGAATAATGCGGCAATTACACTTATTACGGGTGATTATGCTATATTATCAAGCGGACCTTATTATAATTTCCCTTTGCCAACAGAAGTATTGAATCAGCCAGTAACAGTTCCGGAAGAACAAAGTATTGATAAATTATGTTTAATGTTTAATTCCGGCGACAGTCAAGATAGTGCTGATACGTATAAGGTTTCTCAAAATGAACTTCTTACGGCTATGCAAAATTTTTCACATAATCGACTTAAAGACGTAAATTCTACTTTTTCAAGCGATTTATTCGAAAGCGTGGATTCTGCGTTTACCGAAGTAAACTTTACTAACGATAAGGAATACGTGAACGGCGAATATAAAGAGTATTCTTTAACGTCAACCAAAATTACGCAAAATAACTGGCAAAAATTCTGGGGAACTTATTCTGAAAAAGCGACAGAAACTTTTGAAGGAATCAGATGTATTCAAGCCGTTGACGAATTAACGTATAACGCAAGTAGGGACTGTGAGAAATATTTTATTGACGAAAGTTGCTATACTGATTTTCAAAGATATTATGACGATAACAAATCAGCAAATACGATATATATTTTCAGATATAAGGCAAGTGAATATTATTCCAAAGGTCTGACCTTGCTTGAAGGCGAAAAGATAGAAAATTTAAGGAAAGTAGATAGCAATGCGTATGCTTTCCAGCAAGAAATTGATATAGGCTTTGATATTATTGATATAACGTTTAAGAGTAATAACAATTACTACGTCGTGCCGGTCGTTTCTAATCCTATGGATATTGTCTTTCCTTCTGATGCCCCGTTAGTTACTAAAACCGATAAATCTCTTGTACAGAGTTTAAAATCGTCGGTTGATTCGGTATTTGATAAAATAGGCAATAAATTATCAAGCGTTCTGAATAAACTCGGAAAAGTGGCGGTAATCGTTTTAGGCGTAGTTTTCGGCGTGTTCTTTATATATATCTGGTATAACTTATTCGTCAAAAATATTTCTAACATTAAAAATACATTTATAAAAATACTATTTATTCTGATAACTCTCGTCGTTTTAGCCGGAATCGTATATTGCGGATACTGGCTATACGGTGTAATTTCGGCTATGGGGTAATATATGGGGGCGTTGGCTGACTACAATCATAAAAAATTCAATAACAATGCTGAAAGTAGTCAGCCGGAAACGAAAAAAGCGGAGTCAATCATAAAAGAGAACGAAGACGGTACGTGTATCGATTCAGAAGGGAAAAGGGTTATTCGTCTTTCCGGTGGCGACGTTGTAAATCTTTCCGGGAACGAACTTTCGGCGGTCGATAAGCAAAAGGATAAGCAATACCCGTTTGAAACGGGTAAAGGTTATCGCCAGCATTATCAACAAAAGCCGAAATGCAATAATTTTTTGGCTTTAAAACAGGCTGAGCCAGAATATATTAAAAAAGCCCGTGAGATTATCGATAAAGAAAACGCCTTATCTGATAGAGAGCGGGCATATAAAAGGCTTGTTTTCACGCAAAAGGACCTTGAAGAAAAGACGGAAAAGGTTGTACGTAACAACAATAATCAAGGTGTAGAACGTTACGTCTTTATGGCACTGTTCCGTGCTTGCCGAAACGGTTTTCTTTATTATTCAATTCCGTTTATCATAAATATAGTTTTTTTAATATTTAATTTTGCAAAATTCAATTTTTTTGCAAATATATCGGTGTCGGTTTTCGTTCTATTCAATATTCTTTTAATTCAAAAAACGTTAAAAGAATTTCAGAGTTTTTTTGCAACTCTTGGTGTAATAACGTTAATCATTATCGCTGATATACTTTTAATATACGCAGGGCAGTATATTCCGAACTTTTACGAGAAAATCTACTTGCCGTATACGATAAAACTTTTTTTAATAGCAAGTTGTATTTACTATTTCGGCGGATATTATGCCGGCTTTATTAAGGCGTATGCCGACGAATTAAAGGTTGATAACGGCAACGTAGTAACGATATATTCAGGTCCGCCACGTGTAGGGAAGACGTCTTCCGGCGTTGAAGATGCGTTCGTTGATGCAAAATTAAAATGGGAAAGATTAAAGACGGAATTTTACTTTGCAAAAAGTAATGAGTCGTATATAAAAAAGCACGGTACGAAAATGGACAAATTAAAGTTTAAGGAACTCGAACTTGCTTATAATTTTTATTCAAAGTCAAAGTGTGTTCCGTGTTTATGGTCGAATATAGGTATATTCGATAAGCACGGTCGACCGTGCCATAAAGTAACTCTCGACCATATAAAAGGCTTAAAAAGATTGCCGGTTTATTCGGTAGTATTCTTTGACGAAATAGGGGCGTCGATACGTGCTGACAGCGGTTTAACGTCGAATACGTCAAAGCCGTTAGATATTTCAGATATGTTCCGTTTGGGCGGGCAGTGGTTAAGTTGGTCGGTTTATTGTTCTGAACAGGACTATAATCATATATTTATAGACGTTCGCCGTGTAGTTGGCGAAAATATTTTAATTTCCGGACGTGAATGGAAATGTAAGCCGGTATTACTTTACCGTTTATATAAGTTTTTATACTGGTTGAAAAGCGATACGTTGGAAGATAAAATTAAGGCTGAACCACGCCGGGCAAGGTTTTTAAAACGTTTAGGCAATTTCGTTAATTCAATAGGTTTTGCCGTAACGACAAGGTCGTACAGGTCGAATACGCAGACGGATAACGATATAGTCGAAAAGGATTCAGACGGCAATATTATCCACGTTTCGGCGAAGCGGAAACGGTGGCAACCGGTACACGGAATCTGCGATTACGATCACGAAGCCTATAAACAATTATACCCGTCGTATTTCGACAACAAAATCGAAGGAGAATTGTTCGAGTGTATGCAGATTGATGCGACGGATAAAAAGAGTTACGATTTTGTTAACAGTACTGATTTACTTGAAGAAAAAAGGAAAATTCAGTTAGAAGCAATTCAAAAATTAAAGTAAAAAAAATTGACGTTAAACAACAAATAAAATAAATTGACGAAACAACGATTTGAAAAAATTTTTCAATACGCTGTAAGCGTATGAAAAATTTTCAATCGGTGTAGGCGATTTATTTTATTGTTGTAGGCGATTTTTACTTTAATTTTTCTGCCGTACGACGTTATTAAATAATGTAAACCGCAGAAAAAAGTACGATAATTTGAACCGATTTATGCGGATTTTTGCCGTAGTGAAACGAAGGCAAAAATCTGACAGGTATTTTTTCAAAAGTATGATAGAAGTAATTATTAACGATTTAAGCGTTTTTGACGAAAAACTGAATAAAATTCACCGTGCTATGACGTTGTTGTCGTTTTACACGCAATATCCAGACGAAAACAACGTCGTGCGTTTTACCAAAACGGAATTAGAGCAGTTATTAAACCGTCCACGTCGGACAATCAACAACTGGATTAAAGTTTTGATAGATAACGGTGCGATTAAATACAAAACGAACGGTACGACGTATCTGAATCCGTTCTATTACTATAAAGGAACGTCGGAAGGCTACGAAAAAGCAAAAAAACTATGGGAAGCAACGAAAAGCGACCTTGTAAGTTAAAAAAATAAAAGGCTGGTGTACAAAATGACAAAATACAAAACGGTTTTACCAAAAGAAAATACCGAATATACGTTCTTACAACCTGACGGAAGGACGTTCAATGCCTATGTTCTGATTAACAAATTAGATAATGGGCGTTTTCTATTTGCAGGCAGAACGGTAACGGGAAAGTATAAAACAGCGAACTGGCTGACAACTATGACGGCTACACGTTTTTCATATTTATATGCAAAATGTAGAACACGTCTTTATCCGGACAAGAGTCTATCAGAAGCGGAGATGCAAACCAGTTTTGACGAGTATTTAAGAGACATAGAACGTCAGAAGGCAGAAGAAAAACGTCGCCAGAATTTAATCAGAATGCGAGAAGAAGCGGATATTAAAGCAAAAGAAGAAGAAGAAAACCGCTATAAACAGTTATCGGCAACCCTTTTTAATCTTGACAAAGACAAAAAACGTCTTCTTCTGAAATCTTTTAAAATCGACGTCGAAGAATTATCGGAAGCCATTCAGAATAAAGCAACGCAGAAGTATCCGAACAGTTTTGAAGGTGCGATGCAAATGGTTGCAGACATTAAAACAATAAATAAAGTATTTGGATTAAATTTAAAATATGGTTGTTAAAATAAGAAAGAAAGGTAATACCGTTTTTTATAGTGAAGATATTGAATCAATCAGTTTTGGCGACAGCACGTTGACTCTACGTTGTTCCGGACAAACGAAAATATTTTTTCGGGTTGAATACGACGAAATTAAGATAGAAGATAAGCAATAAGGTCGGAAGGGGTTTTATATGTTTTTATTGATAATGTCTTCAATTTCTCTCATTACGGCTATTATTATAGCAATAATGGTAAATTAAATATAAATAATAAAATCGGTTTAGCGACAATAAAAAAGGCACTTATGTTTCTCTTTTGAGATGTCAGGTGGTCGCACTGTGCTATAAAGTCTTTCCGAAATCTATTATAAAAAAACGTTTTGATTTGCAATAAAAAACGTTTATATTTTTTTTGAAAATTCCTACTATGTATAGGTTTATTTTAGCGTTGAATTTTTTTCTTAAAAGTTTTGGTAACCAGCCGTTCGGCTGGTATAAAAAAGTCTTTTGAGAGAAAAATAACCATACGCAGTATGGTATCCCTTTTGAGTTTACGAAAAAGGGTATATTATAGATAAACTCGTATTAAATTACGAGTGATATATATAAAATCCGTCGTGTAGGTTTTTCAAAAAATTGCAATTAAAAAAGTCCAATAAAAGTGGACTTTTCTTATTGTCTAAAATGTTCTTTTATGCTATAATAAATATGGTTGCAGGACGACTGTGGCGGTTTGGTACACTTCTAAACGGAGGTGATGCCTATGGAATATTTATTTCAATTTCTGACGTTACTGATAATTTACATAATTATTTCAGATACAAAAAAGAAATAACCGCCCTCTGGTAAAGTTGCGGTTATTCTTTTAATAACTTTAATACAATGACCAACCGCTGCATCGGTTCGTCCTTGCAACTATATTCTACAATATAATATTCTATTTGTCAATAAAAAATGCAAAAAAAAATTATGAGTCGATTTTTCAGACTCATAATTTTTAAAATACAACGTTGTTTTCGGTTGCGTGTAAGAAAATTTCGTGGGATTTTGTGGGATAATATCAAAGTAAAAAACAAGAAAAACGCTGACGTTTTTAGCGTTTTTTTATTTTACTTTTCGGCTTCAAGTCCCATCCTTCACACCAATAGAGAACGAGTTGAACCCCTGTGCGGGCAAAACCGTTCTCTTTTTCTTTTTAAAAGTAATACTCGACTAAAATTCTTAAATGCCTGTTTTTATTCGTGCCTTTAACAATACTTTTAAGGTAAAAGGTTTTTGTCGTAAATAAAAA
>JAFSRT010000002.1 GCA_017445995.1 Clostridia bacterium
ATATAACGGCGAAGTAATGTATATGACCACCCTTGCCAAAATACTCTTAGGTAAGAATATAGGTATTCAAGGTCCATTATATTTTAATTACAACGGCAAGAACCTGCAAGAATATTACAACGAATTTCAAAAATAAAAAATAGTACTAATAACTTAAAGGAATATTAGTGATGGCATATACGGTTGGATAAATTTAAGTTAAAATATTCTCCAAGATTTATCCATTTTGAAGAAATTAACCTTTTCCATTTTGTAAAACAATATCAATCGGGTGGTGATGTCTATCATCAGTCATATGAAAATTTGTATAATGAATTTCAAGAAATAAATAATATTACAACACATTGTCAAATCAACTCCTCTTTTGATGAAAATCATTTAATAGAAACAATAGATTATCATATGGATTTGGAATTAGATAAGGTGTGTGTTGGAATTACTAGTATAAAAATTGAAAAAGAAGATGTGATTGGACAAATAAATAATCCATCTAAATTTTTAACAGTTGATAACAAAAAAAAATTATTTCATTTGCTTCAAGAAGGAGTACAAAACCATGCTAATATTATCGTTTTCCCTGAATTTTATATACCTATCGCATGGATAAATGAAATAGCAAATTATGCAAAATCAAAGAATATTACTATTGTTGGTGGTTTACAAATATTAAAATCTAAAAAACGTTGCTATAATTTTATTGCGAATATTCAGCCGTTTTATACAGACAAATATGTTAAATACAAAAATGTATTTACTCATATACGAGAAAAAAATGATTATTCTCCTAAAGAAAAAGATGAATATAAAAAACTCAATTTTGATGTGAAAGATGCTCCTAATAACATATTGACAATATATAGTTTTAATAATAAATTTAGGTATTGTAATAGAGTATGCTATGAATTTACAGATATTACAAGTAGAGCAAATTTAAAAAACAAAGTGGAACTTATAATTGTTCCCGAGTTTAATCAAGACACAAATTATTTTTCAAACATAATAGAATCCACATCAAGAGATATTTTATGTTTTATTGCCCAATCAAATACTTCAATATTTGGTGACTCAAGAATTCTAGGCCCTTATAGCACAAATGAAAAAAATCTTATAAGAGTTAAAGGAGGGAAAAATGATATAATAATTGTTGACGATTTAGATATTTTACCATTAATAACTTTTAAGAATCATATGAAAAAACATAATAACTATATCAATGCAAATAAAAAAGCAAAAGGTAAAATTGAATTTAAGAAACCATCTGCAAGATTTTTTAAATAATTATAACAAAAAGCAAGGTTATAAAACCTTGCTTTTTTGGTACTCCCGGGCAGAATCGAACTGCCAACTAGGCCTTAGGAGGGCCCTATTATATCCATTTAACTACGGAAGCGTATTCAATTTTATTTTGGATATAGTAATACCCATTTTAGCGAATTTTCTTCTCATAGGCAACCATTTAGGTCACCATATTTTTATTTATTAACCGCCCACTCGCTAAAACAAGCGTTTTTCGGCGTTTTTTATATCTTTTTAAACCGTTTTTCCGTTTTCTATTTAGGAACAGCAACCCCTTAGGAGGGGACTGTTATATCCATTTAACTACGGAAGCGAATATGAAGTTGTAAGTTTTTGCCACGATAAGAAAATATCAAGTGGCAAGTTTTTGTTAAACGGATAGAACTTGTTTACGTCAAACCGCAGGTTTGCGTCGTCGGGCAGGGTACCCGACATATCCATTTAACTAAGGAAGCGTGATATATTTTATCAACTATCAAAATCGCATTATTTAAACGGTTTTTTTTATTTTACTACAATTTAGCAATACTGTCAAACGTCTTTAATTGATATAATGGTATGAAAATAATTTTTATGGGAATAACTATAATAAGAAAAGTAACTTACCCCTTATTTTCATACATAAATTGATAATGGGCATAACTTTTCGGCAAGGAGAAACTTAAATGATTAAACGCGGAGAATTATATTACGCCGATTTAAGCCCTGTGGTCGGTAGCGAACAAGGCGGTATACGCCCTATTCTTATCGTTCAGAACGATACGGGAAATAAATATAGCCCGACCGTTATCGGGGCGGCGATTACAAGCAGTATCACGAAAGCAAAACTGCCGACGCATATCGCCGTCAACGCGAACGAATTCGGGCTTCAAAAAAACTCCGTTATTTTACTTGAACAGATAAGAACGTTAGATAAAAGAAGACTTACGCATAAGATAGGCGAACTTTCGTCTTCCGCAATGAAAAAAGTCAACACCGCGCTTCTGATTTCTTTGGGGTTTGGCGACGATATAGACGTAAAAAGCGAGTAGGAACGACACCGTTCCTACTTTTTTTAGTTTATTAGTAATTCTTTTTCACGAACGTAGCGTTCTTTTGCTTTAAGGTATCTCTCCGATAAAGATAGCGTGTAGCGTTGTTTTTCTTCGTAAGATAAAGTTTCGTAATACTCTTTATCGGTAAGTCTGCCGATAGCGTTAGATATTTCGCCTTCGGTGTCTAAAATCGATTTGACTTTTTTATAAAACGCTTCGTCTTCGTTTTCTTCTTTATTGATATTATTAAAAACCTTTGCAACGTAATACTCTTTTATCTTATTTGCGTTAATGCCGTTGTCTTCCGCCTTTTCGAGTTCCTTTTTCAGTTCCGTTTCATAATTTTGCCAAAACCCGTTTTTCAGTCTTTTTTTGGCTTCTTTACAATATTGTTTTAACGTTTTCGTGCTTTCCATAACTACTCCTATACCGTTTTTCGACATTATTCAACATTTAATAACATTTTTCTCGAATAAAAAAATAAAACCTACTGAAGTTATCTTCAGTAGGCTTATTTATTAACCTTTAATGCTTCTTTTTCTTGCCGCTTCGGACTTTTTCTTCCTTTTAACGGAAGGGCTTTCGTAGAACTCTTTTTTACGGAGATCGCCGATAATACCGTCACGCGAACATTTTCTCTTAAAACGCCTTAAAGCGCTGTCGAGATTTTCGTTTTCCCCAACTCTGACCGTACTCATTATTTTCACCTTCCTTCGCCCTACGGCGCAAAACTACTATAAAGCATTGATATTATATAAAATCGATAGCAACGTTGTCAACCAAAAAAGTATACTTTTTTATAATATTTTATTTTATCCGCTATATTGCCTTTTTCGGCTGTAACGCCCCTTTTTAGGCGTTCAATTTAAGCGGGTGTCCAACCCATTTTCTGACCCGACAAGATATGAATATGCAGGTGGAAAACCGTCTGTCCCGCGTCGTCGCCCTGATTGATTACAAGACGATACCCGTTCGTTAGCCCCAACTCTTTTTCAAGGGTAGGTATCTTTTTTAAGCACTTTTTAACTAATTCCGCTTGCATATCGTTCATTTCCGCAAGAAGTTTAAAGTGGCTTTTCGGAATACAGAGAAAATGGTTTTTAGCCTTCGGGTCGATATCTTTAATGATAATCATATCGTCGTCTTCATAAACCTTCGTCGAAGGGATTTCTCCCTTTATAATTTTACAAAAAATACAATCTTCCATAACTTACTCCTTTTATTCTATAACCGATGCGATAGCACCGTCTTTATACCGTTCTTTAACGATAACTTTCCGTATCTTTCCGTTATCGGTAAAATCTTTTATATATAGCCTTAAATAATTGCCCGCATAGCCTTCCGCAAAGCAGTTCACCGTTTCTTCGTACAAAAAGTCGAGAATCCTGCCCCTGTTTTTCTCGAAAAACTCCGCTTTACAGTTTTCCTTTTCGCTAAGTAACCTATTTAACCTTTCCTTTTTTATGTCCGCGCTTAAATCCGGCATTGTATATGCGACCGTGCCTTCACGTGGGCTGAAAATAAACGGGTGAATATCGGAAAACTTTACTCTTTTTACTAATTCAAGCGTTTCTTGAAAGTTTTCTTCCGTCTCCGTCGGAAAGCCGACTATAATATCTGTCGTTATCCCCGCGTCGGGAAAATACCGCCTTATTAAATCTACTTTTTCTGCGTACTCTTTTGCCGTGTACTTTCTGTTCATCTTTTTCAGTACCGCATCCGACCCCGACTGCAACGATAAATGAAAGTGCGGTGCAAAGTTTTTAAGATTTTTTAAGTTTTCTAAAAACTCGTCCGTTATAACACGCACTTCCAAAGACCCGAGCCGTATTCTGCAATCGACGGCGGAAAGACGTTTTATTAAGTCCGAAAGCGTTTGCCCGTGATAGTTGTAAGCGGAAAGGTTTATGCCGTTTATAACCGCTTCTTTCGGGTTTAAGATATTTATCTCATTTACAATGCTTTTCGGGTCTCTACTCCTGTTTCTGCCCCTTAAATACGGTATTATACAATACGAACAGAAATTGTCGCATCCGTCCTGAACTTTTATAAACGTTCTCGTGCGCAGAGTGTCGGACGGGGCAAAGTCTTCGTACTCGGAAGTGGTTTCCGACATACAGACACCGCTTTTTTCTATCATTTCGGCAAGTTTGTTTTTGCCGAACACCCCCGTTATTAAAGTCGCGTTGGTTTTCGATAAGAACTGTTCGGGGTTTTTCTGGCTTGCGCAACCCGTGTAAATTATTCGCGCGTTCTTGTTTATAGCCGTAATTCTCGACGCAGTTTGGCGCGATTTCTTTTCCGCTTCTTTCGTAACCGCGCAGGTGTTTACGATATAGATATCTGCGTACTCTAATTTATCGGAAACTTCGTACCCCTTATTTTTAAGCGCGGTTATAATCGAATCGCTTTCGCACTCGTTGACTTTACAACCCAAGGTAAAAACGACTACTTTCATTTGTTTTCCTTTTTCATAACGAGTGCCGACCACTCGCCCTTTATTTTTTCTTCGACGAAACTAAATCCGTTCTTTAAGTACGCCGACTTAACGCTATTTAGCCTATCGGTAAGTATTCCGCTTAAAATTATTATTCCTTTTCCTTTAAGGTTAGCACCGATATAGTCCGCAAAGAGAAAAAGCACTTCCGCCATAATGTTGCATACTATTATATCGCCTTTAACACCGTTGTCATCCAAAAGGTTTTTAAGTAGTACCGTGCAGTTATCGACGTTATTCAGTTTAATATTGTGTTCTGAAGCGGTAATGGCGCATTCGTCGATATCGGTCATTATAACCTTTTTCGCACCGAGTTTTCTCGCCGTTATACCGAGTATTCCGCTACCCGTTCCCACGTCTAACACCGTGTCGTTATTCTCTACGTATTTACTTAAAAACTCAACGCACATAGAAGTCGTTTCGTGTTCGCCCGTGCCGAACGCCATATTAGAGTCTAATAATACCACCGTTTCGCCGTCTTTTTGTTCGTAGCGTATCCATTCCGGCACGATAACCACTTTCCCGATATGAATCGGCTTAAAGTGTTCCTTCCATTGTTCGCGCCACAGGTCGCCGTCGATTTCACGCTTATTGCACTCTAACGTGCCGAGAGAAAACGGACAATTTTCTTTTAACCTTATAAGCCCCTTTTCTACTTCGCTTATCTTTTTATCCGCATCTTCTATCGGGAAATAGGCTTTTATTAAAACCGTCTTATCGGCGGAAAAAATACTTTCGTCGGCATAGTCCCAACTTTTCCCGTTTTTAATTAAAGCGATTACGTCTTCAATATCGGATATAACTACGCCTGAATCGGTATAATTCCAAAGCAGATCGGATATAAGTTCGCTACCTTCGTGCAAGGTGTGTATCGTCAGTTCTATATATTTTTTCATAACGCAATAATTTTAACATAAAGCCGTATAAATTACAAGTGATTAGATATAAATTAAAGTAGGCTATACAATTTATTTACGGCGCAAAAAAAGGGCAACCGCGTTGCCCTTTTAATATTTTTATTTTAATAGTTAGGTGACCATGCGGCTTCCCATAAGACAGGTTTATCATTTTCAATATGCCAAAAAACATAATCCATATTCACAGGTTCAGTTTCCGAATAAAAACAAAGTTTATCAGACGACAAAATCTCGTTTCCTTCGCCTATAGTTATCTTTTGCCATCCGCCGTTAAGTCCTTGATAGTACACATATACTAAATTAGTACAACCAGAAAATGCGTTTTTTCCTATCGTGGTTATAGTAGAAGGAATAACTATCTCTTCTATATTAGTATTGTCCTTAAATGCGTTGTCGCCTATTCCGATTACCGTCTTACCGTTATAAGTTTTCGGTATAATAACGCAACGTTCGTCACTATTTTCAAGTCCGTTTACTATATAATATTGTTCTTCCGCCGGTTTATCTTTATTTGTATCGGTGTCCGTTTCCGTCCCGCCACCGTTTTCAGGCGTTGTCGGTTCATAAATCAAATCTTCCGTCGGCGGTAATAGTACACTCTGTTCCGCATCGTTATTATTTTTTCCGCAACCGAACGAAAAGCAAAGTATCAGCGCTAATAATAACGAAATAACGATTTTTTTCATTTTTCGTCCCCTATTTTAAGTCTTATACATTAAAATTATATCATTACACAAGTATTTTGTCAATACCCATTATTTTTATACGGTAAAAGCGGGCGATAAAATCGCCCGCTTTTAATATTTAATTTTTCCTTTTACTTTTCGTACGGATTAACACCGTACATTTTTTCCATATTATCCTTAAACGCTTTAATCTGCGTATACTCTCTGTCGTCCGCAAAACTGTCGAAATCTTCTATCGCTTTCTTTTGTTCGCGCGTTATTCTCGTCGGGGTTTCGACGATAACCGAAATATACAGGTCGCCCGTACCGCGGTTTGTAGCAATACCCTTGCCCCTTACGAAAAATACCTTTCCGCTTTGCGTTCCTTCGGGTATAACATAGTCGAGAGTGCCTTCAATAAGCGGAACTTTGATTTTTCCGCCGAGTGTCGCCGTCTTAAAAGAAATAGGTACTTCTACGTAAAGGTCGAAGTTCTTTCGTTTAAATATCTTACTCGGTTCGACTTTCATAACCACGATAAGGTCGCCCGCGACTCCGCCGTTAGAACTTGCTTCACCGTAGCCCGCTTTCTTTATGTAACTGCCCGTATCCGCGCCCGCCGGAATATTAAGCACCAACTTCGTCGTCGTCTTTATTCTGCCTTTACCCTTACAGTCGGGACAAGGTTCAATGATTTTCTTGCCCGTACCATGACACTCGTCGCAAGGTTTTACGCTTACCGAACGGAAAAATCCGCTCGACGACGTGTACTGTACCTGACCCGTGCCGCCACACTTTTCACAGGTTTTATACGCCGTTCCGCCCTTTGCACCCGTGCCTTTACAAGACTGACAAGGTTCGTTGCGGGTATAGTTTATTTCTTTGGTTACGCCTTTTGCCGCGTCTAAAAAGGAAAGTTTAAGTTCAAGAGTGATATCTTCGCCTTTCGACCTGACTTCCGCCCTTCTTCCGCCACCGAAACCGCCGAAAATATCGCCGAATATATCTTCAAAACCGCCGAAACCGCCTGAAAATCCCGAAAATCCGCCGTTTCCGCCCATACCGCCCATATTCGGGTGTGCTTGTTCGAAATCGTACTGTTTTCTCTTTTTCTCGTCCGATAAAACTTCGTTGGCTTCGTTGATTTCCTTAAACTTTTCCGCGCACTCTTTGTCGCCGGGGTGCAAGTCGGGATGATATTTTTTTACAAGCGTTCTGTACGCCTTTTTTATATCGTCGCTTGATGCATCTTTACTGACGCCAAGTGTTTCGTAATAATTCTTTGCCATAATTTTTTGCCCTTACATGGTTATACTGAAAGGCAATATTCTGCCTTTCAGTATGCCCGTTATTTAACGATTGTCTTTTTTTATTATTGTTCGTTGCCCTGATGGAATTCCGTGTCGCCCCCGTTAGGGTTTTCGTTCGGATTTCCGTTAGGGTTTGCCTGTTGATAGATTTTAGCGAATACTTCCTGCGAAACTTTGGAAAGGTTTTCGAACGCGCTGTCCATTTTTTCCTTGTCGTTGGTTTCGAGTTCGGCTTTTGCCGTCTTTATTTCTTCTTCGAGTTTCGCTTTGTCTTCCGCCGAAATCTTGTCGCCAAGGTCTTTTATTGATTTTTCAACGGTGAATATCATACCGTCTAACTTATTGTGCGATTCAACGCCTTCTTTTCTCTTCTTGTCTTCTTCTTCGTACTGTTTCGCTTCCTTTACCGCTTTATCTATATCGGCGTCCGAAAGGTTGGTCGACGAAGTTATCGTAATATTCTGCGACTTGCCCGTACCTAAATCTTTTGCCGATACGTTTACGATACCGTTTGCGTCGATATCGAAGGTAACTTCAATCTGCGGTATTCCGCGCGGTGCGGGTGCAATGCCCGTAAGTTCGAATCTGCCGAGAGTTTTATTGTCTTTTGCAAACTCTCTTTCGCCTTGTAAGATATGAATATCGACTTGCGTCTGGTTATCCGCCGCGGTCGAGAATACTTGCGATTTCTTAACAGGGATAGTAGTATTCCTTTCGATAAGTTTGGTACATACCCCGCCGAGAGTTTCGATACCGAGTGATAACGGCGTTACGTCCAAAAGTAAAACGTCCTTTACTTCGCCCGATAATACACCGCCCTGAATTGCCGCGCCGATTGCAACGCATTCGTCAGGGTTGATGCCCTTAAACGGTTCTTTACCCGTTACTTGTCTTACCTTATCGATAACGGCAGGTATTCTCGTCGAACCGCCGACTAAAATAACTTTGTCTATATCGGAATAGGTGAGTTTTGCGTCTTCCATAGCCTTTTTCATAGGGATAACCGTTTCGTCTACAAGGTCTTGGGTCAGGGCGTCGAATTTTTGTTTAGTTAAGTTTACGTCTAAGTGTTTAGGACCCGTTGCGTCCGCCGTAATGAACGGAAGATTGATGTTCGTCTGCGCCATACCGGATAATTCAATCTTTGCTTTTTCAGCCGCTTCTTTAAGTCTTTGAAGGGCAAGTTTATCTTTTGAAAGGTCTATGCCTTCTTTTGCCTTGAATTCCGAAATAAGATAGTCCATAATGCGCTTATCGAAGTCGTCCCCGCCAAGCATTACGTTGCCGTTCGTCGCCAAAACTTCGAATACGCCGTCGCCTATTTCCATAATTGATACGTCGAACGTTCCGCCACCTAAATCGTAGATGATAACTTTCTGCGTTTTGCCTTCTTTGTCAAGCCCGTAAGAAAGTGCGGCAGCCGTCGGTTCGTTGATTACACGAAGAACGTTAAGTCCGGCAATCTTACCCGCGTCTTTCGTTGCCTGACGCTGACTGTCGCTAAAATATGCAGGACAGGTAATAACCGCGTCCTTTACAGGACCGCCGAGATACGCTTCCGCGTCCTTTTTGAGTTTTGACAAAATCATTGCCGAAATCTCTTGCGGCGTATAACCTTTACCGTCGATATTTACTTTATAGTCAGAACCCATGTGTCTTTTAATAGACGCAACCGTTCTGTCAGGGTTTGATACCGCCTGTCTTTTTGCGACTTGACCTACAAGTCTTTCGCCGTCCTTCTGAAACGCTACTACGGACGGGGTTGTTCTGCTACCTTCCGCGTTTGCTATTACCACCGGTTCGCCGTTTTCCATAACGGCTACGCATGAGTTTGTTGTTCCTAAATCGATACCTATTGTTTTCATATATTTTCATCTCCTTATTTTTTTATTTAATTACGCTGACTTTTGCGTATCGTATTATTTTGTCTTTAAGTTTATAACCCTTTTCGAAAACTTTCTTTACCGTGTCTTCTTCTTCGCCGTCCTGCTTTTCAACCTGCATTATGGCTTCGCATACCATCGGGTCGAACTTTTCGCCTTCGGGGTTGATTTCTTCAACTTCCATACCTTTAAGTATTTCGTCGAACTTTCTTTTAAGAAGGGTTATGCCTTCCGCCGTCTTCTCGTCTAATCCCATATTAAGCGCTATCGAAAGATTGTCGCCTATCGGTAAAATCTTTAATAAAAGTTCTATCTTGCCGTCGTTATACGCGTCCCTATATAGATTTGCGTTGCGCTTTTTATAATTGTCGAACTCGGCAACGTTCCTCATCCACTTATCCTTAAAGTCTTCCGCGGATTTTTTTATTTCTTCGAGTTCTTTTTTAAGGCTTTCGTTCTCTTTTAATAAAGTTTCTTCCTTATTCTCGGGATTTTCTTTTATTTCTTCCTTTTCAGTTTTCTTCTTTTTTTCGTCTGCCATTTTTCTTTCCTTTCTATTTATTTTTTAAGATGTCTTCCAAAATCTTGCCGACACCTTCCAAAACCGAAACGACTTTCTGGTAATCCATACGGAGCGGGCCGATAACACCGTAAGTGCCTATCTTAACACCGCTTGCCGAATACGTCGCAGTAACTAAAGAACAGTTGTTTAACCCTTCGCCGTTCTCGTCTTCGTTTTCTCCCCCTATCTTTATGTTTATTTCTATATCGTCTTTATTATCCGCTAAAATACCCGCTATCTTCTCTTTACTCGTAACTACCGATAAGAAGTTTTTAACCTTTTCGCTGTCGGAATATTCGGGGTTGTTTAAGATTTTATCTTCGCCCTTCATTATAACCGTCTTCTTATCGCTTTCAAGGTATTCGTCGATTGCGGAAATAACGCTCATAAATATCTCTCTATACGACTCGAACTCTGCCGAAACCGTTTTCGCCAACTCGGCGATTTCTAAAAAATCTTTGCCGACGAAATTTTTGGTTATATAATTCTTCGCGTCTTCTATCTGCGCGTCCGTCATATTTTCGGGAATATCGATAAACTTATCTCTTATTAAGGTATTTTCGGTAACTATAAGCAATAACGCCTGATTTTTTCTGTAACGGAAAATATCGATTTTTAATACCTTGTCGCTTTCGCGATGCCCCGTAAACGCTACCGACGTGTAATCGGTTAAGTCGCTTATTATCTTTACTGCATTGTTTACGACTTCTTCCATATTGTTGGCGTGTTCCCGAAAGGCGTCCTTAATAAGCCCTAACTCTTTAGAAGACAGTTTACTTTTATTCATAAGTTCGCTTACGTATAACTTATACGCTTCGATACTCGGCAATCTTCCGCCCGAAGTGTGCGGTTTTGTTAAAAACCCTAACTCTTCGAGTTGCGCGAGTTCCGACCTGACAGTCGCGGAACTTACGTCCTTCATGTAGTTTTCCGTTATGTTCTTCGAAGATACAGGTTGCGCACTCGTTATATATTCGTCGACTACGCAATGCAATATTTTCTTTTTTCTGTCGGATAATTTCATTTGCGTTTCTCCTTGGCAAATTGAAAAGACGTTTGTTAGCACTCTTTACTTATCTCTGCTAACTTTCAAATGTATTTTACACTTAAAAAAAACCTTTGTCAAGGGTTTTATTCCATTTTTTTCTAAATTTTTTTTAAAAAAGAAAAAAACTAAAAATTGCCTTGTTTTTGCAAGGATTTTTAGTTTTAGAGAAGTTCAGAATAAAAGCCGTTATATTCTTGTCGCGCCCTTTCCCGAAACGAAATATTTCGTCGTTAAAAGTGCGTTTAAGCCCATAGGTCCACGGGCGTGCAATTTTTGCGTAGAGATACCGATTTCCGCGCCGAGACCGAACACGAACCCGTCCGAAAAGCGGGTGGAAGCGTTCACGTAAACGCAACTGCTGTCTATTTTCATCTGGAAAAGTTTTGCATTTTCTTTATTCTGGGTTATTATCGTTTCCGAGTGGTGCGTGCCGTATTTGTTTACGTGGTCTATCGCTTCGTCGATATTATTGACTACCTTAACCGAAATAATCGCGTCGCCGTATTCTTTATAAAAGTCTTCTTCGGTAGCCCTGTCAACGCCGTCCTTGCCCTGCAATATTCGATAGGAAACGTCGTCGCAACGGAATATTACCTTTTTTTCGCGAAGTTTATTATAAACCTTTGGTAAAACTTCGTTTAATATATCTTTATTTATGACGAGAGATTCAAGCGCGTTGCATACCGAATAGCGTTGCGTTTTAGCGTTAAATATTACTTTAACCGCCTTATCTATATCCGCCGTATCGTCGATATACGCGTGGCAGTTGCCGGTCCCCGTTTCGATAATAGGCACGGTGGCGTTTTCGACCGCGTTCTTTATTAAAGACGCACCGCCCCTTGGAATTAACAAATCGACGTATGCGTTAAGTTGCATAAACTTCGTTGCCGTCTCGTGCGAAGTGTCGGTAATAAGCGAAACGGTGTTTTCGTCGAACCCGTTATCTTTTAGGGCTTTTTTTATAAGATTTACTATCGCGGTATTAGAATACAGCGCGTCGCTACCGCCCTTTAAAATTACCGCGTTTTTAGTTTTAACGGATAAAGAAAATGCGTCTGCGGTTACGTTGGGGCGCGCTTCGTATATCATACCGACAACACCGAACGGAACAAGCCGTTTTTCTATTTTAATACCCTGTTTACCGTTTTTATATCTATAAACGGTTTTATTTACGGGGCTTTTAAGTTTAGATACGGCATAAACGCCTTCCGCTACCCCGTCTATTACTTTATCGGTTAAAATAAGGCGGTCGATAAAAGACGCGGACTTATTTTTTTCCGTCGCGCACTTAACGTCCTTTTCGTTTTCTTTCTTTATATATTCTTTGTTGTCGGTCAAGAGTTTTGCAACGCTTTTTAACAACTCGTTTATTTCCCTTTCGCTTTTAGTAAGCAATAACTCCGACGCTTTCTTGGCGTTTTTGCCAAGTGTTTCTAAATCAATCATTTTCTATCTCTTCGTTTTTGTTCTTTTTAAATAAACGTTTTATTCTGTTTTTTATTTTAAGTCTGAAATAAAAAAACTTTATTTTTCTTTGCCTTCTCTTTTCGTTTTTAAACCATTTTTCTACTTCTTCAATATACTTTTTATCGCTACACTCGATAAAGTTATTGCCACGGCAAAAACCCTGTAATACGCCGACAACCTGTTCTTCTGCCACCGTTTCAAGATTAGTCTGACTGTCGCCTATCATAATATAGCCGTCTTTTTTTAGCCCTATAACGCGGTGCAGAACGTATTGCCCGTTCTTTCTTAAATACAGCGCTACGTCGTATTTTTTAAGTCGCCCGTCCTTTTTTACTACGACAACGCTTTGTCTGCCGTTTTTTATGGTCGGCCACATTGAGTTGCCCGCGGGGACGAAACCTATAACGCCTTTTTTTTCTAATTCCGTTTTATAATCGTTCATATCGTTTATTATAATATAGTTTTATCTTTTTGTAAACATAAAATAATAAAATATATAAAAACGCCGAAAAGCGGGTGCTTTTCGGCGTTATATTTATGGCTTATTTTTAACCAAATAAAAAAGTAAGAACTTTGCTTTTATTTATATATTTAACAATAATAATTGAAAACAAAACAGATAAACATATTACCCAAGTAAATGCAAGTAGTCCATATCTGCTACCAAAAATTATTACATAAAAGAAAAGGAAAATCATATGTATAAAATAAATAACCGTACTTTGTTTACGTACAAATTTATATAAACTGTTATCATTTAATTGTATACCTAATGCAAAAAGAAAAATTATAATAGCATATAAACTTGTGATTATACCTGTTAAAGCCGTGTATTTACTAAGTAAACAAGATGCCAAATATAAAGCAATAAAAATAAACACATTAAAAAGCGGACTTAATATTTTATTTATTTTTCTAGCACAAATTAAACCAACTCCAAAATATAAAAATCCACCTAAAACTCTTCCATGCTGAAAAGTTATAACAATCAAATTTCTTAAGGAAAATAAAATTCCACCAAACGATTCGCCATTATAAACTAAATACGACATACTTTTTGATATAATATAAAGCATTATACATATTAAAAGAATAGTCCATTCTTTGGCTTTAAGTTTCATTGCAAGATATATAATTCCTGCACAAAAAATACTTCCTAATAAATACCAAAGTGGCAATGAAAAAGAACCGCCACCGTTAAACAAAAGCATCATTGCATATCTAAAAACTTTTTCCCAAAAAGAGAGTCCGTTATTAATGTGCGCACAAATCTCAATCGGTAAATATATTAACTGCCATATAATATATAATTTTACTAATCTAACTAAATATCGCTTTAAAATCTGAAAGTTGCCGTTAGACAGAAAGTCATCGTCAAATTTTGCAAACAAAAAAAATGATGAAGATAAAAAGAAAAATGGGACTGCAATAGATAAAAAACCCGATAAAAAAGTAGATAATGTTGCGTTTATACTTAAGTATTTAAATGGTTCAGTATGCATAATTATAACTAAGATTGCCATCAATAGTTTAAATAAATCAATGCAATGATACTTTTTTTTCTTAAAATCAATCAGTCCCATTTTCATGTTTTCTTTGTTCTTATTTAGCAAACTCGGTTGCTCTCCACTCGCGGATTACGTTTACCTTTATCTGCCCAGGATATTCCATTTCCTGTTCTATCTTCTTTGCGATGTCTTTTGCAAGGAACATAGTTTGCGCGTCGTTTATTTGTTCAGGCTTAACCATAACGCGGATTTCTCTGCCCGCCTGAATAGCATAACTCTTATCAACGCCCTTAAACTCGTTCGCGATACCTTCTAACTGCTGTAATCTCTTTACGTAGTTAGTAGTCGTTTCACGCCTTGCCCCCGGTCTTGCGCCAGAAATTGCGTCCGCCGCCTGAACTAAAACCGCTTCGATAGTCTTCGGTTCAACGTCCCCGTGGTGGGCTAATATAGCGTTTACGACGCTGTTGTTTTCTCTGTACTTTTTAGCAAGGT
Organism: Clostridia bacterium; assembly: GCA_017445995.1. Taxonomy (GTDB): domain Bacteria; phylum Bacillota; class Clostridia; order Christensenellales; family Borkfalkiaceae; genus UBA1259. Next base: position 14,683 of record JAFSRT010000002.1, read on the forward strand.
CTCCGCCTATCTGCATATGCGTGCCTTCCACTTCGAAGTCGACCGCTTTACCAAGGTCGTGCAAAAGCCCCGCCCTTTTAGCAAGTTGAACGTCAACGCCGAGTTCCGTTGCCATAAGCCCCGCTAAATGCGAAACTTCAAGCGAGTGTTTTAATACGTTCTGTCCGTAACTCGTTCTGAATTTAAGTCTTCCTAAAAGTTTAATGATTTCAGGGTGTAGCCCGAATATTCCGCACTCGAACATCGCGCTTTCTCCCGCTTCTTTTATCTGCTGTTCGAGTTCTTTTTTAACTTTTTCAACCGTTTCTTCTATTCTCGCCGGATGTATTCTTCCGTCCTGAATAAGTTTTTCAAGCGCGATTTTTGCAGTTTCACGCCTTACAGGGTCAAACCCCGATACGATAACTACTTCAGGCGTATCGTCGATTATAAGTTCGATACCCGTAGCGTTTTCAAGCGTTCTTATGTTTCTTCCTTCTCGTCCTATTATCCTTGCTTTCATATCGTCGGACGGAAGCGGAACGACGGATACGGTGATTTCACTCGCCTGTTCCGTGCTACATTTCTGAATAGCAAGGCTAACTATTTCTTTCGCCTTGCGTTCGCCTTCTTCTTTTGCTTCGGCTTCGATATTCTTTACCGTCCCCGCAGCGTCCTTTCTCGCTTCGTCGACGATGGAATCGACTAATTGCTTCTTTGCTTCTTCCTTACTCATCTGCGCGATTTTCTCGAATTCGGCAATCATCTTGTCGTGTTGTTCGGCAATGTCCTGCAATTTTTTGTCGAGTTCGCCTTGTTTTTCTTTTAAGGCGTTCTGCTGTCTCGTCGTCTCTTCGTTTCTGCGATTAAGATTTTCTTCCTTTTTTTCAAGGGATTCTTCTTTTTGGTTAAGTCTGTTTTCCGTTCTCGCGAATTCCGCACGCTTTTCTTTCGATTCGCGTTCGAAATCGCTACGTAGTCTGATTTCCTGCTCTTTTGCCTCTAAAATTGCTTCTTTTTTAATAGTCTTGCTCTCTTCCCTTGCGTCTTCAAGCATTTTTTCGGTAATTTTTTCTATACTACCTTGTTTTTTATTAAAAGAAATATTTTTTAGAATCCAACCGATAGCAACGCCACCGACAATACCCACGATTAAAGCAATAACCGCGAATAGTATAACGGTGCTGTTATCCGCCAAGAACAGGAAGCCTAAATTTGTCGTGTTCATAATTTGCCTCCCGTTTTTATATCTTTATAGGGTTTCCCCTATATTTATTCTATATTATAATTTTACTACAATATTAACGTCTTGTCAATTATCTTTTTCTTTTTATAAAACTATTCTTCCGTTTTTCCGTAAAAAGCGTTTAAAATTTTAGTTTTAATCTCTTCGGCGATTTCCTTATTGTTCTCAACGTATTCAACCGCTTTTTCTCTGCCTTGCGCAATCTTTTCGCCGTTATAAGAGAACCACGCGCCACTCTTTTCGAGAACGTTGTATTCTATACCAAGGTCAATAAGGCAACTGCCTTTTGAAATACCTTTACCGTAGATAATATCGAACTCCGCCGTTTTAAAAGGTGGCGCAACCTTGTTTTTAACAATCTTCGCCTTGGTGTGATTGCCGTACGCTTCCGTGCCGTTTTTAAGCGCGTCTGACTTTCTTACGTCTATTCTTACGCTTGCATAGAACTTCAACGCCTTACCGCCCGCAGTAACTTCGGGATTGCCGAACATTATGCCGACTTTTTCACGAAGTTGGTTTATAAAGATAATACACGTTTTCGATTTAGCGGTAATCGCCGTAAGTTTACGGAGTGCCTGACTCATAAGTCTTGCCTGCAATCCCACGTGCGAATCGCCCATATCCCCTTCGATTTCCGCTTTCGGGGTAAGCGCCGCAACCGAGTCGACAACGATAATATCTACCGCTTTACTGTTTACGAGTGCGTTAGTTATATCTAACGCCTGTTCGCCGTTATCCGGTTGGGATACATATAGTTCGTCAAGATTAACGCCGAGATTTTTAGCGTATACGGGGTCTAACGCGTGTTCCGCGTCGATAAACGCCGCCACACCGCCGTTCTTTTGCGTTTCCGCGATAACGTGAAGGGCAACCGTCGTTTTACCGGAAGATTCAGGTCCGTAAATCTCGATAATTCTGCCCCTTGGAAGACCGCCGATACCCACCGCCAGGTCGAGTGAAAGACAGCCCGTCGGCAACGCTTCAACCGTGTTGTCCCCAGCCTTTTCGCCGAGTTTCATTATTGCGCCTTTGCCGTATTGTTTTTCTATTTGCACTAAAACACTATCTAATGCTTTTGATTTGTTTTCGTCCATTTTTTATTTCTCCTTATATTGTATATTAAAAGGCTTTCGCCTAAATCACCTAATATTGTTTCAATAACTGTATCGCTAAAAACAACGCGTTGTTAGTCGCCTTTTTCGTTATTTCAGCCCTATTCCCCGTTAAATTAAACTTATACACGTGAACGCCCTTTCTCGTCCCGACCGCGATATACGATAGACCGACGGGTTTTTTCGTGTCGTCGCTATTCGGGCCCGCTATGCCCGTCGTCGCGATAGCGATACCGCACTCTATATTGTCGAGTAAGCCGATAGCCATTTCGTAAGCGACCTTTGAACTTACCGCGCCTTCCTTTATTATATCTTCTTCTGAAACCTTTAATCTGTCTACCTTACTGCGGTTAGAGTAACAAACGATACCTTCAATAACCACTTCCGATGCGCCCGCGTTCTCTATTATTGCAGAAACGATATTCCCCGCCGTAAACGATTCCGCCGTCGCTATTTTAAGCGATTTAAGTTTTAACAGGTCGAATAATCTTTCTGACAGCGAAACGTCGTACTCGGCGTAAATGTCCTGATAAAATTCGCCCACTATACGCCTTAAAACATCGTGTTCGGTGCGTTCGTCAACGCCGTCGTCAAAAAAGATATTTACCGTGTTGTCGCCGTAATCGTGAATAATTTCGTACGTCGTTTTACCTTCCGTTTCACGGCTTACGTCGTCAAGCATATCCTTTATGGGTTTATTATCGCCGAAATACTTTAATACTCTTTTTCGCATTTATCGTTTTCCTTTATTTTTTTATCAGTCTTTAAGAACCGATTTATTCTTTATAATACATTCGGCACCCGAAACCACGGTAAGAACAGTCGCAAGCCCCAAAATGCACAGACCTATTAAGTTCATTACGCTATACGGCTTAATATTTACGTCCGCCCCGACAAGTAAAACCAAAATCGCGATATCCTGACAGAAAGTTTTAATCTTCCCCGCTTTGTCGGCTGCAAGTACCGTTCCTTTACTCGACGCGATAATACGGAAACCGCTTACCATAAGTTCCCTTGCTAAAATTATAGCGACCGCTATAGACGCGTACCACGGCAATATACTGATGCCGTCTTCTATCGGCGCAAGCATAATAATAAGCGCGGTAGAAACCAGAATTTTGTCCGCAATCGGGTCTAAAAACTTGCCGAGATTAGTAACGAGATTATATTTTCTCGCGATATACCCGTCCAAAAAATCCGTCGCCGAAGCGATTGCAAAAATCACCGCCGAAAATATAAAATTACTCGGCAAGATTTTCAGAAAAAATATTACCACAAAAACGGGTATTAAAAATATACGCGTAAGCGTCAGTTTATTCGGTAAATTCATATTCTTTCTCCGTATAAATCGTAATCGTAACCTTTAATTATTTTAACGTTATAGCACTCTCCCGTCTTAACTTCTTCGCCCGAAAAGAAATAAACTACCCCGTCGATACTCGGCGCGTTAAAATACGCCCTGCCGTAATAGACTGATTTTTCTTCGTCGAAACCTTCCGCTAAAACGCTAAACACTTTGCCTTCCATTTCCTTAAAGTTCCGATTCACGACCTTTTTCTGTTCGGCGTATAATTTTTTAACTCTTTTGGTTTTAACGCTTTTTGCTATCTGCCCGTCGAGTTTGGATGCGGGCGTACCTTCTTCTTTACTGTAAGAAAAGAATCCGGCGTTAAACAGTTTTGCTTTCTTTATAAAGTCTAATAACCTATTGAACTCATCTTCCCCTTCGGTCGGAAAGCCCGCGATAAAAGTCGAACGGATAGCAATGCCCGATATTTCTCTTTTTAACCTTTCGACAAGGTTAAGGTAGGTATTAAAACTACCCTTTCTGTTCATAAGTTTAAGTATTCTGTCGTCCGCGTGCTGGAAAGGAATATCGATATACCGCATCATTTTGGCGTTGCCCTGAAACTCGCGTATAAGTTCGTCGGTAATGCCTTCCGGATAACAGTATAAAAGCCTTATTCCTATAACGTTATCGAGTGCCGAAAGCGACCGTATTAAATCGGGTAAACTACTTTTCGGCGTTAAGTCTTCGCCGTATTTCGTTACGTCCTGCGCAACGAGAATAAGTTCTTTTATTACGCCGAGTTTTTTTACTTCGTCAATCAGCGTTTCTTTTTTAACCGAACGGTATTTACCGCGTATCTGCGGTATAAGACAGTACGTACAATGGTTAGAACAACCTTCGGCTATTTTTAAGTACACGTAATTATCCGTCGTTAAAACTCTGTCAATTCCCGAGTCGCCACCGCCTTCGCAAACGGCGTTCACGCGTTCGCCGTCGTACACGCGGTCTATTATTTCGTTTATAAGCCCGTAATTGTCAGTCCCTAAAAACGCGTCCACTTCAAAAAGCCCGTCGTACAAATCGCCGTGAAACTTCTGCGGAAGACAACCCGTCACTATTATCTTTTCGATATTGCCTTTTTTCTTTTCTTCTCCGACGGTTAAGATTTCGTTTAACGATTCTTTTCGGGACGCTTCCAAAAAGGCACAGGTGTTTATAATAACTATATCGGCGTCCATAATATCGGACGTTAAAACGTGCCGTTTTTTAAGTATACCGAGCATCTTTTCGGTATCAACTCTGTTCTTGTCGCAACCGAGAGAAATAACTCCTATTTTTTTGCCGTTTACCATTTTATTCTCCGTTATTTACCAAGCACGTCGTTGATATTGCCGTATTTGTTTTCAAACTCTTCCTTCGAAATAAGAACTTTTCTCGCTTTACTGCCTTCAAATCCCGAAACGAAGCCCATTTTTTCCATTTTTTCGACCAGTCTGCCCGCCCTTGCGTAGCCTATCTGGAAACAGCGTTGCAACATTGAAATAGAAACCGTTCCGCTTGAAACGGCAAGCGCCGTCGCTTTAACTAAAAACGTGCTGTTTTCGTCGTCTTCTCCGTCGCCTACACCGTCCACGCCTACCGACGCGCCGTCGTCCTGACGGATATTTCCGTTTTTATTGATATATTCTATAATCGATTTTTCGTAATAGCACTTATTATTTTCCTTTATAAAGGAAACGACGTTGTTTATTTCCGTACCCGAAACGTACGCACCCTGATACCTTTCGTAATCGGACATAGTAGAGTTTTTATAAAGCATATCGCCGTTGCCAAGCAGTTTTTCCGCACCGCCCTGACTTAATATCGTGCTTGAATCGGCAAAGTTCATAACTTTAAGCGCGATTCGGGACGGCAAGTTGGTTTTAATAACACCCGTTATAACGTCGACTGACGGACGTTGCGTCGCAAGAACCAAGTGAATACCCGCCGCCCTTGCTTTTGCGGCAAGCGCACGGATTCGACCTTCCAAGTCCTTTTTGCAACTTTCCATAAGGTCGGCAAGTTCGTCTATCATAATAACTATTCTCGGCATTTTCGGCACGTCGCCGACTGCAATATATTTATTATAGTCGTCGATACCTTCCAAGAACTGTTCGCAACTTTCAAACGCCATATAGCGCCTTTCCATTTCTTCTCTCGCCCACGAAAGCGCGGCAAGCGCCTTCTGCGGTTCGGAAATGCACTCCGGTATCAAAAGGTGCGGTAAGTTTTCGTATTTTCTGAACTCTATTCTTTTCGGGTCGATTAAAATAAACCTTACGTCTTCCGGACTGTAACGCATTATAATACTTACTATCATAGCGTTAAGGCAAACGCTTTTCCCTGACCCCGTTGCACCCGCAACCAAGTAGTGCGGACCTTTCGCAAGGTTGTCGCTTATAACTTCGCCTACGATATTTTTACCTATCGCAAACTCCAACGCGTTCGGCTTAACGTTCTTTTTCTCGATACCTTCCATTATGTCTTTTAAGCCGACAGGCGTCTTTACGTCGTTGGCTACTTCTATTCCTACAAGGTCTTTCCCCGGAATAGGCGCTTCTATTCTTACTCCGTTCTTACTCCTTAATCTCATTTTAAGGTCGTCGTCGTAAGATAACACTCTTTTAACGGGTATACCCGCAGGCATCTTGATTTCGTATCGCGTTATAGAAGGACCTTGAATATAGTCCTGCACTTCGGCGTTGATATGAAAATCTTCCAACGTCTTTTTGATTATTTCTTTTCTCGTTTCGTGAACCGTCTCGTCGTCCCCCTGATTAGTGGCAGGCGTAGACAAAAGGTCTACCGGCGGACGAACGTAAGTGTAGTGAAGTGGCATTTTATCGACGTAGGTATAGTCTTTTTCTTCTTCTGGTTCGATAACGCTTTCTTTCTTCTCTTCTTCCTGAACGGCTTTTTCTTCTTCTTTTCTTACGCCGAAAATATCGCGTATTACGCTACTTTTATCGTTGTCTTCCGGAACAATGTTTTCTTCCGATAAATCTCTGTCTCTACCGCGACGACGGTAAGCACCGAAAAGGTCCTCCTTGTCTTCTTCCGTTTCGGAAACGGCGTTATAATTTTCAGAATTATCGGTAGTCTCGTCTTCTGTTTGAGTATCGGAATACACGTCGTTATTTACCGTGCCGTCGCTATCGAAAACTTCGGCGGACGGGGTTAAGTCCCGTTCTTCGCCATAAGTTTCGGCGTCTAAAAAGTCGACTTTTTCTTCCGTTTCTTTTTCGGTTACGTCTTCGTTTACGTATTTATTAAAGAAATCTTCCGCGTGCGAAATCGCCGACGCGGTTTTGTTCTCTGTTTCTTCGTTTTTATCGTCCACGTTGTGTTCGATAATAGGAATCGCGTTAGAAACGTCCCCCACTTCAAACCGTTCGGTCTTTCTGTCGGTTATAGGTCTTGAAATACGGACTTCGCCGGAATCGGCGGTCGTGTCGTGCCGTTCGAAAGTGAACTTCGGCGGAGTTTTAACGTAGTTTATTTTACTTTCAAGGTCGTTGCCGTAAGTTTCGGAATAACTAACGCCGGAAGGCTTTTTGTCGGCAATTTCTTTTTGCTTTTCTTCCTGGCGTAAATCTTTTTTAGTCTTAAACGCAAAATCTTCGGGGTTATTTACAAATAACCTTGAAGACGCTTTTTCATAAGGCGCGTCGAAATTAACTCCGCTGACGGGATAACTTTTTTCGCCTTCGATCACGATGTCGTTTTCCGCCGTGTCCTTTACTACGAAAGAACCCTTCTCTGTTTCCGCATTTTTATTAAACTTTACCGATTTTCCGATAAGCGGGCGGATAATAAAATAGCCTTCGGTAAGTAAAAGCGCAGAAAGTACGATAAAAGTGCCGACGTTGGTTAACACCGAAGACAAAAGATAGGAAAATACCGATAAGAGTAAACCGCCACCCGATACGGATTTAATGCCGTTTGCCCCCATTTCGTAAGCGGTTTTTAAGTATTCGCCGTAAGACAACCCGACGTAATCTATCATAGTTATCGCGTGGACTATAAAAGTCGCCGTAATAAAAGCAGAAAGGTATAAATAAAAACGCGACGATTTGATTATTTGTTTACCGGTAAGAAGGGATATTCCGACGATAAGGGTCGCGATAAGAACGGGATAAGATAAAAGCCCCGTAAACCCGTATAAAAAGTTGCTGACGTAAAGCCCCGGCGCGGAAAAAACCGCGTCTCTCGATATAAGGCACACGATAAGTAAAGTTGAAAAAATAAGCAAAACCACCCCGAAAGTTTCAGGGGTGAAAACAGTCTCTTTTTTTCCCGATTTATTAGATTTATTTTTTGTGTTTAAATTATTATTGTCAGCCCTTTCCAAAGTTTCCACCGTTTTGTCCGTTTTATTTCTATTTTATTATACCAAAATTATTCGTTTTTTACAATACCTTTTTAAATATATTTTAAAATATTTAAATATAATATAGCCCCGTGTAAGGTTACGTGTCGGGGAATTTTTTAAAAATAAAAAAAGGCAATTTTTTTATTGCCTTTTTCTTCGGTTTTAAGTGTTTTCAGTCGTTTTTAAGATACATAATCCGTCTGCAATTATCACACTCGCAGATATTGCCCGCCTTTAACGATTCCATAGTTGCAAGCGGGACTTGCATACCGCAAACGCAGGAATTATCGGAAACGGGAACGACGATAGGAAACAGTATTTTATCGAGACGTTTTTTCTCGTATTTTTCCATAAGCGTCGGATCGACCTTCTTTTTAAGTTCCGCAAGTTCACCCTTTATACTTGCCACTTCGTCCTTATAAGTGTCCTTTATTTCGTTAAACTTTTTGCTGTATTCGGCATACTGTTCTTTTGCTTTATTACAGGTATCGATAACGTTTTTGAACTCTTTCATAACGTTTTTCATTTCGGTTTCGATTTTAACCGTTTCTTCTTCGACACTTTTTAAAAGAGCGTACAGTTCGTCCGTCTTTTTAAGAAGGAAAGTTGCGCCCGTTTCGTCTTCCACTATTTCGAGAGAACGGTTTAATTCCGCAATCTGTTCGTTTACGCTTGCCTGTTTTACGGCAAGGTTGTTATAAGACACCGAAAGGTCTGACGCTTTCTGTTCTAACTTGGCGATAAGTTCGCTAACGCCTTCGAGATACTTTCTCGCTGTTATCGCTTTCTTTCTCTCTTCGCTTTTGCCGAGTTCGTTTTCAATCTGTTTAAGTTTCGCGTCTACGGTCTGATACTTTACTAATGCTTCTATCATAATTTTTCTCCTTTTTATCTGAACCTTTTATCGTCGAAATAAACGGTTTCCGCTTCGTTATTCACTAAGCGTTCGATTTTTTCGTAATATTTTTTAAATCCGTATTCTTCCGCAACGTAATGCGGTAATACTATTATACATTTTTTCTTGTCTAAAAACTCTTTAATTTCGTGATGCGCCATATCGGAAGATATTACCGCGTCGATTTCTACTCCCTTTCTGACACAGTTAATAGCGTGCCCCGTTCCGCCACCGCAAAAACTACCCGCGCGACGGATAAGGGCGTTCTTATTTCCGTAAACAATTATCTTATCGGTAATAAGGTTTTCTTTTATGCTTTTAACGAAATCTTTAAGCGTTTTATTTACTTCGAAAACCCTGCCGTAACCGTTACCGTCCTGCATATCTTCGAGTATTATAGAATTCTTTCCGCCGAGTGCTTCCGATAAACTTTCATCTATTCCGCCCTTTACGGTATCGAGATTTAAGTGCATAGAAATTACGTTTAAGCCGTAATATAAGGCAAGCATAACTTCTTCGTTTTCGCCCGATATCTCTAATTTTTTTATCGGATAATAAATTGCGGGGTGATGCGTAACTATCGTGTCGCACTTCAAACTTTTCGCCTTTTTAACGCTTTCTACCGAAAGGTCAAGTGAAAACAGTATTTTTTTGACTTCTTCGTGGCAGTTTAAGATTATTCCGCTGTTGTCGTAATCGCCGAGTTTTACACACTCTTCGCTTAACCTTATCGGCGCGACTTTATCTAATATATTAAAAAGTTTATTTATCGTCAACATACTTTTTCATTAACTCCAACTTCTTTTCTAATCTCTCTTTTTCCGTTCCGCTTGCCCCGTTTTCTATGTACTTACCCGTTTTGACGATTTCTGATTTTAAGTATTCTGAAAAATCGGCGTTATAAGAGTTTAGGTTAGTTCTTCCGAAAATAATTTCATCTTCCGATAACCTATCTTTACCCTTAACAAGCGAAATTACGTTATAAAACATTATTCCGTCTTTAAACATTTTATCGGAAACTATTTTATACCCTATATTAACTACGGTTTTTCTTACTAAATCGCAGTTTTTCATGGGTTGTAAAACGAGTTTTTCGGGCAACTTCTCGCACCTTTTTAAAATCGATATTATTTCCTTTCCGCCCATACCCGCAATGAGTGCCGAGTCGACGGCGGGAAGATTATCGAACCCGTCCGAAACGAAGGCAAGCGCCCGCCCCTTATCTATCTCGTCTTTTAATAATTCTTTCGCTTTAGAAAGACTTTTTTCGCTTATATCGGAAACGATTACGGTATTACATTTTTTATCTACTATCATTGCTTTCGCGATATACCCGTGGTCGCACCCGATATCGGCAAAAACGTCGCACTTATCTATCGAAACGTAAATATTTTTTAATCTGTTATGCATTATTCCAAAAAGTCTTTAAGTCTTTTAGAACGACTCGGGTGACGCAATTTTCTTAACGCCTTGGCTTCTATCTGACGTATCCTTTCACGCGTTACCATAAACTCTTTGCCTACTTCTTCAAGCGTTCTCGGTCTGCCGTCGTCCAGCCCGTATCTTAACCTTAAAACCTTTTCTTCACGCGGGGTTAAAGTGGTCAAAACGCCGAGTAATTGTTCTTTAAGCATAGTCGAAGCAACCGAATCGGTCGGCGCGGCGCTGCCTTCGTCTTCTATAAAGTCGGAAAGGTGGCTGTCTTCTTCTTCGCCGATAGGCGTTTCGAGTGAAACGGGGTCTTGCGCGATTTTCTGTATTTCGCGAACGCGTTCTTCCGTCGTCCCCATTTCCTTTGCGATTTCTTCGGGGGTCGGTTCGCGCCCTAATTCCTGCAACAGTCTTCTCGACACGCGTATCGTTTTGTTTATCGTTTCTACCATATGGACGGGGATACGGATAGTCCTTGCTTGGTCCGCAATAGCCCTCGTTATGGCTTGGCGTATCCACCACGTCGCGTAAGTAGAAAACTTAAACCCTTTCTGATAGTCGAATTTTTCTACCGCCTTCATAAGCCCTAAATTGCCTTCCTGAATAAGGTCGAGAAACTGCATGCCCCTGCCCATATATCTCTTTGCAATAGACACTACAAGTCGAAGGTTTGCTTCCGATAAAAGGCGTTTAGCGTTCTCGTCCCCGTCCATCATGCGCTTTGCAAGTTCCGTCTCTTCGTCGGGTTGCAAAAGCGGGACTTTGCCTATATCTTTTAAATACATCTTAACGGGGTCGTCCATACTGACTTCTTTTAAAAGTTCGTCGTACAACTCCTTGTCCTTTTCGTATTCGTTTATAATCTGAATATTATTGTCTTCAAACTCTTTATAAACTTCTTCTAATTCAAGCGGAGACGCTTCGTACTTTTCAAGTTTATCAAAAAGCACGTCCGTCGTTATAACGCCGGTTTTTTTGTACTCGATAATTATATCGCTGACAACCGCTTTGAGTTTTTCAACGTGTTCCTTATCGTACTCTTCTAACTTTTCCATTTGAATTTCTTCCATAACACACTCCTATATATTATCAATGCAATTTGTTTTTCTTCGTTATGTATTCGCCCATTTCTTTGGCGATAAGTTGGCGTTTTTCCACGTCCGTCTCTTTCGAAAACAGAACCGAAAGTCTGTTTATTTCGTCGTCTAACGCCTTTTGTTTAATCGTCTTTACACAGTCTGAAAAGTATTTCGCCTTGTCGAACCCGTCTTCCTTTTCGTCGTATTTATCGAAGGCAAGCATTTTTTCTATTTCCATTTCGTCGCCGTCTTCTATTTCGTAAATATCGTTAAAGCGCATTTGTTCGTTTAACTCTATTTTCTGCATAATATATTTTTTTATTTCGTTAAATAACGGCGTTGAGAAACCGAGATTGTCGATTTTTGTTTCCAGCGCAAAAGGTTTGTTATTAAGGTAAGCGTATAAAACGTATCTTTCCGCAACGGTAATTTTTTCGTCCACTTCGCCGTTTATTCGCTTTATCGTAATTTCCCGTTCGGGTTGCTTATCGTCTATCGAATACAGTTCCCTTTTTAACGCGTCGATAGTTATGCCCGTTTCGTCTCTTAAAGTCTTTAACAGGTCTTCCTGTTCAACCGCGGACGCACTCTCTTTTATCACCTTTAACGCACCCGAGAGATATTTCCTTCTCCCGTCGGCGTTCTTTACGTCGTAAGTGTTTTTTAATACGAACAGTTTATAGTCGATAAGCGGAAGGCTGTCGACTATCGTTTCGCGATACTTGTCCGCACCGTATTTATTTATCATTTCGTCGGGATCTAACCCGTCCGTTAATCTTACCACCTTAACTTCAAGCCCTTCGCCCGCTAAAATATCGAGACTTTTAAGGGTTGCCTTCTGCCCCGCCGAGTCGCCGTCGAAACATACGTATACCCTGTTCGTGTACCGTTTTATGATACGCGCTTGGTCTTTAGTAAGCGCCGTTCCCATACTTGCGACAACGTTATCGAACCCCGCCTGAACGAGAGACACTACGTCGAGATGCCCTTCTACTATTATGATACCGTCGATACCCTTTTCGTTCTTTGCTTTTTTGACGTTGTTAAGATTAAAAAGCGTTTTACTCTTATTAAATATCGGCGTTTCTTTGGTGTTTACGTATTTCTGTTCCTTTACGTTATCGATACGCCTGCCGTCGAAGGCGATAACGTTGTTAAACTGGTCTATTACGGGAATAATCAGCCTACCGCCCAAAAAGTCGTATAATCTTCCGTTCTTTTCACCGACCGCGCCCGATAAAACCATTTCTTCTTTTGTGTACCCTTTTTCTTCGAGATATTTAGGTAGGTCGTTAAAGTTAAGCGACGCGCCCATACCGAACTTTGCAACGGTTAAGGAAGAAAACTTGCGTTTTAATACGTAGTCGACGTGCTGATAACCCTTGTCTGAACGAAGGTTCGCAACGTAAAACAACGCGCAGTCTTTCATAAGCGATAAAAGGCGTTCCTTTTCCTTTTTCTCTTTCTTGATTTTTTCGTCGTCTATCTTGATTTCGGGAAGTTTTAAGTGCGCACGTTCCGCTAAAATCTTAACTGCGTCCGCAAAATCGACGGAATCTAATTCCATAACGAGAGAAATGACGTCGCCCGATTTATGACAACCGAAACAATGGTATAGTTGCTTAATCGAACTCACGCAAAAGGACGCCGTCTTTTCGTGATGAAAAGGGCATCTTGCCCAGTAGTTCGTGCCGTTCTGCTTTAAGTCTAAATACTTTCTGGCAACTTCCACTATATCGCTTTTTCTCTTTAATTCGTCGATAAACTTTGAATCGAAACCTTTCATTTTACATTTTCCATTTCATAGGGATAAAAATCTCTTTGAACTTGTTTATGGCGTATCTGTCCGACATACCCGAAACGTAATCGCATAACACCGTGTCTATATCGTTAGTGTCAAGCAATCCCTTATAAAACGGCGGAAGTTTGTCGACGTTCGACTTATAGTACTCGTAAAGGGAAGTAATCATTTTTTTCGCCCTTTCTTCTTCCTGCTTTATAACGGGCGAAAAATACACCCTTTCAAAAAGAAAGTTTCTTAATTCGTCCGTCTGCTTCCATACTTCGTCTTCCATCTCGACTTTGTTTTTGCCTTCGCTGTTTACGTAGATTGAATATATCATCGTGTTTATTCTCTTTGACGACGTTTCGCCGAGAATATCGATAGCGTCTTTCGGTAAATCGGATTTTTTAATGAAACCGCTTTCAATCGCGTCGTCAATATCGTGGTTTACGTATGCTATTCTGTCGGCAAGGCTTACAGCCCTTGCTTCCAACGTGTGTTGAGTAAGCGAAACTTTATGGTTTATTATTCCGTCCACCACTTCGCGCGTAAGATTAAGCCCCTTGCCGTTATTTTCGAGAAAATCGACAACCCTTCCCGACTGAACGTTATGGTAAAAACCCTTGCCGTTAAGTCCGGAGAGTATTCTTTCGCCGGAGTGCCCGAACGGCGTATGCCCCAAGTCGTGCCCTAACGCTATCGCTTCGGTTAAGTCTTCGTTAAGCGACAACGCCCTTGCAATCGACCTTGCGACCTGCGCCACGGTAAGTGTATGCGTAAGACGGGTTCTGTAATTGTCGCCTTCGGGCGAAATAAATACCTGCGTTTTATTTTTAAGTCTTCTGAACGATTTACTGTGAATTATTCTGTCCCTGTCGCGCTGAAACTCCGTTCTCATACTGCACGGTTTTTCTTTTTTCAGTCTGCCGACGGTATCCACCGATTTTTTTGCGTACGGCGATAAAAATAACTCTTCGATTTTAATCGTTTTATCTTTCATAAAAGCGTTCTCCTATCTTATTGTACGAAATAACCTTTTAAAAACCCTTTTTATTTTCGTCTTTTTTTATTATTATATATAATATTTTTATTTAAAAAAGAAAATTGCATAGTTAATCTATGCAAATAATCCCGTTTTTAATTTTATTTCTTCCGTTAGTTTCTGACTATATCGAAAACAAGTAGCGGAACGATTTTATTCAGGTCTTCTTTTTTCACTTCCACCATACATCCGATTTTCCCCGCGCTGAACACGATTTTATGAAAGTTTAAAAAAGACGCGTCGATAACGGTTTTAAAAGGCTTTTTCATACCGATAGGCGAACAACCGCCGTGAACGTAGCCCGTTAATCCCAAAAGGTCTCTGCTTTTTATCATTTCGATATTCTTTTCCGAAACGGCTTTTGCGCATTTTTTTAAGTCTAATTCCATATCCACGGGTATCATAAAAACGTAATTTTTCTTACTTGCGCCGACGGTTACAAGCGTCTTAAAAGTCGACTCGTGCGGAAGGTTTAACGCGTCCGCCATTAAAGACCCCGATATCGCTTCTTCAAGTTTACGACAATGCGGAATATATTCGATTTTTTTCGCGTCCAAAGAACGCATCACGTTGGTTTTTTCCATTTTTTAATTCCCTTACCCTATCTATTATACACGAACGGCAAAAATATGTCTATTATATTTTCATAACGGTATATAAACACTTGCGCACAGATTAGTTTTTGTGCTACAATCACTTCTATCAAAGGATATTTTTATGGCAAAAGTAGTAGATATGACCGTTGGGTCGCCTTTTAAGAAAATAACTGTTTTCGCAATACCTATCGCGTTAAGTTTCCTGTTGCAGAACGTCTATTCCTTTTGCGACACGCTTATCGTTTCTTTATCGCGCGGGTCGGAAGCGATGACTTCCATTAACTTAACGGGGTCGTTCACCTTTTTCGTCAACTGTTCTATACAAGGTATGAGTTCGGGGTTCGGTATAAAGTTAAGCCAGTTCGTCGGCGCGAAAAACGAAGAAAAAATGCGCAACAGCGTTGCCGTTTCAATCGTGCTTTCCCTTATTATCGGCACGGTGTTTTCACTTTTATTTTTCTTTCTCGCAAAGCCCGTTCTGATTTTAATGGAAACGGACGAACTGTTTCTTACAAACTCGGTAAACTACGTAAGAATAATCTTTATCGGCGCGCTTTTTATGCTTTTATACAACCTTTCCGACCAGATTTTAAGGGCGATGGGCGACAGTAAAACCCCCGTTATAACCCTTATTATATGCGCGCTACTCAATATTTTGTTAAACTGCCTTCTCTTTATAACCGACCTTGGCGTCGAGTGGGCGGCTTACGCCACGATAATAAGTCAGGCGGTTTCGGCACTAATCGGGTTCACGATTATTTTCACGCGGTTTAAGGTTTTGCGCTTAAAGAAAAAAGATTTTTCGTTTAAAAAAGATTTCGTTTTAGAACATCTCGGCGCAGGGCTGCCTATGTCGATGCAGTTTTCCATAACCGCACTCGGCTGTATGATATGTCAGAAAGCCTTTAACGGGCTCGATAACGCCTATTACACGACGGCGCAGACCACGGCAAGCAGGGTTGATAATTTCTTTGGGTCCCTTCTTAACGGGGCGGGCGTTGCGGTTGGCATATACGTCGGGCAGAATTACGGCGCGAAAAACTATAAGAGACTAAGAGACGGGGCGAATATTTCGTGGCTTATCGGCGCAATCTTTACGGTAATCGCCACGGCGGGTGCATTTTCCGCCTGCGTTCCGCTTGCAAGGGTGCTTATTACCGACGAATACGCCGTGGAAGAAGTGTTTAACCTTATATTAAAGTATATTCTTATTCAGGATTCCACCTATTTTTTCCTGTTTATGATACACGCTTATAGAAGTAGTGTTCAGGCGATAGGTTTCGGCAAAATAACCGTTCTCGGCGGTATTATCGAACTTGCTTCAAGGGTGTTCGCCGTACTCGTGTTCGTGGATATTTTCGGATTTTTCGGCGCGGTGTTATGCAACCCGTTAGCGTGGATATTTGCGGGAACGTTCTTTGCGATATCCTTTTACGTTTGCCTTAAAAAACGCGAAAGGGAATATAACCAAATAAACGGAATATCGGGCGCAGAAAAAGCGGCTTAATTTTTTGAATATACGAAAAATCGGTAGCGATTTGCTACCGATTTTTTATTTTTAACGAATATTTTACAATTTGTTTCTCTGTATCTTTCCCGTAACGGTTTTAGGCAATTCGTCGCGGAAAACTATTATTCTCGGATACTTATACGGCGCGGTTTTCGCCTTAACGTAGTTTTGTATCTCTTTTTTAAGTTCTTCCGTTTTTTCCTTGCCCTTAACTAAAACGATACTTGCCTTAACGACCTGCCCCCTTATTTCGTCGGGCGCGGCGGAAACGCCGCACTCTAAAACGTAAGGCAATTCCATAATAACGCTTTCTATTTCAAACGGCCCTATTCTGTATCCCGACGACTTTATAACGTCGTCCACCCTGCCGACGTACCAGTAAAACCCGTCTTCGTCGCGCCAAGCGGTGTCGCCCGTGTGATAGAATCCGTCGTGCCATACTTCGTCCGTTTTTTCCTTGTCGTTATAATACCCGGTGAACAGCCCGCAAGGTGCGCCGTCTCTCACGTCGATAACTATTTCACCCGTTTCGCCTACCGCAACCGACTTGCCGTCCGCGTCGATAAGGTCCACCTTATAGATAGGCGCGGGCTTACCCATAGAACCGACTTTATGCGGTGCGCCGACCAAGTTCCCGACTATCATAGTGCTTTCCGACTGACCGAACCCTTCGTGGATTTGAAGCCCCGTGAGTTTTTCGAACTGGCGATAAACTTCGGGGTTTAAGGCTTCGCCCGCCGTAGTCATATGGCGAACGGACGATAAATCGTACTTCGATAAATCCTGCTTAATCATCATACGCAACATAGTCGGCGGTGCGCAGAAGGTCGTTATATGGTATTTTGCGAACATAGGCAGAATATCGCTTGCGTCGAACCTGTCGAAATCGTAAACGAAAGTCGCCGCTTCGCACAGCCATTGTCCGTAGAACTTGCCCCACATGGATTTTGCCCAACCCGTGTCGGAAATGGTAAAGTGCAAGCCTTCGGTATCTACGTAGTGCCAGTATTTCGCCGTATGGAAATGCCCCAAGGCGTATTTATAGTTATGCGTTGCAATCTTCGGATAACCCGAAGTTCCCGAAGTAAAGAACATAAGCATAGTGTCGTTGCCGCCCGGCGCGTCGTCGGGGCGGATATATCTGCTGCGGTACATAAGGTATTCTTCGTCGAAGTTGCGCCAGCCTTCCCTTTCGCCGTTTACTATAATTTTATGTTTCAAGGTCGGGCAGGACGCCGCCGCAAGGTCTACCTGATGCGCTGTGTCGCCGTCCGCAGTGCAGATGATGGCGCAAACGCCCGCCGTGTTGAAACGGTAGGTAAAGTCGTGTTCTTGCAGTTGACTGGTCGCAGGGATACCTATCGCGCCTATTTTGTTTAAGCCGAGCATAGCGTACCAGAACTGATAGTGCCGTTTAAGAACCAGCATTACCCTGTCCCCGCGCTTTATTCCTATCGCCTTAAAGTAGTTGGCGCATCTGCTTGACGCCTGTTTTAAGTCCTTAAAGGTGATATATCTTTCTTCCTTATCGCGCGAAACGTGTAGCATAGCGAGTTTATTCGGTTCTCTCTCGGCGAGTTCGTCCACCAAATCGAAGGCAAAATTAAAGCGTTCGGTATTTTTGAATTTTATCGAAGTCGGCGTGCCGTTCTCGTTGGTTTCAACGTCGATATACTTATGCCATATCCTTTCTTTACGTTTGTTTTCCTTAACTACCACCGTCTTATCGCTGACCGTTTCGGGCGCGGTAAGTTCCGGTATAGGTTCGCCCGAAGGGTTAAGAACGATAGCGTAAAAAGAACAGTCCTTCCCGTCGACAGCAATCATACCGTGCGGCGTGCCCGAATCGTAATAGATACTGTCGCCCGCGCTTAAAACTTCGGTGTGGTCGCCTATTCTTACCATAAGTTTGCCTTCCACTACTATGTCGCACTCCTGCCCTTCGTGAGTGGTGCACTCTATCTCTTTTTTAGTCAGTTCTTCGTTATACGCGCTTTTTACGAAAAGCGGTTCGGCAATACGGTTGTTAAAGGCGTACGCAAGGTTATAGTAAGTCATACCGTGCGCCTTCGCTATTTCCTGACCTTCGCCGAATCTCGTTACCGTGTACGATTTCAGCGTAGGACTGAAACCTTCTATTATGTCCGTAACGTTCACGGAAAGCGCGGCGGCGCAACGGTATAAAAAGGCGAAGTTAAGGTCGCTTTCACCCCTTTCGCATTTTTCGTACTCTTCTTTTGTTAAGCCCGTTTTTTCCGCCATTTCGGAAATCGTAAGGTTTTCGATTTCCCTTAATTCCCTGATACGTTTCGCCATATCGGCAATCTTGCTGTTTAATTCGAGTTTATCGTCCATTGTTTCTCCTTAAAAAAATAACGCCCGTCTCAATTACTTTGAGACGAGCGCGTATATACTTTATCACCCGTGGTACCACTCAAATTGCGATTTCTCGCCACTCTTGGAGTCAATCAACCCCTATGCTCTTACGTGGCAGCACGGGAAAGTTCTACTTGCAAAAAGTTGCTTTCTTCTTTCCAACTCGGGAACTACAAATGCAAAAACCCCGTTCGTAACTCGCACCGACCGTTACGTCTCTTAAAACGTTTTTTATGCACACTTTCCGTCAACGTTTTTATATTTTACGTTGTAATTTTATCATTATTTATCTCTTTTGTCAATGATTTTCATCAATATTTTCAGTCGGCGTTCATTTTTTTTCTGAACGCTAAAATAGCGAATACAAAACTTACTACGGTATAGCATAAAACGATTAAAAACGGCAATAGAAAATCTTTATAACTATCGTTTATTCCGTTTAAAACGTTCTCTAATAGTAACGTCGCGTTTCTAAACGGAAGTACGTTCATTATACTTATAATTACCCCGTTTAACCCTTCTATCGGAAACCACATTCCGGACAGTACCGATTGCCCCACGATAACCACCGTGGACGCACCGCCTATCGATTTTTCCGTGCAAAGCGAACCGATAAGTAGCCCCATTGCTATAAAGAAAAGCGAAGTAAATAAACTTAACAAAATAGCAAGGAACATACTCGCGCCGAATATACTGCCGTCGAATATTACGCCGATTAAAAAGAACAGTATCGACTGAACGAGAATTATAGGCAAGATTGAAAGGGCGTATCCGAATATAAACTCGTAAGGTTTTGCCTTCGAAACGTATAACCTTTTCAGGAAGGACGTGCCCCTATCGACGGCTATTAAAATGCCGACGAACAGCGCGACGAAGGACTGCGAAAACACTACTATCCCCGGCGCTAAATATTTCATTTCGAACTGACTTGTTAGTCCGTGGAAAAGAAGGTAAAAAAGTATTTCCATAAGAAGGGGCATTAAAATCGTGAAAACAAGCGACAATCTGTCCCTTATCGTTTCTTTTAAGTTCCTTTTGGTAAGAGTTAATATTCTATAAAGAGAACTATTCATCTTGCTCACCCCCGCCGACTATCTCGATAAAGGCGTTTTCAACGTCATTTTTACCCGTCTTTTCAAAAAGTTCTTCTTTTTTTCCGATAAAAAGCAATTTTCCGTCCTTCATAATGCCTATCCTGTCGGATAATGCTTCGGCTTCTTCCATATAGTGCGTGGTAAGAATTATCGTCATATCCTTCTTTAACTCTTTTATCGTCTTCCACAGTTCGCGCCTTGCGATAACGTCTAACCCCAAAGTCGGTTCGTCTAAAAACAGGATTTTAGGCTTGGATACGAGTGCCAACGCGATAGAAAGTTTCCTTTGCCACCCGCCCGAAAGTTTCGCCGCCTGCTTGTTTCTCACAGCCGACAGACCGAACGCATTATATAAATATTGCTTGGTTTTTTCGATTTCTTCCTTCGTCTGCCCCGAAAGCGCGCCGTAAAACTCTACGTTCTCGTCTACGGTAAGGTTTCTCGCAACCGCCGTTTCCTGCATGGAAATATCTACTATCTCTTTTATTTTCTCTTTGTCTTTTAATATCGAATACCCCGATATAAAGGCGTTTCCGCTCGTCGGTTTAGTTAAAGTCGCCAGCATTTTAATCGTCGTGGTCTTTCCCGCACCGTTCACGCCGAGAAGAGAAAACAGTTCGCCTTCTTCTATCTCTAAATCAAGCCCCTTTACGGCTACCGTGTCTTTATATTCCTTCCTTAAATTATTTATCGCTATCGCTTGCATTTATCTTTACGTCCCCCATAACCTTATAAAACACGTCGTCTTTGAGTATCGCTATCCCCCTTTCTACGTCGCCGAGAACCATAAGCGTGTCCCCTTCTTTTATGTCGAACGTCTTTCTCGCGATTGCGGGTATCGTTATCTGCCCCTTTGCGCCGACTTTAACGCTTACTATAAATCTGTCTTTTTCCTGTTTCATATTTCACCTGAAAATAATGGTTTCTTATTTTTCTTACTTTTCTTACTTTATTATATGCACACTTTTTAGTTTTGTCAAGGGTTAGACGGGGAAATACCGCTTATAAAGAAAAAACAAGGCATAATTGCCTTGTTTTTTTGGCTGGGGTGGAGGGATTTTCGCCTGTGCGACCTACCCGATAAACTGTCCACAGGACAGTTTAGTCCTTCGGACAAATTGCCGCTGGCAATTTTCTCCCTATTCAAATCCCTCCACCCTACAATACAAACCAAAAGGCAGCACTGAAATGGTGCTGCCTTCTGTTCGTGGCTGGGGTGGAGGGATTTTCGCCTGTGCGACCTACCCGCAAAACAGTCCACAGGACAGTTTAGTCCTTCGGACAAATTGCCGCTGGCAATTTTCTCCCTATTCAAATCCCTCCACCCTACAATACAAACCAAAAGCAGCACCGAAATGGTGCTGCCTTCTGTTCGTGGCTGGGGTGGAGGGATTTGAACCCCCGAATAACGGAGTCAGAGTCCGTGGCCTTACCGCTTGGCGACACCCCAAAATTCTTTTTTTACTATTTTACCAAAATTGCCGCGAAATTACAAGCGTTTTTAACGGGTTTATCAAAGGTTTGTTATCTTTTTTGTTTTTTTGCATTTTATAAAGTTTATTTAGTATATTTATTATATATATTTATAAAAAATATTGACAATCGCTTTCGGGTGTGGTACAATGACTATAAATATTGAAAAAATTAGAGGGGTTTTTTTATGGAAAACAAACACAACATTTCACCGTTTTTAAGATTCGGCAGAATATTTAAGTCTAAAACGTTGAGAAGTCTGATGTTTATCATCATCTTATCGTTAAACGTTTTATTCATTATGGTCTTGGACACGAGAAATAACTTCGAAGATATTTTCTTCCCGCACTTAGACGCGTTCTATCGGACCATTTTAACCAAATTTAAATTAACGTCACGAATAGAAATAAACGTTAACGTTTGGTACGTTTACGCACTTCTTTATATATTCGCTGTTTCCTTTTTAGTCGGCGAAATCTATAAAGATTACATAACGAGATTTACCGATAAGTATAAAGCGCGTTTTTCTTCCGAAGAAAAGGCGAAAAAAACGTTTACCGCAATTTACTGGATAATCGTTGCACTCGTTGCAATCGTATTAGGGCTTTTATACTGGGCTATCGGCGCGTTTAACCCTAAATATTTCCACACGATTGACTTTAAGCATTTCGTTCTGCAATTCCTTTTGATGGCGGTGCTTACCGTTGCTTTCGTTATCGTAAGTATAATTTTCTTATACGTATTGTTCGTCGTAGTACAATTACTTGCGGTAGTTGTCGCATACTTTATCAACTCCGTTAAAAAGTTCGATTTAAGAATCGAAGACGACAGAAAACGTATCGGCGACATAGACGGCTTGGTTATCAATGCGGAAGCGAAAGGCGGCGCGGGTGCAGGTGCTGGCGCAGGCGCGGGATACGCTGCGGGCGCAGGCGCAGGTTCGGGCGCGTCTTCCGAAAGCGTAACTAAACGCGCTAAAATCAAACCGGGCGATATGTTCCCGTCTCTTACCACTATCGATCTCGATATGGTTGACAATCCGCCTATTCCGACGGTTTCAAGCGAACTAACGTTAGAAGAATTCGTTTTACAGTTCCAGTCGTTTGCAATCAATAAACATAAGATATATTACGAATTACCTTTAATCCGTTCTTTCCTTGCGGGTATGGCTGTATCAAGGCTTATTATTCTCGAAGGTTTAAGCGGTACGGGTAAATCAATGCTTCCGCGTATGTTCTGCGAATTTACGGGCAGTAAAAAGTTTTTCTCGCCTGTTCAGGCAACGTGGAGAGATAAGACCGACCTTTTAGGTTTTTACAGCGAATTTACTAAAACCTTTAAAACGACCGATTTCTTAATTAACTTATACGACGCGTCTTATACCGATAAAGTAAACCTTATGGTATTAGACGAAATGAACCTTTCGCGTATCGAATATTATTTTGCCGACTTCCTGTCTATTCTCGAATATCCTTCGGAAGACTGGAAGGTTAAGGTTTACGAACCTGATATCGGTCAGGAACTTCCGTCGAAACTTACCGGCGGTTATATTCAGATTCCGAATAACACTTGGTTTATAGGAACGGCAAACACCGACGACTCGACCTTTACTATAACCGATAAGGTTTACGACAGGGCTATGGTTCTCGATTTTAAGGAAAAGATTTCCCCTATCACGAGTTCTTATAACTCCGACCCTATTCAGATAAGTTCCGAAGCGCTTGTTAATATGTTTAACGAAGCGAAGGAAAATATCAATAAATGTTTAAGTAAAGACGAAACCGATAAGTTCTTAAAACTCTGCGACTTCATGCGCGACGCGTTCGATATCAGATTCGGTAACCGTATTATGGTTCAGATTCAGGGCTACGTTCCTGTTTACGTTGCACTCGGCGGTTCTAAAGAAGAAGCGCTCGACGATATATTCGCAACGAAGATTATGAGAAAACTCGACGGCGTGTTCGAAGATTATATCAAAGACGAACTTGCAAAACTCATTGCGCTTTTGCACAGCCTATACGGTAAAGGTACGTTTGTTCAAACTGAAAGGGCTATTGAAAAAATCCTTAAAAGGTTGGTATAATGTATGATGAATGATAACAGTTTATCCGTATTAAAAACATTTACAAGGAAACTTGCAAATTGCCGTTATAGAGTTTCGTTAGATAACGTTATCAAATATATGCAAGAAGGCAGATTCGGCTATTCTATAGACGAAAACTACGAAGACGTTATTACCAACGACTTCGTGTTTGCAGACGATATCGCTTCCCTTATCGCCCATATTAAAGCAATATTCCGTGAACCGCACTTGTTCTTAAAGAAAGAAGAACTCGTAAGGAACGCGTCGGTTGCTTCTAAAATGGACGCTGACTGTATTAAAATGAATTACAGAGACGACAAGTTATGGCGTGTAAGACCGGACGGTGAAACCGCTCTCGAATACGCGCACACTTTCGTCAACGAAGACGATCTTGCAATATATGAAAACAGATTTATATGTGCATTGATTGATTTGATTTTGGACGCTGTTGCCAAAAAACTCAACGACCTTTGCACTGCTTTTGATACGCTTAACAGACAGATACTCGGCACTAACTATAAACACGGCTTAAAAGCGATAACCTACACCGACTATGCCGACACGAAAGACGGGCTTCCCGTTCTTCTTTCCGTACATCAGCCGATAGTAAACGTAATAGGGTCGCTCATGCGTTCGAAAAAGACGCTTTTTGCCTTAAAAGGCAGAGAACTTTATAAGGCTTGCGAGAAAGCGGGGCGTTTCGATATGCACTCGCTAAAAACGACGAATATATTCCAGCACGATAAAGACTATAACTACTGCTACGTTTTCTATCTTAATTATTTGAATAAAGACCCTATTATTACTACCGAAAAGAAAATGTATCAGGGCTTTATGGAAGTAAACTTCTTTACGGCGCTCGACAAGTTGGGGTATAAACCTGACGAAGAAAATCAGGACATTATGGTTTCACAGTCTGCCGAATTAAAATTCGACAATCTTGTCTTCACGAAAGACCCGTTTACTTTCGACGTTTCGGTTAAAAGCGACACGGAATTATTTGTAAAAATAACGGCTATTCCAGACGGAAACGTTTCTAACGTTATAATTAAGACGTTATCTACCGCCGAAATACAAAAACTTAAAAACTTTACTTCGGTCGACGATTACGCAAGAAATAAAAACGAAAACCTTCCTTACGGAATTACCCGTTATTACGTTGTTTCCGATTATGAAGAAACGACCGACGATTACGCTATTCAGATTATTCCTAATAAGAGTAATACTTTACAAAAGATCATGGGTCTTATTAAGAGTTGCACCCTTATCGCGGAAGGCGCGTCGGCAGTTCACGGAAGATACTGCCCTGTATGCGGTTCTAACCTATTAGCGCCTGAAGGCGAAGATATTATTTGTTCCGTTTGCGAAACTCAGTATCATATCTTTAACTATTCCGCAAAAGAAATTATCTGGTTCAAGCGTCTTCCTAAAATCGACGAAGAAAACAAGGGTATCAATATCGGCGAACAGGTTGATTCTGCAATAACCGAAGATAACGTCAGAACGAGAACTTCTATAAAGAAGAGTTTCACGGCAAAAATGCATCAGACTTCCGAAGAAAATAAAGAGTTCTATAACGAACTTAAAAATTACGTTTTAGAATACAAGAAAGTTTCTTCGAGAGTAAGTTTTGCTCACGACACCTTCTCGTCTTCGAGATTGCCGAAAGTAAGGTTT
Organism: Clostridia bacterium; assembly: GCA_017445995.1. Lineage (GTDB taxonomy): Bacteria > Bacillota > Clostridia > Christensenellales > Borkfalkiaceae > UBA1259. The sequence goes on from JAFSRT010000002.1 coordinate 39,761, forward strand.
GCAATTAAGGGTAAAACTTTGGTTGCCTTCTTCGCGTTAGACCCGAAACTTTACGACGACAGAAAATATTTCGGGCACGATTACGGCGATATCAAGAAATACGAAGAAACACCGCTTATGGTTAAAGTTAAATCGGAAAGGGGCGTAAAACGCGCTAAAGAACTTATCGATACGGTATTCGACGGGTTTAAGAAAAAACAAGAATTCGTTCCGGTTAAGTATAAGTTCCCTTACCGTTCGGATAAGCAATTATTAAAAGAAGGGCTTGCAAAAACCATTACGGTTAAAATCAGATTTTAACTCTAAATATCCTCCATGTTCTCCATCATATATCCCAACATATGCTTGTTTAGAATCATTATTATCTGAACTTTTTTTATTACAACCAAGCAAGCTAAAGGAGATACAAAATAATAAAAATATAAAAATTTTTTTTAGCATATTTAATTACCTCTATTTTTTATATTGACTATATATCTGTCGAAAAGTATCTGTTTCTTTTCTTGCATTTAATTGCCAATAGTTCTGATTAATTCTCATTGTATGGTCATTCTTTGTATACAATTTTATTTCATTATCAGCAGTTTCTTCCCAAGTACCCATTTGATACCATTGATCATTTGTATCAGTAAATAATCTTTCAAATTGATATTTTGGTGAACTAAAACCGCTCTCATTACCAAAGGCATTCCCTTTCTTTTCCCATGTTTCTACAAACTCATCAAAATCCCTAATCCAAGTACTTGTCGAGCCTTCAAGAAATGTTCCATCAGGAAGTAATACAACTAAATTATAATTATTAAGAACAGTTTTTGTATTAGATGGTAAATCATTATATTTGTCTCGAGATGTTAAATTGACTTGAGAATATACTCCTGGTGCATACTTAGAACCTTTTTGTGTAGATTTTTCAGCACTTGTAGATGAACTGCAAGCCGTAACACTAATCAACAATAAAGTTGATAGTAAAACAATAAATAGTTTTTTCATTTAATAATCCTCCATAAAATGATATTGATCTAGTACAATAATATATTTATTTAATTAGTAGTTTTTTGATTGCATTAAATAATATAAAACAAAAAACTATAATCATTAACAATATGACAAGTCTGCCTTTAACCAAATTTTTAACTTTTTTACTTCTTTCATCCACAGTTAACATATAATCAGTAAAAGAAGCATACATCATTGAATCAAAATTCTTAATGATGCCCAAAAAGTATTCAAACCATAAGTCTTGAAGAAATAATTTGTCATCTATAGCTAATAAGAAAATTAAATTATACAAAATAGCAACAAGAATTATAATTGCGACTATAATTTTCATTTTTCATATTCCTTTTATTTTCTTTTATAAAATTGGAGTCAAGATGCTTTAGCATCTTGACTTATGCCCTGTTATTATACTACCTTACAGGGCATAAGAAATTTTTGAAATTGTTGATAACTACAAAGTTTCTCACAAAAACCATGCCAAAAAAAGCAAGATATTAACAAACATTTTTTGCAATAAAAAAGCCACTATACAACTTTGCACAATGGCTCACATTAACTATTTTATAAAATACTTATATATTCATTTCTTTTTTAACCCACATCATTATTACTTTGACAATGTAATCAATCTCATCTTTAGTTAGGTTTCTACCTTTTTCTATGTGATGTATTCTTTCCAAGCATCCTCTACAGCAAGTTCCTGTTGCATGTTGAGCTATAAATACTGGATGAACTTGTTTCATTGGTGTTTGCTTACCATCATTTGCTATCACATCTGGTGCTAACCTTTTTGTTATCAAATCATAAGCATCCGATTTTATTTTATCAAATCCTTTATCTTGTACGTAGGCGAACATTTTATTATTTAAATGAAATGAACCTCTAAACTTTGTATTATTCAAACTTTTTAATAATTCTTCTATTTCCTTATCTGATTTAATAAATTTCATAAATGAATCCCTTATTTACAATCTCTTTGGAAGCCATCCTTTCTTTATCAAATAATGATATGATACTATTATATGTATTTTACTGTCTCTTCTATAGCCTTTCTTTTATTGTGGTTATCAAGTGGCTTAGTTTCAGGTGCAGCATATCCCACAACCATAACCATCAGTACTTCCTCGTTATCTGGTAAGCTTAAAGTTTCTGCAAGTTTCTCTGGGTCAAAATAATTAACCCAGCAACTATCTACCCCAGCATTTGCTGCTGCTAAAATCATATGAGTTGCAACTATAGATGCATCTTCTACCCCTGAATCTCTTTTTTCTCCAGGATATACAAATACATTATTCTTATCAAATGCGACAACTATCACTGTACTTGCTCCATATCTACAAGGTGTGGCACTATCAATTTTTGCAAGTCCTTCTTCCGATTCAACCACATATATTTTTTGTTCCTGTAAATTTTTAGCAGTTGGTGCAAGTCTTCCAGCTTCTAAAATCTCATTTAATTTTTCTTTCTCCACTTTCCTTCCATCAAACTTTTTGCAAGAATACCTTTTCTTTATCACTTCACTAAACTCCATCCTAGACCTCCATATATTTTTATATTAAGGAAACACTGATTTAAGCAAATTTTCAAGAATTTATTCTTGTAAATTTGCGAAAAGAAGTTTTTCCGATGGAAATGGCTGATTAATAGTAGATTTTATCGTTGTGTTTTGAAAAGTGATTTTGTATAAATTGAAAAATACATAAAAGAATGAATTAATCAGCATTTCCTTAATTTGTAGATATAAAACTTATATCAATCAAATTGCATATTTCTTTCACATCAACAGTTCCATCAAGTAAAATGGTAACCCAGTTACCACGACTTATGTGATAACCTTTAAGGTAGCCTTTTCTTCCTATCAATGCATCTTTAAATTCTACATCATTTATTTTGACATTCAAAACATAAACCTTTGATTTCCCAGTTAGCCCAAGTTTTTCTTTTTCCACATCCATTATCAAAGCAAACCATTTCTTATTATCGGAATGTCTAAAAATGGCATAATTAGGAAATCTTCGCCACAAATATTCTGGCTTTGCTTTATACTTCTTTTCAATATATTTAAATACTTCTGCTTTAATATCCATATGACAACCTACAAAACTTTTAGCACCTTATACCTTATTTTCTATTATATTCTATCCCTTCCACCTACAAAAAGTGATTAATAACCTTCAATATTATACAAAATATCCATCTTCTTATCAATAATCTTTAACATCTGTTAAAATAAGCAACTTCCACAGCCCCATTATTCATAAAACCTTTTATTATAATGTTTTTTCGTAACTATCTTCTTCTTAATATCATTATATAGATTTGCAAAATTCAAACAAATCATATATAATTATAATATAAAAACAAAGTTATCAATATAGGGCACCTCGAAAAAGTCCACATAGAGGATAAGAAACTCTAACTCACTTCATTCCTAAGAGTTTCTTTATATCATTTTTCTACTTTTTCGAGTTAAGGTGCCCGTTGGAACCTCTAAAAGCTCGCACTTTTGAAAAACAAATTTTTCAAGTGCTCACTTTTTAGAGGTTCCCTATAATATATCAAAATCTCAAATAATCATTATCTAAGGAGGGGGGAACAATATTTATTGTTTCGTAAATACTATGGATAATAAAGAGTTATTTTTTAAAATTTTAGATCAAGAAATGATACGTTCAACTGGTTGCACTGAACCTGCTGCCATCTCATATACTGC
>JAFSRT010000018.1 GCA_017445995.1 Clostridia bacterium
CTACCCGCAAAACAGTCCACAGGACTGTTTTCTTGCCTATGTCAAGCACGCCGTAACCGGCTGGCTCCATATTCGAATCCCGTTTTCTGATGACAAAAAAAAGAACAGGCATACAACCTGTTCTTTTTTCTTGGTGAAACTAACGTTAATTATCCGAACACTTTTTTCTTTATTAAAGGCTGTTTCGCATTTATAATTAAGGTTTTTTAATCACACAATTCCAAATCTTCTATCTTGATGCCGACGTGTTTTTCCGTTGTTTTATAAACGTTGTCGGTGTCAAGATACGGTTCGCCGTCAAAGCATACTAAAACGTATCCGTTCCTGTTTTCGCCGATAATTATTCCGACATCAAAGATTTTTATGTCCGCTTGTTTATATTCCGCTCTTTCTTTAATCAACTTTACTTTATCATACAATTTCATATTATTTGCCTCCGTAAGGTGTTGTTAAAACAGTTTCACCGTCAGGATATACCATCCACCCTGATACATAGGTTATTTACGCTTGCCGCGGTCAGGATTTTTGCACCCTTATTTATATATTCTTTATTCATTTCAAACAGGGGATTGTCGCTGTCTGTCTTTTCGTTATACATAACCAGCCGCTTTCGGTTGTATTCAAACGCTTTATCCATTGCATAGCGCGATCCGCTGTCGCCTTTGCCTTTTATATTGCTTGCCGTTAATATTACTGCGGAAGAAAACATCGCTTGCAGTCTGTCGCGGTCTATAAATCTTTTTATACTTTCGTATTTGTTATGGGACACGGTAACGTATTCGGTTATTATAAGTCCGCCGCGTCCCACGATTTCTTTTGCTAATTTCACGTTGCTTTTAGGGTAAATGGAAGATAAGGTTGACGGCAAAAAGGCGATAGTTTTTCCGCCGCAACTTAAACAGGTTTCGTGCGCTACCGTGTCGCAACCTTTTGCAAGTCCGCTTACGATATTTAATCCTTTTTCGGCAAGTAAGCAAACGAATTTGTTTTCTCTTTCCGCTATTTCTTCGGTGGGCGTTAAAGTTCCGATTACCGCGACGTTGCGTGAAATATCCGACAGCAAAGTTTTATCGCCTTGATAGGCGAATAAAAACGGTTTTTCGGTAATCTTTATGTTGGGCGGGATTTCAGGGAATTCGGGATCGAAAGTGCAAACTAAACTGATGCCGCTCGCTTTTAACTCGTTTATGTAAGTGTCTGTATCAAGATCAAGAGATAAAATCTTTTTTTCGGAATTAAAATTGTGCCAAAACTCGTTTCGGCTTTTTATAACACCTTGCTTTACGGCACAATAAAGTTTTAACGACACATCTGAAAACATAATTTTAACCCCTTGTTTTTGCTATCGTATAAAGTATAACATTTTTTGCGCCTAAATCAAACAAAAACTTGATACAATCTTCCGCGACGTTTACGCCTTCGGTATAAATGTCGTCAACGAGAATTATATTTTTGCCTTTAATTGAATTTGCGTCAACGCTACACGTATCTTTCGTAATGCCGACGTAAGGCATATTCCCCGTATTGTTTTCTAATCTCCAATTATGCGTGGTTTTAGTGTCTTTTACGCGTTTTATCGCTTCCGTTGCGTTTTTAAGACCTAATTTGTTTACTGCGCTTGAAACTGCCTTTTTAAACATAAGTTGACTTTGTTTATAATGACTTTCCGCTTTTGAGCGCGGGATAACGCAAACCGAACAATCGTAATAATTGTTATTTTCAACTATGGATTTTATGTCTTGCATAACGGTATCGGCAACTTTAATAAAATCTTCGACGAGTTCTATTTCGGTTAATACCGCGCTCATATTTTTCAAATGATTTATAAAATCCGGATTGCCTTCTTTCTGATAACCGAGATAATCACAGTTATAAAATGCGGCAATGCTTCTATCTAAATATTTGTTTTCGTTTATTGTGTAATTTTTCATGTTTACTCCTAAAAATTTATATTTGCCGTAATTATATAAAACATTTTTTTGATGTCAATACCTTTATGAACTAAAACAGAATTTTTAAGTTCAAAAAAATAAAGAGAAAAAATTTTTAATTTTAACCTTGACTTTTGCCAGAAAATAGCCCTTTTAAGTGAAGGGCAAAAATAATTTTAAATGAATTTTTTGCTTGACACCTCAATTTTGCCCTTGTTTTTCTCCATATAGTGAAGGGGTAAAAATGAAATTAGGCCGTCAACTTTTATGGGTTTTCTGCCCTTTATTATAGAGAGGACAAAAAATAATCCGAACAATTTTCTAAAAATCTGTCATATAGGGGTGAACTTTCGCCGTTTTTTTGTCCTTTATTATAGAGGGATAAAATTTGTTTTTAACAGATTTCATTTTTTACCCCCGAAAATAGGTCTTTAATTCTCCATATAGTGAAGGGAAAAATTTTTATTAAAAACGGTAGACATTTTGTTGTTTTCGTCGGCTACCTATTGAAAGAGTAAAAAATAATTTTGGTGATTTAACTCGATAAATTTTCGTTTTTACCCTTTCCAAATTAGCCGTTTTTCTCCATATAGTGATGGGTGTGAAAAAAATTTTAGAACAATTTTTAAAATGGGGGTTGTTTTTTTGAAAAAAGTGTCCTAGGAGATATGGAGGGAAAAAATATTTTTCATGGAAATTTTAAAAAACTGCAACATTTTGCCCTTTTCACCGGCTACCTATTAGAGAGTGCTTTTTAATAAGTTTTAATAAAATATTAATTTAGACTTATTATTTTTAGAAAAGTGTCCTAGGAATAGTGGGAGGAAAAATTATCGTTAAGTATGAAAATTTTTAAGTTAAAAACAAAACTTTTTTCTATTAAACCGTCAACTTTTTGAAAAAAGTGTCCTAGGAGATATGAGGGGGAAAAAATATTTTTCGGAGAATTTTTTTAAAGTGGTTAACTTTTTGCCTTTCTATCTGCCTACCTATTGAGGGGCTTTAAAAAATATTTTTAGAAAATTAAAAATTTTTTCTTGAAAAGTGAAATTTTCGGGTGAGTTTAACGGTTATATATGGAGAGAAAAATTTAATAAAAAGATATTTATGTGTTTATAAGCTTCTCTTTCGACGCTACATAAACGACAAAATAAAAACAATTTGGAGGTAAGCAAAATGCAAAATTACAGACAATTAAGGCCGCCCTGACGGGCAAAATAAACGTAAGCAAAACGACCTTTTAAGGAAAGCAAAAGTCAAGCAAAATTTATCACTTTATATTAAAGTATAGCCCACTATACTTCGCAGGCGAAGTTTAGTGGGCTCTGCGAGGCTTTTTGGCGACAAAACGAAATTTAAAAACGGGAGGTAGAAGACAATATCATATTTAGTGTGTCATATGGAGAAATATCATAAAACGGATATTTGTTCTATCGAAAAAGAAAACGAAAGGAATGAGAACTATGAGGCTGACAATCCACAGATAGACAGCGAGAGAACGAGAAATAATTTTCACCTTGTAAGGCATTATGAGAGTTATACGGAATACATAAACCAACGGCTTAAAGAAAATAATCTTAAACCGAGAAAAGACGCGGTGCTTATGTGTTCGTTCGTAATAGGTTCTGACGGAGAGTTTTTTAAAGGACTAAACGAAACGGAAGAATGGAAATTTTTTTACGACGCGACGGAATACTTTGCAAGTAAGTATGGCAGAGAAAATATTATATCTGCCGTCGTCCACAAGGACGAAACTAATCCGCATTTGCATCTTAATTTAATTCCATTATCCGATAATAGACTGTGTGCCAAAGATTTATTCTGCCCGAAGAACTTGCGAGTATTACAAACTGAACTTTATGAAAAAGTCGGTAAGAAATACGGATTGGAACGCGGGAAAGAAGGAAGTCAGGCAAAGCACTTATCTACGGCAGAGTTTAAGGCAAAGAAGATAATAGAACAAGCCGAAGGAATAAAGGAAGAAGTCAAAGAATATGCCGACGCATTAAAACAAGCTTATAACGGAGAGTTTCCTAAAAACAAGAATAAACTCAAAGAGCAAGTTATAGCGTTGGCGGCAGAGAATAAAGACTTAAACAGACGGCTTGAAATATCTATGAAAGAGACTTTGCAATACGCAAACGAGAACAGAGATTTAAGAAAAGACAACGAGCGTAAAACACAAGGCTATCGTATCGCCGCCAAACTACAAAAGGAAAATCCGAGAGAGTTTGACAGGATTGTTTACGGTAAGCCGATAGGCGGACTAATGGACAAGTTCTTTTCTTCGGTGTTATCTATGTTTACGCCGGAGATAACAAGCAAATCTAAAAGATTAAAAGAAATAGAGGAGGAAATAGAAGATGAGAGAGATCGCCAGAACAGGTTAAACGGCAATTATTACAGTAAATAATTAAAAAAACGGTCGGCGATTTTAAGAAAAAGGCAAAATGCCTATGTGTGTAGTAAGAAAAGGAAATAAGCCCGACCTAAATGAAGTGATTACGTATTCATACGGAGACCAAAAAATTATATAAAGGAGTCTAAAAAATGAAAATACAACTAAATAGTAGAAAGAATGAATAAATGACGGAGGGAAACTATTACGAGAAAGCGGAAAAACACGACGGGCATACCTGATTTTGAAATTCAATGTTTAGCGAAAGCATTATTGCCCGCAATACGAGAACTGTTTGAAACGGAGGAGGGTAGAAAAGAATTTGCCGAATGGCAAAAACAAAGACAACGGAATAAAAAATTGAATAATAGAAAAGAAACTTTATCGGAATCGAAAAGTTAATAACGCAAGAAAGGAAAAGCGTTAAATAATTACATAAAGTCGCCAAAAGGATTGGCGCAGGTTTTAGCCGTTTTGCCCTTATAAAAACGGCTACATAAAATAACAAGTTATAATATTTATGCCGCCTTTTCGGGCGGCATAAAACTTTAAGGAGAGACGGATATGAAATATAAAGATTGGTTAAAAGAATGGTTAAGACTGTATATAAAGCCTTATGTCAAAGAACGAACGTATGATAAATACGTTAAGCAGATAGATTTACATATAACGCCGCTTTTAGGCGATTACGATATGGCAGATTTGATGGCAACGGTATTGCAGGATTGGTCTGTTAAATTACAGGATAGCCGGCTTTCCCCTAATACCGTAAACAGCATAATTTCACGGTTAAAGGATTCGCTTAAAAAGGCAGTTATGTCCGGTGTTATTACGAAAGAATTTTCAGGTAATATAATTCGCCCTAAAAGCAGAGAAAAGCAGGTAGATTGTTTTAACAAATCGGAACAAAAGAAGATAGAGCATTATATTTTAACTAAACAAAAGCCTAAATTATACGGTTTCCTAATTTGTTTATACACGGGACTTCGTATAGGCGAATTACTCGCTTTAACTTGGAAAAACGTTGACCTTATTAACGGCAGAATAATTATAAATAAGTCTTGCCACGATAGTTGGGTAAAAGGTGAATATGTCAAGATTATAGACACGACAAAAACGGAAAGTTCGGAAAGAATAATACCCCTGCCGAAACAGATTTTGCCTATATTAAAAGACTTAAAGAAAAAATCTAATCGTGATTATATAATTGACGGCAAAAGCGAATACGGAGCGCAAGTCAGGTCCTATCAAAAGACTTTTGAAAGGCTGTTAAATAAGTTAAATATTCCGCATAAAGGCTTTCACTCTTTACGACATACCTTTGCCACGAGAGCATTAGAGTGCGGTATGGATATAAAGACTTTATCCGAAATATTAGGTCATAAAAATGCAAATATAACCTTAAAACGATACGCGCACTCTTTATATGAGCATAAAGCGGATATGATGAACAAAATCGGTAGGATTTTACAAGAGTTTTAATGATTTGCCATTTTAATAAAAAAGCACATAGATTAAACTAATCTATGTGCTTTTTTACTGGAATATTATACCTTATTTTGTCGAAACTTGCAACAAAACAACATGGGTTTTATAAAAAAATACATTTTTACATTTAGTCTCAGTGCTTTTTATCTTCAAAAGATACGCAGATTAGTTTAATCTATGTATCTTTTGAAAAATTAAATCTACATGAATTAAAGATACATTTAACTTATAGGAGGAATTTATGATAGTTTCATTAGAATGTCCGGGTTGCGGAGAGCGTCTTTCAATAGATATGAAAGAATGTCCGTCTTGTCATAAACCGGTTGTTATTACGACTTTTAATAGCGTTGCTTCAATGAGTGGACTTGAATTAAATAAGTATGCGAATTCGTATAGAAAGGCACTTGCGGAAGATCCTGATAATAAGCAGCTAAACTTATCGATAGCAATGTGTTATTTAAAACTTAAATTATACGATAAGGCTTTACCAGCGTTTGAAAAGGCAATAGAAGATAATTTTGACAATTCAGAATCGTTTTTTTATGCTGCGGTTTGTTTATTGCACGGGAAAAAAGCGTTTTTAGCGACAAGACCTGATATTGATAAAATAGAAGAATATATAAATGCTGCCATAATGATTGAACCTAAAGGCATTTATTATTATTTTTTGGCGTACATAAAGTACGATTATTTTTTCAGAAAATATTATAACACATCGCCAACTTATGAAGAAGCCGCAGAAATGGCAATGCAAGCAGGTTTGTCTGAGACCGACGTAACAATGTTATACGATATATTGGGGGTAGCAAGACCTGATTGTTTATAAATGAATAAATTGTCGCCACGGACAAGTTATTGATAAATTAATATTAATTTAAAGGAGAAACAAATGCAACTCAACAACAAAAAACAATTAAAGCCGCTAAAACGCGGCAAAAGCGAAGAAGAAAAGAAAGTTATAGATTACTTTCTTGCAACCGGACTTTTTGGGACAAGTATTATGTCTGGTGCGATGTCTGACGAAGAATATGACGCTATGCTCAAAAAAAGATTAAACTCTTTAAATCTTAAAGCGAAAGCTCTTCAGAAAATCGGTCTTGATGAAGACCAACTTAAAGAAATACCCCCTGTTTTCTTTTACGGTTATGAAGACAAGATTAATGGTGGGGCAGCTTATGGGAAATTAGGCAAAGATGGCATATATAGAACGTCTGCTTATAGTGCTACGTATTTGTTTTTTAGCAATACGCAGATGTATATGTATAATATGATCTTCGATATGGCTTCTGGAGCAAAGAAAGAAAACACAGAGGAGTATTTCTATAAAGATATTACTAATTTTTCAACAACGAGTGAAACGATGGAATATATGGAATATAGCGGTTGTATGGGTAAGGCGACTAAAAAACAAATCGAAATCAGCAAGTTTGCACTTATAGTCCCTGGTGATAAATTCTATTGTTCAACTTCTGGTGTTAAAGATGCTGATTCTGCTGTTAATGCGATGAAACAGAAATTGAGAGAAAAAAAGGGTTAATCCGGATTTAGCCCAAAACGAAATAAGTACTTATTAGGCAGCGGGTATATGTGTGGCCTGTAGCCGCTGCCTTTTCGTTTATTATGAAAAAAGAAGAAACCGATAATTTAATAATTGACCTTCATCCGGAAGGTTCTTGTAGCGGGAAAAGGCACGAAGTTCATAAAAGAGAGATTATAAGACCAAAAATCAATTATTATTTGGCGATAATTTTTTTCATAAGCCATTTTTTGATTGGCTTTCTTATTTCGTTTTTAATAGGATTGATTTTTTTAGAAAATGCCATTGTGGCAATTTCCTTTTCCTTTAAATGGTTTTGGCTTTTTGCGATTGGATTATTTTTATTATCTTCAAGGTTTACTTTGATTTTTATTGTGCGACTTTATCAAAGATATGCCGACGAAGAAATCAGGCAAAGATGTTATATGATTCCTTCTTGTTCTGAATATGCAATTCTCGCCTTTAAAAAATACGGAAGTATTATCGGAATAGTTAAAACAATAAAAAGACTAAAAAGATGCACAGAACCCGGATACGAAGATTACCCTTAATTTTATAGAGAAAATATATGGTAAGTACGAAACAATTAAAAAACGGTGAATCGGTTTGTTTAAAAGCATTTGAAGTTTTAACGATTCCCGATATTTCGATTATAAATTCAGATAAAGATCAGGAACAAATCGTAAAAGAACATATAAAGTTGTTTGACGGTTTGTTGTCCGATGTCCATCAAATTTTCAAAAACACAAAAAACGATATTGCACTTGAAATACTTTGGGTAAACGAACAAGTAAAAAATCAAGCGTATAAAGCAAACATAAAAATAATTTTAATTTTAAGAACTATCGGGAATTCGGAAATAACGGCAACGAGTCATATTGAAGAAATTTCCGAACTCGTAATTGCTGTGTTGCAAACCGGCAAATACGATTATAAAGAAATTGATTATTCCGATTTAGAAAATCGTATTCATAATTTAAATGAAAAACATGTCAAGGCATTGATAAAAGAAGAAAACATTATAGATTTGCAAAACACTATAATGCAACGCAGCCTGTCTTTTGACGTAATTTATCAAAATGTAAATAATTTTGAAAAAATTATAAATGTTTTTATACATAATCCGGGAGTGTCCGTTTCGTTTCAATTAATTCCTACTATATATGAGCCGTATGAAACGTATGCCGTTGAAAAAACAATGCAAACGTTAGACACTTTAAACAAAGGGATAATGGCTCAAGGGATGGGCAATGTAAGCTTTTCTCTTGCTCAAAAAGAGGTCGGAACGTATAGATATTATTCGGAAAACAAAAATTCTCCGTCCTATTTGTTTAATATTTTAGTTTTTGCCGAAGAAAATCTTATCAATATTTTGTCTGCACAATTAAGCAGTATGATTGCGTCTTCTAACGAAAAACGAGCGAACTTAATTATTAGAGATGTTCCTAATAATGTTGTTGACGTTAAAAATAATCTATATCCTTTACCGTGGGCTATTAATTCGTTTATAATAAATAATTTTATAAATAATTCCGTTTTCGATTCAAATGTAATTGATTCGGGGCTTAAAAGAGTACCGTTTATCATAACCGGCGAAGAAGCAAGTTCATTTTTCAGTTTGCCCATAGGAACGAAAACTGTTTCAGCAGGTTTTAAGGTCAATTATTCTGGCAAAAACAGTAAAACTTATACAGACAATATTATAAATTCAGGAGATATTGTTGTCGGTAAATTAAAATCGACGTCGGATAACAGTGAAATAGGTTTATCGCTTAAAGATTTGACAAAGCATATGTTGGTTGTCGGAACGCCCGGTTCTGGTAAAACCACTTTTTCCGTAGGACTTTTAGATAGACTTTGGAAGGAATATAAAATTCCGTTTTTAGTGATTGAACCTGCGAAAAACGAATACCGAGCGCTAATTAAAAGTATTCCCGATTTGCAAGTGTTTACCCCAGGTAAAAATCATATTTCGCCGCTTGTTTTAAATCCTTTTGTCCCGCCTAAAAACGTTAAACTCGGAACTTATAAATCAACCTTAAAGACTGCGTTTATGGCGGCTGTTTCTATGACGTCGCCGTTAGATAAAATATTCGAAGAAACTATTAATAATTGTTATTCCGACTTTAAGTGGCTGGATTTTTACACCGCTTCGGATAAAGGCAAAGTGTTTAACATAAGCGATTTTATAAAATGTTTTCAAAACACTTTTGAAAATATTGGATATACGGGTGACGCTAAAAACATAGGCAGAGCGGGAACGGTCAGGCTTAAAGGCATAGCAAATTTATTTGACAATTATGATACTATTCCTATAGAAGATTTATTAAAAAAGCCGACAGTAATAGAATTGGCGGCGATTGAAAACGTAGATGAAAAAGCACTTATTATATCAATTTTACTATTATCTATTTTATCTTACGTAAATGCTAACTATATTGGTGTAGGAGACCTTAAAAATATCATACTTTTAGAAGAAGCACATGTTTTACTTGATTCAAATTCTCATAATGGCGAAGGCGAAGCCGATCCGAGCGGGATTGCACAAGGTTTGTTAAAAAGGATGCTAGCCGAAATGCGTTCTTATGGCGTGGGTGTGGTTATTGCCGATCAGTCGCCGAGAAAGGTTTCAACGGACATTGTTGCACTTACGGATATAAAAGTAATATTTAGGCTTGTTGAAGGTTCGGATAAGCAGATTATACGAGATAGTGCAAATATGTCGGATGTTCAGTATCAACAAATGGGACGGCTTAAACCTGGCGAAGCATTTTTATTCTTTAATAAACTTGACGAACCTGAAGAAGTCATTACGCCCGAATACAGATTGAATAACAAGATTGAAATTACATTGTCTGATGACAATATTGCAAAATTAAGCAAATATTGGGATGGCAAATCTTTTAAACCTTATCCCGAATGTGCGTACTGTGTTAACTGTTCCGAAAACTGTGACATAAATTGTCGGTTGCTTGCAAAAGAAATTGCAAGGCGGATTTTTGTAAAGTTTTTTAATTCTGAAAGTAAAGATTTTGCTATCGTTCAAAAAGTATTTTCGCAGATTTCTTATTTAATTAAGCAGGAATTAAACGGTGAAACTCTTAACGATAAGGTTTTTAGATGCATAAAACTTCATCTTTTCAGAAAAATTCGCTATGAGACAAAAATAAAAATCAATGATGAAATTGTAAAAAATTCGTTAACAAGAAAATAAAAGGATTTAATTATGAGTGAAGAATTTAATGATGAAACAATGTCTGACATCCCCCCTGTCAGCGAAGAAATTAGTGAGCCGACAACGGATGTAGAAGACATGTCGGAGATTTCCGACATTGAGGAAGATATTTCCGCGAATCAAAACGATAATGATGATTTTGAAAGTCAGGATTTAGAAGAAGACGTTGCTGATAATCAGGAAGTTGTTGAAAGTACAGAATCGGGAACTATTGAACAAGACGATTTGCAAGAAGACTTTTCATTTGGAAATGATGAAAAAACTGATTTGCAAAACGAGATTGCCGATAGCGATGAGTTGGAAGAAGATTCAAGCCTTGTGAATAAAGATATTGACGAAAATAGTCCCGAAGCAAATGGTACATTGCCACTTGAGTATTTTGATGAAAACGGCAGATTAAAAGATATTACAGATGAAGAATACGATGCGTTGTCCGATGTTGACCAAGCAACATATAATCTGGAATATGCTAACAGAGATGCAATGGATTATGAACAACGTAAGCAAGAAGAAGGCTATGACAACTTGATAGAAGAAAATCAATTGAGAGACTCTCTCGAATCTGCAAAAAATGACTATGAGGATGTAATTCAAAACGGAGGAGTTAAACCTTCTAATGATGAGTTTGACAGAGAATTAGTTAAGGGTCTTTCTGTGGCAGGCGCAAAGGCTTTAGGGAAAGGTCTTGATTTGGATCCTGTAACGAGTGGCGAGTTTTCTAGATTAGCGGGAGAGTTTGGGGAACATTATGGAGCGGACGCATTAAAAACAATGGCAGAAGTAGGTTATGAGCAGCAAGGCTCACGAATCCCTAATCCGCAAAAAATCAATGTGATTGATGAAAACGGAAATGAACATACCGAATTGCTTGAAAAATATAATCCTTCCGAAAAACTTAAAGACGAAAAAGGTAATTTTATTGACACACAGTTTTTTGCAGAGAAAAATAACGGCACTCAAAGTAAAATTCAAGAATTTCTTAACTCTGTGGACAATAAAAAACCGCAGTATGTTTCTGATGTTTATGCAGACCCAATGGATGCAATATTGCATGACGATATTCCTATTGATGAGAAAGATATTATCGATAAGCCTAATTATATAAATGGAGCATTGTCTGATGAAGAAGTGCGAGCGAAATATGGTGAGTTTGTAAGAACATCAAGTTTAGAAGACGATCCGGAATATCCACAAAATCCTTTTGCTAATGCTCGTATTTACAATCCTAATACGGGAGAAAGATGGGACCCGTGTGGAAGTCGTTTAAATGCTGAAAAAACGGAAGATGTTTTTGTTGCCAGATTTAGAGACAAGGCTGGTAATATTTATTCTTATGAAAAAGGAGAAAAATCCGTGTATGAACAAGTAAATGAAGATCAAAATTTATACAGATATAACAAACAACAGGGAAAAATAAAATCTATATAATAATGTTAATTTTTTAGAAAACGTAAAACTTATTGAAGGAGAACTAAAATGTCAATATTTAAGAAAAATGCAAATGAAGCGGCATACGTTGGCGGAAAAAAACATTTTGCCGATGTAATTAAGAACACCGGTCCTGGTGAATTATTGATTTGGAGACAACCCGAGGAAGACTTTAATTCAAATTCCACCTTAATAGTTATGCCGGGAGAAGCAGCGATTTTTATTAAAGGCGGTGTGGTTGAACAAGTCGCAGAAAACGGTACATACAATTTAAAAACAGATAACCACCCATTTATAAGTCGTATAAGAAATGCTTTTACAGGCGGAGTTAGTGCCTTTAATTGCGTAATTTATTTTGTCAGAACCGCGCACAGCGTTGAAATCAGATGGGGTACAGAATCCCCTATTCAGGTTCGAGATAAATTGCTTGGAATCGCTACTAAATTACGGGCGCGCGGCGCATATAAGGTTGCGATTGACAATCCCGCCGTTTTCCTTGATAAACTTATAGGAAATAATATTCCGTTTCAGACGCAGGAAGAATTAAGTAAATATTTTATTTCTGAATTCCAAAGCAAAATAAAATCGGTAATTGCGAGAGCAATCAACGAAAGTAATATGGAAATTTTAGGAATAGACGCAAGATTAGACGAATTTTCGGAGACGATACAACCTTTCTTACAAGAAATATTAAGCAATTACGGATTAAAATGCGTTAATTTTTCGGTTTCGGCTGTCGATATCGATGATGATGAACTGCGCAGGAAATATGACGAAATCGGTATGGATGCTATTGCTAAAATTAAAAACGCGCAAGCAGACAAAGGCGTTATGGATATTTTAGGCGATAACTGGGGTAAACAACAAGCCGTAGGAATATTAAAAGATTTAGCCAATAATCCCGGTGCCGGCGGAATCGGAACTATGGGCGCGGGGTTAGGAATGGGATTTGCCGCGGGCAATGTGTTTAGCGGAATGTCTCAAGAAATATTTAGCCCTATGAAGCCAACCGCACAACCTGTTCAAAACGTTAATCAGTCTGATAGGTTTGTGCAAGATAATGGAGATTCTCAAAGCAAAGAGGATCCTATACAGGTGCTTGGCAAACTCAAACAATTATTAGATGCCGGGCTTATTACCCAAGAAGAATACAATATAAAGAAAGAAGAAATATTAAAGAGGATGTAAAATGAAAAGAAATATTTATAATATAATTCTAAATTCTGTATTTTTAGTAATATTTAATTTAATATTCTTTTTATTGAAAGGTAGTGATGTGCCAAGTTCTGTTTGGATTTCATACGGATTTATACACGCCGCCTATTTGATACTGATTACAGTTCACTATTTAACACCGCAATCTACATTTCACGCGTTGTTGAATTTTCCCACGGTTTTACTGTCAATAATATATTTTTATATAGAATTGGCAATCGGGGTTCTGTTTATCATATTAAAACTTTCGGACTTTAAAATTTCTTTGATAATTCAGAGTATTATTTTTGCTGTTTTTTTAATTGTTTTATTATTAACGTTGATAAAAAACGAAGACACAGCAAAATCTATTTCTAAACATGAAGAGGCTATTTATTTTATAAAAGAATCTTCAAGTAGAATAAAGCGACTGATAGGACTTACAGGAAGTAATGTTTTAGATAATAGACTTAGCAAAACTTTTGATGTGCTCCACAACAGTCCGGCAAAGTCAGTTGCGGAAGCAAAAAGATTTGAATTAGAAATATTTGAAAATATTGCGAAGCTTACTGAAAATGTTATGACTGGAGATGTTGAGCAATCTTTAAAAATATTAAATATAATAAACATTTTATTATCAGATAGAAATAATATTGTAAATCGCTAATCTAATTAATCTCATTTAATATGCAATATTAAATTCAAGGCTCGAAAAATTTCCGAGCCTTGAATTTTAAAATAAAAACCAATAAATATCATTATCGTATTGACACGGCTTTATTATTTTAGTATAATATAACAAAAAGTTATTAAAAGGGCGAAAAAATGAGATTAGAGATAGTGGCGCAAAGATTAAGAACTATGCGCGAAAAAGCAAATTTATCACAAGCAAAGTTTGCCGAAAAACTTGGCAATCTGCAACAGCCGTTGTATGCTCGTTACGAAACGGGTTCGCTTATGCCGTCTTATCCGCTACTTGTGAGAATTGCAGATTTTTACGACGTTTCGACGGATTATATTCTCGGCAGAACGGACGATCCGCACGGGAAATATTATGAGGCGGATATGCTGACGCAAGATGAGCGCATAAACGATTTTATTGAAATGTGCTTTGATCCGTCAACAGCGGCAAACGCTAAACTGAAAGAAACATTAAAGAAAATGATTGAAGAAAAAAATAAAAAGGGGCAATAATATGAAAGCGGTAATTTATGCGAGATATTCGAGCGATGCACAACGTGAAGAAAGTATCGAAGGTCAGATCCGCGATTGTATGGAATATGCGAAATATAACGATATAACCGTCGTAAGCACTTATATCGACAGAGCGTTGTCCGCAAAAACGGATAATCGTCCGAACTTCCAAAAGATGATAAAGGACAGTTTAAAGCATATTTTCGACCTTATAATCGTGTGGAAGTTAGACCGTTTTGCCCGCAACCGTTACGACAGCGCGTATTACAAAAACGCCCTGAAAAAGAACGGCGTTAAAGTCGTTTCCGCAAAAGAAAGTATTTCCGAAGGCGCGGAAGGTATTATTTTGGAGTCCGTTCTGGAAGGTTATGCCGAATATTATTCCGTAGAACTTGCCGAAAAGGTCAACCGCGGTATGAAAGACAATGCGTTGAAGTGTATGAATAACGGTACAGTTACGCCTATGGGGTATTACGTTGACGAAGATCAGCATTTACAAATAGACGAAAAGAAAGCACCGTTTGTAAAAGAGATATTCGAAAGATTTGCACAAGGCGAAAAGATGAAAACTATTATAGATGATTTCAAAGCGCGCGGAATTGGCGTTACTATTCGCGGGAAACGCGGCAAAACCAAATCTCACGAAAATCCGCTTAATTATAATATCGTCCGCCGTATGCTTACTAACCGCAAGTACATAGGCGAGTATAAATTCAAGGATATAGTCGTTGAAAACGGCGTGCCTGCGATAATCGATATAGACTTATTCGAGAAAGTTCAAAAGAAAATTTCCGTCAATAAAAAAGCCCCCGCTATACATAAAGCGGAAGACGATTATTTGCTTACTACAAAATTATTTTGCGGTAAGTGTGGCGCAATGATGCTCGGCGAGTGCGGAACAAGTAAAAACGGGCGAACTTACCATTATTATAAATGCGCCCAAGCGAAGAAAACGCATAAATGCGATAAGACCGCCGTTAAAAAAGAAAAGGTTGAGAACGCCGTAATTAAAGCGATTGTGGAAAAGATAGCGGACGATAAACTTATGGAACAGTTGTCCTATCAATTACACGAATTGCAGTTACAAGAAAATCAAATCGTTCCGGCATTAAAACAAAAACTTGCAGACGTAGAAGAAAAGATTGAAAACATACTCACGGCGATAGAAAGCGGAGTCGTTCTTAAAACGACAAAAAGCCGTCTTGAAAAACTCGAAAAAGAACAGGAAGCACTTACGATAGAACTTGCCGAAGCGGAAATAAAAAGCCCATTTTTAACGCAGGAACAGATTTTGTTCGGACTGACTAAATTCCGCAAACTCGACCTTAACACAAAAATAGGTAAACAAACGCTTATCGACGGTTTCGTCAATAAAATATATCTTTACGACGATTATGCTTTAATAACCTGTAATTACAAGGACGGACAAGAGAAAATAACGTTTGAAGATATTGAAGAATCGGATGTTTTAAAGGCGTTAAAGGCACAAAAAAACAAACCCGAACAAGAGTGTTCGGATTTGTTTAAGTCTGGTGACCCCAACGGGATTCGAACCCATGATACCACCGTGAAAGGGTGGTGTCTTAACCGCTTGACCATGGGGCCACTTTTGCTTGCCGACGTTTTCTCGGTTTCGCTATTTAGTTTTTATTTCAACGACTTTGTGCCGATTATATCTGGTAGCGGCGGTCAGATTCGAACCAACGACCTGCCGGGTATGAACCGGCCGCTATAACCAACTAAGCTACGCCGCCATATACTTTATCAAATCTCTTCGATAAATGCTTTTGTATTATATCTAAAATGTTGTCTATTGTCAATTATTTTTTGTCGCTTTTGCAAAAAAAATCATATTTTGGTCTGTTTTTTCTTTTTGCCCACTATTTTCATTTCGTTTTTCATGTTTTTTCTGTGTTTTCTTGAAAATATGATACAGAAAAACCTATGTATTAAACATAAGAAAAGCGGATAATGGTGCTTTTCGCAAAACGGGTATGCCTGATAAATCTGCTGTTTATTCATATATAGTCTCGAAAAAAGATAGCGCGTTTTTACAAAATGCTTGCTTTTCTTTTCGATTTTATTAAGTTCCCTTGCAATAACCACCTGTTGCGTGCCGTGAAGTTCGGCAAGATATACTTCTTTTGCGAGATTTAAGGTATCGCAATCGGATTTTTTGCCGTTAAACCAGTAATCTTTTAGGGCGATTAACTTTTTATAATCATCGTAAAGCCCGCTCATTTTTATTTTTTCGTCGGTATAGTTTCTGTCAATTTTATCGGCGAACTCTTTTTCGATATAATAAATATCGATAATTCTTCTAATTCCTACACCCTTGCCCTGATAGTGCTTTAAAAGGTGCAAATAGAAATACACGTAAAACACGCTGTCTTCAATATCGTATAAAAGAAAGTCCCCCGACTTGTCCGTTTTATATGAGAAAGGGTCGGATATTATGTCTTTGGCTTTAACCATATTATAGAAAACGTTCTTTTCTCCGAAAAAGTCGGTATGCAGTTCTACGTGCAGATTGCCCTTGTCAAAGGACGACTCGCCGTCGATTTCCTTTATAAAGGTAAACCCGTTTTCCGTAAGCAGATCGGTTGCCTTTTTAACGTCGATTTCGCGAATAAAGAAATCCAAATCCGCCATTTCCCTGAATTCGGGCGACGGGTAAAAGCGTTTTATTTTAGTTCCCTGCAACGTCATCATCGGAATATCGTTCTCGGTAAAAAGACGGGCGATTTTATTCGTTATTTCGTCTTGCAAAACGTCCCGATGAAGCGCCTTATAGTACGCCGATTTCCACTTGTCTAAAACGTCGGCGGACGGCGGTGGCAGGATTTTTTGAACGGCGGAATACGCTATTCCCGATACGTAATGCTTTTTTGCGCAATTTAAAACAGACTCGTACAATAAATCGTTATTCCCTTTCGGGGTATCGTCGTTTATTGCAGAGCCTATCAGATAAATTAAATAGTCGTATTCGTTTTTAACAGTCATCGTTCTCTATGTTTTTAGGCGTTATTCTTCTATAATGCCTTCCTTTACCATTTTTTCTATCATTTGATGAATATCTTGAAGGGCGTTTTCATACGAAACTTCAAAATCTTCAACGATGGCGGTTGCGATTTCTTCCGCCGACAATCCTTTTTCAATGCCTTCCCAGATTTCGTTCGCCGTGTCGTTAAGTTCTATTATGCCGTTATATTGTTTACTTAATTTTTCGGTCGGAACGACAACCCACTTGCCTACGACCTTTCTTTTTATAAACCCTTCTTTAATCTTCATACTTTCTCTCTTTTTATATTATCGTATCTATAATATATCATTATTCAAAGATTGTAAATACACTTTTTAAAATTTAATGAGAAATTACCGTTTTTTTTCTAAAAAACGATAATTTTTGCGCTTTTTTCGTCCACGTTTATCGATAACTCGCCGTTTTTAACTTCAAACTCTTCAATCGATATATTCCCGATTGCGTCGAAAACGGTCGCTTTTTTCTTGCCGTCCGAAACGTTTGCCTGACGGACAAACAACGATTTTGCCACTTTGTAGTCTTCGTTGTTGATAACGACGATAATACTTTCCTTTTCGTTAAACCTTGCGTAAGAAACTGTTCCGCCTTCCGCGTATATCGGAAGGAAAGACCCGCAAGATAACGCGCTGTGTTCCTTCCTAAAAGACGCTATCGACTTATGAAATGCGATAAGATTCGTATCTTCTCTTCCCCAAGGATAAGTTCTTCTGTTATCGGGGTCGGTAAAGCCGACTTGCCCCGCTTCGTCGCCGTAATAAATAGTCGGCGCACCGAGATAGGTCATCTGAAAGACTACCGCTTCTTTGTAAACGCGCTTGTCGATATTTCTTTCCGCACCTTCACTTCCCATATCTTTGAGTTTTCCCGCCGTCCTGTTCGTTCTCGTTAAAAATCTCGAGTGGTCGTGGTTTGAAAGTTCGTTCATAGCGGTAGATAACGACTGATACGGTAAGTGTGCCGACGCATTTTTAAGCATTTTAAAAAACTCTTTGCCGTCGTTATACAGGTCTGCACGGTATTCGTTGCTATGCTTTTCCATACCCGTCAGAAAATAGGAAAGGGGTTCCATAAACGCGTCGTAATTCATAACGGTATCCCACTCCTTACCGTTTAGCCAAGCGGACGGGTCGCCGTAATGTTCGGCTATTATTATAACGTCCTTATTAACGGCTTTAACGCGCGTTCTGAACTCTTTCCAAAACGCGTGGTTAAAATCTTCGCTATGCCCTAAATCCGCGCCCACGTCTAATCTCCAACCGTCTATGCTATAAGGCGGTTTAACCCACTTTTCGGCAACGGCAAAAATCTCTTCGCAGAGTTTCCGACTGTTTTCATAATTAAGTTTCGGTAAGGTTTTATGCCCCCACCACCCTTCGTATTCGGAATCGGGACTGTCGCTATCGAAAGCAAAATATTCTCTGTATTCGCTGTCGGGAAAGGAAAACGCGCCTTTACTATACCCTTCTTTATTAAGGTATACGCCTTCCCTGTCAAGCCACTTATTAAACGAACCGCAATGGTTAAATACGCCGTCTAAAATAATTTTCATACCGCGCTTATGGATTTCACGGCATAAAAAGGCGAAGTATTCGTCGCTTTTATTAAGGTTGGTTTCCGATAGCACCCTTTTTATATATTTCGGGGCGAACCCGTTGTGTTTTTCCCAGTCCTGCATATATCGTTCGCAGTCGTCTTCTATTATCGCAAGGTGCGGGTCGATATGGTTATAGTCCTGAACGTCGTATTTATGCGACGACGGGGATACGAAAACGGGGTTTAAGTATATCGCCTTTACGCCAAGCGACGCGATATAGTCTAACTTCTGATAAACACCCTGCAAGTCTCCGCCGTAAAATCTTCTGATGTCGTGGTAATTGACGGACGCAAACCAGTCTTCCACCTTTTCAGAGTGTCCGTCGATATAATAATATTCGTTGGTTTTAACGTCGTTAGTTTTATCGCCGTTATAAAATCTGTCGGTAAAAATCTGATACTCGACGCAACCTATCGCCCAAGACGGCACGGAAAAAGACGGAATAATTAAGAAAAAGTTTTCGGCGTTTTTCGTTCCGTTAAAAGTATGCGCACCGCTCTTATCGTATATAACGACCTTGTCGCTCTGATTTATTATAAAAAAGTAGCGTATATTTTCTTCTCCGCAAAAAAGTTCGGCGGTAAAGTAGCGGAAAAGTTTATCTTCCTTTTCCCTTTCCATAGGCACGCCACAGTTCGCGCCTTCGATAAAAAGCGTCGCAAAATCTGTTTCCTTGCCCGTTCTTAACCGTATTTTTACCTTTTCGTCCGTTTTCGGGAAAAGGGGCGTTCTATAATTTTCCCCTTCGTCCGAATAAATATACGACAGTATTTTTTCTTCGTTGTTCATAAAATTACCCGACTTTATTATTATACCAAAACAAACGGTTTTTTTCAACACAGTTTTACGTTTTTTAAAGAAAAATAACGGCTTTTATTTAAGCCGTTATTTAATGCTTGTTTTATTTTTATATTAGTCGTTCGTGTAGTTGTCGAAATAACCCTGAACGAGAACGACAGGCGTTCCTTTATCACCCGAACCACTCGTTAAATCGCACAGCGAACCGATAAGGTCGGTAAGTTGACGCGGGGTCGTACCTTGCGCCGCCATGTTGCCGACCAAACTTCCGTTCTTTGCCTTAATACTCTTTTCAATCGCTTCTTTAAGCGCCTTACCCGTCAAGTCTTTATAGTCGTTATCCGCAAGGTATTTAAGTTTAAGTTCGTTCGGCGTGCCGATAAGCCCGGAAGTGAACGCAGGTGATACGACAGGGTCTGCAAGTTCCCAAATCTTTCCTTTCGGGTCTTTAAATGCGCCGTCGCCGTATACCATAACTTCGACGTGTTTGCCCGTCTTTTCTAAAATCTGCGCCTGAACGTCTTCAACTAATCCTTGACAATCTCTCGGGAAAAGTTTAACTTTATCTTCCGTCGACTTATTCGTTCCGAGTAAACCGTATTTTTCGTTATATCCGCTACCGTCTACCGAACTGTTAAGTATTTCGTCTAAACCTAAAACGATATCGGCGCCCGCGTTCTTTAATATTCTCTTTGTTCTTGCCCTCGTGTGAATATCGCAAACCAAAACGTTCTTCGTATAGTCTAATATGGTTTTTGCTTGGTTGGCAAATATTATTTCGACGTCCGCACCGCAATCTTTTATAAGGTTTTTATAATATTCCACGTAATCGACACCCGTAAATTCAAGTTTCGTTTCCGTGCCGAAAACTTCGCGGTATCTCTTTTCGGTTAAAACGTCGCTATACGGATTGATTCCCGCTTCGTCTATCTGGTCGTAAGTTATCACAGAGTTGCCGACTTCGTCGCTTGGGTACGAAAGCATTAAAACGATTTTTTTCGCGCCCTTTGCAATACCCTTTAAGCAGATTGCAAAACGGTTTCTCGAAAGTATCGGGAAAATAACGCCGATAGTTTCTCCGCCGAACTTGTTTTTAACGTCTTTTGCGATATTATCTACCGTCGCGTAATTGCCTTGCGATCTTGCGACGATTGATTCGGTTATCGAAATAACGTCCCTGTCGTGAAGGGCGAAACCTTCGTATTCACACGCTTCTAAAACGCTCGTTGTAACGATTTTTGCAAGGTCGTCCCCTTCTCTTATAATAGGAAGACGGATACCCCTTGAAACCGTGCCGACTCTTCTTTCTTTGTTTTCCATCGTAAATATCTCCTAAATATTTTGTACGTATACTACTTTACCATAAATAAGAAAAAAATCAACCTTTTTTAAGCCCTTATCTATAACAATTACTTATACCTATCATTTAATTATTGCTTTTTAACGCTTCTTGTAGTTTATCGATAGCGATAAGGTAGCCGTCCGTTCCCTTTCCTATGACCTTATCGAAAGCGTAAAGGGAAATATAACTTTGTTTTCTGAAATCTTCGCGGTTATTTACGTCGGTAATATGTACTTCGACGGTTTTAATACCGACGGATTTAAGTGCGTCCAAAATAGCGATACTCGTGTGCGTGTAAGCACCCGCGTTAATAACTATTCCGTCGAACTTATTGTATGCTTTTTGTATCGCGGTACAAATATCGCCTTCGCTGTTTGACTGAAAGCACTTTACTTTAACGCCACTATCTTTTGCGTGCGCCTTTATCTTTTTTATAAGCGCGCGGTAGTCTTCATTGCCGTAAAGAGTTGGTTCTCTTTTGCCGAGCATATTAAGGTTTACGCCGTTAATTACGAGTATTTTCATAAATATCTACAATCTCCTTAACGCAATCGTCTATTATCGAATTATTATTAACGGCGTAATCTTTTATGCCGTCGTAAATATCTTTTCTTTCCGTATACAGCCGTTCGATTCCTTTCTCTTTTGATAAAGGTCTGTCAGTGTCTACGAGTAAATGAATATTTCTTTGTATATAGATTAAAATACCGTTTTGCTTTAACGCTTCTACGTTCTCTTTTCTTAAAACCGCGCCACCGCCGACGGATATTACAACACCGCATTTTCTCGCGACTTTTTTTATTACTTCGCTTTCGATTTCTCTGAACTTTTCTTCGCCGTATCTTTCTATAATTTCACTCGGCGACAATTTGTTTTCTTCGGTTATTATTTCGTCGGTATCGATAAACTCTCTGCCGAGTTTACCGAAAAGACGCTTTCCGACCGAAGTTTTTCCGCAAGACGGCATACCGTATAAAACGATATTCGTTTTTTCTTTCTTTATCTTTTTATAAGTTTCTTCGATTGCCGTAAAGTCGGGGTTTTCGCCCTTCCATATTCCTTCCGAAAAAAGGGCTTGGGCAACTAACATTTTTAGTCCGTTGTCGCACTTGATATTAAGCCGTTCGGCGGTCAAAATAAGTTTGGTTTTAAGCGGATTATAAACGCAGTCGAAAACGAACTCGACTTTATTAAACTTTTCTAAATCGACGGGCGACGCGCAAACGTTCGGAAACATACCGACGGGGGTCGTGTTAATTATAATTTCCGCGGACTTTAACTTTTCGTAGCAGTTAGAATAATTGATTTCTCCCGTTCTACTCACGATAGAAATACTCTTTGCGCCCTGCCGTTTTGCAAGGCAGGTCGCCGTCATACTCGTTCCGCCCGAACCTAATATAACGACGGTTTTACCCGCCATACTAACGCCCTTTTCAGTAAACGCGTATTCCATACCGAGAATATCCGTGTTGTACCCGAAATAGCCCTTTTCTGTTTTAACGACGGTGTTCACGCTACCTGTTTCTTTCGCGTCGTCGGAAAGAAACGCCGTGTATTTCATTACTTCCCTTTTATAAGGAATAGTTACGTTAAACCCCGAATAATCGTTTTTTTTAAAAAATCCTTCAAGGTCTTCCCTTTTTATTTCGCGTAAAGAATAGTTAAACCCGTTTAAACAATGTATCTCTTGAGAATAACTGTGAGATAATTTTTCGCCGATTAAACAGTATTTCATAGCGTTTCTCTATACGCACCGAGTAGCGAAAACCCTTCGAGACTGTTTTCAAGTTCGGAAAGAAGGTTTAATACTTTCTTATCGAAAATATCGCCGTTAAAATCGAAGTAGAAAGTGAACTCAAAATCGCTTCCCACTTTCGGGCGCGATTCGATTTTGGTTAAGTTAAGCCCTAAAACCGAAAATTTCGTAAGAAGGTTATTAAGGCTTCCCGATTTATGCGGAAGGTTAGCCATAACGCTTATTTTGTCGCTACCCTTATAAATCTTAAAGTCTTTCGATATACAGATAAATCTCGTGTAGTTGTTGGCGTTGTCGTTAATACAGTCTTCGATTATATTAAGCCCGTAAAGTTTCGCGCATTTAGGCGAACAGATAACTGCAACCGTTTTATCTTTTTCTTCGGCAACCCGTTTTGCGGATACCGCGGTGTTTTCCGCTTCTTCCTGCTTAAACTTGTTCTTTTCTAAATATTCCTTGCATTGACTTAACGCCTGCGGATGAGAAATTACTTTAACTATATCTTTTTTAGTCGCACCGCTAACCCCCGCAAGACAATGCGAAACCTTTATTCTCACGCTTCCTACTATATGGAAACTGTGCTTTTTCATAAGGTCGTAAACTTCAAGTACAGACCCTGCGGTACTGTTTTCAATAGGCAGAATACCGTACTCGCACAGCCCGCTTGATACGGCGGAAAATACGCCGTCGAAAGTCTTAAAATAGGTTACGTCCGAAACGGGGAAAAGTTTTTCGCCCGCAATTCCGCTATACGCGCCGTTCACGCCTTGGCAGGCAAGCGAACCGCGTATCGGCATTTCCTTAACGCCTTCCTTTTCGGCGTTTATTATCATTGAAACGGTTTCGGACTTTTCGTCTATTATAGAGTTCTGATAGGCTTTCGAAGTTTCGAAAATCGTTTCGTAAACGTTTTTAAGATAGAGTTTATATTCTTCTTCAACGCCGTCCGTTATCCTATACAAAATCTTGTTTTCCCGTTCGCCGTCGGCTACGGTTTTTTTCGTTTCCTTCTTCTTCTCGGCTACTTCTTTGCAAAGTTTCATACGCTTAATATACTCTTTTGAAATAACGTCGTCGATTTCGTCTATTTCTTTTCTTATCGCTTCTAAATCTTTCATAATATTTCATCGGTAATTGCAATGGCTACAACGCTTTCTATTACGGGTACTGCCCTTTTTACTATGCAACTATCGTGCCTCCCTTCGATTTTTATAGTGGTATTTTCCTTTTTTATTAAATCCACCGTTTTCTGTTCTTTTTTTATGGACGGCGTAGGTCTTATCGCAACGCCTATCGTGATAGGCGCGCCGTTAGTTATTCCGCCGTTTATTCCGCCCGAGTTATTCGATAAAAACTCTACCTTGCCGTCCTTATATTCCATTTGGTCGTTAGCGTTGCTTCCCTTTCCCTTACAGAAATCAAACCCCAGCCCGAACTCAACGCCTTTTACCGCCGGTACGGAATAAATAAGCGACGCTATTTTCCCTTCAAGCCCTGAAAAGAGATTGTCGCCTAACGCCGTCTTGGGGTTAAAGACTATGCACTCGATTTTTCCGCCGACGGAATCGCCGTCCTTTCTTGCCCTTTCAATCTCGTCTAATATTTCCTGCTTTTTATCAAGCGACGGGAAAACTCCGCCACGTTTTTCTTTTATTTCGTGTAATAAAATTTCGCCGTCTTTATAACTTTTTGCATAAACGCACCCTACTTGCGATACGAAGGCTTCTATTTCTATTCCGAGAGTTTTAAGATACTGTTTACATATTCCGCCGATAACGCAAACAGGCGCGGTTAATCTACCCGAAAACCTGCCTCCGCCCGAAAAGTCCAACGTGCCGTCTTTTAAGTACGACGCGTAATCTGCGTGGGACGGGCGCGGTTTCCCGTACAGGTTATTATAGTCTTTACTTTTTACGTTGTTATTTTTTATGACAAAGGAAAAATCACCGTTTATTTCGCCGTTTTTAACGCCCGAAAAAATCGCCCTGTCTTCTTCCTTTCTCGGGGTTGAAAAAGCGTCCTGTCCGCCCTGCCGTCTTTTCATAAAGTCGTTTAATTCGTCTTCGTTAAACTTAAACTTCAAAAAAGAATACACTTTCCCTAAAAGTTCTTCCGAGTGGGACGTTCCTTCGATTTCTATTTTAAGTTTTTTACCGTTAAAGGTCGCCATCTGTTTTGCCCCCTAATTTACGATAGTCCGAATAAAAATTCGGGTATGATTTTTTAACCGCCGAAGCGTCCGCTATTTCCGACTGCCCAACGGTAAAGGTCGCAAGTACCGTCGCCGACATAGCAGTCCTGTGGTCGTTATCGCTATAAAAAACGCTTTCCTTCGGCGCACCGCCGAAAACCGTTATATTACCGTCCTTTTTTTCAAAACGGATATTTGCGCCGTCAAGCATTTTTTCTATCGCCTTTATTCTGTCGCTTTCCTTGTATTTAAGCCTTTCTGTATTAAGTAGCGTACTCTTACCTTCCGCAAACGCGGAAACGACCGATAGTATCTGCACTAAATCGGGAATATCACGGCAGTCTGCCGATATTCCTTTTAGTTTATTATGCCTGCAATATAGCGCGCCTTTTTTAAAGTAAACCTTTGCACCGAACTTTTTTAACAACCCGACGATTGCCTTGTCGCCCTGACAAGAGTTTTTATTTAATCCCAAAACTTTAACGTCTCCGCCGATTGCTCCGAGAGAAAGAATAAAGGACGCACCCGAATAGTCGCCTTCAACAAAATATTCGCCCTTTGACTTATACGTCGCTTTCGGGATTAAAAAGCCGTATTTTGTTTTCTTTACCCTAATTCCGAAAGATTTAAGAACCGATAAAGTTATATCTATATAATTATTGCTGACCCTGTCTCCGACTACTTTAAGTTTAATCGTTTTTTCTAAAAGCGGAAGCGATAGAAGTAGCCCCGAAACGTATTGCGAACTGATTGACCCGTCAATAACGAACTCTTCCCCGTCGATTTTGCCGTTTACCGTAAAACCTTCGATTTTCGCACCGTTTTTATTAAGTGCGTCGATAAGTTTCTCGCTTGGGCGACTTAAAAGTTTTTCGCTACCCGTCAGCGTTGCGTGAACGCCCAGCGCACAGCACACGGGAAGCATAAACCGAAGGGTAGACCCGCTTTCCCCGCAAGGCAGCGTCGCTTCTTCCACCCGTTTATATCCCGTAAAGCGGTAGTCTTTGCCTTCTATATTTCCATTAAACCCGAGTGCTTTAAGGCAGTTTACCGTCGCTTTAACGTCTTCGCTGTCGCCGACGTTTTTAATCAGGGTCGGCACTTTTGAAAGGCAACTCGCTATAATTAACCTATGCGCAAAAGATTTGGACGGCGGTGCAATTATTTCACCGCTTATTTTTGAAGGAATAATTTTTATATTCATTATATATATTCCTTTATATCGTCTATTTTAACGGGAACTACGCGTAATTTTTTTTCGTTATCTATAAGCACGAAATCGATAGCGTCCCCCTTTCTCTTTTTATCGTATTTTATAATTTCTATTAGTTTATCCTTATCGTATTTATCGTACGCCTCCGAAAAGTCAACGCCGATTTTCTGCATTAACGACAGGTAAGTATTGAAATCTTCTTTCCCGCCGTTATAGTATTTTTCCGAAAACCGTAACGCGTACCCTATGCCGATTGCGACGCATATACCGTGCGCGAGGGTAAAATTATTGAGTTTTTCAACTGCGTGCCCGAAGGTATGACCGAAGTTTAAGAGTTTTCTTTTTCCGCCTTCCCTTTCGTCTTCCGCTACGATTTCCGCCTTTATCTGCAGGCAGTTATAAATAAGTTCTTCGTCGATTTTATCTAAACTTATATTTTTCTTTCCGTCTACGTATTTATATTTAAGGATTTCACCAAGTCCGCTTTTTAATTCGTTGTCGGGCAGGGTTTTAAGTAACGATAAATCTATATAGACGCCGTTCGGTTGATAAAACGTTCCGCAAAGGTTTTTGCCCTTATCGAGATTTATCGCCGTTTTACCGCCGACGGACGAATCCACCATGGCAAGTAACGAAGTGGGAACTGCTATAAGGTTTATTCCGCGCATATAGGTTGACGCTGAAAATGCACCGATATCCCCCACTACGCCCCCACCGAAAGTGATAACGCCGTCGTTTCTGCTAAACTCTTTTTCAACAAGATAGTTCATTATGCCGACGTAGTTATTTACGTCTTTACTTTCTTCGCCTGCCTTTATCGTATAGTAAAAAACTTTTTTATTCGGCAAAAGTTTTTCAAAATAATCGGGATAGATTTTCATAAGGTTGCTATCCGTTATTACCGCCACTTTTTCGCCCGAAAGATATGGAAGGCACTTTTCTATAAAAAGGTCTTTCCCGTCCGTTATCGTGATATTATAGTTTTTTGATGCAGAGAGTTTCAGTTCTTTCATTTTATACCTTTTTAGACTTAACGTCTATTTTAAGTTTCCTTTCGTTTCCGTCGCTTAAAAGTTTTTCTAAAAGTTCTTTATCGTCTGATTTTAACGCCGTCTTATACTCTGTAAGATTGTCGATAAGTTCAGTCAGTTCCGTTAAAAGGTTGTCTTTATTTTCCGACATTAAATCCGCCCACATAGTCGGGTTAAGGCGCGCCACTCTCGTCATATCTTTATAACTGCCCGCGGAAAACCCGTCGTGCTTTTCGGCGCTTTTGTTTTTTATAAACGCGTTCGATACGATATGGCAAAGTTGCGAAGTGTACGCTATTATCTCGTCGTGTTCTTCGGGGGAACAAATAACCACTTCGCGAAAACCGAGAGTTAAATAAAACGCCTTTATCTTTTCCATCGTGAATATATCCGCGTTGACGTTAGAAAGTATCATAGACGCGTTGTCAAAAAGCGTGGACGTTGCGTGTTCTATGCCCGAAAACTCTCTCCCCGCCATCGGGTGTCCGCCGACGAAGATTAAGTCTTTATATTTCTCGGCGTATTTTTTCATTAAATTAACGACGTTTCTTTTAATCCCGCAAAAGTCGGTTATTATTGCGCCCTTTTTAAGGTACGGTAAAAAGTCGTTAAATATTTTTTCTAATTTATCGGGGGTAGTTGCGATTATCAACGTATCGACGGTTTTTGCCGTTTTCCCGTTAAGTCTGCCGTCTATCACCCCAAGCATTTCCGCTTTTAATATCGCGTTTTCGCTGACGTCGAAACCGAAAACCTTACAGTCCGTTTTTTTGTTTAACGTTTTTGCAAACGAACCGCCCATTAACCCTAAACCGATTATTCCTACGTTCATTTTATTATCCTATATAATACGTTTTTTGTTGCAGATAGGTAGCATTACGTTTACGCATTTTGCTATATCGTCGAACTGTTCGGGTCTTATTGATTGCGCACCGTCGCAAAGGGCGTGCGGTGGGTCGTTATGAACTTCTATCATAAGTCCGTCCGCGCTTGCGCCGACGCTTGCAAGCGACAGCGGCTTAACAAGTCTGCTTAAACCCGAAGCGTGCGAAGGGTCGACAACGACGGGCAAATGCGTAAGTTCTTTTAATACCGGAATTGCCGATAAGTCAAGCGTGTTTCTCGTGTAAGGTTCGAACGTTCTTATTCCCCTTTCGCAAAGAATAACGTCCTTACAGCCTTCACTCATAATATATTCGGCACTCATAAGCCACTCTTCAATGGTGTTTGCAAAGCCCCTTTTAAGTAGTACGGGCTTTTTGGTTTTACCGACTTCTTTTAAAAGTTCGTAGTTCTGCATATCCCTTGCGCCTATCTGGATTAAATCGACTTTATCAAAAAGGTCTATGTGTCTTACGCTCATTATTTCGGTAACGATAGGAAGCCCCGTTTCTTCTTTTGCCTTAAACAAAAGGTCTAATCCGCTTTCGCGAAGCCCCTGGAAAGAGTAAGGCGAAGTTCTCGGCTTAAACGCACCGCCACGCAGTATTCTTGCGCCCGACGCCTTAACTTCTTTCGCTATACCTATTATCTGTTTTTCGCTTTCAACCGAACACGGCCCTGCAATAAGCGTAAAGTGTTCACCGCCGACGAGTTCACCTCCGACGTTTACCACCGTGTCTTCGGGGTGGAACTTTCTGTTTGCCAACTTAAACGGTTCCTGTATTCTTTTAACGCTTTCAACTATATCAAGCGAACGTACAAGGTAGATATCTATTTACTCGTGTCGCCGATAAGCCCCAAAACCGTCGAGTGGCTACCTTTACTTACGTCGACTTCAAGCCCCTGATTTTTAACCCATTTAATAAGATTGTCTAATTGTTTTTTTTCGTGTTCCTGTTTTACGATTATTATCATAGTTCTCTCCTAAACAAAAAAAATGACCGACATTGTTCTCGGTCATTTTAATACTGAATAAAAATGAAATGCAAAAAATAACCGATATTATCAATATGGTCTTGTAAAGTAATAATAAAAGTTAAAAAATAAAGAAATATTAGCCATAATTTTGCCTTCCGAGATAAGTATATTATGTTTTATTTATATTGTCAAGAACTTTTTTAAGTAAATTTGCATATTTTTATACAAAAAGTTCTTAAATGTGTTGACAAGTTTTCGTTTTACTGTTAAAATAAAGAAAAAACCTGTGATGTAGAAGAGTAACTTTTTTTGCGGTAACAAGAGAGTTTTGGGTCGGTGCGACAAAACTACCGCGTTTAAGCGAATGGGCTACGGAGGGCAACCGAAAGGCGGATTTTTCCGTTTAGTAGTAGTTGACGGGTTGCAACCGTGATATTGCATTTCGTATGTCGGTACGATAAAAGTGAACGCTTTTTAGTGTTAATTTGGGTGGCACCGCGGAGTATTTCGTCCCAAGAGATTATTTCTCTTGGGATTTTTTATTGTAATTAGGGGTAAAAAAATGATTAAAAACGGAATATTTATTCACCGTCTATGGCGGGGCTAAAATTATTTATTAAAAAAATACGATAAAAACAATATATAATATAAAATATTAAAGGAGTAAAATTATGGATAAAAAAATACCTTATAAAATATATCTTGAAGAAAACGAGATGCCGAAATGTTGGTACAACGTGCGTGCGGATATGAAGGTTAAGCCTGCGCCCCTTCTTAATCCCGCAACGCTTAAACCGGCGACTATCGACGAACTTTCGGCGGTTTTCTGCCGTGAACTTGCCGAACAGGAATTAGACAACGACACGGCGTACTTTGAAATCCCAGAAGAAATCAGGTCTTTCTATAAAATGTACCGTCCGTCCCCACTCGTCAGGGCTTACTGCCTTGAAGAAAAGTTGGGAACGCCTGCACACATTTACTACAAGTTCGAAGGCAACAATACTTCGGGTTCGCATAAGTTAAACAGCGCGATTGCGCAGGCTTATTACGCAAAGAAACAGGGTTTAACGGGCGTTACCACCGAAACGGGTGCGGGACAATGGGGAACGGCGCTTTCTATGGCTTGTTCCTATTTCGACTTAAAGTGCGACGTATTTATGGTTAAGGTTTCTTACGAACAAAAACCGTTCCGTCGCGAAGTTATGAGAACTTACGGCGCGAACGTAACGCCGTCGCCTTCAATGGAAACGGAAGTCGGCAAAAAAATCAACGCGGAATTTCCGGGGACGACGGGTTCTCTCGGTTGCGCTATTTCGGAAGCCGTTGAAAAGGCGGTTACAACGCCTAATACGAGATACGTTTTAGGGTCGGTATTAAATCAGGTTTTATTACATCAATCGGTTATCGGGCTTGAAACTCAATCGGCGTTAAAAAAATACGGCGTTAAAGCCGACGTCATTATCGGCTGTGCGGGTGGCGGTTCTAACCTTGGCGGACTTATTTCGCCGTTTGTAGGCGAGATGCTTCGCGGTGAAGCAAATTACGACATTATCGCCGTTGAACCTGCTTCCTGCCCTTCTTTAACCCGCGGTAAATACGCTTACGATTTCTGCGATACGGGTAAGGTTTGTCCGCTTGCTAAAATGTATACTCTCGGCAGTTCGTTTATTCCGAGTGCCAACCACGCGGGCGGGCTTCGTTATCACGGTATGAGTTCTATCGTGTCCGAACTTTACGACCAAGGTTTAATCTCGGCACGTTCGGTTGAACAAACGGACGTGTTTAAGGCTGCCGAAACTTTTGCAAGGGTGGAAGGAATACTTCCTGCGCCTGAAAGTAGCCACGCAATAAAAGTTGCAATCGACGAAGCGTTAAAGTGCAAAGAAACGGGCGAAAGCAAGAACATCGTGTTCGGCTTGACGGGAACGGGATACTTTGACTTGGTCGGCTATAAAAACTATAACGACGGGAATCTTAAAGACTATATTCCGACGGACGAAGAACTCGCTAAAAGCCTTAATCAATTACCGAAAGTTTAATAAGGTTAATAAAATGAAAACGGCTTATAATAAGCCGTTTTTGATTTTTAAAATAGAAACGGCGGAAAGTTATCTTTCCGCCGTTAATTTAATTTTTAATTATTCTTCAAAAAACGCCCTTGCGCATTGATATTCGTAATTTAAGTTTACTACGATAAGCGCACGCATTTCGGAATAGTAAGTATTGCCTTCCGTTTTATCGTTTTTCAAAATGCTTTCAAGTTCCGTCTTAACGTCTTCATAAGCGCCTTTCTTTGCGTTCTTTTCGTCTTCACTTAACTTTTTAAAGTTAGAAAGTTTATACATTTTAACGGAAACCTTCAACGCGTCCGAATATTTATTGATAAGCGAAATATTGTCTTCGCCAAGCGCTTCTTTGTTGGCTTTATTTTTAATGAATTCGTCAACCTTTGCTTTAACCTTAACTATTTCGCTGTTCGTCGGATTGCCGTCCGCATCGAGAACGATATTGCCGTTATCGTCGGCGTCGAAAACTATTCTGCCTTTGCCGTCAAGATTATTTGCAATCGAAACGATTTCGCCCTTTATAAATAATCCTGCGTCGCCCACTGCTTCTTCACCGATAAAGAACTGACCGCCTAAATAATAAACGTCCGTTTCCCCGTCGTCGTTAGTGTCCTTTTCTTTAACTTCACCGTTAACGTCTACGACGTTTACGTAAGAACCGCCGTTTGCACTGTTGTCGATATAGAAAATATTGCCGTTCAATAATTTCGGTGTATACCAGTCGGTTGCTATCGTGTCTTTCGAAACGATTTCTTCTCTCGAACTAACTTCCGCCCCGTCGACCGTAAGTTTAATTCTCGCCAACTTTCCGTCGCTGTTTGCATAATACATAAAATCGCCGTCGATAAAATAGAGTTTATCAACCGTTTCCGTTTTTGCTACCGGTCTCGTTTCGGTATATACGTTTCCGACGAGTGTGGATTTCATTATAAGTCCGTTTTCGCTGTCAACGTAATAAACTTCCGCCGAAGATACGATAAGCGAACTGCCTTCGATATCGAAGAAAGTCTTATTTGTAAGTTCCGTCGCCGTGTTTTTAGCGATAAGGTTTTCTATCGTGTTTACGTAATACTTAACGGTCGAATTGCCGTCCTGTACGGTCGCCGTATAGAAAACTTCGTTCTTGTTTACTTTTTTGATTGCGTATTTTTCATACGTCGTTTTGTTGCCGTCTAATACGTTCACGCCGTAGAACCCGTTATCTAACTTACCGTCGCCTACCTTATACGCGTAAACGTTATTATAGTTTTTAGTCGACCTTGTATAACCGTCTTCTTTCGCCTTTTCTTCGTCGTACTTTTCCGCATAGATTTTCGACGTGTATAAAACTACCGCGTCGCCAAGGTTTTCGGTGTCGATAAAGGTGTAAGAATCTAAATCTTCGCCGTTGGTTGCTATCGTGTTGTCGGTTTTAGCAATGGTCGTTGCCGTCTTATCGTTAAAGTTATAACTGATAAGCGACGTGGTCTTTGCATCGTAATAAACTACGTAAACTTTTCCGTCCCCACCCTTTACGAACCTGTATTCACTCGATAACGACTTAATAGTAAAATACGTCGTCGTATCCGTGCCGTCTAATTTCGTTCTGCTGAAAGTAAGGTTATTGCTTGCCGCATTGCCTTCGTAATCTTTATCGGTAGACGGCGTGCCGTAATAAACGTATCCGCCGTCGATAAATAAGCCCGATTTATAATCCGACGCAACAAAAAGTTTCGGAACGATTATGCTCGTTTTAGAAAAATCTTTCGTGGTAGCAAATAGCGCGCCTTTAACCGGCGTTCCGAACTTATTATTGTCTGTTGAATTACCTACACCGTTAATGAAATAGTAATAATTTGTCGTTTCGGCAACAAAACCGCCGTCCGTCCAAGTATCGGTAACGCTGTAATCTTTTAAGATAACTTTATTTTTGTTCCACTTGTTGCCACAGGCAAAAAGTATTGAACCAAGCATTAAAACAAGCGTCAATAAAACTAATACTTTGATAATTTTGTTTTTCATAAATTCTCCGTAAACAGTAAACTTTTAAAAATTACTGAATATATATTATTACAAGTAATAAATATTATATAACATTAGTCTGATTTTTGCAATGATTTTTATATTTTTTTTACTATTTTATTAAAAAAAGAAGGTGAAAGATGGATAAATTCGGCATTTTTAATTTAATAGGTTCGCTATTTAAATATTACACGTCGTCTTATACTGCCGAAAACGGCGCGAAAAAAAGCGAGTTTGCCCCCGTCTTTTCCGCCGAAAAAGATAAAAAAAAGGAAACCCCGTCCGAAAAAAAAGCGGTTTATCCCCCTAACGACGCGCTTTATACTACTATGAAATCGCACGACGATTTCGTGAAAAGAGTAAGCGAAAAATCAAACCCGACTAAAACGAAAAGCCAAGGCTGATTGCCTTGGCTTTGATTGTTTTCATTATCTCTTGCTGAATTGAGGAGCGCGACGCGCTTTCTTCAAGCCGTATTTCTTTCTTTCCTTCATTCTCGAATCTCTCGTTAAAAATCCTTCTTTCTTTAAGGTTGCCCTTGTTTCAGGATCTGCTTGTAAAAGCGCACGAGCGATACCGTGACGGATAGCGCCTGCCTGACCCGTAAATCCGCCGCCGTAAACGTTAACCATAACGTCGTACTTCGAAAGACTTTCGGTAACCTGTAAAGGTTGTTTAACGATGAACTTCAACGTGTCTAACCCGAAGTATTCGTCTAAACTCTTTTTATTAACGGTAATCGTACCGTCGCCGGCAGGAATTAAACGGACGCGGGCGATTGCCTTTTTCCTTCTGCCCGTTCCCCAGTATTGAACTTTCTTTTTAGATGTTGCTTTTGCCATAATTTCCACCTACCTATTAAATAAGTTTGAGAACTTCAGGTTTCTGTGCCTGATGCGTGTGTTCAGGACCCTTGAATACTTTGAGTTTGGTAAGCATTTTTCTTCCGAGACTGTTTTTCGGAAGCATACCTTTAACCGCTTCGTAAACGGCAACGTCCGACTTGTTTGCCATAAGGGTTTTATATTGTATCTGTTTTAATCCGCCGATGTATCCGGTGTGATACGTGTAATATTTCTTTTCTAACTTTTTGCCTGTTAAAACTACTTTGTCGGTATTAACGACGATAACGAAATCGCCCGTGTCAACGTTAGGGGTAAACGTCGGTTTGTTTTTACCGCGAAGAATTGCGGCAACTTTCGACGCGAGACGGCCGAGAGCCATACCTTCGGCGTCGACAACGTACCACTTTCTGACTACGTCGTTTTCGTGAGCCATATATGTTTTCATTTGACTTTTCTCCTTAAAAACTTTGTAAGCGTATATAATTTTGCACCGATTTTCACGATAATCGGCAAGGAGGGCTAATCCTTACGGCAAAAATCATTTTAAACGCTTAATTATATTACATTTTTATACGCTTTTTTGTCAAGCATTTTTTTGCGTTTTTGTTATTTTTTATATATAAATTATACCGTTTTACCCGATAATACTCTCATTTCACAATATATTGTGGAAAAATTTCTTTCGGCACACAATTTCAGTATTCGACGGAAACAAGGCAAAGCCCCTTTGCCGAAAGCGTTCTGCCGCCGATATTTCTTCTTTTTTCGTTAAGCATCGTTTTAATCGCCTTTTCGTCTATCCGTTTTTGCCCGCACTCGACGAGTGTTCCGACGATTATTCTTACCATATTGTATAAAAATCCGTTTCCCGTGATATAAACTTTTACGTCTTCGCCTTCTTCTTTTATCTCGACGGAATAAACCGTTCTTACGGTGGTTTTAACCGAACTACCCGACGCGCAGAACGACTTAAAGTCGTGTTCGCCGACGAAAAGTTTTGCTACGTCTTTCATTATTTTAACGTCGGTGTCTTTTTTTATCATAACCGAATATCTTTCTTTAAGTGGCAGAATAACGTCGCTTTTATAAAGCGAATAGCAATAGGTTTTTCTTTTTGCCGTACGCGAAGCGTCGAAAGATTTTGCGACTTCTTCGCTTTTTAGTACTTTCACGCTTAACGGCAAAATAGTGTTTAACGCCTTTGCGAAATTAGACGGCGGAATAGTAGACTTTGTATCGAAATGGGCGACCTGTCCTAACGCGTGAACGCCTGCGTCCGTCCTTCCGCTACCCACCACCTTAACTTTTTCGCCCGTCAGGGAAAAAATCGCGTCTTCTATCGTTTGTTGAACGGTTGTTTTATCCGTCTGCCTTTGCCAGCCCGAAAAGTCCGTTCCGTCG
The DNA here is from genome assembly GCA_017445995.1 of Clostridia bacterium. Lineage (GTDB taxonomy): Bacteria > Bacillota > Clostridia > Christensenellales > Borkfalkiaceae > UBA1259. Next base: position 35,547 of record JAFSRT010000018.1, read on the forward strand.
TAAGAAACGGTAAGTTTTATTCTCATACGATAACCCCAAAAAAGCCGTTTAATAAAACCACGCCCGCGATAAGTCCGCCGAGGGTGATAAACCCGATTGCGTCCCTAAACGAAAAGGTCGCTTTTTTATATTTGGTTCTTTTTTTGCTACCCGCATAGCACCTTGCGTCCATTGCGTCGGCAAGTTCGTCCGCACGCCTGAACGCACTTATCAAAAGCGGTATCAACACGGGGATAAGCGCCTTTGCCCTTTTAAAAATATTTCCGCTTTCAAAATCCGCACCCCTTGCCTTTTGTGCCTTTATAATCCTTCCCGTTTCGTTCATAAGGGTCGGAATAAACCTTAATGCGATACTCATGATAAGCGCAAACTCGTGAACGGGGAACCTGATTACTTTAAGCGGATACAATAAAAACTCTAACCCGTCGGCAATTTCAACGGGGGACGTGGTGTAGGTAAGTAGCGACGCACCGATAACGATCAGTAATATTCTTACCGTTATATAGATAGCCGTGTAAACACCCGCGTCGGTTATTTTAATAAACCGCCACGAAAAAACGACTTTTCCCGTTTTGTTGAAAAAGACTTGTAAAACAGCCGAGAAAACGACGATAAATACTACCGCCCTGACACTCGATAAGAGTTTTGTAAACGGTATTTTAGCAAACGCCGTCGTGATTAAAATAAATAAAAAACAGAGTGCAAACCCCAAAAAATAATACTGATTAACCAAGAAAACCGCAACGATAAAAGCAATCGTTAAAAGTATTTTAACACTTGCGTTAAGGCTGTGCACGAACGATTTTGCGGGGAAGTACTGCCCGAAAGTTATGTCTTTCATACCTTGTCCCCCTTATACCGTTTCGTATAAGAAGACACGAAATCTTCCACCGATAAATCGCTTTCTACCGTTATTCCGCACTTTTTAAGCCCGTTTTCAAGATATGCGGTCAAAGGAAGTTCCAGCCCGAGCGAAATTAGTTCTTCGCCGTTATTAAATACTTCTTTCGGCGTGCCTTCCTTAAAGATTTTTCCCTTTGAAAATACTGCGACACGGTTGCAGTTTTCACAGATAAAGTTCATATCGTGCGATATGATTATTATCGTTTTAACGTCCTTTCCGTGCATATTTTTAAGCAGGGAAATAAACTCGCCTTTCCCCTTCGGGTCAAGCCCTACGAGCGGTTCGTCGAGAATAAGTATTTCGGGTTTTGTAACGATTACGCCTGCTATCGCTACCCGCCTTTTTTGTCCGCCCGACAGTTCAAAGGGCGATTTATCCTTAATCACGGTGTAGTCAAACCCTACCATAGTAAGGGCGTTTTTAACGAGTTCTTCCGTTTCCTTTTCGGTTATTCCCTTAAAAAAGTTTTTAACGCCGAACGCCACGTCTTCAAAAACCGTTTCGGCAAAAAGTTGGTATTCCGAATACTGAAACACCATGCCGATTTTTGACCTTAACGCCCGATAGTCGCACTTTTTATCCGATAGGTCGAAGTCGCCGATAACGATACTTCCCCTGTCCTTTTGCAAGCCGATAAGCCCGTTCAAGTGCTGAATAAACGTGCTTTTCCCCGAACCCGTATGCCCGATTATTCCGAAAAAGTCGCCTTCTTCTATCGTCAGGTTAAGATTATTAAGCGCTTTATAGTATAGATCTTTACTGTTTTCGCTGTATATATACGAAAGGTCGTTTACTTTAATTTGCATAATTCCACCAACAACCTTTCTTCCGTTAATATTCCGTCGGGAAGGGGTATTCCGTTTCGTTTTAACTTGTTTGCGATCTGCGTTGCACGGGGCAAAATCAGTCCGCAACTCTCGATTAAATCGACTTTCTTAAAAGTTTCTTCCGGCGTTCCGCAAAAAACGAGTTCGCCGTCTTTAAGCAAAAATATCTTTTTATATCCGACGATTTCTTCAATGTAGTGCGTAATATTTATTATCGTCGTGCCTTGTTCACGGTTCAGTTTTTCCGCTATACCTAATATCTCTTTTCTGCCTTTAGGGTCTAACATAGAAGTCGCTTCGTCGAGAACAAGCACTTCGGGTTTAAGTGCCAAAACACCCGCTATCGCTATTCTCTGTTTTTGCCCGCCCGAAAGCCTTTCGGGCGAACGAAACCTGAAATCTTCCATATCGACCGATTTTAAGGCAAAATCTATTCTCTTTCCTATTTCTTCCCGTTCTATTCCGAGATTTTCAGGGCCGAACGCCACGTCGTCTTCAACGATAGACGCAACGAGTTGGTTTTCGGGGTTTTGGAAAACCACGCCTACTCGCTTTCTTATCTCGAATAAGTCTTCCTTTTTGTCGGACGAAAACCCGTCCACGATAACGCTACCGCCGTCGGGTTTAATAAGAGCGTTAAAAAGTTTCGCAAGCGTACTTTTTCCGCTTCCGTTATGCCCGATTACGGCAACTTTTTCGCCCCTTTCTATCGATAAGGAAAGATTTTTTATTGCGTCCGTCTTCTTATCGTAAGAAAAACTGACGTTTTTCAGTTCAATAAGAGCCATAAGCCCCCCTTTTTCGTCAAATGCGTTTGCTATCTGCGAATAAAGATAGTATATCAAAAAAACAAAATTTTTACAACTATAACGCACCGCTTTTTTCTTCCTTCCCTTTTATTCGGGTTATTTTCGCCCTTATTTTCATCAATATCGTTTTTAATAAAAAGAAATATATTTTTTCTATTGACTATTCCGTTTATTTTATTGTATAATATCGTTTGGTAAATATATATAGATAAATATAAATATTTATAATAAAACACATGGAGGATATTTATTCTATGAAGAAAATGACTATCGACGGCAATACTGCCGCCAGCCATGTTGCCTACGCCTTTTCCGAAGTTGCCGCTATCTACCCGATAACGCCTTCTTCCCCTATGGCGGAAGTTGCCGACGAATGGGCAACCGCAGGCAGAACTAATATGTGGGGGCAAAAAGTACGCATTGCGGAAATGCAGTCCGAAGGTGGCGCGGCAGGCGCTGTTCACGGAAGCCTTTGCGCCGGCGCTTTGACCACCACTTACACAGCGTCGCAAGGTTTGCTCCTTATGATTCCTAATATGTACAAGATTTCGGGCGAACTTATGCCGTCCGTTTTCCACGTTTCGGCTCGTGCCCTTGCCGCTCACTCGCTCAACATTTTCGGCGACCATGCGGACGTTATGGCTTGCCGTCAGACAGGGTTTGCGATGCTGTGCGACTCTTCCGTTCAGGAAGTTATGGACCTTGCACTCGTTGCTCACTTATCGACGCTTAAAGCGAAAGTTCCGTTCATCAATTTCTTCGACGGGTTCAGAACGTCTCACGAAGTCGCTAAAATCGACATATGGGACGAAGCGGACGACTACAAAGAAATTCGCGATATCTGTGCCGAAGTCGGACTCGACGCGGACATTAAAGACTTTAAGTCCCGCGCGTTAAACCCTGAACACCCTATCCAGAAAGGTACGGCTCAAAACGGCGACACCTATTTCCAGAACAGGGAAACGGCGAACAGTTATTATCAGGCAACGCCTGCTATCGTTCAGAAGATGATGGACGTTGTTTCTTCGCATTGCGGAAGAAAATATCACTTGTTCGATTACGTCGGCGATCCTAATGCGGAAGAAGTTATCGTCGCTATGGGTTCGGGTTGCGAAACCATCGAAGAATCTATCAACAAACTCAACGCTATGGGCAAGAAATACGGGCTTGTTAAAGTTCGTTTATACCGTCCTTTCGTTGCGGACGCTTTCGTTGCCGCGCTTCCTAAATCGACGAAGAAAATCGCCGTATTAGACAGAACGAAAGAACCGGGGTCTCTCGGCGAACCGCTTTATCTCGACGTATGTTCGGCTTTGTTCGAAAAGGGCTTTACTTCGGCGACCGTCGTTGGCGGCAGATACGGTTTAGGTTCGAAAGAATTTACGCCGTCTATGGTTCTTGCGGTTTATAAAAACCTTGAAAAAGACCAACCGAAAAACCACTTTACCATCGGTATTTACGAAGACGTTACCAACTCGTCTTTGGATTTCTCGGAAAAATTCGACGCTGCGCCTGCTGGTTCGACTTCGTGTAAGTTCTACGGGCTCGGTTCGGACGGAACGGTTGGTGCTAATAAAAACTCTATCAAGATTATCGGCGACCACACGGACAAGCACGCACAGGCTTATTTCTTCTACGACAGTAAGAAATCGGGCGGTATCACCGTTTCGCATTTAAGATTCGGCGACACCCCTATCCAGTCGGAATACCTTATCGATTCGGCGGACTTCGTTCAATGTTCTAACCCTTCGTATATTACCCGTTACGATATGACGAGTGATATAAAGGAAGGCGGTACGTTCCTTGTAAACACGAACGCGACGACCGTTGAAGCGTTGGAAGAGTTTTTACCTGCACAGGTAAAACGCGATATCGCGAACAAGAATATCAATCTCTACGTTATCGACGCAATCAAGATTGCGGGGGCGTTAGGGCTTAAAGGAAGAACCAACACCATTTTACAGTCGGCTTTCTTCCGTGTTAATCCGCAGATAATGCCTTACGATAAAGCGGTTGAATATATGAAATATATGGCTAAAAAGTCCTTCGCGAGAAAGGGCGACGCAGTCGTTCAGATGAACTACGACGCTATCGATTCCGCTGCGGGCGACAACCTTATTAAAATCGACGTTCCGTCTTCGTGGAAAACCGCTACGACGGGCGCGCAGATGATTGAAGGACACGCGGACAAGTATTATCAGGAAATCATTAAGCCTATCCTTTACTTAAAGGGCGATACGCTTAAATCTTCGCAGTTTAACGCCGACGGGTCAGTTCCTACGGGCACGACCAAGTTCGAAAAGCGCGGCGTTGCGGTAACCGTTCCGCAAATAGATATCAACAAATGTATTCAATGCGGTAACTGTTCGTTCGTTTGCCCGCACGCTTGTTTAAGACCTGCGCTCGTTAAAGACGGTGCGGAAAAACCTATTTCGTTCGTCGGCAAACCTGCTATCGGACTTCCTGGATACGAATATAAAATGCAGGTTTCCCCGCTCGACTGTATGGGTTGCGGTGTTTGCGCTACCGTTTGTCCTGTTAAAGACGGCGGTGCTATCACTATGGTTCCGTTCGCTAAATCTATCGAAAACGGCGAAGACAAAAACTGGGATTTCGCGGTAGAACTTCCTGACGCGGACACTTCCAAGTTCAGAAAAGATACGGTTAAGGGTTGTCAGTTCTGCACTCCGCTCTTCGAATTTTCGGGTGCGTGCGCGGGCTGTGGCGAAACTCCTTACGTTAAAGTTATCACGCAGTTGTTCGGCGAAGATATGATTATCGCCAACGCAACGGGTTGTTCGTCTATCTACGGCGGTTCTTCCCCTACCTGTCCTTACACCAAGAACAAGGAAGGCAAAGGTCCTGCTTGGGCTAACTCGTTGTTTGAAGACAATGCGGAATTCGGGTTCGGTATGAATCTCGCCTACTCGGCAAGAAGAAACGCTTTAAAAGAAAAGGTTATCGCCTTCGCTAATGCGGACGCTTCGGCGAAAGACGCCGCCGACAAGTGGATTGCCGAATTCGACAACAGAGAAGCAAGCAAAGTTGCATCGAAAGAACTTCTCGCTATCGCGGAAAAATCTTCCGCACCGGAAGCAAAAGCAATTATCGAAGAAAAAGACTGCTTGTCTAAAAAATCCGTTTGGATTTTCGGTGGCGACGGCTGGGCTTACGATATCGGCTACGGCGGATTAGACCACGTTTTGGCGTCCGGTGAAGACGTTAACGTTTTGGTTCTCGACACCGAAGTTTACTCGAACACGGGCGGACAGGCAAGTAAGTCGACGAATATCGGCGCGGTTGCGAAGTTCGCTTCGGCAGGTAAGAGAATTAAGAAGAAAGACCTTGGTATGATCGCTAAATCTTACGGCTACGTTTACGTGGCTCAATGTGCTATGGGTTCTAACCCTGCTCAACTTCTTAAAGCGTTATCCGAAGCCGAAGCATACCACGGACCTTCGCTTATCATCTGCTATGCACCTTGTATCAACCACGGTATCAATATGACTAAATCGCAGTTGGAAGAAAAGGCTGCCGTTGATTGCGGATATTGGCAATTATACAGATATAACCCGGACGGCGAAGTATTTACTCTCGACAGTAAAGATCCGACGGGCGACTATCAAGCCTTCCTTGCAGGCGAAACGAGATACGCATCTCTCGTTAAAACGCAGGGCGAAGAAGTTGCTAAACAGTTGTTCGCAAAAACCGAAGAATCCGCTAAAGAAAGACTTGCGGGTTATAAGAAACTTGCGGATAAACAATAAAATTAAACTTAATTTTAAGGAAGGGCAAAATTGCCCTTCCTTTTTTTTTTAAATTAAAAGTCTTCCGAAAAGGAAGACTTTTTTAATAATCGGTATTTTAATTTTACAAACTTAGTGCTTCGTTTAATCCTACGACTTCTCTTATTTTGCCGCTTCCGACCAGCATTCCGCCAAAGAACGGTGCTATAATTATAAGTCCTGCACAAAAATTATATAAAAGTGCAAACGCACTTATAGGATTTAACCTGACGTTTCCTTTATATTTTACGAATAAATAAAACTTATACGATATCCACGCTCTTCCCGATAATGAAATAAATATCCCAAAAATAGGAATAAATTGCATCCAAAACCACTTTATTGCGTTCTTTTTTGCCGCAACCAAAACTGCATTTAATTCAGATTGAGAACAACCTGCAATCAATTTTGAAAAATCATCTCTTATGTCACTCATTTTTTTTCTCCTTTTTTTATTTACCGATTATTATTTTCTATAAAAATGTTTTCCTTCGTCGTCGGTATACCAAGTATCGCCAACGTCGTCTTTATATTCCTTTTTTGAACCCGGTCCCACATACATATTATACTTTAATTTTCTTTTATTTCCGTGTTCGTCTGTAAGAGTAAATTGATAATCTGAATCTTTTGAATTGCCTTCTTCTATTTTTTTATCAAGCCAGTTTTCACATTTTGTAAAAAATCTCTGTGCCTTATCGGCAAATCCTTCATTTTCCGTTCCCGAATCAGTATTCCCTTCTATTACAAAACTTATTATTGTCAATACTATACTCGGCAAATGAATTATAAAAAATAAATAATCTGTAAATTTCTTGTTTGGTTTTATTAAAACGTATCTTTGCATTATTACACCAATCAAAATATAAAAAATGACGGATAATATTTTTGCCCCCGCTACATTTAAAATCATCATAGACAAAATCACTGCAAGAACGCTTAACGCCGAAATTATCTTTAATCCTGTTTTTTTGTCTTCATCGTAATCTTCGTCTATATCGTATACGTCTTCGTTTGTTTTTTCCTTCTTTGTTTCCGACTGTAATTCTGAATTTTTATTCTGAGTTGTTTTTAGATTTTCTTGTAATTTTTCTTTGCGTTTTTTTATTATATCGTTGGTCGTATTTAAAAATTCTTTTGCGTTTCTCTTCCAAATGTGCAACGCATTATACGTTCTCAAAAACATTTCTTCATCTATCGATTCTATTTCTTCAATGCCTTTAATCAACATTTTTAAGTTGCCGTATACATAATCTTGTAACGTCTCTTCCGCTTCTTTAACTTGTTTTTCCGTTGCTTTTTCAGAAAATAAACCACCAACGCAGAACACTGCGTTTGCAAAAGGTATACCGTGTTCGGTTTCGCCGTTGACAAACTTTTCAATACCGTTAACGTTGTTTATTATTTTTTCTGTCGCCTGTTTGTCGTTCTTTCTAAAAGCAACGTAGTTTTCTTTAAATGCAGCGATATATTCGTCTAATTTATCTATATCTTCTTTTATATTCTTTCCTAAATTTTCCAATAATTCTTTAAATAATTGCTCTTGCATTTTGTTTCTCCTTTTTTTATTATATCACTAAGTTTTCTTAGTGTCAACACGAATACTAAATTTTCTTAGTATAATAATATAAGTATGAAAGTATTTGCCGAACGGCTAAGAGAACTAAGACAAGAAAAAGGCTTATCAATGAAACAACTTGCAAAAGAACTCAACACAACTGATGCCGCAATTTCTAATTGGGAAAACGAAATTAACGAGCCTAAAATATCGTATGTAAAAACTATTGCCGTATTTTTTAACGTTTCAGCGGACTATTTATTGGGTTTAATAGATTAAGAAAAGGTGGAAAGTAGCCACCTTTTCTTTCCTTATTATATATAATGTTTATAACTCCCCCGTTTTTGTCGTGGGTTTTTCTTTTTTTAAAAAAATTTAAAATATTTTTAAAAAGTAGTGTAAAACGCTTTACAACTTTATCGTAATAAAGTATAATATAGATACTTTATCAAGTTAAAGTGATGAAGCAAAGAAAAAAATTATTTTTAGGAGAATAAAAAAATGAAAAAACTATTGACGCTTTTATTGACGGTTCTTTTAGGAATCACCGCTTGCGTTTCTTTAATCGGCTGCGGTAAAGAAAAGAAACAAATCACCGTTGGCATTACGAACGCCGCACCTATGAACTACAAAGACGCTTCGGGAAACTGGGTAGGTTTCGACACCGAACTGACGCTTGCTATTTTTGAAGAACTCGGCTACGAAGTTATGTTCAAAGAAATCGAGTGGTCTAATAAGTACATTGAATTGAATTCGGGCACTATCGACTGCATCTGGAACGGATTTACCGCAAACAGTCAGGATAAAGATTCCAGCGGCGTATTAAAAGACAGAAGCGAACTCGTAAACTTTTCTATGAACTATATGATAAACGAACAATGCGTAGTTAAAAACAAGTCGGTTGCTTTCGTAGACGAAACTTCTTTCGACGGAAAGACGATTGCTTTTGAAAACGGTTCTTCGGGTGATACGGGCGTAGGATATATCGAAGAAGATTACACCGAAATCAGTTTCAACAAAAAGGGTATGACGAGTCAATCGGCGGCTTTACAGGAAGTTAACGCGGGAACGGCAGACTTCGCGGTCGTTGATAAATCTATCGCGGAAAACGCGGCGGGTTTAGGATATAACAATATAGAAATCGTTGAATTCGATTATTTCTCTATTGAATACTATGCAATCGGTTTCGCTAAAACCGACGACGGCGCTGCTTTAAGAGATTCGGTAAACACCAAGTTGGTTGAAAAATACAATTCCGGCTTAATCAAAACTTTGGCTGAAAAATACAATATCGACTTTACGAACAGAGTTAAACCTTGTTTCGAAAAATAAAATAATTTTCAGGAAAACAATATGACTTTTTTACAAATTACGCAAAGCCTTTTACAAGGCTTTGCGCTTACTTGTCTTATATTCTTTTTAACCTTAATCTTCTCTATACCGTTAGGGCTTGCGATTTCCTTCGGGTTAATGAGTAAGTTTAAGCCGCTTAATCTGGTTCTTAAATATTTCGTTTGGATAATCCGCGGAATACCGCTTATGTTGCAGATTTTTATGGTTTACTATTTACCGGGGATATTGAATAACGGGCAGAACTTCTGGGGAACTGTCGACAAGTATTTATACTTTAATTTTCAAATCAAGTCGGGCGGGGCGCTGATTGCGGTTTTATTTTCTTTCGTCATCAATTACGCTTGCTATTTTTCCGTTATCTTTAAAGGCGGAATAGAAGGCGTTAATCGCGGGCAGAGTGAAGCGGGTCAGGTTCTCGGCATGACGAAAAAACAAATTTTCAGAAACGTTATTTTATTGCAGGTTATCAAAAAAATTACCCCGCCTATGAGTAACGAAATAATTACTCTTGTTAAAGACACGGCACTTGCTAACGCTATCGGCGTTGTTGAAACGATTATGGCGGCAAAAAACTTTGCGTCAGGATTTCCGCCTATTATTTGGCCTATTTTCTATTCGGGAATATTTTATCTTCTTTTTGTCGGTATTCTCACTTTACTGTTCGGATATATCGAAAAGAAACTGTCTTTCTATAAGGAGTAAAGTATGGCTTATTTTGAAATAAAAAACTTTGAAAAATCGTTCGGCGAAACAAAAGTTTTAAAAGGAATAAATCTCTCTATAAAAAAAGGTGAAGTTTTATCAATTATAGGGTCTTCGGGTAGCGGAAAAACTACTCTCCTTCGCTGTATGAACTTTTTAGAGACGGTAGACTCGGGCGTTATGGTGTTAGACGGCGAAACGCTTTTGGATAGCAACGTTAAAGAAAGCGAAAGCATTTTGCGCGAAAAAAGGCTTAATTTCGGGCTGGTTTTTCAGTCGTTTAACCTTTTTCCGCAATATACGGTTTTTAAAAATCTAACCCTTGCCCCTACTCTTTTATTGAAAGAAAAACTCGCCGAAAAAAACAATCTTTATAAGATAGAACTTAAAAACATTAAAAAAAATAAAGATATTTCAGCGGACGAAAAAGAGAAGAAAATTAAAGAATTAAGCGAAAAGATTTTAACTAAAAAGCAGTTGCAAATTAAGTTCCGTGAAGAAAGGGAAAATATACGAAAAGACTGTAATAATCTTTTAGAAAAAATCGGACTTACCGAAAAAGCGTCTTCTTACCCTTGCGAATTATCGGGCGGGCAATGTCAACGCGTCGCGATTGCGCGCGCGCTTGCCTTAAAACCGAAAATACTCTGCTTTGACGAGCCGACTTCGGCACTCGACCCTGAACTTACGGGCGAAGTGTTAAAGGTTATTAAAAACCTTAAAAAAGATAATACTACGATGATAATCGTAACCCACGAAATGGGCTTTGCAAAAGGCGTTTCCGACAAGGTTATATTTATGGCGAACGGCGTCGTTGAAGAAGAAGGAAACCCGAAAGACGTCTTTAATAACCCTAAATCGGAAAAACTTAAAAACTTTTTAAATAACGTTAGTGATAAGGACGGGGAATAAAAATGAGTGATACGATAAACGTTGACGAATTATACGAAATTATTTTGAAATTAAAAACGGTAGACGACTGCAGGGCGCTTTTTAACGACCTTTGTACGTATAAGGAAATCGATTCTATGGCGCAGAGAATAGTCGCCGCTAAACTATTACTGAATAACGAAACTTACGAAGAAATAATCAAGCAAACGAACATTTCTTCCGCAACTCTTTCAAGGGTAAGTAAGTGCGTTAAGTACGGCGAAGGCTATAAAAAGTTTTTGAAATAATTTTAATAACTAAACGAAAAAAGAACGGTTTTGCCGTTCTTTTTTTATATACTTTCTATATCTATTCCCTGTTCTTGCGCGTATTTAACCGTATTGAAAGTTCCGCCGTACGCGTCCCTTAAATAACTGATTAAACGGGACGAATTATCGACCATAAACCTGTTTCTTTTTTGCATACACCACGGGTTATACGTTTCGCTTAAAATTATTTTAATATCGGCGCTATCTAACATACGCTTATATTCTTTTTTTTCTTCAAAATTAAACTTATAGTCCTGCGTTAAGCACGGAATACAGGCGACGATTTTTATATCTTTTTCTTTTCTTATTTTTTCTAAAATCTGAAAGCAGATAGTATCAAATCCCAGCGCCATACCTACTAAAAAGTATTTATAGCCAAAATCTACGCTTTTATTTAAAACTCTTTCGAGTTTTTTTATATCTAAATCCTTTTTAACTACCCTATGCCCTGAAACGCAACAGGTTATATTTCTATCAAAACTTTCCATTATATAGGACTTTTCCTTATTTTAGCATTACTTCTCGGGTATAAACTCGGCGTATTTTTTATTTTAACTATATCTATTATTTCCCTTTTTGCGCCTTCTAAACTAAACTCGTAAACATTATCTATCTTTCCGCCTAAAATATCTATCGCCTTTTTTGAATTTATTATTTCTTCTTCCGCCTGACCCTTAAAAGCGATAAAATGCCCGCCTTTTTTAACGAAAGGTAAACAATATTCCGATAAAATATTAAGTCCTGCAACCGCCCTTGCCGACGCGTAATCAAACTTTTCGCGGTATTCTTCCTTTTTAGAAAAATCTTCCGCCCTGCCGTTAATTACAATGATATTTTTAAGGTCTAATTCCATTATAACGGTATTTAAAAATTCACACTTTTTCCCCGTCGCTTCAAGCATTATTATATCTAATTCGTCGTTTACTATCTTATTAGGAATAGCAGGAAACCCACCGCCGGAACCGACGTCGATTAGTTTTCCACTTATAAACATATTTTTACCGAGTAAACTATCAACAAAGTGTTTTTTATAAACTTCTTCTTTATCCGTTATAGCAGTTATATTAAACTTCTCGTTAAAGTAAACTAATAATTTATAGTAATTTTCAAACTTTTCCGACTGTTCTTTATTTAATTGTATTCCGTAATTTTCAAAAATATTTTGCATAAAAAAATTATATCATATTTTTATTTTATTAACAATATTTTTTTATCAACTATTTATTAACGTTTTTCTGTTGATTAAAATTTTTTTATATTTTTAATCTCTTTTTATACGCCTTTTTTTTAATAATTTTCACTTATTTTATAATTATTCAATTTTTTATCAACCTATAAACTTTTAATATACTTTTTATCTACGTAGTTATTAAATTAAAATCGTTATATATTACTTATCATTTAAAAACTTTTCAACAATTCAACAGTCTATAATACTAATAATACTACCTTTTAATCTTTAAAAATAAATAAAACAATACTACCTTTTCGGGCGACTTTATAACTTTTCTATTTTCAATTTTTAAGCTAAATAACCTTTATATTTTTCTAAATAATTGTTGATTTTTTATTATATTTAATATA
>JAFSRT010000019.1 GCA_017445995.1 Clostridia bacterium
ACCGTCGCAATCAGCCCGTCGTCTATGTCGGTAAGCATTCTTTTGAAGTCCGGACGGTCAAAATTGCTCCCCGAAAAACCATCGTCAACGTAATATCGTATATTTTTCAGTCGGTGTTCATCGGCATATTGCTTCAATAACATTTTCTGATTTTTGATACTGTTGCTGTCTCCGGCAAGGTCGTCGTCGCAACTTAACCTACAGTAGAGTGCCGTCCATTGTTCGGTTACGTTCTTTGTTCTTTTATGTCTGTTTTCTTGTAGTTGCAAATTCATTGTTTATTACCTCCCGAATTGCAACTTTCAAGCGATTCCGTGTTTATGAGACTATCGGCGTTTTGCTCGATAAGCCTTTTTGTAATGTTGAACGCCGTATCTTTTGCGTTCGGCTTTTGGCGGGCAATAATGGTATAAACCGTATTGCCGAGTTTTCTTTCTCTGACTCGCACAAGCAAACCGTCGGGTTGTTCATAATAATTGATTAAACGTGATTCTGTGTTGTTCGTAATAAAAATCTCCTTATCATTTTTTATTACGCTAAACAACGCAGGGAAGTAAGTTACGGCAAATCCGTATATAACGTGCCGTCTTTTTCTTTCTTCAAAAGCGCCACATATCCTTCACGGATCAAACGCACTTTCGTAATGCTTTTTTCTTCAAGGAAAGCGTTTATTTCATCAAAAAAGGCTCTCGGAATCAACGTTCCGAAGTTGCCGCTCACTTGCTTTCTCTTGTCTTTGTTCTTTTCCTCATACTTCCTGCGCGCTTGGCGTGCAGGGGTATTTTCTTTTCTTTCCATAGGTCTTTACTCCTTATACGTAAACTATTTCGTTTAAGATTTCTTCTTCAATAAGTTGTTTTATAGCGTTCTTGCACCTGACGTCTTCAAGATAGTTTCCCGTATGCTTGTATCTAGGATCGTGCGAAAGTTTTTCGTGCATAACGTCCCACAATTCGTCTGCCGCTCTGTCAACGCCGTGCAGATACTCGGGAACATTTTCTATCGTCCAAAACTTTGCGGGATTATGTTCTTCAAGATACTTTTTAGCAAGCGTCCCGTATTTACCGTAAACGTGTTTTACGGGTTTAACGATACTTTGATACAGTTTTACTTCTTCGACCGTCAAGCCTTCGCCAGCTTCTGCTTTTCTTAAAACTTCGTCTTTATTCATAAGAAACCTCCCTTAAAATATAAACTCGTATCAATACTATATATTATTTTTCGGGATTTGTCAAGACCTATTGGCAAAAAAAGAATTTTTACCCCTAAATTATTTGCTCCAATAATACTTGGAAGCATTTTCTTTGGCTTGTTTCGCTTTTTCTTGTTGTTTCTCGAACTCGACTTCGTCTTCTATTTCTCTTACATGATTTCTCGGTAAAGTAATAGGCGCGGTAAACATATCCACAAACGCTTGCATTATTCCCGTCGCTTTGAAAAAAGTCCGAGCATACGCTTCCGGTTCATGTTTTCTCACGGCAAGCATTGCCTCTTTTGCGACTTTCGCTTGTTCTTCAAAACCCTTTGCCTTTTGATACTCGTTGAATAAATCTCCGTTGTCTTTGGCGAGTATCAAGTTTTCTTTTTTAAGACGTTTGTTCTCTACGGCCAAAGCAACGACTTGCTCTTTGAGTTTTCCTTTCTTCTTTGAAATCTCTCCGCTTTCCGCTTCTTTTAAGGCATCGGCATAAACCTGATTTCCCTGTTTTATTTCTTCCGCTTGTTCTATTATCTTTTTAGCCTTAAACTCGGCGGTGGATAAATGCTTTGCCTGACTGCCTTCTTTCCCTCGTTCCAAGTGATATTTCTTTCCGACTGATTCGTAAAAATTCGTTTGTAAATCTCTTAACCGCTGTTTATTGAATAACTCTTTACTGCATAATCTTCCGTCTGCGGTTATGGGAATAAGATTTAAGTGCATATGCGGAGTGGTTTCATCCTGATGAACAACTGCTGAAATGATATTTTCTTCTCCGTATCTCTTTGCAAAGAATTCATAACAGTCCGTAAAGAAATCTCGTGTTTTCCACGGGTGAAGAGAAGAGAAAAACTCGTTGTCGCTACCTAACACGAAAGAGTTCATAACTACCGCGTCTTTTCTTGGTTTGATAGGTAAGTTAAGACTTTTAATCCTGTCGTTTATAAACTCGGTATAAGTATTGAACCTTAACGCTAAACGATAATTGCGTATCGTCTTACTGCCGTCTATTTGCGGATTGTCCGCCTTATAATTCTCGTCTCTTTCGTTTTCTTTTTCGATAGGACAAACGTCCGACTTATGATATTTTTCCATATGACATACTAAATACGAAATTGTTTTTTACCTCCTTTAATCGTTTCGTTTTTTGTCAAAAAGCCTCGCAGAGCCCACTAAACTTCGTGAGCGAAGTATAGTGGGCTACACTTTAAGTTAAAGTTGAAAATTCTGCTTTCTGTTTGCTTGCATTTTGCTTCCCGTTAAGGCGGTCTTATTTTGTAATGATTTTGCATTGTTTTACCTCCAAATTGTTTTCTTTCAGCCACAAAAAAGGGCATAAAAAAGCCGATGATAACTCTATCACCGACCACTTAACTTTGTTATTTAATTGTCGTTTGTTTGTTCTTTGTTACGTCACATATGCGCCATCTCCTCATCTTTTTAATACGAAAACGGAAGCCCAACTTGGACTTCTGTAATCAATTACGATATTCAGTTTGTCAAGTGAAAAAAATTCCCTCTATAATAAAGCCATAAGAGCCGAGAAAAATCGTACCCCCTGTAAAAAATGCCGATTATTTACCGAAAAGTGCCTTCAATAACCGTAATTCTGCCGATTCGATTTCCTTTTGCTTTAACGCGCGCTCGCGCTCTCTTTTACGTTTCCGAGCTTCTTTTCTCTTTTGCCGTTTCTTTTCCTTTCGCTCTTCGAGTGCTTTCTGACGTAGTTTTTCGAGATTATCTTCCGCTTTTAAGATAAGTTTGCGGACAGCGCCTTCGGTTACGCCCATTTCGTCGGCAATATCGACCTTTTTCATATTCAGATATTTGAACATAAAATACGCTTCCGCTTGCCGCGGCGTTAACTTAGAATCCAAACGCTTACGTTGACGTTCAAGCCGCTCTTCTTCCATTTTTTCGATTTCTTCTTCAAGTTCGGCTTCTTCTTGTTTTTTCCACACGGTATCGATGTCCGCTTCCGGATCGGCAAATTCGAATCCTTCGTCTTCAAGCATTTGCAGGGAGGTATGACGGCGCGTTTCTTTACGATTTACTTTCTTTTCGTATTTTTCAAGTTCGTAAAAGACTTCCGCAATCTCGTCCGATACTTCTATGTCTTGTTTATGCCCATCGGCAAAAGTGTAGGTGATCGTTTTCATAAATTATCGGTTATTGTACCTGTTTTAATGTGATAAGCAATATTATTTTTATTACAAAATTCAATTGTTTTATTTGCAAGGTCGTTGAAAAACTCTTTATGCTTTTTATATGCCGTTACGTATTTGTTAAAGTAATACATTATTTGCTCTGTAATTTAATTATTTCACGTATAATATCAAAAATTTTAGAAAATTCTGAAAAATCAAAGCCGTCTGCGAATGAATCTTTATTAAAGATATTTTGAGCAAATTGCGATTTCGATAGCGCAACTGGTTTTTCTTGCTTTAAATCATCCCTTAAATAAACTTTTTCATCTACTATTCCATTATTATCTATTTTTGTTTGAATACGGCTACACTTTGTAGCATACTTTCCATCCGTACTATTACCACTAGAATAAAATTCACCACCAAGAAACAGCCTACAATTGTTTGCATCTTCTTTTAATAAATCCTTTTTTAAATAATAATGTTCAATTGATGTTTGAGAACCATATTCTTCTTTGTGTGCAATAGGAATACAGAACCCAAAAACATTATTTCCAAATGAAAAATAATTCTCATTATTACTATTTAAATCTTTTACTATATCTTCATCATCACGATCAAAAACCCCAATTATTATTCTTTGTTGCGGAATTCGAGAGTAATCTTTTAACATTCTAAGTAACGTCTTATTCCCTAATGTGTCATCATATTTATAGAATTCCACATCAATATCTACTATTTTAAGCGCATCCAGAGCTGCATTTAGGTGCATCCAATCCGTTTTTCCCTCTGTAATTATTAGTGGTTTTGTATTCTCTTGAAGTGTTTTGAATAAATCTTCGTATCTATGATAATAAATTTCATTTTCTTTTATCATCATTTGGTAGACTTCTTCATATAGTGGATTATTCTGTAATGAAGTTTCAATGCCACTTCCATTAGATAAAAAAATGGGTACCGTACGGCTATTTAATTTTTCCATCAATCCCATAGATACAAACGGAGAGTGTGAACTAATTATAAATTGAATATTAGGGAAAAGACTGAATAATGATGGCAAAATTTCTTTTTGCATTTTAATATGCAAATGTTTGTCTATCTCATCAATTAAAACGATGCCGCTTATATCATTAAATTTATTAATATTGTCTGCTTGATGTAATAATTCTCCAAACAGGGTAATGATGGCAGTTTCTCCAGATGAAAGATTAAATATCGAGGGATATTTTTGATATTTCCCTTTATCTTCATCTCGCATTATTGATATCCTTTGCGCTGGATTAACTCTTTTACCAATTCCAAGTCTTAAAGTTCCACCTTCGTTATTTAATATGCTACTATTGATAATATCATTTAGTGAAATCCATATCCTTGTATTTTCGGGCGTAACATCTAATGATATTGAACCTTGAGCCGTAGAAATATGTTGTAATTCTTTATTTACCTGCCAATCTAATACGACATCCATCATCCAACTTGCAAGATTGTGAAAATTAGTAACAACTTCTATATCGTTAGGCATATATCCAGCATAGGATGCCCCTAGTTTAAATTTTATTTCATTTTTATACTCTTTATTTAAAAACCCAGGGTATTCAAATCTGTATGCAGGAAAATATGTTGCTAAATTAGAATTAAACAGTGCTTGAACTTTTTCTGCTGTGGCATTTTTTGAAACACATTTTGCGCATGGCTGTTGAGAAAGAATATTGGATATCTGCTCGAAAGGTATTTTATCTTCTAAGCTTATTGCACTATTATATTGTTCTTTCGTACATTTATTTCTCACATCAACGTAATCAATGTGCTCATTATTAAAGTTAAATCTAAAATAAACAAAAGAAGGCTCTATTGAATTTAAATTGTAGATTGATGAAGACACGCGATAAAATTTACTTTCTTTACCTTCAAACTCATTTGAATAATGAGGTCGAGCAATCTCATAAAACGCATCAACTATGTGGGATATAATTGTAGTTTTTCCCCCACCGTTATATGCATTAAGCAAAACAATGTTTTTATTGTTAAACTCTAATTCTAAATGTGAAAATGGTGCTCTATTGTGAAAAACAGCCTTTTCTAAATATAAACTCATTTTGTTTCTCCTTTGATTATTTTACAGATTCTTTGATAAAGGCAATTCCGCCTGTAGTTTTTTTATTCTTATTTATTTCATTGGGCGCAAGTAAAAGTGATAGTTTTTATAAATTTTCGGTATATCCAATGTTTTATAAATAAAACCTTTCGGGTTTGATAATTCTTGAACTAAAACTTCAGATGCAAATCTAACAGAATTAATATGTTTTTATCACGATGCTTAAAACATAACTCTTCGCGACTAAATATTGGATTGAGTTTGTGTAAAAGCCTGTGGTGGTTAGGGCAGACAATGATAATATTATTTGCATTATTGTTTTGTGTTTCTGAAAAATGCTCTATATGATGGGCTTCACAAATATCTTCATCTAACCCATCAATCGGTTTTCTGCCACAGATCTGACACTGTCCTTTATACAGTTTTTTCAGTTTATGTATGATAGATGTATTGCACACACGTCGCGTCGTTGTTCCTGTTACAACCTCAATTGTCGCATTTGGGTCAGACAAATTAATAATTTGTTCCATCTCTTCTTCCGACATCTCATCAGTTTTAACCGAATGAATGACAGACTCTGTATCCGCAGATGATTCGTCGAAATTCGCAATTAGCGATTTTACAATCTCTGTCAAGTCATCAAATGATATTGTTCGCAAATATGCGCCCATTTCTACCACTTCTTTCGAGGGAGGTCTGTTTTTCCAGCCATTTCGTGAGCTTGAACTTTCCGGCAAAGCATCAAATTCGTCGCGCCTGAGCTTGAGATAATTGTTGTCACGTCCTGCAACAATTGAAATGCTCTTCATTGCTTCGCTTCTGTTGCTATAACCCAAAGCAAATACAGCTTTCATATCATATTCAGAAAGATAATAGGCTATAATAGACAGCATTTTACTTGTCGTTTGCATATATTTTCTCCAATTTTTTAAACAGAGTCTCTAATGACGATTCCAGTATATGCGGTTTAAGTTCGCATTCCCAAACAGTTATTACTCGCCATCCTAACAATTCAAGTTGTTTTATCTTTTCCTCATCACGTTTTTTATTTGCGAGAAGTTTCTTTTCCCAGAAATCAGCATTGTTCTCCGGCCAAACAAAATATTTACAGCCTGCGTGCATATGCCAGAAACAGCCATTAACAAATATTACCGTCTTATATTTCTTCAAAACAATATCGGGAGTCCCCGGTAAAGATTTGACATTGCGACGGTAACGGAAGCCGTGCGCAAATAAATATTTTGCAACAAGTTCTTCCGGCTTCGTTTTCTTCCCTTTTATTCGGGACATATTGTAGCTTCTTGTTTCTTTATCATGAACATCCATCAATACTTTTCCATTATTTTTTCAAAACTATATAATTGATAGAAAAACCCCTCAAGCATTTTCACCGGAATGCTGTTCCCAGCCATACGAATGATTTTGTCTCTCGGGAATAAACAGCTTTTAATTCTTTGTTCCGGATTTTTTTTCTGCAATCTTTCGTAATCATTGTCAGTAAATCCCATAAATAATAAGCATTCGCGCGGAGTCAGATAACGGAATTTGCCTCTGTTTTGTATGCCACAATCAAAATATATATTACCGGAATTAGGGTGCCTATCCTGTTTTGTTGTAATTGTCCTTATAAATGTTTCCTTCGTTATATTCCCATTCTCATCAATAATCTTGGGATTTTCATTCCATATTTTTCTTCTTGAAGGTGTATCATTAGGCGTACAGTCAACAGCTTCCTGCCATAAGGGCGAATCGGTATTTTTTGGAATACGCAATAAATCTTTTACTTTTTTGGACTTATAATAAGCAGAAGCTTTATATTGTTCGACAATATAATCTGTGTCTTTTTCGCCCCACTTTTCAAATTGAGACAAGATTTCTGCTTTTAACTGCTGATTATTACCGACAAATACACTTAACATCAGTAATCTTGGTCTGTTTTGAGGAATTCCATAATAACGGGCGTTGACAAGGATATATTTACTTATGTAACCGAAATTATTTAATTCGTCTATCCAAAGATTGAAGTTTTCTTTGTGCCGTTCAGATAATAGGGTGGGAACGTTTTCCATAATGAGATAACGCGGAAGATATTTGCCGGCTCCTTTCATTTCAGAAAGTATTCGTCCAACCTGCCATAAAAGGCTTGAACGGCTCCCGGAATCTTTATCAATCCCTTTGTTATAGCCGTGGAACGCACCGACGTTCGATAAATCCTGACAAGGAAAAGAATATGTCATAATATCAGTGTTGTCGGGCATTTGGTCGCCTTGCACACTACTTATGTCAACTAGATTATGTGTCCGTTTAATCGCGGACAAAATTCTTTTTAAAACAGCCTCACTATAACTATGTAATGTAGCATAGGTCATAGCTTCTTTACCATTGTTGCTCAAAGTATAATTCTTAAGTTTTTCAAAGATCTGTTCTTTGGTCATACTTTCAACTTCTGGCAAATTTTCTGTGCTTTCGTGTATGGCATCATACGCTATAAAAGCGTGTATATCCCACTCACAAGTCGCCTGTATTTTTGTTTTTATCCCAATGTTTTTTAAAGCGCGAGCCTGACTCCCAATACCGCTGAACAGCTCGACTATGTTGTAAATCTTTTTCATTTTTCACCGTTATTAAATCAGCACGCCTGCTTGATCAAGCTTATTTCTTATTTTCCAAATCAATTTAGCTTGCTTATCAGATGGAACTTTTTTATTATCAGCATAAGAAACAGCCAATTTTAACAAATCCATTTCCATAGGAGATAATATATGGCGCCTTAAGCCTTCATTCAAAAGTGTGTTCCAGTAGGCGCTACCAAGATTATATATTTCAACCATACAGTTGACTTCTCTTTCAAGTTTCTTTTCCTTGATTTCGCTTTTTATTTTGGATTCCATTAACTCTTTTGATATTAAATCATCTATGAATTGGGAATCTAATGACAGTGGTATAGTCTTATATCTTTTCCATGTATCCTCTTTTGAGCAATACTCTCTGGCGGACCCATTTGATTGCTGGATAAAGTCATTGGTAATATGAGCAACTTTCTCAATCTGTCGATTCAACGACGGATATAACTCTTGCTTCCGCCAAATCAAGTCATAATCTATGCAATATCCAGTTGGAAGATTGCATATTATTTTTGATATTGTATATGGCACAATAAATGGTTTAATATAACTTGCAGAAACATACCAATCCGAATTTTTCACAATCTTATCTGTTGCCTTGAAAAGAATTGCAAAACTGATTGCCATCTTGAAGAACTCATCGTTAAAATACTCTGGCGTGGTTTGATACTTGCCGTCAATATATTCTGCAAAAAAAGACATGCATTTTTCGCCCCCTTTACTGACAACGTCCGGGCGCAATAATTCCGCACAAGTAAAAAATTTAGCAAGGTCTTCTTTTTTTATAAGTTGGTTTTTAGGGAATCTTCTTGCAAAGGCATCCTTTTCACTTTTTTTAACAATCTTGAATTGTTCTTGATCATATTTTCCACGCGACCTCTCATAATACCAAAAAGTATTATTGACATTATCTCCATATATTGGTGCAGGAATTTTTTTGGATAGCGCTTCAAATGTTCTATGAAACGGGTGGTTTGAGAAAAAGTCCGAATCTTTTACAGTGTTCTGCTTGTTTGCAAATCTTGATATGTTCTGAATCATTGTGTCGTAATCATCATTTTTCACAACAGTTAATTTCATAGGAACAAAAATATTATCAAGAGGCATTTTGTCTTTCAATACGGCAGATGTCAATGAGGCGGTAGTTTGACCGCCATTAATTATTTGAAGATCCTCCATTGCCGTGATAAAACGTTTATCTGATGATAATGTAACTTCTGCTGCTGTACAGGCAATTCCGTTATTATATGTAAAAAATTTCGTCGGTTCCTTTCTTATTGTTTCCCGTATCCCTTTATTTATTTTCCCGCGTGTGCTTAAAAAGGCGCGCACGTTGCCTTCAAGCAATCTGGAGCCATATTCGTAATAAATGCTGTGTAGAAAATATCCCGGTACTATAGCCAGATATGCATCATAATCAAGGTTTCCCGACATCTCTGCCTGAATACATGGGATACCGGACAATCCATAGTTCTTCGTTTCAATCAAAACAGGTTCACGATCTTTCCCTGATTGATATAAATCGTAAAATCTTTTGATACTCCATACATTCAATTCGACTTTTTTATCTAAAAAATCATCGCATCTGAAAGACGTAACCTTTTCGCTCAAAATCTTGTTAGTAATAATGAACAATTTGATTTGGTTAATGGAATCATCGTTATCAAGGTCAACATAGTCTTTTTTCATACGTCGTCCGATATCTCGGCCAACAGGAACCATTTCATCCGTAATATCGAAAAAGTCAAGAAGTCTTTCATCATAAGCTTCTTGAACAAAATTAAGCATTCTTGTTTTGATTGTATCTATGTCGGTCCTTGTCAATGTGGCATCCGCAATATCCTTAAAATCATTTGAAATAAGCACAAAAGATTTATCGGATTCGTCAAAGCCATATGCATCAAATGACATTATCCTGTTGTTTCTGCATTTTTTTTGTGTTGGCCGAATTCTCGGATCAGTCAATTCTCCCATAGAAGACAACTTATCCAAAGCATCCGTAAAAAAGTATTCGTCGGGAGTTACGCCTTCAATCTGAGCATTTATACGTATATCATCAAGATATTCCTTTTTATATTCATCAAAGGTAGTGTCTATCATAGTGTCTCCTTAAATTTTTCTATAAGTGAAATCAAAACTTCGTATTGTACTTTACCAATCCCTGCCGCAAGTTGTTCAGCCTTAATGCGTGGGAATTCGTCGCAAACTGAGTAACTGTCAACGGAAATAAAGTTATACACATAATTATCGTAAACTTCATTGTACGCATATCCGACTTGCTTTAATTTCTCAATAAAAATATCTTTGTCAGAATCAAGTTCAAAGGATTGAAGTATGCCATTTACAAGATTATTAAGTGAAACACC
The DNA here is from genome assembly GCA_017445995.1 of Clostridia bacterium. Classification (GTDB taxonomy): domain Bacteria; phylum Bacillota; class Clostridia; order Christensenellales; family Borkfalkiaceae; genus UBA1259. Next base: position 10,431 of record JAFSRT010000019.1, read on the forward strand.
GTTAAAACTCGGGCTCATTTTTTCCATCCGGTAAATCACCAGTTTTCCAACATTCTCACTGTCTAATTGTTCTATTGAAGAAATAAACACAGAGTTTTTGAAAGAATTGATTGTTTTTATTTCAAACCAATCATCTTCATAAGAAAAATCTTTATGCGTTGGTTCCGGTCCACTCCACCCATTCAAAGCTTTTGTTGTGCCATATCTTTTTACGGCAAATTTTTGCAAAAATAACAGTTCGCCAATTAAGCCAAGGATCTCATTTTCATTTAAAAGTTTTGAAGAACCATAGAACATTTTTTTCCATTGATTATACCGATTTACAATTTCCACATAACCGTTATCACCGGAATAGTTTTCGGTCTGTGTTATGATATCTTCACAAAAACTATAAAAAAGAGAGAGATTGTCAACAGAATTAAAACAAAACAGCAAGGAATTATAATTCGTTGTTTTTATCTGTTTTATTTCAAGCAGAGCATTGCCGACAACCTTAACTGGTTGAAAAACCCCGTTATACCGAAGCGTTGGATATCCTTTTTCATTCTTTCCAAGATATAGCTCAAGAGGGTGATTATCAGACACTCTTACGTATTGGGAATTATTTATAACCAATGATAGCTTGATTCTGACCTCTTCTTTATTCATTACAATCTTCTCCTTCCTCGTGATCTTTATCAAAATAGTTGACTGTCTTATTTACAGTATACAAAATACTCACGCTGACAGCATCATCTTTCCTTGGGAAACCGATAGCATATCCTACAAGATACTTATGCTCTCTTTTCCATAACTCATATAAGACTTTTGCATTCTCAACTGCAGAAGATACACCAGTGTGCGCGTCATCGTCAGAAACATCCTCATTATCCGGATAAATAAAATAAATGATCAAAAGCGGATTGCGTCCCTTTATCATATAATCCGATGAACGAGTACACTCTATTGTTTTGCATTGATCTTCAGATAATCCGTTTTTTGTGTCTTCTTTACCGCCAAGACGCAAATGTTGACGGTTTATTCTTATAACTGTTTTATCTTCATCCGGAACATCATAAGCCCTGTGAACCAAAGGGTTGTCGATGTTTAATTCCGGAAAAACAAAACGTTCGTTGCTGTTCTTTTGGCCTCCTATTATTAGCACATCAAAATAATCAAGTTCTGTATCCGCCCGTTTCAAAAAACTCAGAATTTGCTTTGCGTCAAAATAACTTTCTGCTTTATGTACAGAAACAGATGATAATAGCTGTATCACGTCTTTCTTTGGAATATCTCTGAAATACGGATGTCTGACATTGGAGTCTTTTTGTGATACGTCAATTTTTTTAAGAAATTCCAGTGTTGCATCAATGTTCTGTTCAATAACATTAAGGTCCCGATGAATATGAGGGGTCTCGAAAACACTTCCATAAAACGATTTACGATAAACCATCTTTTTTGTGTTTCGACTTTTATTTGCGGCGGTTATACCCAAATCGATAGAATCATTACGGACACGGATACCATATTCTTCCGGTTTCTTTTTTTGCCTGCCCATTATTTCTATATCTTTTCGCAAGTCTTCAATTGATCTGCAAATATATTGATAGTAATTTGCTGATTCTTTCGTAATGAATATCTTACATAAGTCTGCGTACCCTTCACGATAACCAAACCATCTGCCCATCTGCATCAGGACATCAAAGGTAGCAGTATTGCGATAAAAATAACTAACGCATAAACCCTCCAGCGTTAATCCACGAGATAAAGCGAGACCTCCTATTGCAATTACACGCAATCCTGTCTCTTTATGATCATCATAATTTAATTTCGCCGATTGCTTTGAAGAGTTTACAACAACAATCTGAATATCTTTTATCGCCTGATAAAGATTTTTCAGAATACTTTCCCACGTGATTTTAGATCCATTTGAAATGATATTACTGTATTCTGTGTCGAATGTTTCTTTTAACGAAGCAATTAATGGATTTGTCAACGCATAATCCGGATCAAGTTTATGTGTTTGTTTTACGGCGTTTCTGATCTGTGTATAATAATCGTCAATGATATCCTTTATGACCCGCTGAACTTTTGTAAAGCGAGTCATATTGATCAGCATAGAGCGATTTGTTTTTATATTAACATTTGCATCGCGGATATCGCGAATCGTATTTGCTATTAAAAAAGTATTTACCGCATTGTACAGAGAACCAAACAATTTGTCTCCACACCATTCTTTTTTGTGTTTCATCGGGAACAATGATTCGTCCCCGTCCTTTATATAGCGGACATTATCATTTGTATCGAAAAAATATTTTCTCGATCCGCAATAGTTTGATGGCGCTTTCAATGAATAAATAAAATCGCGAGGGAAGAGGTCGTCCTTCAACATTTCGTCTTCACTGTCATAACTGATAAAAACATTGGCAAAAGGTGTGGCGGTAAATCCCACATAACTACTACGAGAAAATAATTTCAGAATATTACGGATATACTTGTTGATTTTGGTAGGATCATCTTCTAGTTTACGTGTATTGATACTTGCATTATCGGCTTCATCATCAATAAGCAGCATCGGCGCTTTGATTTGCTGATATTGCTTAGTTGTATTAATATTTTTCAGTGAAGTGTAAAGCTTACTGAGAACGCTTGCATTTTTCTTCACAACGAAAATCATTGGTTCGCTTGGATAATTGCTGATTTTTATATTTGTGTTCTGATCGTCGTCAGCGACAAAATCCTTTAATCTGCTTGTAAAAGACTTCGGGGTTTTATCGCCGCGACCAACTCCTACGTCTACGGCAGAAACAACATCATATCCGACAAAGCCTTCTTCAACACGTATTTGTGTTTGTTTTCTCAAGCTTTCAATTGTTCCGGTCAGTATTAAAATCACCTTATAGCCAGCATCTGCGGCTTTAGTTATGAGTCCGAGATAATTTGATGTTTTCCCAGACTGCACATCGCCAACCACAAGACCCCGAACGGAAAACCCGCTTTCTTCATTTGGGTTGCCCAAATATGACATTATTTTTCTGAGTGTGTCATTTTCAAGTGTCTTAATAACTTCTGGCGCAAAATGCTTTTGAACCGCAAGATATGTTTTGTATCGTTCCCAATAGTATTCCTCATTCCCTGCGTTCAAAAAATCTTCATACCACTTATAATCATGCGTATAATCTCCAAGAAGGGCATCACCTTCTTCCTGATAAACCGAATGAATCGCTTTTATTTTGTTGGAGACAATAACTATTTCCGAATCCGACAATGCTATTTCGGGCAGACTTTGCCTGTATTTTTCTTCTGTTGATTTAATGGAATCAAGAATGCTTTGTTCATCAGGGACATAAAATGGATTTATAATTTTCTTAACTTTAATGTCGCTGGAATAAAGATTAAGATATACATCAAATATTTCTTCACGGGTTTTCATTTGTTATGATCTCCTTGATTCTATCAGCTATTCTCTCATCGTTAAATGGCTCGGATTGTGTCAATAACGCCAAAACTTCCTCATCGCTTTTTTGAATAATACTTTTTAGCATTTTGAATTGCGAGACACCTTCCAACACAATTGCTTCAAACTGTTCATCTTCAATACCTGTCGCATTGTTTTTATTGCAAATTGCATTGTAAATATCATCAAAAGGCAACGTCGTTGAAATTATATCGATAAAATTCAGAATTTTTCTTTTGTCGCTATCATCAAATTCATCCAAAAAACGCTTAATAAATGCGGCCTCTTTGTTTATAAAGAAACGTTCTTTTTGATTTAAAACCAAAGATTTATTCCAAATTTTATTATCGTCACGCTCTAATGTCAAACGTGTGCGTTTAGTAGTTTTTTCTTTGGAACGATAACAAACATCTCTAACTGCTTTTTTCAGATAGTTTAGTATCTGACGAGGGATAGTGGCATTTTGTTTTTTTATGTCAATGTCCCAAATTTCATCCAGCGAATTTGGAATATCCACTTTGATTCTACCGTATTTCAGCAATTCCGGACTAACGCCTGATGACGAAAGACGGAACCACTTCCCATAAATAATTAATCGGTCATTACGATAAATATAGAACCCTTGATCATTACGCAACGCCTCAATTCCGCCAAGTTTATTAATGTCTTCATCAGTAAGATCTGTCATGTGCGGAAGAATAAACGGTTGAACTTTTATTGTTTCACCTTCTACGGTGATTTCACTTATCTTCTTTGAATCAGTTTTCGGATGGTTTTCCAAAAATGGATCAAATGGTTCCAGCAAATCGTTATTCACATAAATTTTGAACGGCTTAAATTTATTCGCTAAAAATCTATGAAAAACCAAACGTAAGTGTTTTTCTGCCTCCGCCATTTCATCAGACAAGTACTCCCTGACTTTCCCACTGTTTTTCTTATACGCAATATCAAAGTTCTGCCAGACAACCAAAGTTCCCATCGGCATCTTTGATAGTTTTTCAAAACAAGGCACAGATAATATTTCTTCATATTCAAGTTCAAGACATTGCCATTTTTTTTCAGGATCATTAATAACTGAATCAAGATCCCACTGAAATGCCGATATCTCAGCATTATTCTTGGAGATAACGGTTAAAATGCGACATTGTGACAGTGAGGCTGATTTTAGTCCCAAGCCAAATCTACCCAAATCGGACGACGAGTACTCTCTGTCGCTGCCGTATTTCATTGCATTGAACAAATCATTTCGAGACATTCCTTTTCCGTCATCAAGGATGGTAACATTCAAGTTGTCGTCATTAATTGGAATCTCAATATATACATTCTTTGCACAAGCCGATATAGAATTATCAACGATATCCGCCAAAGCCGTTTTGAAAGTATATCCGATTGATCTCATCGAATTCATTAAAACGCTGGGGGAGGGCATATTTTCAATTTTAACCGCCATGTTTATTCCTCGTTTGCAATTTCATAGATTTTGCTAAAATCACCTTGATTTTAGCACAGCAAATATGACAGTTTTAGTCATATTAAACAATTTTTCTGTTCTAAATTTTTTTTACTTTTGCAAATTAATGATATTATACAAAAGCAACTTTGTTAAATGCTTACGATCAAAGCATTTATTAATACCCATTGAGTTTGATTCGAGTAATCAATTTTACCTTCTTTTGCACAATCGTTTATATCTGTCGTAAACTGTATTCTGAATGGCTCAGGTAAACAGTTTTTTAGGTTTATAATATTCGTCCATATAGAACCGTTGCCGTCACCGACACTACATTTCTTCAAATTCTTGTTATCCAACAAAAAGCGATTATGACTTACTTCGTTTCGCAATGCTACAATGGCATACAAATCTTTCGTCAGTTTGGATAAATCATTCGGTTTCCTGTAATTAGAGAATATTTCTTTTTTATCCTTTTCAGAAAGCATTAGTACTTGAGTTATTAATTGATAAAATGTCAACTCGGACAATGCGGTCGAGAACGTTCCGAATTTGTTAAGATTGGTTTTCATTGGAGCGGAACACCTAATTCGATCAATGTTGTCACTGTACTTATTTGAGATAAACGCGCGAATGCTTTCTTCCAAAAGTCCGATATATTTATAAAGAACCCGGCGTATCCGTTTATCGTAACGAAAAGCGGTTGCAATTTCGGCATACGAGACTTTTTCACCGGACAAGCTTTCTAAATGTTGACGGACATGATCGTGCTCGTCAACGCCACGGTATTGAAGATAATGAACCGACTTCTTTTTCTCTTCTTCGGTTATTATTACTTTATTCCAAAACTCTTCGTACGTCATAGTAAGGCTAATCGCAAATCTCGTTGATCGCTTGGATCAGTATTGAAAACGAAGCGATGTCATCTTGCTTAGACAAATAATGATTTTTCAATTCAAGATATATATCGCGCAAATCATTCCATTTTCCAGCGGCTTTTATCGCTTTGATTTTGGTTTGATAATTGCGCGAATGGCGTACTTCATTCCAATAGTACTGTTCGGTCGCTTTATTGTGTACGATCTTCAGATAATTGCCGGTGTTACCTTCGCACATGATGGCAACGTCGAAAGAAAAGTGTAAGCGATTTCCATAAATCAATTTCGACGTTATTACCGAGGTTGAATTTTCTGCGGGCTTAAATCCCAAATCCGGATTCGTTTCATTAAATGCTTTAATGAACAGTTCCTTTATCTTTTTGGGGTTATTTATTAGTCCTTGTTTGTCCTTTTGCAAAATAAAATTATAGTCTAAATCGAACTCGCCATTTTCTCCGTTTTTGGTAATAAGGTTATTGCTTCCGCTTCCGATTAGAATAAATTGAAAAGTAAAGTAATCTTTGAGCCAACTCTGTTGAACATTTTTAATAATGGTTTCGCAGGCGTTTTTTAATTCCTTTAACTCCTGTTTGTCATATACGTAATCAAACATTTATATTCTCCTGAAAGGTCTTCTTAAAAAATGCTTTCCTTTTTTTATAGTACTAATCATAACTTTTAGTTGTATTTTTGTATTTTGTTGATATAATTCAAGTTCCCAAAATTAAATAATAGTTGAATTTGGGAAACAATCTTATTTAAGCCAATCAGCAATATCAATAATCTTTACACCCTCATATTGATACTCATCGTGACGGGTCCTCGCAATAATCATTTTAGGATAAGCGTCCTTGATGGCGAGAAGTGGCGTTACTTCCCGTTCAAACGTGTTAGGATCCGAAAGATTGTCTGATACTTGTATATACAGTTTTTCGTTTCGCTTAATCGCCACAAAATCAATTTCTTTTTTATATAGCACTCCGACATAGACTTCATAACCGCGTCTTAAAAGTTCAATGGCGACGATATTTTCGAGCACTCTGCCATAATCAAGATTTTTCGTTCCGAGTTCGGCATATCTGAAGGTATGATCGCTCAAATAATATTTGTCGTTGCTTGCAAGGTATTTTTTGCCTTTAATATCATATCTGCGCACTTTATAAAACGCAAAAGCATTGCAGAGATACTGCATATATTTCCCGATCGTCTTATGGTTGATCAAATCCTGATTGACGGTAAGGGTATCGGCGATATTACGCGCGGAAGTCAGGTTTGAAATATTATCCATCAGATAGTCTACAAGTCTATCCATCAAATGTGGATTTTTGATATTGTATTTTTGCCGTATATCCCGAACAATCAGAGTATCAAAAACATCTTTTATATAGTCGTATTTGGATTCTGTATCTTTATAAAGATATGAACCTGACATACCACCATCTTTCACGTAGTTTTCAAAAGAATCGTAGATATTTTGGCTACCGAAGTATGCAAGATATTCCTGAAATGAAAACGGATAAACCTTAATTTCAAACGTCCTTCCCGTGAAAAGCGTAGCAAGGTCGGAGCTTAATAGAAAAGCATTTGAACCGGTAATATAAATATCGTATTTTTCTTCTGCGTGAAGGCTGTTGATCGTCAATTCAAAATTCGGGCATAATTGAACTTCGTCGATTAAAACGAAATTACTTTTTCCTTCAACGTATGCGCTGTCGATATATTGATACAACGAGTGATAATCTTTTAAGTTTTCGTATTTTGCAAGGTTGAAATTTATATGAATGATATTCGATTCGGGAACACTTTTCAAAATATGCTCTTTGAAAGATTCCAGCAGTTTAGATTTTCCGCTACGGCGCACCCCCGTTATGACCTTAATATCGGGCGTACCTATCACGTTTTTCATTTTTTCAAGATAGAATTCGCGTTCAATAAGTTTCATAATATCACCTCGTTTATTATTATACCACATTTACTTCCCAAAATCAAGTATAATTTAATAATGGGAAATTGTTTTATAAATAAAAATCAGATAAAATGCAAAACAGGCATTTGGGGATCCCAAATGCCTGTTTTGCTTGACCGCTTGAAAGTGCAATTACCATTAAATTTTAGTTTTTCATAAAATCCCTAATGGAACAGCACTTTTGCCGTCTCTTTTTCTTATTTTATTGTTTTCTACCAGTCTTCTTTGATGTTGGTTTTAATATCGTCGTAATACTCAAAATATTTTTCTTTATCGGGGACTATTCTTTCTTCGTTTAACTCTTCGGGAAAAAGTGCGTCTTCTTCCTTCTTCTCGCTTTCACGCATATAGTCGTACATTGATTTTTCCTGCATTTATTTCTTCCTCTACAATTTCCGCATTGTCCTTTTTTTAAGGTCTTTACCGAAAAATAAATAAGTAATATAAGTATTATAGCAATAACGAGATAAAAAAGCAAGTTAATATAACTTTTAATAATAATTCCGAAAAGATTTATTATTAAAGCGAAAAAGTAAGCCGATAGAAACTGAAAAAGTATCATAAAATAAAAATCTTTTCTATTAAGTTCGCCTTTTGCGGTTATTAAAGTGGCAATACAGGGCGGTGCAAGTTCGATAAATATAAGAAAGGCAAACACTGAATACGCGCCGTTAAATAGTGCGCTATCGACAAAAACAACGCCAAGCGCCCCTATTATCGCTTCTTTTGCAAATATTCCCGAGATTATTGCGACGCTTACTTTCCAGTCGGCAAACCCGAGTGGATAAAAAATACCCTTTATTGTATTTCCGATTATATACAAAAAACTTTCTTCCCCGTTTTCGGTGTAGCCGTGAAAATTAAAAGAGTTAAGTAGCCACAGAAAAAAGGTTATAAGAAAAATGATACTGCCGACGCGCAAGAGAAAATCTTTCGTTTTCTCAATGAGAACGAAAAAGACGCTTTTAAAAGAAGGCAGACGGTAAACGGGCATTTCGAGAATAAATCCGCTATCGGTTTTCACCCCGTTTAATTTTTTTAAGATTACGCCGAAAAACAGTATTGCAATAATTCCTATAAAATAGAGTAAAGTCGCAATATAGGGTGAACCGTTAAAAAAAGTCTTTGCAAACCAGCCGTAAACAATCATTTTTGCGCTACACGGAATAAAAGGCGCGAGAAAAACGGTATTTTTTCTTTCGACGTCGTTCTCAATAGTTCGCGTCGATAAAACTGCGTTGACGTTGCAACCCGAAGCGATAACGAAAGGTATAACCGATTTACCGCTTAAACCGATATAGCGCATAGGTCTTTCGAAAATATAGGAAACCCGTGCCATATACCCGCTTTCTTCGATAAGCGCAAGCAAAAAAAACATTATTATAATTTGCGGTAAAAAAGAAACTACGCTCCCTATTCCTTTAACGATAACCACGTCGATTAAAGATATAAACCACCGTTTTATGCCGTAATTTTGTAGTTTTTTACCGAGATTTTCACCTAAACCCGTAATCAGCCCGTCAAGGTATTTCCCGAAAAATCCACCCGTTTTAATTGACAGAAAATAGACCGAAAATATAACCGCCGCAAAAAAGAATAAACCGATTATCGGGCTTGTTAAAACTTTATCTATTTTCTCGGTTAAAGATATTTTATTTTCGCGTTTTATCGCCCTGTTTAAGTCGATATTCGGGTCGTAATCTTTACCGTATTTTGCCGATTTTGTGCAATCTATAAGTGTTTTTACGTTGATGTTTTTTCTTGCAGAAATAAAAATAAACTTCGCGTTAAACTTTTCTTCTAAATAGTTCTTGTCTATTTTAACGCCCTTTTTCTCCGTTTCGTCGCAAAAATTAACGGCATAAACTATCGGAATAGCGAGTTTTTTCAGTTCTTTAATTAAGGCGATATTCCTTTCTAAATTAAGCCCGTCGACAACACCTATTATACAATCGATTTTATTATTTTTTATATAGTCTGAAACCACCTTTTCGTCGGGCGAAACGGCGTTTAACGAATATAGCCCCGGTAAATCGATTATCGTGATACTTTTATCATATTTATAGGGTTTAACTTTCTCCTGAACGGTTACGCCGTTAAAATTGCCCGTGCGTTCGCGAGAGTTTGTTAAAAGATTGAAAAGCGTCGTTTTTCCGGAGTTTGGGTTGCCGATCAGCGCGATATTCATTTTATTCGACTTCAATTTTTTCGGCAATACTTTTGCCTACTGCAAGAAAGGTGTTATTAAAGGTAATCTCAACGGGTTCAAAAAAAGGCGAAAAGCCTATTACACGGACTTTTACCCCCTCCGTTAATCCGAGATTAAACAGCCGTTTTTTTACCGCCACATTACACAAAACAGCCTTAACGACGGCTTCTTCGTTTTTATTTAAATCTTTTAACAACATAGTATATTCTATGTGAAAAAATATTTAAAATGAAAAAATCGGCTTATTTTAAGCCGATTTTCGTTTGGTCTTTTAATTAAACGAGTTCGATAATCGCAACTTGTGCTGCGTCGCCCTTTCTTAAACCGAGTTTATAAATTCTCGTGTATCCGCCACCTTGACCTTTTTCTTCTTTACGGGTAGCGTATTTAGGTGCGTATTCGTCGAAAAGTTTTTCGATAAGCGGATATTTGATTGCTTTCGTTCTCTTCTTAAAGTCCGCTTTACTTTCCTTAAAGCCTTTAACTTCCTGAATATCGTCAACCATAGACATAATCTTTCTTCTTGCGTTAAGTTTCTTTACTCCGTCTTTAACGAGAATCTTCTTGGTTTCTTTACCTTTTTCATCTTTTACGACAAGTTCCGTTTCCGCCGTATCAGTATAAGTGTTTACTGCAAGAGTAATGATTTTTGAAACGTAAGACGCAAGTTCTTTAGCCCTTGCTTCGGTCGTTTCGATTTTGCCGTACCATAAAAGTGCAGATGCCTGATTTTTTAAGAGCGCAACTCTTTGTTTTGCGGTAACGCCTAATTTTCTTTCCATTATTTTAGTCCTCCTTGTCCTTCAATTTAAGACCGTAACTTTCAATCTTTGCGATAACTTCGTCGAGAGATTTCTTGCCTAAATTGCGGACTTTAAGCATATCGTCTTCTGTTTTTTTCGTTAAATCTTCAACGGTGTGGATACCTGCTCTCTTTAAGCAGTTATACGAACGAACGGATAAATCCATTTCTTCTATCGTCATTTCCAAAATCTTGGTCTTTCTCTCTTCTTCAGGTTGAACGAGAATACCGATATTACCAACGTCCGACAACGATACGAACATTCTTATATGTTCATCCATAATTTTCGCCGCGAGAGATACGATATCTCTACCCGAAAACGCACCGTTTGTCCATACTTCGAGAGTAAGTTTATCAAAATCTACGCTTTGACCTACACGCGTTGCAACGACGTTATAACTTACTTTCTTTACAGGTGTAAAGATACTGTCGATAGCGATAACGTCTATTACGTTAGACTTATGTTCTTCCGCACCCTGATAACCTCTGCCGTTGCCGATAGTAAGATCAAGGTCGATTTTCCCGCCTTCGTCTATCGTGCAGATGTAAAGGTCAGGATTTAATATTTCGATTTCAGCGTCGGTCGCGATATCGCCTGCTTTTACTACGCAAGGTCCTTCTTTATAAAGTTTTACCGTCTTTTCAAAATCGTTTTCAAGACTTGAAGACTTTATTACGACGCATTTTAAGTTAAGTATTATTTCCGTAACGTCTTCCTTTATCGCAGGAACTGCGGAAAATTCGTGCTTAACGCCTAATTCTTCCGCAAACTTAATACTCTTTATCGCAGAACCCGGAAGGGCCGATAACAACAACCTTCTTAAAGCGTTGCCGAGTGTTAAGCCGAATCCCTTTTCCAAAGGTTCAACTACTATTTTTGCATAACTTCTATCTTCGTTTTCTTCCACTGCTATTTTTGGCATTTCAATTTCCATCATAGAAAATATCCTCCTTAATAGTTTTGATATAAAGCAAACCGAGAATTCGTTTCAAAGTGTGGAAAACCTTGATTATCCCCTCGGTTAGCCCTATCAAAAAAACTTTTATTATTTTATTTAATTATTTCGAATACAACTCGATAATCATGTGTTCGGCAATCTTGCTGTCGATATCTTCTCTCGTTGGATTTGCAAGGATTTTACCTTCAAGCGTTTCAGGGTTGAATTCTAACCATTTCGGCATCGTGCCTACTTTCATAGACTTGATTTCGGTAAAGAACTTATTGTCTCTCTTGTTTTCTTTAACGGCGATAACGTCGCCGACTTTAACGCAGTAAGACGCAATGTTTACCTTCTTGCCGTTTACGGTGAAATGTCCGTGCGTTACTAACTGACGGGCTTGAGAACGCGACGCGCCGATACCCATTCTGTAAATAACGTTATCAAGTCTTCTTTCAAGAAGCGATAACATGTTTTCACCGGTAATACCTTTCATTCTGTCCGCTTTTTCGTAATACGTCCTGAACTGACCTTCTAAAACGCCGTATATTCTCTTACATTTCTGTTTTTCACGAAGTTGAAGACCATATTCTGATATTTTCTTCCTTGCCATACCGTGTTGACCCGGTGCGGTAGGACGTTTTTCAAACGCGCAAATACCCTTAAAACATCTTTCGCCTTTAAGGAATAACTTTGTTCCTTCGCGTCTGCAAAGACGACATTTTGATTCTGTATATTTAGCCATTTATCTTTCCTCCGTTATACTCTACGTTTTTTAGGTGGTCTGCATCCGTTGTGCGGAATAGGTGATACGTCCTGAATAAGCGTAACTTCCATATCGCAGTTTGCAAGCGCCCTTATCGCGGACTCTCTGCCTGCACCCGGACCTTTAACGTAAACTTCAACTTGACGCATTCCCATTTCTCTTGCAATCTTGCCTGCCGTTTCAGCAGCCTGTTGCGCTGCAAACGGTGTACTCTTTCTCGAACCCTTAAAGCCCAAAGCACCGGCACTCGACCAAGAAACGGTGTTGCCTTGCATATCCGTTATCGTAACGAGTGTGTTGTTAAAGGAAGCCTGTATATGAACTTGACCTTTATCTACTCTTTTAACTTCTTTACGTTTTTTAACGATTTTCTTTGTAGCAGCCATTATTCATTAACCTCCTTATTTAGTTGCCGTCTTCTTCTTTGCGACGGTACGGCGAGGACCTTTTCTCGTTCTCGCGTTTCTTTTTGAACTTTGCCCACGAACAGGCAAGCCCTTTCTGTGGCGAACGCCCCTATAACAACCTATTTCTTGAAGTCTTTTGATAGACAAACTTGTTTCGGTGCGTAAATCACCTTCTACACGAACGTTATGTTCGATATATTCTCTGAGTTTAGCGACATCATTTTCAGTTAAGTCCTTAACTCTCGTATCAGGATTGATTCCTGTTTCTTTTATGATTTTCCTTGAAGTTGTTAAACCGATACCGTATATATAGGTAAGACCGATTTCAACTCTTTTATTGTTAGGCAAATCAACGCCGGCTATACGTGCCATTCTTAACTATTACCTCCGTTCTGTAATAAAAAATTGTATTATAATTTTTATGTTAATACTCAAATAACTTTTCGATTTGGAATGATTCTACTTCGTTTTTAAGCAGTTGTTTTCGTTTGCCACAAAAAGTGGCCGTTAGTTATTAACCCTGACGTTGTTTGTGGTTTTTGTTTTTAGGGCAAATAACCATAACTTTTCCGTTTCTCTTAATAACTTTGCATTTGTCACACATAGGTTTTACTGAAGGTCTAACTTTCATTTTAATTCTCCTTTAGGATTTTGTTTCCGTTTAGTTCTTACTGCGCCAGATAATTCTGCCTTTCGTCAGGTCATACGGGCTCATTTCCAGTTTTACGCTGTCGCCGGGAATTATCTTTATATAGTGCATACGAAGTTTCCCTGAAATGTAAGCCGTTATTATATGTCCGTTTGAAAGTTTTACTTTGAAGTTTGCGTTAGGCAACGCTTCAACTATAACGCCCTCGGTTTCTATTACGTCGTCTTTCGACACAAAACTATTCCTCCTTTTCGATATTTGAATAGACGCGCTATTCAGCATTTTATCTGCAATAAATACCGTTTATTGCAGACTTATAATTAAAACTTTATTTTATCTTTACTATTATATCTTTTTTTCGGTTTTCCGTCAAATATATTTTATATCTATATCGGAAAATCTTATTAAAAATATAACGATTTTTGCTATAAAGTGAGTATTTCAACCCCTTCGTCGGTTATCGCTACCGTATTTTCGTAATGAGCGGACGGACGCCTGTCTTTCGTTTTACACGTCCAACCGTCTCTTAAAAACTCTACTTGATAAGTTCCCGCGTTTATCATAGGTTCAACTGCGATTACCATGCCTTTTTTAAGGCGTATTCCCGTGCCTTTCTTTCCGTAGTTCGGAACGGACGGGTCTTCGTGCATTTCTCTGCCGATACCGTGTCCGACAAGCGCCCTTACTACCGAAAAACCGTTGTTTTCGGCGTGCGTCTGTATAGCGTAGCCTACGTCGCCGAGTGGCGTGCCGTCTTTAAGGTTTTCTATTCCCTTAAAAAAGCACTCTTTGGTAACCTTTACGAGTTTTTCCTTTTCTTCGGAAACTTTACCGATAATAAACGTTCTTGCCGCGTCGCCCTGCCAACCGTTATAGATAACGCCGACGTCGATACTGACTATTTGCCCTTCTTTTACGATAATATCGTCGGAAGGTATTCCGTGAACTACCGTATCGTCGATTGACGCGCATATGGACGCGGGATAGCCCGCATAACCGAGAAATGAAGGTTCAGCCCCGCACGATTTAATAAAATCGTAAGCGATTTTGTCCAGGTCTTTTGTGGACATGCCCACCCTTATTTCACGACCGATAAGGTCTAACACGTCTCTCGTAAGTTTTCCGCTTTCACGCATTTTCGCGATTTCAGCGTCCGATTTAATAGTAATCATTTAGCCTAAAACCTTAACAATTTCCAAAAAAACGCCTTCGATATTCAAATCCCCGTTTATATCGCGCAGTTTGTTCTGCCTTTTATAATAATCGATAAGCGGTTGGGTTTGTTCGCTATATACTGCAAGCCTTTTTCTGATAGTCTCTACTTTATCGTCTTCACGGGTGATAAGTTTACCCTGACAAGTAGGACAAGTCGCGGTATCGCCGATAAAATCGATATGAAAAGAACCACCGCAGTCGGTACAAACGCGCCTACCCGTAATTCTCTTTTCGATTTTATTTAAGTCGACTTTGATATTTAATACCAAGTCGGGCGCACTAAAACCATCTAATTCCTTCGCCTGAAAAAGATTTCTCGGAAACCCGTCGAGTAAATAACCGTCTTTACAGTCGGCTTTACTTAATCTGTCTTTAACTAATTCGACGGTCAATTCGTCCGGTGCTAAACACCCTTTATCGATAATCTCTTTAACCTTTATTCCAAGCGGGGTTTTATTTTTGATATTTTCTCTGAAAATGTCGCCCGTGGATATATGCGGAAAAGAATACTTATAGGTTATATTAGAAGCCTGTGTACCCTTTCCGCAACCCGGTGGCCCAAGTAAAACAATTTTCATAATTTACTTTAAGAAACCTTTATAGTTTTTCATCATAATCTGCGATTGCAACGCTTGGTCGAATTCCAACGCAACCGAAACAACGATCAGAAGTCCCGTTGCGGAGAATACGCTTATTAAAGCGTTGTCAAGGCTTAACGCCGAACCGATAATTTTGAAAATTAACGACGGAACTAACGCCACGAGTGCTAAATAAATCGCACCGAAAAGGGTAATTCTGTTCGATACTCTTCTTAAATAGTCGGCAGTCGGTTTTCCCGGTCTTGTTCCCGGAATAAATCCGCCGTTGCTTTGAATACTCTTACTTATATCGTCCGGGTTAAACTGTATCTGATTATAGAAATACGAGAAGAAGAGAATAAGAACGCACAGAATAACCATATATATCCATCCGCCTGTTCCCATCCAAGTCGTCCACCAGTCATAGAAGGTGTTGCCTTCAGCGGTGGTTTTAAGCCCGAATAAGTTCATAATAAGGTCAGGGAAGGAAAGTATTGCGTAAGCGAAAATCAACGGCATAACGCCGGAAGCGTTTACTTTGATAGGAATATGCGTCGATTGACCGCCGTACATCTTTCTTCCTTTAACCTGCTTTGCATACTGAACGGGTATTTTTCTTTCCGCGCTTTCAACGGTAACGATAGCGCCGAAAATAACGATAACCGAAAGTACAAACGCAAGAAGAACCCAGAACGAATTTGCTTGCCAGTTTGTAAATATACCGAGAATTGCCGTACCTGCGGTTGAAAGAATACCTGCGAAGATCAACATCGAAATACCGTTAGAAACTCCGTAATCGGTTATTCTTTCGCCAAGCCACATAGTAAGCGCCGCACCCGCGGTGTATACAAGTACAAGGAATATATAACTTATTACTCTGCCGAAACCTTCAGCACCGAATAATTCGGCGGTATTTACGTAAGATTTAAATCCTACGAGAATACCGATTGCCTGTGCAACGGCAAGGAATAAAGTCATAATTCTCGTGTAGGTATTGATTTTCTTTCTGCCTTCTTCGCCTTGTTTTGAAAGCCTTTCTAAAGCAGGGATACCTACTGTTAATAACTGAATAATAATTGATGCGTTGATGTAAGGTCCTATACCCATGGCGAAGAACGTTCCGTATTGAAGCGCTCCGCCCGATACACCGCTCATGATTTGAAGGAAGGTGTAATCGCTGAATATCGATTGTTCGCCCTGATTAAAGAAGTGAACGCCCGGTACAGGTATATAACAACCTAATCTGTAAACGAATAAAAGTGCAAGCGTAATCAATATTTTGCGCCTTACTTCTTTTATCTTAAACGCATTTACTATTGTTTGCCACATTTTTTTCTCCTAATGGGGTTAGATTTCTTCGATTTTGCCACCCGCTTTTTCAATCGCTTCTTTAGCGGAAGCCGAGAAAGCCGATGCCTTAACCGTTAAATTTTTCGTCAACGTTCCGTTGCCTAAAACTTTAAGACCAATACTGTCTTTAACGAGTTTAATAAGTCCTTTTTCGTTCAATGCGTCGATATCAACTACAGAACCTGCTTCAAAACTTTCTAAAACGGAAAGATTTACGATACTGTATACCTTTCTGAAATGATTGTTAAAGCCACGTTTAGGCACGCGTCTGATTAAAGGCATCTGACCGCCTTCAAATCCCGGACGAACTCCGCCGCCGCTTCTTGCCCATTGACCTTTATGACCTTTACCACTCGTCTTGCCAAGCCCCGAACCGATTCCTCTGCCTAATCTTTTTGCAGGTGTTACCGCGCCTTCTGCCGGACTGATTGTATCTATTCTCATATTAGTTACTCCTTTTTAGCACTCTTCAACTTTGAGAAGGTATTTTACCTTGTCAACCATACCAAGAATCGACGGCGTTGCATCGAAAATCTTATAAGAACGAATTTTCTTTAAGCCCAACGCTTCAACGACTTTCTTGTGTTCAGGGAGTATTGCTATCGTGCTTTTTACAAGCGTTACTTTTATCTTGCTGACTTCTTTTTTCTTTGCTGGCATAAAAGTACCCTCCTTAACCGTTGATTTCTTCTACGGATTTGCCACGAATTGCGGCTACTTCCTCGGCGTTTCTTAAAGATTTAAGACCTGCCATCGCTGCTTTTACGCAGTTTATAGGATTGTTTGTTCCGTGAGATTTTGTTCTGATGTTCTTAATTCCTACCGCTTCCATAACCGCACGAACAGGACCGCCTGCGATAACACCGGTACCTTCTTTTGCCGGCATCATAAGAACCGACGCGCTTCCGAATTTACCGATAACTTCGTGTGGAATACTCGTCTCGAGTAATGAAACAGGGAACATATTTTTCTTTGCTTTTGCAGTCGCTTTATCGATTGCTTCAGGAACTTCTATCGACTTTCCGATAGCGCAACCGATTTTTCCCGCGCCGTCGCCTACAACGACAAGCGCCGCAAATCTCATATTTCTACCACCTTTAACAACCTTTGTAACACGGTTTACAGAAATAAGTTTCTTAATCAATCCGTCGTTTTCATCAGCCTTTTTAGGTGCTCTACTATTTTCTCTTGCCATTTTTCTATTCTCCTTTATATTATTGACTTAGAACTTTAAGCCACCCTCTCTCGCGCCGTCCGCTAATGCCTGTACACGGCCGGTATAAAGATATCCGCCCCTATCGAATACGATAGCGGAAATCTTTTTGGACTTCGCTTTCTTTGCAAGAAGTTTTCCCACTTCTTTAGCCTGTGCTTTCTTATCCATACCTTCTAATTTACCTTTGAGTTCTTTATCGAGTGTGGACGCAGTTACGAGAGTGTTACCCTTAACGTCATCAATAATCTGTGCGTAGATATGAGTAAGCGTTCTGTAAACAGAAAGTCTCGGAGTCTGTGCAGTTCCTTTTACTTTTGCACGAACTCTTTTATGTCTTTTCAATCTGTCTTGATTTTTGTTGATTTGTTTAATCATCGTTCTACTCCTAATTTATACTTTTCGCAAATAATTGCACTCAGCAGGCGCTTGAACGACAAGCGCCCACTAAAAGTTACTTAAATTTTTAGCCCTTTGAACCCGCAGCCTTACCTACTTTTCTTTCGATAACTTCGTCGCTGTATCTGATTCCGTAACCGTGGTACGGTTCAGGTTCTCTTACACCGCGAACTTTTGCCGCGAATTGACCAACTTGTTCTTTGTTGATACCCTTAACAACGATTTCCGTAATTGAAGGGCAATCAAGAGATATTCCCGCTTCTTCAACGATTTCAACGGGGTGTGAAAATCCAACGTTCATAACGACTTTGTTGCCTTGTTTTGCAACCTTCCAACCAACGCCGTTTACGATAAGTTTCTTTTCGAAACCTTCCGTTACGCCCTTAACCATATTAGCGGTTAAAGCCCTGTATAAACCGTGTTTAGCCTTGGTAGGACCTAAATCGTTCGCTCTCGTGAACTTTATGGTATTTCCTTCAACGCTTGGAGTGATAATCGGGTCGAAATCCTGCGTTAAAGTACCTTTCGGACCTTTAACCGAGATAACGTTGTTCTTTATTTCAACCGTAACTCCGGCAGGAATATTGATTATTGCATTACCTATTCTTGACATATTTAATCCTCCTACCAAACGTAAGCAAGCACTTCGCCACCCTGATGGTTGGCTTTTGCTTCTTTACCGGTCATAATACCTTTACTCGTCGATAAAATCGCTATGCCGAGTCCGTTTAATACTTGCGGAATCTCGTCTGCACCGACGTAAACTCTTAAACCCGGTTTACTTACTCTCTTTAATCCGGAAATAACTTTTTTGTTTCCTTCGTATTTCAAAGTGATAACTATCGTGCCTTGGATACCTTCTTCGTATTTAACGTCGGAAATATATCCTTCTTTAAGTAAGATTTCGGCGATAGCCTTCTTTGTGTTAGATGCAGGTATTTCTACAACTTCGTGCTTAGCAGTAAGTGCGTTTCTTATTCTGGTAAGCATATCTGCGATAACGTCTGTCATTTTTTCAGTCCTCCTTTACCAACTTGCCTTCTTTACGCCGGGAATCTGACCCTTGTAAGCAAGGTTTCTGAAACAGATACGGCAAATACCGTATTTACGGAGAACAGCGTGCGGACGACCGCAAATACTGCATCTCGTATATGCACGTGTAGAAAACTTTGCAGGTTTCTGTTGCTTATTTATCATTGCTTTTTTAGCCATTTTATTTTCTCCTTAAACCTTACTTGGTAGCGAAAGGCATACCGAGTAAATCTAATAACTCTCTTGCCTCTTCGTCCGACTTTGCTGTGGTTGTGAAACAAACGTCAAATCCTCTGATTTTTTCTACTTGATCGTAAGATATTTCAGGGAAAATAAGTTGTTCTTTAACACCCATTGAGTAATTTCCTCTACCGTCGAAGGATTTTTTAGAAACGCCCCTGAAATCCCTTACCCTTGGAAGTGCGATAGATACGAATTTATCGAAAAATTCATACATTCTCGTTCCACGAAGGGTAACTTTAACGCCAACGTTCTGACCTTCTCTGATTTTGAAGTTAGCAACGGATTTCTTCGCCTTCGTAAGGATAGGTTTCTGACCTGTAATCTGTTTGATTTCTTCAACGGCGAGTTGTACGCTCTTTGAATTGTCTTTAACGTCGCCGAGACCCGAGTTAATCGTTATTTTAACGAGTTTCGGAACTTGGTTTACGTTTTTATAGTTAAACTTCTTGATTAAAGCGGGAACAACCGTTTTGGTGTATAATTCTTTAACTCTGTTTACTTCTGCCATAGTTTATTCCCTCCTTAATTCTCTTCAGCAGGTTTTTCTTCTGCTTTTTTAGTCTTTCTTTTTGCAGGTGTTTTCGCAGTTGCGGTCTTTGTCGTCTTCTTGGTTTCCTTCGCTACTTTAACAGCGTCTAAAACCGCACCGCATTTTTTACAAACGCGGACTTTCTTGCCGTCGACTTCTTTATGTGCAACTCTCGTCGCTTTACCGCATACAGGACATACGACCATAGCGTTGCTTGCGTCGATAGGACCCGGTTTGTCGATAATCGAACTAACTTCCTGCGCGCTTCTTGCTTTCTTGGTTTTCTTCTGAACGTTTACGCCTTCTACGACGATTTTATTGTCTTTCGGGAGAACGGCGAGAACTTTTGCGGTTTTTCCGGCGTCTTTTCCGGATAAAATCAATACTTCATCATTCTTTTTAACTTTCATCGTCTTTTCTCCTTATAAAACTTCCGGTGCAAGAGATATAATTCTCATGTAATCTTTATCTCTCAATTCCCTTGCGATAGGTCCGAAAATACGCGTACCTCTCGGTTGTTTCTGCGTGTCGATAATAACCGCCGCGTTTTCGTCGAAACGAATAAACGTTCCGTCCTTTCTTCTAACGCCGTTGGTGGTTCTTACTATAACAGCCCTTACTACGTCGCCCTTCTTAACCGCACCGCCAGGGGTTGCAGTTTTTACGGAAGCAACGATAACGTCGCCGATATTGCCGGTTCTACGGAAAGAGCCACCTAATACTTTTATGCACATCAATTCTTTTGCACCAGAATTGTCTGCTGCTTTTAATCTTGAAAATGTTTGTATCATATCGCGTCTCCTTACTTAGCCTTTTCAATAATGTTCGCAACTCTCCAGTTTTTGTCCTTTGAGAGTTTTCTCGTTTCAACGATTAAAACTTTGTCGCCTACTCCGCAACTGTTTAATTCGTCGTGAGCCTTAAACTTATGAGTCTTTTTAACTGTTTTCTTATATAACGGATGCTTAAATCTTTCTTCGATTGCAACTACAACCGTTTTATCCATTTTATCGGAAACAACTATTCCTACTCTTTCTTTTCTTAAATTTCTTTCCATAACTTTCTCTCCTACGCCTTAGCCTGCAATTCCTTTTCTCTCAAAATGGTTTTAACCTTTGCAATATCTCTCTTGCAGTTTTTAAGAGATGATGGATTTTCCAGTTGTCCTACTGCGTGACGAAAACGAAGGTTAAACAACTCTTCGGATAATTCTTTGAGTTTCGTGTTTAATTCGTCAACCGTTAATTCGTGAAGTTCTTTCGCTTTCATTAACCTTCACCGCCTTCTTCTTTTATTTCTTTTGCTACAGATTCACTTACTTCCGCGCCTTTTTTCACGAACTTCGTTTTTACAGGAAGTTTATGACCTGCAAGTCTCATTGCTTCTTTAGCAATGTCTTCTGGGATGCCTGCCATTTCGAACAGAACTCTACCCGGTTTAACAACCGCTACCCAGAATTCTACTGAACCTTTACCGCTACCCATACGGCTATCGGCAGGTTTCTTCGTAACCGGTTTATGAGGGAATATATCTATCCAAACCTGTCCACCACGTTTAATAAATCTCGTCATTGCAACACGGGCCGCTTCTATCTGATTAGATTTAATCCAGCCCGGTTCGGTTGCTACTAAACCGTATTCGCCGTATGCTACCTTGTTGCCTTTATTACATTTGCCCGTCATTCTGCCACGGTGAACTCTTCTTCTCTTTACACGTTTTGGCATTAACATAATTAAGCTTCGCCTCCTTCAACTTTCTTTTTAGCAGAGCCGATTACTTCGCCTTTGTATATCCAGCATTTAATACCGATAACACCAAAAGTCGTATGTGCTACTGCAAAACCGTAATCGATATCAGCACGCAACGTCTGAAGCGGAATAGAACCTTCGTGATAAGATTCGCTACGTGCGATTTCCGCACCGTCAAGCCTTCCTGCAACGTTGACTTTGATACCTTTGATTCCCGTACGCATAGATCTTGAAATGCCTTGTTTCATAGCACGTCTGAAAGAAACACGCTTTTCAATCTGTCCAGCAATTCCTTCCGCTACTAACTGTGCGTCTGCGTCAGGTTTTTTGATTTCCGAAATATTAACCGAAATGGTCTTTCCTTTACAAATCTTTGCAACCGTCTTTTTAATGACTTCGATTTCAGCACCTTGCTTTCCGATAAGAACGCCCGGTCTTGCGGTCATAATATTGATTGTAAGTTTTGAAGCGGCTCTGTCGATTTTAATGTCTGAAATTGCCGCTTGGAAATATTTTTCTTTCAATGCAACACGGATGTCGTTGTCTTCTTTGATGTTTGCAGCGAAATCTTTCTTGTCCGCAAACCAATGCGAAGACCAGTCTTTAATAACACCGACTCTTAATCCGTGCGGATTAACTTTCTGTCCCATACCTGCGTTCCTCCTATGCCTTTGCGTCCAGTATAATCGTTATATGACTGGTACGCTTTAATATTCTGTAAGCCCTACCCTTACTAACAGGTTGAACCCTTTTAAGTGTAGGCCCTTGGTCCGCGAAACAAGCGGCAACGAATAAATTGTCTTTATTCATACCGAGATTGTTTTCAGCGTTAGCACCTGCCGACATCAAAACTTTTTTGATAGGTAAAGATGCCGATTTAGGAGTGTTTTCAAGGATTGCAATCGCTTCTTTATATCCTTTGCCCCTTATAATATCTAAAACGATTCTTACTTTATACGGGGAAATTCTGATATGTTTTGCAACTGCTTTCGGACGTCTGTCTTTATTTTCTGCAATTTTCGCAGTCTTTTCTCTTAAATTCTTTGCCATTTGACGCCTCCTATCTTGCATCGGTGGTCTTCGAACCACTATGCCCCTTAAACGTTCTCGTCGGTGCGAATTCACCGAGTTTGCAACCTACCATATCTTCGGTTACGTAAACAGGAACGTGTTTTCTTCCGTCATAGACCGCAATCGTATGCCCTACCATATCCGGGAAAATCGTAGACGATCTTGACCATGTCTTCAAAACTTTCTTTTCGTTTTTTTCGTTTAATTCTTGTATTCTCTTTAAGAGTTTAGGTTCTACAAAAGGACCTTTTTTAACGCTTCTTGACATACCCTTCTCCTTAATTTATCCTAGTAATGATAAGTTTGCTGGAAGATTTCTTATGCTTTCTCGTCTTATAACCCAAAGCAGGTTTGCCCCATGGGGTTACAGGACCAGGCATACCGACAGGTGATTTACCTTCACCACCACCGTGCGGGTGATCGCAAGGGTTCATAACAACACCTCTGACGGTAGGACGGATACCCAAGTATCTCGTTTTACCAGCCTTACCGATTCTGATTATTTCGTGTTCGAGATTTCCTACCTGACCGATAGTCGCTTTGCAGGTCGCGAGAATATATCTCATTTCTCCGCTCGGCATCTTAACGGTTACGTATTTTTCATCTCTTGCCATTATTTGCGCACTCATTCCCGCAGCCCTTGCTATCTGACCGCCTTTACCCGGTTGCATTTCGATATTGTGTATCATCGTGCCGACAGGAATATCTTTAAGTTGAAGCGCGTTGCCCGCTTTAATATCCGCGTTCGCACCGCTTAAAACCTTATCGCCTACTTTAAGACCGATAGGCGCAAGTATATAAGTCTTCGCACCGTCCGCATATACTAAAAGCGCGATATTCGCACTACGGTTAGGATCGTATTCGATACTCTTTACCGTTGCAGGAACGCCGTCTTTTGCTCTTTTGAAGTCAATAATACGGTATTTTCTCTTATTGCCACCGCCGATATGCCTTACCGTGATTTTTCCTTGCGAGTTTCTTCCGCCGGATTTTCTCTGGTCTTCTAACAAAGACTTTTCAGGCTTCGTCGTTGTAATCTCGTCGTAAGCGCTTACCGTCATAAAACGACGCGCACTCGACGTAGGTTTATATCTCTTTATAGCCATTTAAGTTTCCTCCTAATTAAGACAACGAATCAAAGAATTCAATTGATTTACTGTCTGCCTTTAACTGAACGATGGCTTTCTTGTAATCGGGAGTGTATCCTTCATATTTGCCTTGTCTTTTCAATTTGCCGGACATAACAGCCGTGTTTACCTTGGCAACCTTAACGCCAAAGATTTCTTCAATAGCAAGTTTGATTTCCGTTTTATTAGCGGATTTCTTTACTATGAAACTGTATTTCTTATCCTTTATACCCGCATAACTCTTTTCTGAAAGAAGGGGTTTAATTATTATATCGTGTGCAGCCATTATTCTCCATAGACCTCCTCGATTTGTTTAGCAGCCTTCTTGGAAATAACGATTTTATCGTTCTTTACGATATCGTAAGTATTGATTTGATTTACTGATATCGTGCTTACTTCTTTTACGTTATTCGATGCGCGAAGAACCGCTTCGTCGGCATTGTCCATAACGATTAAAACCGATTTCTTAAAGTCGAACGCTTTAATGAACTTAACGATTTCTTTCGTCTTCGGTGCTTCTACCTTTATTTCGTCAATAAAGAAAACTTCATTGTCTCTGATTTTTTGTGAAAGTGCAGAAAAAAGTGCAACTTCTTTCGCCTTGATATTCATCTTTTTAGAGAAATCTCTCGGCTTCGGTGCGAATACTACGCCACCGTGTACCCATTGCGGACTCCTGATAGAACCTTGTCTTGCTCTACCCGTACCTTTCTGTCTCCAAGGTTTAGCACCGCCCCCGCGAACTTCCGTGCGCGTTAAGGTGCTTTTCGTTCCCTGTCTTTCGTTTGCCAAACGGGTTACTATCGCCTGATGAATAACCGGTTCGTTGTATTCTGCATTAAACAAAGCGTCGGAAAGATCAAGTTTGCCGATTTCTTTTGCATTCATATCATATAATTTAACACTTGACATATTCTTTCTCCTTATGCTTTAACGCTGTTTCTTATCGTAACTATTCCCTTTACAGGACCCGGTACTGCGCCTTTAACCAAAAGTAAGTTTCTTTCTTTATCGACTTTAACTACTTCAAGGTTTAATACCGTTACGTTTTCATGACCGTACTGACCAGGCATTTTCTTGTTCTTAAATACTCTCGACGGACTGCTGTTCGCACCCATAGAACCTACTTCTCTGTGTACAGGACCTACACCGTGAGTTTCTTTAAGTCTTTGGTTGTTCCATCTTTTGATTACGCCCGAAAATCCGTGACCTTTCGAAACGCCGGAAATATCGATTTTATCCCCTGCCGAGAAAGTGTCGCACGTGATTACCGTGCCTACCGTAAGATCCGCGTCAAGTTTAAATTCCTTTAATACTTTCTGCGCCGGAACGTTAGCCTTTTTGAACTGGCCTAACTGTGGTTTGTTGATTTCTTTTTCTTCTACTTGGCAGAAACCGAGTTTTACCGCCTTATAACCGTCGTGTTCAACAGTCTTTACCTGAACTACAGGACAAGGACCCGCTTCGATAACGGTTACCGGAACGACCTTGCCGTCTGCTAAAAAAATCTGGGTCATTCCTAATTTTTTTCCAATGATTGCTTTATTCATAGATAAAGTTCACCTCCGTTATAATATATAATGTTTATTATTTTTTACAGTTTGATTTTAATATCTACGCCCGCAGGAAGTTGGATACTGTCCAAAAGTTTTACGTTCGGTGAGTAGATATCGATAAGTCTTTTGTGCGTTCTTATCTCGAATTGTTCTCTTGAATCCTTATACTTATGCGGTGAACGCAAGATAGTGATTATTTCCTTTTCCGTAGGAAGCGGAATAGGCCCGCTTATCTTTGCACCCGATTGTTTCATTGTGTCAACAATTCTTGAAACTGCCGTGTCGAGCATTTCACTGTCATAAGACATAAGTTTAATTCTGATCTTTTGACTTGCCATTTTTTCTTTTCTCCTTTTTTACCTAACTTTTTCGCTGTGATGTAAACTCTGCCGTGTGTGTCCAAAATCAGTAAATAAAAAATCATCCGCCGATACTTAACTTATTAAGTCGCTGCGAATGACTTTACTAATTCTAAATTTGAAGTTAGTCGCAGGGATCAAGCCCCCACACTTGTCAACGAAAATTATCTGTCCGTTTCTGACGATTTTCAGTAACTTTCCGTATCAACCCAGATTACACAGCCTAATCATTATACTAAAACTGTAAATCCTTGTCAAATCTTTTTATATACTTTTTTGTCTTTTTTTAATTTTTTTCAGGCAATTTTTTTATCGATAAGTTTCGGTTTTGCACCGCTTTCTACAACTTCTTCGTCTATAACCACCTTTTCGACGTTAGTAAAGGACGGAATATCGTACATTGTATCTATCATAATATTTTCCAGAATCGTGCGAAGTCCCCTTGCGCCCGTTTTTAATGCGATTGCCCTTTTTGCTACCGCACGGATTGCGCCGTCCGTTATTTCAAGTTCTACGTTATCGATACTTATAAGTTTTTTATACTGTTTAACGAGAGCGTTTTTAGGCTGTGTAAGAATATTGACAAGCGCGTCTTCCGTAAGCGGATGGAGTGCCACGGTTATCGGCACGCGCCCTACGAATTCGGGGATTAACCCGTATTTTATAAGGTCCTGCGGTTGTATTTCGCGTATTGTCTTATAATTATCTTCCTTTTCTCTTTCGACGTTTCCGCCGAAGCCTAACGACGCTTTTTCTTTTCTCTTTGCGATTATTTCTTCAAGCCCTACGAACGCGCCCCCGCAAATAAAGAGAATATTCGTGGTATCAATCCTTAAACACTCTTGTTGCGGGTGTTTTCTTCCGCCTTGCGGCGGAACGCTTGCAACGGTGCTTTCGATAATTTTTAAAAGTGCCTGTTGCACGCCTTCGCCCGAAACGTCTCTCGTAATAGAAACGTTTTCGGATTTTCTCGCGATTTTATCTATTTCGTCGATATAGATAATACCGCGTTGCGCCTTTTCTATATTATAGTCCGCCGCCTGAATAAGTTTCAATAAAATATTCTCTACGTCTTCCCCTACGTATCCCGCTTCGGTTAAAGTGGTTGCGTCGGCAACGGCGAACGGCACGTCTAAAATCTTCGCAAGGGTCTTAGCAAGAAGCGTTTTTCCGCTACCCGTCGGACCTAAAAGCAAAATGTTGCTTTTATCTAACTCTACGTCCGTTTTGGAATAAGACGCGTTTATTCTTTTATAATGGTTGTAAACCGCGACCGACAAAACTTTTTTCGCTTCTTCCTGTCCTACGATATACTCGTCTAACTGCGCCTTGATTTCGTAAGGTTTAAGTAATTTGATTTCACCGTCCGCACCGGCGTGTTCGGTATCTTCAAGCATTACTTGTTTACATACTTCGATACACTCGTCGCATATAAACACCCCGTTAGGCCCTGCAATAAGTTTTTTTGTCTGTTCTTTCGGTTTCCCGCAAAATGAACAAAACTGTTGTTCTTTATCTTTCATACGTCTCCGAATACTTACGGTCTTTTAACGAATATCTGGTCGATAAGTCCGTATTCTTTTGCGTCTTCAGCCGACAAATAATTATCTCTGTCGGTGTCTTTCTCTACTTCTTCGTAAGGCTTTCCGCTGTTTTCGGAAAGTATCGTGTTAAGTCTTTTCTTAATTTTTAATATGTGGTCCGCCTGTATTTTTATGTCGCTTGCCTGACCCTGCGCACCGCCTAGCGGCTGGTGTATCATTATTTCGCTGTTCGGAAGCGCGTAGCGTTTGCCCTTTGCTCCGCTACTCAATAAAAACGCACCCATACTCGCCGCCATACCGATACATATAGTCGATACGTCGCACTTGATATAGTTCATCGTGTCGTAAATAGCAAGCCCCGCGGTAACGCTCCCGCCGGGACTGTTTATATACAACGAAATATCTTTATTAGGGTCTTTCCCTTCAAGATATATCAACTGCGCTACAACGGTGTCGGCAACGGCGTCGTTTATTTCGCCCGTTAAAAAAATTATTCTGTCTTCAAGCAGTCTTGAATAGATGTCGTAACTTCTTTCGCCTTTACCCGTGTTTTCTATTACGTAAGGAACGACGGTGTTCTTTATGTCCATTATTATTACCCCTATATTAAACTATTTAATAACGTTTTCTTTTTTAAGCATTTCAAACAGTTTTTTAACGATAATTTCGTTTTTCATATACGACAACTGTTTGTCTTTAACCGATTTTTTAACTTCGTCAACCGATTTATTCTGTGCATTTGCCATATCGTTATACTTAACTTCCAAGTCTTCGTCGGTCGCTTCGATTTTTTCCGTTTCAATAATCTTTTCGATTACCAACTGCGACTTAACGATACTTTCAGCCTGCGCCTTATAGTCCGCGCGGTACTGTTCCATCGTTTTGCCGATATACTTTAAGTAATCTTCAAGTCTTAATCCCTGATAACTCATACGGTAGTTCATTTCTTCAACCATATTGTCTATCTGGTTTTCGATAAGCGCGTCAGGTATTACAACGGTAGCGTTGTCGGAAATCTTTTTAATAATTTCGTCTTCTAATTCCCTTTCAGCCCTATCGTTATTCATCTTGGTAAGTCTTGCTTTCGTTTCTTCCTTGTATGCGGACAACGATTCAGAACCTACGGCATCTTTAATAAACTCGTCGTTAAGTTCTGGAAGTTCCTTCTTTTTGATTTCGTGAAGTTTAATAGCGAAAACCGCGTCTTTTCCTTTTAATTCTTCCGCGTGGTATTCTTCAGGGAACTTAACGTTGATATCTTTATTTTCGCCTATCTTCATGCCGATAATCTGGTCTTCAAATCCCGGTATAAACGATTTACTGCCGATAACGAGAGTTTGTTTTTCTGCCGTTCCGCCGGCAAACTTAACACCGTCCACCGAACCCGAGTAATCGATGATAACGGAATCGCCGTCTTCAACCGCCCTGTCGGTAACGTCGACCAAACGGGAATTGCGTTCCTGTAAACGCTTCAATTCGTCTTCCACGTCTTCGTCTTTTACATTATACTCTTTTTTATCGAATTTTATACCCTTATAATCGCCTAAAACCACTTCCGGTTTAATAGCGACAACGGCGGTCATCGTGATACCCTTATCGCTTATATCTTTAACGTCGATATCAGGACGGGAAACGATATCTAAATCCTTTTCTTTATCTAATATTTCAGAATAGTATTTCGGGAAAGCGTAATTTATCGCTTCTTCAAAGAAGATACCCGTACCGTAAGCCTGTTCAAGCAAATGTTTAGGAACTTTGCCCTTTCTAAACCCCGGCATAGAATATTTGCCCTTATTCTTTTCGTAAGCAAAATCGATTGCTTCTTCCCATTCTTTTGCAGAAAGTTTGATTTCAAATTTTACCGTACTTTTTTCTGCTTTTTCAAAAGTGTATTTCATATTATTCTCCTACTTATTAAAATTCTATAATATTTTATCATACAGTTAAATAAAAGGCAAGTTATTTATGTGCATTAAATAAGCCTTTAAGTAAATTTTCGTGCTTATCGGGGCTTACCAAAACCGACTTATAACTGTTGTAGATAAAAAATCCGAGTGGCGACTTGGGTGGCTTTTTAACGTTTTTACGTTCGGTATAGGCGATTTCTACCTTGCCCCCGTCTCTTCCCGCGCTGTAATACGCGCATATCTCAGCCCCGACTTTAAGAACTTTATCGGGAATAACCCCGTTGTCGTTTTCAATTATAACGTGCGACGAGTGATATTCTTTTGCGTGTAGCCATAAATCTGTCGGTTTTGCCGAGAAACATAGTTTATCGTTTTCGGCGTTGTTTCTGCCTACCTTTACGGTATACCCTTCAACCGAATAAGCCCTATATTGCGCCGTCGCCGTCTTTTTGGTTTTAGACTGAACGAAAGATTTAATAAACCCGACCGTCTCTAATTCTTTTTTGATTTCTATAAGGTCTTCCTTGTCGTCGCAAAAAGAAATGAAAGATAATAGGCTTTCAATATATGCGCATTGATTTTCCGCTTCTGCTATCTGCGGACCAACAGCGTCCAGCGTCCTTTTCTGTTTATTGTATTTTTTATAGTACGCCTGTGAGTTTTCGGCAGGCGAAAGCCTTTCGTCTAACTCTATTTTAAGCGTCGTCCCGTCGTAATAATTGTCGACGGTAATTTCTTTATCGCCCCTTTTGATTTTATAAATATTAGCGATAATAAGTTCGCCTTTAAGGCGGTTCTCTTCCGCTTTCTGCCCGTCTTTTTCCTTGGTTTTAAGTGAAGAAAGTTTTTTCTTCTGCTTTTTTAAATTAGTATTGCATATAGCGTTAAGCCTGTCTTTAAGCCCGCGGTATTCCTTCTCTTTCGACTTTTCGGTAAAGAAAACGTCTTCCGCCGTATAAAGGCTATTAAAATACTCTCTTTCGCCGTCTATCGTTTTATAATTAAAAGCGCAGATATCTTTTATTTCGCCGTTATTTTTAACGACGTTCGGTTGCGGTTCGGTTTTCTCTATAAACCCGTTTAAGAATATAAAAAAGTCTTTTGCGTTTTTAACGTCTTTGCCACTTTCAATATATCTTTCTACTATTTCTTTTGCAGTTAAAACAGATAGTCCGGATACGACGGAAGCAAGATAATTCCCGTATTCTTCCGCGCCGTAATCTTCGGCTTTTTCTAATAAACCGATGATTTTTTCGTCGGAATATATAAGTTTATTATTCGTCGGCGGAAAGACGTATTCTTTACCGACGATAAGCGGGCGTATTCCGTTATCGAACATATTTATTCCGCGGTTTCCGCCGAGTATCTTGCCGTCTTCCGTTAAAATTATGTTGCTGTACCTTCCCATAAGTTCGACGAACAACACTTTCGGTTTATCGTCGAAATATTCGCTTGACGGGGTAATATCGATTTTTACTATTCTGTCGAAAGGAACTATCGCGATTTTATCTATCGTAGCGTTAAGCAAGTGCTTACGAAGTAGCATGCAAAAATTAGGCGCGGTTAAAGGGCTTTCACCTTCCCGTTCCGTTACCGATATTCTCGGCATAGAAGGGTTTACGTCGATAAGAAGTTTATAAGTCTTTTTGCCGTTAAACACGGTGAACACCGTTTGGTCAACGTTCGGCTCGACAATCCTGTTTATTTTACCGCCCGAAAAAACCGTATTCAGTTCTTCGCATAAGTATTTAAGCATCAATGCGTCTTGTGGCATACTATTCCCCTAAACAAAAAGTTTTTCCGTCAAGATAATATAAATAGGACGATTTATCGAAAAATAAAGTAAGCGAAAAGGCGCAGAGATTTTGCCGTTTTAACTTAAAGAGTTTATTTATTTTACTGTCGCCGTACTTTTCGTCGCCTATTATAAAATGACCGATATGAGATAAGTGCGCCCTTATCTGGTGGGTCTTACCCGTGTAAAGGGAAACCGTTATAACAGAGACGGGAACGCCGTTTTCTTCATATTCTTTTTCTACTTTATAACCCGTTTTAATTTCGCTGTATCCGTCGATAAACTTATCGCTGATTTTAACGAAAGCGTCCTTTTCTATCTTTTTCAGATAAGCGGTTAAAATCCCTTCCTTTTTATCGAAATATCCGTACGTGGTGGCGCGGTATTTTTTATCGAAAGTTCTTTTCTTAAATCCTTCTAAAAGTTCCTTCTCACTTTCGCCGTTAAGGGCAAAAATCATTATACCGCTTGTATTTCTGTCTAATCTATGAATATAGCGCGCGTTTTTATTGTTTTCTTTTATTTCGTTAAAAACGTCTTCAGACAGCGCGCCCGAACTCTTATTTATCACTAAAACGTTATCGTCTTTATAAACGACGGAAAACAACTCTTTCTTTTGCTGATTATAGTAAATATCGATTTTATCGCCTTTTAATACCGCAACGTCTTTATTTATTCTCGTTCCGTTTACTTTTATATCTTTATTGCGCAAAAGTTTGAAAACCGCCGAGTATGAAACTCCGATTTTTGCTTTTTCGATTATTTTAGATATTTTTCCGCTTTCCGTCGCTACAAAACTTATCATATCGTTCCTTTATTTAAGGTGGTTAAGACTAATAAGACTTCGGGTTGCCCCGAAGTCTTACGCGTTATTTTTTAATATTATTTTTTGCGAATAACTCTGACTTTTCTTTCAATTTCCGTGTTAATCGGTTCTTTCGGTTTTATAAAGAGAAGAACGATTATCGCGATTAAGCACAGCGTTCCGACAGATAAGAATACAACCGACCAAACGTGATCTTTAAGCCAATGCGAAGCAGGACGAACGGTTATAACTTCTTCCGATACGGTGATTATCGCACTATCGGTTTTAGAAGGTATCGCGCTGTTCGTCGGAACTACGGTACACTCTATTTTATAGAAGCCTTTTTGGTTAGGCGTAAAAGTCATCGTGCCGTTATAGTTGATTTTCTGAATATCGTCGTACGAATAGCCGTTATATTTTGCGTCTTCGTCCGTCGCGTCGGCAGACGCGATTATTTCAACCCAGCCTTCGGCGTTTACGTCGATTTCCGTCGCGCTGTAATAAAGTTTATATTTAGTGGTATAGGAAGACGCGCTTATCTTAAAGGACGTTGCAGTATATTCAACGTCAACGAACCCTTCTCCCTGATTAGACGCTTTAACCGACATAGGTGCGTCGTCTAATATCGTTATTCCCGTGAAATAGTAAGCGTAATATTTGCCTTCGGTGATACTTACGTTATCGTCGTTTAATTTATAGAAATCTTCCGTATCAATCTTATTCCCCGATTCGTCTTCGAATACTACGTAAAAAGAATAATTCCCAGCCGTTTTGATAGGCAGTTTCAACGAAGAGTAAGAAGAAGATTCTTCGTCCGTCATATAATAAACGGTCTTTTTAAGGTTGGTGTAGTTAGTTATATCGTCGTAAACCAACGATTCCATAGAAGGAAGCGTTAAGTATTCGCTTGAACCGATACGGATATAGTGTTCTTGTCCGTCTTCTTCATAAGTCTTTTTAAGGTTTTCGTTAAGTTTATAAATAAAACTTTCGATTGCGTCGCCATTGTCTTCGATATAGCAAGGCGCGGTCGTATCGTCCGCAACAGATTTAACGTAATATTTTTCGATTTCGTCGCCGTTTGCGTTCTTTATGGTAAGCGTAATATTCGCGTCTTCGTCGTTTACAGAGAACTTATATTGCGAACCCGATTTTTCGAGATAAACGTTATCGTCAGTAGAAACCACGTCCCCCGCCGATTGAGTGATGACCGCATAAACAGTAGGCGAGAAGGTGTAAACCTTTCCGTCCTTTACGTCGGTTTCGGTGCAACTTTCCTGATTCTGAACCGTACTGCCGTTAAAGAAGGAAGACGTTAAAACCGCCCTACCGTACGCTTCTTTAAGTTGGTTTTCTTCAATAGCGAAAGTCTGTTTATAGTTTTCGTCGCCCGACTTCTGGCTTATCGAAAGTATTTCTAACGCCGTCTGTTCCGTTGCCGACGTTTCAAACGAAATCCTTGCAACCGATTTATCGACCGATTTGATTTTATAATAGTTATTTTCAGTTGCGTCGTTATCAAGCGGAATACCGTTTACACGAACCGTCATTTCGCCGTCTATTACTCTTACCTGCAATAAAACCTTTTTATCTTCTTCAATCGTGATTGACTTTTCTTCGCCGTTATTGAGTTGAGCCTTATTATCGGTAATCTTTACGGTGTTTGTAATTTCCGTATCGAACTGCGTTGCGGATTTCTTGTTACCCGTAACGATATACGAACTGCTTACGAAATTAACTTTAACCGCCGTGGCGTTTTCAGGATAAAAAAGTTCCATAAAAAAGTCGTCGATAACGAGTTCGTTGTTGATAGCGACTTTATCGCCGTCTTTCATTTTTATTTTTACAGTATCCTTTTCGTCGTTAAACGTGATATCGCTACCCGCAAAAGTACTGTTTATATAAGAAAAATAATTTGATGCGGACGGATTTATTTTAGTCGCATTTGCAACGCCGTTATTCATAAACACGATTGCAAAAATAACCGACAATAAAAGCCCGACTGATAATATCAAAAGTTTTTGGATTCTTGCCGTTTTCATCTTGCCGAAAACTCCCCTAATTAGTTTTATTTTATAGTCTTTCACTATAACCTATATTATTTTACACGATTTTCTGTCGTTTGTCAATTACCTTTTTAACGAATAAGCAAGTTTTATTGCTATTTTTTGCGTTATTTCAGATTTTTTTGTTATTCACATTAAATATCGGTTTTGAATATATTATTATTGACGACTTTAAGGAAAACAAATGATAACTTTTTTAATTATAACTTCGATTTCGGTAAGCATAGATTCGCTTGTTTGCGGGCTTTCACTCTCATACCTTAACGGTAGAAAATATTTAATCGTTTTAATAATGACGCTGACGGTGTTTGCGCTGTGTCTTATCGCAAATTACTGCGCATCGTTTTTATCTAATTACCTACCCGATTATTTTGCGTCGTTCGGCGGAATACTTTTGATTTTAATAGGCGTTTTCGGGCTTTTTAAAAAAGAAAAACAAACTTTTTCCGACAGTAATATTATTAAACAGTCTTTTTTTTCGGGTATCGCGGTCGGAATAGACGGGGCGATAGCGAACATTTCCCTTTCGCTTATGGGTATGAACTCTTTTTTCGTTCCCTTAACTATCGCGCTATGCCACACCGTTTTTATTTCCTTCGGCGTTCTTATCGGGAAAAGTCCTATCGCTAATAAGTTCGGCAAAATCGACGTTATGTCGCCGATTATTCTTATTATTCTCGGCACGTACAAACTGCTGGACTTTTTTATATAAAAATGCACCTATTTTTAGGTGCATTTATTTTTCCTTTTTTTTTCTTTTGTTTTAGTATTGCGGTTTAATTATCGTAACAGATTTAGACGTATCGAAATTATTCCACGGCGTAATATCTTTCGGCGGTTCGACACGAAATACCATTCTTTCTTTCGTTACGGGGTGCGAAAAAGCAAGGTAGTATGCCCAAAGCGCAAGATAGCCTTTTTTCGCCTTCTCTCCGCCGTATCTCATATCGCCGTAAACGGGGCAGTTTATCGCGTTCATCTGGACGCGTATCTGATGACTTCTGCCCGTGTGCAGTCTTACTTCGGTAAGCGATAAGTCTAATTCTGCGTTATAATCTAAAACGGTGTAATCGAGTTCGGCAAACTTCGCGTCCTTTTCAGTCGCACCGCAAAGGTATACCATATTGTTTATAGAGTTCTTTTTCATATAGTTAGTAAGCGTCGCCTTATCTTCCTTCGGTCTTCCGCATAAAACGGTATAATATTTCTTTTCAAAATCGCCCGTTTTCATTTGCAGAGAAAGCCTTGCAGCCGCTTTTGAAGATTTTGCAAACACCATAACTCCGCCCGTCGGTCTGTCAAGCCTGTGTACAAGCCCGATATAGACGTTGCCTTGCTTGTTGTACTTAACCTTAATATATTCCTTTATCATAGTAAGCAAGTCTTTGTCCTTGCTGTCGTCTTCGCAAGACGGAATATTCTGCGGTTTAAGTACCACGATTATATGATTGTCTTCGTGAAGTATCGTAAGTTCTTCCATAAAAGTTCCTTTATTTATTTATCCATATTCCCGAGTTTCCGCACGGTAAAATTACGCCCTTTTCTTCCGTTTCTAAACCGACTTCGTAAGCGTCCGTTTCCCCGCCCAAATCGTTTTTCAAAACTATTTGCAAGATGTTTTTTAATACTTGCGGTTGAAGCCCCGTCGTATAACTGTTTATTAAAAAGAAAAGCGGATTATCGGACAGCACCTTTTTACAAAGCGAAACGAGTGAAAAAAGTTCCGTTTCGAGTTTCCACATTTCGCCGTTCGGCCCGCGCCCGTAAGACGGCGGGTCCATAATAATCGCGTCGTATTGCTTTCCGCGACGTATTTCCCTTTCAACGAACTTTTTGCAGTCGTCGATTATATATCTTACTTTCGGGTTTTCTATTTTTGAAAGGCGCACGTTCTCACCCGCCCTTTCGACCATCGCTTTTGCAGAATCGACGTGGCACACGGTCGCACCTGCTTTTGCGCAAGCAACGGTAGCACCGCCCGTGTATGCGAACAGGTTAAGTACCGATATTTCCCTATCGGCGTTCTTTATAAGCGAACGCATTATATCCCAGTTGACTGCCTGTTCGGGGAAAAGACCCGTGTGCTTAAAGCCCATAGGCTTAACCTTAAAGGTAAGGTCGTTATACGAAACGTTCCACTCGGCAGGCATATCTTTATAATATTTCCATTTACCGCCACCCGTTTCGCTACGGATATATTTTGCGGAAAGGTCTTTATACTTTTCCATATCGACGTTGCTTTTCCATATAACCTGCGGGTCGGGGCGAAGTAAAACGACTTTTCCCCACCTTTCGAGTTTATATCCGTCGCCCGTTGCGATTACGGAATAGTCTTTCCATTTAACCGATTTCATTTTATACCTTAACTACCGATACGGTTACTTTATAGTCGTAAACGTCGAGTTCTTTAGTAAACCCTGAACTTTCGCCGAAGGCAATATTTCGCGCCAAAACGACTTTTTTAATGTTAGAAGAAGTAAAGGCTTTCTTTATTTCTTCGCTGTCGGTTTTATAGAACACGTCGATTTTGTCAACGACTTCAAAGCCCGCGTCCTTTCTCATTGATTGAATTTTAGAGATAATTTCTCTTTCGATACCTTCCGCACGGAGTTCTTCCGTAATATGCGTGTCGAGAACGACGGTGATACCCTTATCGGAAGCCGAAGTATAACCTTCTTCGCTTTCGCTTGAAATTAAAAGGTCGTCGAAACTGAACTCGAAAGTGTCGCCCTGATATTCCGTTGTATAAGTTTTTCCGTCTTTAACCGTTTTAACGACTTCGTTTGCGTCGCAACTTTCTAAGAACGCCTTGACTTTGCCTAAAAGTTTACCGTACTTTGGCCCTAACGTTTTAAGTTGCGGTTTGATTTTATACGTAATAAACTTTTCCGCGTTTTTAAGATTTATAATTTCCTTTACGTTTAATTCGTCTTTCGCTATTTCCAAAAGTTCGTCGGTTAAATGTTCTTTCTGTTCGGCGCATACGTAAACTTTTGAAAGCGGTTGACGGTTTTTAATATTCGTCGAGTTTCTGCAACTTCTTCCTAATACGACTATATCCAAAACGTTCTGCATACCCCTTTCCAACTTTTCGTCGATAAGACTTTCGTCGGCTTTCGGGAAGGAACATAAGTGAACGGAAACAGGTTCTTCTTTATAGAAGTTCGGAACAAGGTTCTGATACATATTTTCAGCCATAAACGGGGTAAACGGTGCGGAAAGTTTCGCCATCGTCGTTAGCACGGTATATAAAGTCGTGTATGCGGAAATCTTATCTTCCGTCATATCGTGTCCCCAGTATCTTTCCCTTCCGCGACGGATATACCAGTTAGATAAATCGTCGGCAAAATCGGACATTGCACGCGCGCTGTCGAAAATGTTATAAGCCGATAACCCGCTGTCAACCGTTTTTATAAGCGTGTTGAGTTTAGAGAGTATCCACTTGTCCATTACGGAAAGTTTACAGTCTTTAAGATTGTATTTCGACGGGTCGTACTTATCTATCTCTGCATACAGAATAAAGAAAGCGTAAGTATTCCAAAGCGTACCCATAAACTTTCTCTGCGCGTCGGAAACGGCTTCTTCGTAAAATCTCGAAGGCAACCACGGTGCTGAACCGGTGTAGAAATACCATCTGACTGCGTCCGCACCCTGTTTATCGAGAATAGACCACGGGTCGACTACGTTGCCTTTATGCTTACTCATTTTAATACCGTTCTTGTCGTTGACGTGCCCTAATACTATACAGTTCTTAAACGGCGCTTTATCAAATAACAGTGTCGATATCGCAAGCAAGGTGTAAAACCAACCGCGCGTCTGGTCAATCGCTTCCGAAATAAAATCGGCAGGGAAATGTTTTTCAAACAGTTCTTTATTCTCGAACGGATAGTGGTATTGAGCAAACGGCATAGAACCCGAGTCAAACCAGCAATCCATAACTTCTTTTTCACGGATAAACGTGCCACCGCATTCGCACTCGAAAGTGCAATCGTCGATATACGGGCGGTGCAATTCTATATCGCCCTTAATTCCGCATTTTTCTTTAAGTTCGGCTTTACTGCCGATAACGTGGATTTTACCGCACTTATTACATACCCATACAGGTAACGGCGTACCCCAGTATCTTTCTCTCGAAATACCCCAGTCGATAACGTTTTCAAGGAAGTTGCCCATTCTTCCGCTTTTAATGGTATCAGGCATCCAGTTAATCGAATTGTTGTTCGCGATAAGCCTGTCCTTTACCGCGGTCATTTTTATAAACCAACTTTCTCTCGGATAGTAAAGAAGCGGTGTGTCGCAACGCCAACAGAACGGATAACTGTGCGTAAACTCCATCGTCTTAAAGAGAAGTCCGCGTTCTTTTAAGTCGGCGATAATAAGTTTATCGGCTTCTTTAACGAAGATGCCCGCAAACTTACCGCATCTACTATCTAACTTGCCTTGCGAATCGACGAGTTTAACGTCAGGTAAATTATATTTGATACCTACTTGGTGGTCGTCTTCACCGAAAACCGGCGCGATATGAACGATACCCGTTCCGTCTTCCATAGTTACGTAGTCGGCGTTCGTGATATAGTAGGCTTTTTTATTTACTTTCTTGATATCTTCAAGTGCGAAATCGAAAAGCGGTTCATACTCTTCGCGTTCGTAATCTTTACCCGCTTTTTCGCTTACTACTTTATAGTCTTCGAAATATTTAGGCGCTAACGCTTTTGCAAGAATATAATGCGTGCCGTCTTTAACCGCTATCTCAACGTAAGTTTCGTTCGGGTTCATACAAAGTGCGACGTTAGAAGGTAAAGTCCACGGCGTTGTCGTCCACGCTAAAAAGTAGGTGTTTTCTCTGCCCGTTGCCTTAAAGCCGACGAATACCGACGTTTCTTTTACGTCCTTATATCCTTGCGCTACTTCGTGTGAAGAAAGCGCAGTCCCGCATCTCGGACAATAAGGTACGATTTTATAGCCTTTATAGAGTAAGCCCTTTTCGGCTATCGTTTTAACCGCCCACCAAACCGATTCGATATAGTTGTCGTCGTAAGTAATATACGGGTTATCCATATCCGCCCAGTAACCAACTCTGTCGGACATCTTTTCCCACTCGCCCTTATACTTCCAGACCGATTCTTTACACTTTTTAATAAACGGTTCGATACCGTATTTTTCTATTTCGGGCTTTCCGTCTATCCCCAAAATCTTTTCGACTTCGAGTTCAACGGGAAGACCGTGCGTATCCCAACCCGCTTTTCTTAAACAATGTTCGCCCTTCATAACGTGATAGCGCGGGATAATATCTTTTATTACCCTTGTTAATATATGCCCGATATGCGGTTTTCCGTTAGCCGTCGGCGGGCCGTCGTAAAAAGTAAACTCTTTACTTCCGTCGTTTTCCGCGACGTTCTTTTCAAAGATTTTATTCTGTTTCCAAAATTCAAGAACTTCTTTTTCTCTTTCTAAAAAATTAAGAGAAGTGTCAACCTTTTTATACATTTTGTTCTCCGTTATAATATTATACGGATAAATTATATATAATTTATTTTATTTTGTAAAGTTAATTTACCTTTTTTAAAACATTTTTAACAATTTTAACAAATTAAATGAAATAACTTGATTTTATTTGGCAAATAATATATTATATATAAGCCGTGCTATGTGGGGAGTCAGCGATGCCCTGTTATCTACAATTCGCTTAGTAGAACAGAAAGCCGTTTGCGGTCTTCACCGTGGTTAGCCGAACGCCGTAAGGGGCGTTGACGTCAAGGTCTTATGCAACGCAATCTTGCGAACCGTGTCAGAGTAGGAATACAGCAGCACTAAACAAACCTTTGCGTGTGCCATAAGGTAGCTTTGAAAGAGTTACCTGCGTCGTTACCGTTTCGGCGGTGATTATCAATTACGGATGCACGGTTTTTTAAAAAATTAAGGCAGATATCTTATCTGCCTTTTTTGTTTGTTTTTTTTATTCTTTACTTAATGGGTACTACCGCTTTTGCATTTAACGTTAAATCGGCAAAATTACCGTTTAAGTATTGTAAATACCCTTCGCTTGCTATCATTGCGCCGTTATCGGTGCAATATCTTTTTTCCGGAATTACAAGTTTGATTTTGCCTGAAAACCTGTCTTTCAGCGCCTTTCTTAAATACCCGTTTGCCCCCACTCCGCCAGAGACGGCAAGCGTCTTATAACCCGTTAGTTTAAGCGCCTTTTCCGCTTTATCGACGATAACGTCTATCGCAGAGTGCTGAAAGGAACAGGCAACGTCTTCTTTAACTATTTGTTGACCTAACTGTTCCGCCCTGTGAACGTAGTTTATTACCGCAGTTTTAAGTCCGCTATACGAAAAGTCGAACTCGCTTCCTTCATAGTTATTAGCAAGCATTTTCGGGAACTTGATATTGTTTTGCCCTTTTTCGGCAAGCCGTTCTATATTAGGCCCGCCCGGGTAAGGAAGGGATAACACCCTTGCGACTTTATCGAAGGCTTCGCCCACCGCGTCGTCTATCGTACTACCCAAAACTTTAAGGGTATAGTAGTCCTTGACTTCACAAATAGCCGTATGCCCGCCACTACATAAAATAGTAATAAAAGGCGGTTTTAAGTCTTTATCTGCAAGGTAAGACGCCGAGATATGCCCACGTATGTGGCTTACGGGAACAAGCGGTTTATTCCAAGCAAAAGCAAGCGATTTTGCAAAAGATACACCGACAAGAAGTGCGCCGAGTAAACCCGCGCCTTCGGTAACCGCTATCGCGTCTATATCGTCTTTATTAAGTCCGCTATTTTTCAGCGCGTTTTCCGTTGCGGTAAGTATCGCTTCGGTGTGGCTTCGCGACGCTATTTCAGGCACTACCCCGCCGTATTTTGCGTGTTCGGTAGCCGAACTT
This sequence comes from Clostridia bacterium, assembly GCA_017445995.1. Lineage (GTDB taxonomy): Bacteria > Bacillota > Clostridia > Christensenellales > Borkfalkiaceae > UBA1259. The sequence continues at coordinate 51,351 of JAFSRT010000019.1, forward strand.
ATAATTTCGTCGGCAAGGATTTCCCGCCCGGCACGGACTATCGCCACCGCCGTTTCGTCGCAAGACGTTTCTATACCGAGAATAATTGCGTCTTTTTTTATAGGTGTTGTTTTTATTTTTTCGTAATATTTCATTGAGATTATTTTATAATAATTAAAAAAAATTGTCAATAAAAAAGGGGCTACCGCAATATTTTGCGATAGCCCGTAATTATTTTTATAATAAATAATTATTCAGCCTTTTGTTCGATTGCTTCTTCTTTCTTTTCAGCAATATCGTCAAAAGTTTCTTTGGTTGCGCCTTCAGGAACACTCATATTGAAAGTGATGAAAAGCAACGCAAAGCCAACGAAGGTTATAACTGCGGTAACAACGTCAATTATTCCAACGAATTTCTTTACAAATGCAACGATATATACTATCGAATAGATGCAGCACAAAACAGCCGTGAATATATTGCCAGACGGAATGGAAGAATTAAGTTTAACGCGTTTAAATGCACCGCTCATTTTGCCGTACATAATGCACATAAAGATACTGCCTACAACGATAAGCGCAACGATAATAACCAAAATTGCAATTTTATTTACGATTAAATCGAAGAACTTTTTAACTAAATCTACTACTTCGGCAGGAACGATACCCGCGGTGGTAGGATTAGTTTGAGTTTGTTCTAACGCGTTGATAATCTGTGCTTCGTATTGACTTATCTTGCTTTTCAAGAAAAATGCAAGTGCCAAAACCAAAGCGGCAACGATACAAACGAAAACGGTTACGATAGTAACGATAACTTGGTTGAACTTTGTGTATGCACCAACCATACCGAAACCTTCGCCGAAATTGGTTCTATTCTTCTTTGCGCCGATAAATACTTTCCAGATGCCGACTGCCAACAAAACAGCAAACAACGTAATAACGCCGCTGATAATGATTGCGATAGCTCCGTTCTTGAACGCGCCGATAAGGTTGATTACCGACAATACGCATCTGAACGAAAGCAAACACGCAATAATGATGCCGAGAGGACTCGCCATCTTGTCTTTTAGTGAAACTAAAAACTTTGTCTTTTTGTCTTCCATAATAATCTCCTCAAGATTTTTCTTTTATTATACAATATTGCAAAATGAGTGTCAACAGTAAAAATTAACTTTTTTTACAATTTTTGACTTTTTTTTACTAATTTTGCGACTTTTTAAGGTAATCGTTGATAAATCCCTGAATATTACCGTTCATAACGGACGCAACGTCCCCCGTTTCGTAATTAGTTCTGTGGTCTTTAACGAGAGTGTAAGGGCAAAAGACGTAACTTCTTATCTGACTGCCCCACTCGATTTTCTTTATCTCACCCTTAATGGACTGGTCGCGCTCTAACCGTTCTTCTTCACGCTTTTCGGTAAGTTTTCCGATAAGCATACGCATAGCCATTTCTTTATTCTGCGTCTGACTGCGTTCGTTCTGACAGGCGACTACTATTCCCGTCGGCAAGTGCGTTATCCTTATTGCCGAATCGGTTTTATTTATGTGCTGTCCACCCGCACCGCTACTTCTGAAAGTATCTATTTTAAGGTCTTCGGGGTTAATTTTAATTTCTTCGTCGTCTTCTATTTCAGGCATAACTTCAAGCGACGCAAACGACGTATGCCTTCTTTTATTCGCGTCGAACGGCGATATTCTGACAAGCCTGTGAACGCCCTTTTCCGCTTTAAGATAGCCGTATGCGTTTTCGCCTTCCACCTTAAAGGAAACCGATTTTATTCCCGCGCCGTCCCCTTCTAACCTGTCTAACTCGGTAAGTTTAAACCCGTTCTTTTCCGAATAGCAGATATACATACGATAAAGCATTTCCGTCCAGTCGCACGCTTCCGTCCCGCCCGCACCCGCGTGCAAGGTAAGTAGCGCGTTTAAGCCGTCGTACTTTCCGCGAAGTAAGGTTTTAAGGCGCATATCTTCCACCTTATCGCTTACGGCGTTTAAGTCCTTCTCTATTTCCGATAACAACTCTTCGTCGTTTTCTTCGATTGCAAGGTCGATAACATCTTCGGTGTCGTCAATAGTCTTTTTCGCGCTGTCGAAAGCGGAAATCTTATTAGTTAAACTTGCGATTTCTTTGCTTATCTGTTGCGCTTTTTTAAGGTCCAAAAATACTTCGGGCTTTTCCGACAGTTCGGTTTTTTCTTTTAATTCTTCTCTTAATCGGTCGACGTCAAAGAGAGTGTCCGGCTTCTGCTAAAACGTTGCGAAGTGCTTTTATTTTTAATTTGTATTCTTCACTTTTTAACATAAGTTGTTCCTTTTGGTTTTTGCGCTTATATTTTTCCGCTTTTGCGTTATTTTATTACTATGCGTTCTTTATTTCCCGCAACAGTCCTTATATTTTTTACCGCTTCCGCACGGACAAGGGTCGTTTCTGCCGACCTTCTTTTTCGCTACGGGGCGGCGAACAGTCGAACCTTCCTGATTTGTTACGTACTCTCTTTTTTCAACTTTTTGCATCTGCGGGGTCTGTTTTAATTCCGCTTTAATAAGCAAAGACGCCGTGTCTTCCCTTATCGAATAGGTAAGGTCTTCAAACATCTCGAAACCTTCCTTCTTATATTCGATAACGGGGTCGACGTTGCCGTATCCGCGAAGGCTTATGCCCTTTCTTAACTGATCCATAGCGTCGATATGGTCTATCCACTTGGTATCGATATTGTTAAGCAAAACGACTTTCTCTATTTTATAGAAATCGATGTTTGCTTCTTTATACCTTGCTATCTTGGCTTCGTAAACGTCTATCGTTTCCTTGGTAAGTTTTTCAAGCAAGTATTCGTAATCCCAGTTTTCGGCGCGTTCTTTCGTAACGAAGTTCGCACCCCTTGGAAGCAACCTGTTTTCTATAGCGCTATTAAGCGCGTCCAAATCCCACGTGTCGGGTTTGTTTTCGTTGTCGATTGCCGAAAGCACCGTTTCCTGAACGAATTCAGGGAAAATATCCAAAATCTTTTCGTGAACGTCGTCCGCCTTTATAACGCGCATACGTTCGGCGTACATAACTTCACGCTGTTTATTCATAACGTCGTCGTACTCTAATACGTGTTTTCTTATGCCGAAGTTTCTGCCTTCTATCGTTCTCTGTGCGTTCTCTATGTTTTTAGCAAGCATTTTGGACTGCATAGGTTGATTTTCGTCTATCTTAAAGAAATCGTAAATCCTTTGCATACGTTCCCCGCCGAATCTCTTTGCCAAATCGTCTTCAAGCGAAATAAAGAACTGGCTGTACCCCGGGTCGCCCTGACGACCGCTACGACCCCTTAACTGGTTGTCGATACGCCTTGATTCGTGGCGTTCCGTACCCAAAATGTAAAGTCCGCCGACCGCTATAACCTTTTCCTTTTCGGCGTCCGTCTGTTCCTTAAACTTTTCGTAAACTTCGTTATAGTGCGCCCTTATTTCCTTAATCTCGTCGGGAACGTCCGTAATATACGAAGTCGCAAGTTCTATCTTATCTTCTTCAACGCCTTCTTCACGGAGTTTTCTCTTTGCCATAAATTCCGGATTTCCGCCAAGCAGAATATCCGTACCACGACCAGCCATGTTGGTTGCGATCGTTACCGCGCCGAACCTACCCGCCTGCGCGACGATATCGGCTTCTTTTGCGTGGTTTTTAGCGTTTAATACGTTGTGTTTAATGCCTTTTTTGATTAAAAGTTTTGAAATCTCTTCCGATTTTTCGACGGTAACCGTGCCGACAAGCATCGGTTGACCGATTTTGTTCTTTTCCACTATCTCTTCGATAATCGCGTTGTTTTTGCCGTTCAACGTCTTATAGATAACGTCGGTGCAATCGATTCTTGCAACGGGCTTATTCGTCGGTATTTCCAAAACGTCTAACCCGTATATCGAACGGAACTCTTCTTCTTCCGTTTTAGCAGTACCCGTCATACCCGAAAGTTTATTGTATATTCTGAAATAGTTCTGGAAAGTTATGGTCGCAAAAGTTTTGTTCTCGTCCCTTATCTTAACGCCTTCCTTCGCTTCGATTGCCTGATGCAACCCGTCGGAATAACGCCTTCCTATCATAAGACGACCGGTAAACTCGTCGACTATTATAACTTCGCCGTCCGATACGACGTAATCGTTGTCTTTCTTAAAAATATAGTTCGCTTTTAACGCCTGTTGAATATGGTGCGAAAGTTCCGCGTTTTCGATATCCGCAAAATTATTAAGCCTGAAAAATCTTTCGGCTTTTTCCGCACCCGAATCGGTTATCTGAACGGATTTTTCTTTTATATCTATCGTAAAGTCTTCGTCTTCTTTAAGCGTCTTTACGAACCTGTTTGCGGTTATATATTTTTCACTCGATTCCTGACCCCTGCCCGATATGATAAGCGGTGTTCTCGCTTCGTCGATTAAAATAGAGTCCACTTCGTCGACGATTGCAAATTCTAAACCCCTTTGAACCATATCTTTAGTGTTGGATTTAAGGTTATCACGAAGGTAGTCGAAACCCATTTCGTTATTCGTGCCGTAAGTAATGTCGCACGCGTAAGCCTTTTGCTTTTCGTCGTCCTGCATACCCGAGATGGCTACGCCGACGGTTAAACCTAAAAAGCGGTAGATTTTGCCCATCCACTCTGCGTCGCGGGCTGCAAGGTAATCGTTGACGGTTACAATATGCACGCCTTTACCCGTAAGCGCGTTAAGGTATGCGGGAAGGGTTGCAACCAAGGTTTTACCTTCACCCGTTTTCATTTCGGCTACTCTGCCCTGATGTAAACAGATACCGCCCATAACCTGAACTTTATAGTGGCGCATCTTTAATACCCTATACGCCGCTTCTCGTACTACGGCAAACGCGTCGTATAAAATATCGTCCAGCGTTTCGCCTGCGCTTAACCTGTTTTTTAATACCTGCGTCTGATTTATAAGTTCGGCGTCGGTCATCTTTTCGTATTTTTCCGATAACGAAAAAACCTTGTCCGCCATTTTATCGAGTTTTTTCAAATCCCTTCTCGATTCACCGCTTAAAATAAATCTAAATAAGCCCATCTTATTCTCCTATTTTTTTCTATTGATATGCTTTTTCGGACGGCACGCTTGCCACGGTTAATACCAAAACTTTGCGCGCCCCTGCCTTCTTTAATAATTTTGCAAGTGCTTCCGTTGTTGCGCCCGTCGTTAAAACGTCGTCAACTATCAGCACCGTTTTATCTTTTACAACCTTTTTATCGATTATTCTATAAGCCCCGATAAGGTTTTTAAGCCTTAACTCACGCGACAGGTCTACCTGCCTTTCTGTGTCTTTGACTTTGATAAAATCGTCTATATACGGTACGCCCGTCTTTTCCGAAAGGTTTTTAGATAATAGTTCGGTCTGGTTAAAACCCCTTTTCTTCTTCGCCTTATCGGTCATTGGCGGAAATACGATATAGTCCGCCCGAAAACCCGATTTATCGTATTCGTCTTTAAGATACTTTGCAAGTATTTCGGATAAATATCTTTTGTTATTGAACTTGAACTTTTTTATAAGGTCGCTAATCGGCGGTGCGTAGGTAAACACGCTTCTTGCCGTGTCTACCGCAATATAAGTGTTTTTACAGGAAAGACAATAATCTTGCTTGTTATTCACTTTTCTTCCGCAATGATTACAGATATTGCCGTTATTATACGGTAAAGACTTTTCGCAACTCTCACAGAAGTATCCGTCAGAAAATATTTCCTTTCCGCAACAATTACAAGTCCACTTAACGCTGAAAAGTTTTTTATAGATTTTCCCGAAAAAGCGCTTGATCTTCATTTTCGTCTATAAATACTTTTTAAGGTCGTCTACTTTATCTAACCGTTCCCAAGAAAAGCCGTCCCTTCCGAAATGCCCGTAAGCGGACGTTTTATAAAAGACGGGGTTTTTAAGCCCTAACTTTTCGATAATTGCAAGCGGTCTTAAATCGAACTCTTTACTTATGATACTTACGAGTTCTTCTTCCGAAACTCTGCCTGTGCCGAAAGTTTCCACCTTAACTGAAACGGGTTTTGCAACGCCTATTGCATAAGCAACCTGTATCTGACATCTGTCGGCAAGCCCGCTCGCCACAATATTTTTACAGATATATCTTGCCATATACGTTGCCGACCTATCGACTTTCGTCGAGTCCTTCCCCGAGAACGATCCGCCCCCGTGTGGACACTTTCCGCCGTAAGTATCGACGATTATCTTTCTACCCGTAAGCCCCGAATCGCCGTTCGGCCCGCCGATTTCAAATCTGCCCGTCGGGTTTATATAATACTTGGTTTCCCCGTCTAAATATTTTTTCGGCAAAACCGCGTCGATTACGTATTTTTTTAAGTCGTTCCTTAATTCTTCCGTCGAAACGCTTTCGTTATGCTGTGAAGATAAAACCACCGCGTCTATTCTTTTCGGGTTGCCGTTTTCATATTCGACGGTAACCTGACCCTTTCCGTCGGGACGAAGATATGAAAGCGTGCCGTTCTTTCGTACTTCTTCGAGTTTAGCGCAGAGTTTATGCGCAAGCATGATAGGAAGAGGCATATACTCTTCCGTTTCGCGACAAGCGTACCCGAACATTATTCCTTGATCGCCCGCGCCTATTTTATCGAACTTGTCCTGACTTTTATCTTTTGCTTCAATCGAATTGTCCACCCCTAACGCGATATCGGAACTCTGTTTATTGAGTTTTAAAACGATATTAACGGTATCGGCGTTAAAGCCCGTCGATTTTTCGTTATAGCCGATTTTTCTTATAACCTGCCTTGCAACCGCTTCCGCGTCAACTTTAACGGACGAAGTTATTTCGCCCATAATGAGCATAAAGTCCGTAGTCGCACAAACTTCGCATGCAACTCTCGATTCTTTATCGCCCTTTAAGTATTCGTCTAAAATAGCGTCGGCAACTTGGTCGCACACCTTGTCGGGATGACCGCTCGTTACGCTTTCACTCGTAAAAAAATCTTTCACGGCATTATACCTTCTTTTGTTATAAATAATCTCTATAATTATACACTATATACTATCTACTGTCAATTACGGAAACGCCACTTATTGTCTTAATTTGATTAAAAATAGAAAATATTGCCTTTTCAGGTATTGATTTTTAGTGCTTTTCCGTGTTAAAATATTTCGGGGTGAACATTATGAAAAAAAACTGGCTTCAAGATAAAACGGTGATAATCTCGGGCGCAAGCGGTGGGCTTGGGTTCAATATCGCGAAAAAACTTATTTTCGACTATAACTGCAACGTTATCGGAATAGGCAGAAATAAAGAAAAGACCTATTCTAACATCGAAACACTTAAAGATAAAAAAGATAAGTTTACTTGCTATTTTTTCGACGTTTCGGTTAAAGAAAACTGGATTAACTTCTATAACGATTTAACTGAAAAAGGCGTTAGCGTGGACGCGCTTATAAATAACGCGGGGTTTATGCTCCCTTTTAAGACTTTTGAAAAATGCACCGACGAAGAAATTGAAGAGATAATCAATACTAACTTTACGTCTTACGTCAATTCGACCAAGATTTTACTGCCCCTATTAAAAAAGTCGACAACGCCTGCGATAATCAATATTTCGAGTTCGGCGGGGTTATGCGCCGTCGTCGGGGAAAGTATGTATTGCGCGACTAAATACGCCGTTCGCGGTTTTACCGAAACGCTTATCGAAGACTATAAAAAGAAAATATACGTTGCGGGGGTTTACCCGGGGTTTATTAAAACCGATATACTAAACAGAATGAGTGTGTCCGATAAAAACAATAAAGCGATATTAAAAATGATGATGCCGATTGATAAAGCGACGAAAATTATCGTTAAAAAGATAAGCAAAAAGAAAAAGCGTATCGTTTTAGGGTTCGACGGAAAGTCTATGGGCTTTTTTGCGCGGTTATTCCCCGTTTTTACCCCGTCCGTTATCACGAAAGTCCTAAAAAAATCTCGGCTTGAACTTTTTTCCGACGTGTTCGATTACGACGGAAAACAATAAAGATGGAAAAAACATAAAAAACGCCTTAAAAAAGGCGTTTTTTTATCTTTTGTTTTGGTTTTTCTTTTAATTATTTCGTTATAATTTCTTTTTCGTATTTATCTGAATTATCCGGATTATTACCTTTAAGACAACTTATCTTGCACGCAAACATCTGCGCAAATAAAGTAAAGGCGAAAACCGAGAACTCTTCCGGAACGGAAAAGTTTAAGAACGCGTCGTAACACTTCTTAAAAGTACCCTTTATAAATATGTCGTTGGTAACTAACAGTATCGGGGCATGAAAGGACAGCATTTTTTCAATAAACCTTATCTGGTCGGCACGGATTATACTTTGTATCTCTTCGTCGCCGTCGTATTCCGCACAGAAAATAATAACGGGCGTATCTTTATTTACCATAGCGAGCGGGCCGTGGTAAAATTCGCTGTTAGCGTATCCCTTCGCCTGAATATAACAGGTTTCCTGTAAAAGAAGCGACGCTTCTAACGCAACGGGGTAGCAAAGCCCCCTTGATAAAACGAAACAGTCCTTCATATCGACGAACTTATTAGCATAAAGCGTCGTTATTTCGTCGATTTCAGGCAATATATGGTCTAAATCCAACTTGAAACTCTTTAATATATCGATATCGTTTTTATTGTTTGAAAGTGCGCAACCAAGCCAAGCAAGAATAAACGTCTCGGCAGTAAACGTCTTCGTCGCAACGTAACTTTCTTCTTCGCCCGCACCGCAATAAAGGTGATATTTGGCGAGTTTTGCAAGCGGACTGTCCGCATTGTTGGTAACGGAAATGGTAATAGCGCCTTCTTCGTTGCCCTTTTTAACTACTTCGATTACGTCTTCCGCCTTACCGCTTGAACTTACGCCTAAAATTATGCTGTTGGCGTAGTTGGTTTTACCGCGATAAAGAGTTACGATACTTGGAGCGGAAAGCCCAACCGTATAGTTGGACATAATTTCCATCAGGTATTTAAAATAAACGATTGCGTGATTACTCGAACCCCTGCCTGCCGTTACGAAGTTGGTTATTTTGCTTTCTTTAATTTCTTTTACCAACTTACTCATAGTGTCGGCGTTGATTTCAAATATCTTTGAAATAACCGACGGTGTTTCGTTTATTTCCTTCCAAGTTTTCGTCTCTCTATATTCCATAACTCACCTTTTATTTTATTTTAACATCAGCGACTTTCTTTGTCAATAGCGAAATAAAAAAAGCATTATGTAAATAATGCCTTTTTCGTCTTTATTCGATAACTAACGCGCTTGCGCCTATTATACCCGCGTCGTTTCCGAGCGTCGCGCAGAGTATTTCGGGAACGGGCGCGCCACGGTATCCGTAATTAAACTTTTCGCAATAGGCTTTAACCCTTTTAACTAAATTATCGCCCTGCGCCGATACTCCACCGCCTAAAACTATGGCTTGCGGTCTAAATATATTACACATATTCATTATGGCTTCGGATAGATACGTTACGTAATTGTCGACGACTTTCTTTGCCGACTTATCGCCCGCCTTTTCGCAATCGAAGGCTAACTTGCCGTCTACTTTTTCTATATCGCCGTCCACTATTTTCCACATTAAACTGTCTTTATTTAACAGCATCTCTTCTCTCGTCTGGCGCATAAGTGCCGTTGCCGACGCGTACGCTTCGATACAGCCCTTTCTTCCGCAACCGCATTGTTCACCGCCGAGAATAAGAGTTAAATGCCCGAGTTCCGCGCCTTTTGACTCACCGCCTTCGTAAAGTTTTCTGTCGATAATTATGCCGCCGCCGACACCCGTGCCGAGTGTAAGCATAACCGAACTGTCGTATTTTTTAGCAACGCCGTAAATGTTTTCGCCGAGTGCTGCGACGTTAGCGTCGTTCGATACGACGATTTTAGTATCTATACGCTTTTTTATGCTGTCCGCTATATAAACGTCCTTCCAACCGAGATTAGGAAGAAAATCTATTTTTCCCTGACTTCCCGTAACCGTCCCCGGGCAACCGATACCTATGCCCGCTATATCATTTTCGGTAATACCGAGTTCATTTAATATTGAAAGGATTGCGTCGCACGTCTTATCTATCGCTTCGCCGTAATCCTTTGTGGTTATCACCTTGCGCCGAGAAATAATCTTTCCGTCTTCGCAAAGCCCGATTTTAATACTCATACCGCCGATATCGATGCCGATTGCTTTCATACTAACCCCTGTTTTCAAGCATAGACTTGACTTTCATAAGTCGCGTCGTCGCGCCCCTTTCGTTTTCTTCTAATTTCATTGATATATACCGTATCGTCTCTTCGATATTCGGTATTAACACGTTTTCAAGTGCGTTTACACGCCTTTTTCCCTTTTCTATTTCGTTGGCAAGCATCATCGTAGTCTTTTCGATTTCCGCAAGTTTAACGAGTTTTACTATAACCTTGCCCATAAGTTCGACGGAATAATCGGCTTCACTCGTTATTCCGATTAGCGAATACGGGTACTTGTCTTCGCCCTGCGCTTCGTCAATACTAAGCGACGGCACTTCGACGCTCATAAGGTTTTTAACCCCGCACGAAAGCCCCAAGGAAACCGAAGGCATAGAAAAGGCAAGTCTTATGTCTTTGACACTCATAAGACTTCTTGCAACGGAAAACTGGGACAAAACGCTTGCTACGTCCTGTTCCACTTCTAACCTGATCTTCTTATTTTCTTTGATAACCGAAGAAAACCGCCTGACCATTTCGTCCGTTTTATCTTTAAGTAGTTTATGTCCCCTGATCGCCGTTTTAAGCCTTGCTTTGAGTTTCTTTAACTCCATACGGGTAGGGTTTACGTTTAATCTCGCCAACTTTCTTACCTTGTGTTTTTATTTTATTTAAGATATTTTTCGATATATTTTTCTTTAATTCTCTTTAACTCGCTTTTCGGAAGGATTTTAAGTAAACTCCAACCCGTGTCAAGCGTTTCTTCTATGTTCCTGTTGGTCGTAAAACCTTGCGATACGTATTCCTTTTCAAAACCTTCTGCAAACTTCGCGTATAGTTTATCGATATCGGTAAGCGCCGCGTCGCCTAAAATTGCGGAAAGTTCCTTCGCTTCTTTGCCCCTTGCGTAAGCCGCGAACAACTGGTTCATTGTGTCGGCGTGGTCTTCTCTCGTCTTTCCGTCGCCGATACCCTTATCTTTAAGTCTTGAAAGAGACGGCAAAACGTCGATAGGCGGAGTAACGCCCTTTTTATAAAGTTCACGGGACAGAATAATCTGACCTTCCGTAATATACCCCGTTAAATCAGGGATAGGGTGAGTTTTATCGTCTTCCGGCATTGTAAGGATAGGTATTTGCGTTATAGACCCCTTCTTGCCCCTTATTCTGCCCGCCCTTTCGTACATCGTCGCAAGGTCGGTGTATAAATATCCCGGATAGCCCCTTCTTCCCGGAACTTCCTTTCTCGCTGCCGAAACTTCGCGAAGCGCTTCGCAATAATTCGTTATATCCGTCATAATGACCAAAACGTGCATACCGAGTTCGAACGCCAGATATTCCGCGCAGGTAAGCGCCATACGCGGCGTAGAGATACGTTCTATCGCGGGGTCGCTTGCAAGGTTGGTGAATAGCACCGTCCTTTCGATTGCGCCCGTCTTTTTAAAGTCGTTGATAAAGTATTCCGATTCTTCGTAAGTAATACCTATCGCGGCGAAAACTACCGCGAATTTTTCTTCGCTTCTTAAAACCTTCGCCTGCCTTGCAATCTGCGCGGCGAGTTCCGCGTGCGGAAGACCCGACATCGAGAATACGGGGAGTTTCTGTCCGCGGACGAGAGTATTAAGCCCGTCGATAGCGGAAACGCCCGTTTGTATAAACTCGTTCGGATAATCCCTTGCGGAAGGGTTGATAGGTTCGCCGTTTATGTCCATTTTCATATCGGCGATAATCGGTGCGCCCCCGTCTCTCGGGTTGCCCATACCGTCGAATATTCTGCCGAGCATATCTTCCGATACCGCAAGTTGTTGACTGTGCCCCGTAAAGCGCGCTTTACTCGTAGATATCTGCAAACCCTGTGCGCTTTCAAACAACTGCACGAGTGCCTTATCTCTGTTTATTTCGAGAACTTTTCCGCGCCTTATTTCGCCGTTACTCTGAATAACGTCGACGAGTTCGTTATACTTAACGCCTTCAACGCCTTCGACAAGCATTATCGGTCCGACTACTTCTTTTATCGTTTTATATTCTTTATTCATTGTCTTCGCCTCCGTTGTTTGCTATGGCTTTAAGACTTTCTACCAACTCTTTATTGATTTCGTCGAAACTGTCTATTTCGCTTTCCGGAATATACTTTGCCCTGCCTATCTTTTCCCTTATAGGTAAATTGATAATATCTGAAAATTCCGCGTCTTTATCGAGCGCTTCGTTACCGAGTCTATAAAAATCGTATAAGAGTTTTAGCATTTTATACTGTTTAGTAAGCGACGCGTAAGTGTCGACTTCGTGGAAAGCGTTCTGGTGCAGATAGTCTTCCCTTATCGACTTTGCCGTTTCCATAGTAAGTCTGTCTTTATACGACAGAGAATCCGCGCCGACAAGCCTTACTATTTCGTCTAACTCCGCTTCTTCCTGTAATATACTCATAGCGAAAGCGCGCAGTCTCGAAAAGTCCGCCGACACGTTTTCGTTGTACCAGTCGTTGAGTTTATCGGCGTAAAGCGAATAACTAATTAGCCAGTCGATTGCAGGGAAGTGCCTTTTATAAGCAAGCGCCGACGATAAGCCCCAGAATACTTTGACTATACGAAGGGTCGCTTGCGAAACGGGTTCGGACAAATCGCCCCCCTGCGGTGAAACCGCGCCGATAGCAGTTACCGAACCTACTTTATCTTCGCTACCCAAAACGTTTACTATCCCCGCCCTTTCGTAGAACTCGGCAAGTCTCGAACCGAGATAAGCAGGGTATCCTTCTTCGCCCGGCATTTCTTCGAGTCGACCGCTCATTTCGCGGAGTGCTTCCGCCCAACGGGAAGTAGAGTCCGCCATTATAGCGACGTTATAGCCCATATCTCTGAAATATTCGGCAATGGTTATACCCGTGTAAATAGACGCTTCACGCGCGGCAACAGGCATATCGGAAGTGTTCGCGATAAGCACCGTTCTTTTCATAAGCGGTTCGCCCGATTTCGGGTCTTTAAGTTCAGGGAACTCGTTTAATACGTCCGTCATTTCGTTTCCGCGTTCGCCACAGCCGACGTACACTATAATATCCGCGTCCGCCCACTTTGCAAGTTGGTGCTGAACGACCGTTTTACCGCTTCCGAAAGGACCCGGAACTGCCGCAACACCGCCTAACGCTATCGGGAAAAGAGTATCGATTACCCTTTGACCCGTTACCATAGGAACATCGGGGCTCATTTTCGATTTATACGGTCTGCCTACGCGGACAGGCCATTTTTGTAGCATGCAAACTTTTTCGTTGCCGTTTTTAGTCTTTATTATTGCAACCGTGTCGGTTATCGTGTACTTTCCGTCCATAACCGAAACGATTTTACCTTCTATTCCGTAAGGAACCATAATTTTATGGCTTACTATCGGGGTCTCCTGAACAGTCCCCAAAACGTCGCCCGCTACCACGTCGTCGCCGATTTTGGCAACGGCGATAAAATCCCATTTCTTTTCGCGGTCGATATTGTTGACTTCAATGCCCCTGCCTATTCTGTCGCCGTATTTTTTATAGATATCGATAAGCGGACGCTGTATACCGTCGTAAATACCTTCGATAAGCCCCGGGGCAAGTTCAACGGAAAGCGGTGCGCCCGTCGATACCACTTTATCGCCCGGCCCTAATCCGCTGGTTTCTTCGTAAACCTGAATAGACGCTTTGTCGCCACGAAGTTCGATAATTTCACCTATTAAGTTTTTGTCGCTTACGTGAACAACGTCGAACAATTTACTGTCTGCCATGCCTTCGGCAACGATAAGCGGACCTGAAACTTTGATTACTTTTCCTTGCATAGAATTATTTTTCTCCTTCACCTTTGTCGTTGAATAAAATATCAACGCCGAGTGCTTTATCCATTGCTTTTTTAATGCCGTTAATACCGAACCCGTTACTTCCCGCTTTGGACGGAACGGAGAGTATTATAGGATACGCACTCTCTATATATCTATCTATAACGTCGCTGATTTTTTCCGCGATTACGTCCGTAATAAAAATGATTTTATAGTCTTTGGCGAGTTTTTTAACTAACTCTCTCGCCGTTTCCGTACTGTCTACGGGGAAAGCGTCTACTCCGCCCGCGGTAAAAGCAAGCACGCTGTCGCCGTCGCCTATTATCGCCATTTTATCCTTCATAGCCTTTCCTTAATCTCCTTTTAATATCCGCTTTACTTAAACCGTTGATTTTGCCTACCATTACTATTCTTACGTTGATAATTTCCGCAAGTTTATAAAATACGTAGAGTAAAAACGGATGCAGACCTTCCGTCGAGTATTTATCTTTTTGAAGAAGCGCCACGGCATAACTGTCCGCCCTGTTCTCGAAATCGGAAAGCGGTTGGTTTTTAATTGCGCCGTCGATTGCCGATAAAAGCATTTCGCTTTTGTCGTTATAACGGCAAGTTTCCTTTAATACTTCAAGCGGTTGTTCGCATAACGCTTTCAAAAAGTCCTTACTTAAAGTTCCGCCGTCTACGAACTCTTCGCAAGACAGCGCGTAATTTCTCGTCCTTAACGCCGTTGCGACGTTGGTGCAGTCCGCCTGAACTTTATATATTTCATTTAAGGTTTTTTCCCGTTTTGAAAGGTTATACAGTTCGGTATATAATTCTTTTTTAAAAATACCGTCGACAGTTCTGCCCGTCGCCTTGTTAGAAACGAAACAAAAATCGGCACGCGATAAAGCGGATTGTAGCGGTTTCGGGAACGATTTATATTCGTCCACCATAATCTTTTCCTTTAACACTTCCTTTTTTATCGTTCCGTCAAGGGTAAGCATATCGTCGATATCGATTTTTAAGTATTTAGCACGTATATAGCATTGCGCGTTATGGAAATCGTTTTTGATAAGAAGATAAGACGCGAGTGCGTCGTTCGCCCCCGTTTCCTTTATAAACTTATATAACTTATTCGTTTCCGCATCGAGCAGTAGTTCAAAATCAAGCGGTGAACCTATAACTACGCCTTCTCCGAAATTGACTTCGGAAAGAACTTTCAACGCTTCCTCGGCGGACGAAGATTCTATCATACGGTTTAATCTTTCGTTACCGAGCAGATATTTTTCAAGAGATTTTGCCCTTGCGTTTGCATAAGTCGCGTTTGCCATACTTTTTTCTCTGTCCTTTATTCGCCGAACAGTCTGTCGGCTATTTTTTTCGACCAGTCTTCTTCTTTTTCTTCGACTACCTTACTAAAAGTCAAATCCTTATCGCACACTTTTCCTATAAGGTATATTCCGCCCTTAAAATCGCCCGTTTTTTTACTTACGGTAAGATTTTTACTCTTAACGATTTCAAGCGCCGATAAATCTTTTTCGGTTAAAACGCCGTCGCACGATAAAACTATTTCGTCCCCGTCTTCGGCGTTTGCCGTAAGCAGTTTATTAACGAAATTGAGATATTCTTTTTTCCGCATAGATAAAAGCATATCGTAAGCGGAAGCAAACACTTTTTTTACCGTTTGCTGTTTATAAAAAAGCGATATTTTCCTTACTTCAAGGTCGCAAAGGGTCATTTTTCTCGTAATAATATCCGTCGCGTCCCTTTTAAGCAAGTCTTCTTGCGCGTTTTCATAGTCTTTCGCCCACGCGTTCGCCTCGTCTATCTTTTCCTTATAAGCCTTTTCGGAAGCGTCGACGATACTTTTTACTTTAAGTTCGGCGTCTTCTTTAATCTTGGCTATAATGCCTTCTTTCCCTTCCATAAATAAGCCCTTTTATTACAGTAAAAGAATAGATACGACAAGCCCTAAAATCGCGTAAGTTTCAACCATTGCAGGGAACAAAATAAGTTTTCCCGATAAAGATTCGTTTTTCGCAATAGCGTAAATACCGCCGACAGCGGTTTTACCCTGGAAAATACCCGAAATTAAACCCGTAAACGCGAGTGGCATAGACGCTGCGAATATTTTAGCGCCCGCAATCGCTTCCATACCTGCGGTGATACCGCTTAACCCGAGAATCGCAAATACGAAACCGTAAATACCTTGCGTTGCAGGAAGAACGACTAAAATAAGAACTTTACTGAACTTTTTAGGTTCTTCTGCCAAAACGCCCGACGCAGCCGAACCGGTGTACCAAAGACCGATTGCCGAGCCTACGCCACATAACCCCGCGCAGAGCGCGAGACCTAACGTTGCTAATGCTTCACCTGTCATAATAAAAACCTCCGTTTTTACTTAATTTTTGTTTTTTATATTTATACACCCGACTATTTCGTAAGGTATATATAATCTAATTTAGACCCTAACGGAACGAACGGTTCGCCTTCGCCCGTGTAGAACTTCGAGAAAAACTCGATATACTGTAATCTGCTGTCGTGAATATACGCCCCTAAAACGCCCATTGCGATATTGAAGACGTGCCCTAATAAAATTACCAACGGCCCGAACACAAGCCCTATCGGGCTACCCATAAGATTAAGCCCTAAATCGTTGAAAGTCTGCGCGATAATCATACCCGACAACATAAGTCCGAAAAGCCTTGCGTAAGACAGTATATCGCTGAAAATACTTATAAGCCCGTAAACCGCGCCGAAACCCTTACTGAACTTGCCGAAACCTTTTTCGTATCTGCCCGTCAGCAACGCTTCAAGCCCTATTGCACCGCCCGCCATAATAAGCCCCGGTTTAGTCATTTTGTTAAAGAAATTATAAATACCGTACGGCAACGTTGCGTCAGGCATTAAATAGCCGATAAGGAAATTAAAGCCCGCGAATATAAAGCCGATAAAGAATATTACCCAAACGATACCGTCTAATATTCCGTCTAACAACTTACCTTTTCTGAAACAGTTAATACCTTTATAAAGGTATCCGACTGCTATCTGCAAAACGCCAAGCCCAAGGCAACCTAATAAAATCGTCATAAGCCCGTTTCTTCCGCCGACCGACGGCACGGGACTCGGCAAGATATTAAAAGGCAGAACGGCAAACCCGAACAGCGAGTTAAACAGTACGCCGAATATAATTGCGAAGACACCGCCTATCGCGATAACGTTCCACAGTTTTTTCGCGCCGTTATCTACGGGGATTTTTCTCGCAAGCATAAGCCCCACGACTATCATTAAAAGCCCGTAGCCTATATCCGCCATAATAACGCCCATAAACAGCATAAAGAAGAAGAATACGATATTATTCGGGTCTTTTTCTCTATAATCCGGAACGGAATACATATCGGTTATAAACTCCGTCTGATGCACGAGTTTAAGGTTTTTTGTAAGCGTCGGCGGGTTGTCCGTATCAAGCGGTTCAGAAAATTCGATAAAAACGGCTTCCGTCGTTTCTTTTAACGCGTTTTCTACCTTTTCTCTGTCTTCCGACGGCAAATACCCTTCTAATATAAAGGTTTTATCCGTGCAACGGAAGTTTTCCGACGCGGTGATTTTTTCTAACTTAAACTTATAAAAATCACACAGTATTTTAAGGTCTTTTATATACGCCGTGTTGTCTAAAACGCTTTTTAAGATTTCGTCTTCTTCCGTTTCGATTGACTTTATCTCGTTCTTTAACTCGGCGATTTTTTCCTGCGCAGTCGCTTCGAAAGTGAATATACACTTGGTAAAGCCGAGTTCGTTTAGTTCAATAAACAGTTTATCGCTTTCCGTTATCTCTGAAACGATTGCGATTACCGAAACAGATTTTTCGGAATATACGATAAGTTCCGATAACGGGTAGTTTTCTAACCTTGCCTTTAATTGCTGTAAGTTTTCACTTTTAATAGTTCCTAAAACGACTTTCGTTGTTTTAGTGTCTTTATAGTCGGAAAACTTTTCTTTTAAATCTTTATACGGTTCTAATTGCGCGCATAAATTGTTGAGTTTAACTTTTTCCGTCTTTTTTGTAAGCAGCGCGTCCGCATACTCGCCCGATTTATAAACCGCGTACGATAACTCTATTTCTTTATTAGGTATTGCGATAAAATCTTCGTAAGAAACGAAAAAGTTTGAAGTAAGCGGTTTGGTGTCCGCTATCTCGTAAGGTTTCCCCTTCGCCTTTTCTAACGCGTCTGATATAAAGTCTATCGTCTTTTTGGTGCTTTGATATTTTTCGGTTATTTCTTCCTTTTCTTTGTCGTTCGCTGTTAAAAAGGTGTTTTCCCTTTCTTCGGTCGCAAAAATCTCCACACAACCTATTTTGTGCAGAGTGTTTAAGATTGCTTCTTTCTGGTATGCAAGCCCTATACACTTGATTTTTGCCATTTCGACGATAGCCATTATTTACCCGTTATTTCGTTTACTAATTCTATTGCAAGTTCTTTGATTTTTTCTTCGGCTTTATTAGAAATATTTTTCGCCGTCTTCTCGCCTTCTGATAAACGCGCTTCGTATTTTTCGTTCGCCGTCTTTTCTGCGTCCGCTAAAACGGTCTTCCTGTGAAGTTTAAAAGACGCAATCGCTTTGTCTTTTATTTCTTCCGCTTCCTTTTCCGCGGAAATATTAGCCTTCTTCGCATTGTCAAGCGAATTTTTAACCATTTCGTCGGCTTTTTTTTCGGCTTCTATTATTGAAGATATAACTTCGTCCATTTTTCTATCCTTTTTTTATTATGATTATTTCCTAATAAATAAAATTACAGTAATAAAATCATTATTTTCTATATTATTATAATATAAAAACAAGGAAGAGTCAACTAATTTTCGTTATCAAACACCACAAATAACCGTCGGCAATTTTTATTTTGGAAAAAAAATTAAAAAAATTTAAAATTTTTGTATAAAAATACTTGCAATTTATTTTTTATTTTGTTATATTATATAAGCATTAAACGAGAGACGGGAGCATAGCTCAGCTGGGAGAGCATCTGCCTTACAAGCAGAGGGTCATAGGTTCGAGCCCTATTGCTCCCACCACATCTCGTTTTTGCATTTGCGGGAATGGCTCAGTGGTAGAGCGTTGCCTTGCCAAGGCAAATGTCGCGAGTTCGAATCTCGTTTCCCGCTCCAAACTGACGGGGATTTATATCCCCTTTATTTATATAAGTATAAGGCGCCATAGCCAAGTGGTAAGGCTCGGGTCTGCAAAACCCTCACCCCCAGTCCGAATCTGGGTGGCGCCTCCAAAAACGCCGAGGTGGCGAAATTGGCAGACGCAAGGGACTTAAAATCCCTCGGTGGCAACACCGTACCGGTTCAAGTCCGGTCCCCGGCACCAACAAAAAAAAGATAGATTATTTCTATCTTTTTTTTGTTTAGAAATTGTTGAATTAAATTAAATAATCTATTAAAACAGATTAGCGAAATAGTTTTAAATAGTGTTATTTTATCGGATAATTATTGCTTATCCTTTTATAAATTCTTGTCGTACCGTTTTGTTCTAATTTATATACACCGAAAAACTCATAGCCCGCCGACGTTTTAACGAAAGTTATTCTGCCCGTATCGTGAGATATACCGAGATACTGGGCAACTTTTTCTATTATTTCGTCGCCGTTGTTTTTTATAAGATTTATATGATTATTTTCCATAACGTTAGTTTCGCAGTATTTAGGCTTGCTTATAAACCATACGGCAAGTTCTCTGTTAGTATCGCAATTTGTTGCATATAACGGCGCACCTTGTCTGCCGAATTGACACGCCTTGTCTCTATCCCATTTTAAAGTATCGCAAAAACTCTCGTAAATCGTTCTCGAATTTGTTCCGTACACCCGCTCACGCACGATACAAGAATATTTATCATATTTAGATTGTTTTTCTAATTCACTGTAAATCATATTTTTAATCTCCTTTTAATGGTATTATACTTAATCAGGAAATCAAAACCCTTTTTCTTTATAACTTTTTTCTCGCACGAAAAAACGATACCTTGTTCGGTATCGTTTTTTGCCGTTTATTTTTTTATTTGTTTTTACTCAATGACAATATCGTGTCATACCGAAAAGCCGCAGGCTTTGAGAGTATCTTTTTAAGATATGCTCCGTGCTTCGTCCGTCGGATACTATAACGCTAACACGACCGAAATCGCCAAAAAAGCGGGCGTATCGATAGGCATTTTGTACGGATACTTTAAGGATAAAAAGGACATTTTGGTTTACGTTATAGATATTTATATCCAAAAAGTAGCCACGCCTATAATGGAATATTTCAAAAATCTTACCGCGCCCGTCGATATCAACGGAATTATCGTCGACCTTATTGAAATGACGACGAATATTCATAAGAAAAACGCTAATCTACATAACATTTTGCACTCGCTTGCAGTATCGGACGACCACGTCAGGCGCAAGTTCTTATCGCTTGAAGACCATATCACTATTAACGCAACCGATACCTTAAAAAATCTCGGGGTTAAAATAGACGACCTTACTGAAAAGGTGCATATCGCTATGAACTCTATTCAATCATTTTCTCACGAGTCCGTTTACGACAGGCACGAGTATATCGATTACGAAAAAATGAAATTTGAAACTATCGCTATGATAAACGCTTTACTTAAATAAAATAAGCCCGCACTTTAACGCGGGCTATTATTTTAATTAAAAGTCAGCCCCCGATACCTTTTCGGTATCGGGGGCTATTTTGTTTTATCGGTTATATAATTTTATTTATTATTCCCACTCTATCGTTGCGGGCGGTTTACTCGTTATATCGTAAACCACGCGGTTGACGTTTTTAACTTCGTTGACTATGCGCGACGAGATTTTAGCAAGAACGTCGTGCGGGATATCCGCCCAGTCCGCCGTCATACCGTCTATACTCGTTACCGCGCGTAAAACGACGGTGTAATCATAAGTCCTTTCGTCCCCCATAACGCCTACCGTACGCATATCGGTAAGAACGGCAAAATATTGCCAAATGTCTCTATCAAGTTTGGCGTTTAATATTTCTTCGCGGAAGATAGCGTCCGCGTCCTGACAAATCCTTACTTTTTTCGGCGTGATATTACCGATAATTCTTACCGCTAATCCCGGGCCGGGGAAAGGCTGGCGCATAACGATATTTTCAGGTAAGCCGAGTGCTAACCCTAATTCCCTTACTTCGTCTTTAAATAGGCTACGAAGCGGTTCGATTATTTCTTTGAAATCGACAACGGACGGCAATCCGCCGACGTTGTGGTGCGATTTTATTACCGCACTCTTTCCAAGCCCGCTTTCTATTACGTCGGGATAAATCGTGCCCTGAACGAGATAATCTACCTTGCCTATCTTTTTCGCTTCAACGTCGAAAACGTCGATAAACGATTTACCTATTATCTTGCGCTTTTTTTCGGGTTCTTTAACGCCCCTTAACGCGCCGAGAAAATATTTGCCCGCGTCGACTTTAATAAGGTTCATACCCATTTGGTCTTTAAAGACCTTCATAACGCCGTCCGCTTCGTTTTTTCTTAATAGTCCGTGGTCAACGAACACGCAGGTCAGTTGGTCGCCCACCGCTTTATGTAAAAGGGTTGCGGCAACCGCGCTGTCTACCCCGCCGCTCATGGCGCAAAGCACCTTCCCGTCGCCTACCTTCGCCCTTATTTTGTCAATCTGTTCCTTTGCGTAATCGCCCATTTGCCAGTCGCCCGTTGCACCGCAGACCTTATATAAAAAGTTTTTAAGTATAAGATTGCCGTTTTCGGTATGCACGACTTCGGGGTGAAATTGCACGGCGTAAATATTTTTTTCTCTGTTCTCAAACGCACCGACCTTACACGTCTTCGTCGACGCGATAATCTTAAACCCGTTCGGCAGTTCGCTTACTTGGTCGGTATGACTCATCCAGCAAACGCCGTTAGGAACGTTTTCGAAAATAACGCTTTTTTTATACTCGATTTCCTGCTTGCCGTATTCTCTCGTCTTTGCGTGAATAACTTTTCCGCCGTTAAGGTAAGCCGTCAACTGCATACCGTAGCAAATACCGAGAACGGGAATACCTAAAGAAAATATCTCTTTATCGACGGTCGGCGCGTCTTCCCCGAAAACGCTGTTCGGCCCGCCCGTAAAGATTATTCCGATAGGATTATAACTCTTTATCTTTTCAAGGCTGATATTAAACGGCACGAGTTCGGCATATACGCCGAGATTTCTCACCCGCCTTACGATAAGTTGATTGTACTGCCCGCCGAAGTCGATAACTAAAACCGTTTGATGTGTCATTTTTTCTCCTTAAATGCATCATAAATAATCTACGGTTTAATTCTACCATTAAAATAAAAAACTTGCTATAATTTTTATATAATATTAGTTTATAGTTAGGTTTAGTTGTTCTTATTATATGACAATACCCCGACTTTTATATAATTAAAAATACCCGACGGCGAAGATTTATCGTGCCGTCGAGCATTTAATTAAGTTATCGTTCGTTAAATTTTTAATACGGGTTATACACCGTTTATTCGATATCCCATCCAGTATGAAATGCCGACCGAAGGCATCACGCCGTAACCTTCCACGTCGCACCCCTTAAACCTTAACCTTATGAATATGTCGTCGTCAACGGAATATTCGTTAAGTGCCGCCCTGAACGCCGCAGGCGAATAGTCGGTAAACTGCGTAATCTTCGTTCTCTCTTCGCTACTTAAACGCACCGCAAACTCCAACTGTGCGTTCACGAAATCGTTTTCGCCTTCACCCGTTTTATGCGTAACGACTATCGGTTGTAAATCTCCGCGTTCTTTCAACTCTGCACCCGTAATAGGCAAGAACTCTATCGTATCGGTTTTAAATATTTCGTTGCCCTGAACGTTTATTATCTTTTGTGCGGACAACAAAACACGCAAGCCCGCTGACGATATATATTCAAGTTTATTCAAGTCCATTATAAGGGCGTAAACGCCGTCTATCTAATCTTTATTGCTTATGTAAAATATTCTTGGGGCGGGGCTAGAAAAACCCTATACTACGCAATTCGAAAAAAGAAACCTTATATAAACTTTGCTGAATAAGAAAAGCGGTTGAAATTGTCTCAACCGCCTTTTTTCTATTCAATATTTAATATATTTATTTTTCTCTTTTTAAGCAAATAGATATAAACGCCAAGCGACACGATACCGTCAAAAGCGTTTCCTATACCGAACATCAGAGCAATTCCTATAAGCGAAGGTTCCCAAACTCCCGTTACGTACAGTATAAAGCATATCCCGTAATAAACTGTGTTAGTTACTATCGACTCAAACAGCATATAACTCGTTTTGCCTATACCGTAGAAAATTGCGTCGAAAACGTTTTGAAATGCAAACACCATGTAGAAACCAAGCAAAACCATAACGAGTTCAAACAGTTTGTCTACGTCGTTAAACTGCAAAACGTTGGCCATAAACGGTTTCCATAGCGGAATCGTTATACACCACAATAAGCAAACTATCGTCGTAATACTAAAATAGCCAAGCGACTTGTTTTGTATTGCTTTCTCATCTTCGGCACAATCTTTTTTGATAAGTTCGCCGAGTTGTAATATAGGCAGTAATAACCAACCCCAGATAAAATTGTTTGCAACCCAGTACGTCCCCTGTTCGCCTACGACGTTTACCATACGGCAAATCATAAGCATATAGGCAATATTCCGAACAAAAGATTCTAACCCAGATATTCCGCCTATTTTAACAAACTCTTTCATCCACGAAAAATCAAGTTTGCTTTTTACAAATATTTTAATGTTTTCTTTGTTGACTAAAATCAAAGAAAGAACAAACAGCACTACGTTTACGATAATGTTGGTTATCCCTATTCCGTTCACGCCGAGTTTTGCCGACACGCCGATATTTGAAACCAAAAACGTGTCAAGCAAAACACACATTACAAGTTTTAATCCCGTTAAATAATACAGATATTTTTGCTTGCCTATTTGCACTAAAACGACGAGTAAAAAACTTGATAGTATTCCCACTAAACTCGCAACCGTTTCTATTCTTATGTAAGTTGCCGATTGTTCGATAATCTCCGTGCTTGTCGCCATTAAAGATAATAAAGGCTTAGCAAAAATAAAAATGATTAGTGATAAAACAAAGTAAATGGCAAAAGAAACGATCATGCCTGTTTTTACTCTGTTCGTCAATTTTTCCTTATCGCTTATCACTTTACCCATAAAGAAGTAAAGCGGAAAAATAATTCCTTCCTGTATGATTTCGTAGAATAGATTTACCCACGATAACTGCCCCGCTATCGAAAACGAGTATTCGCTCGGAAAACCACCCAAAAAGAATACTCTTACCGTTGTATATAGCGTGGGAACTAATCCTAAAACGATAAGGGCAAAGAATAGTTTATAATCGATTTTCTTTAACGATTTTATCAGTCTCATAATCCTTTAATACTACATAATTTTTCTATAACATTTTTTTGATTTCCGACTTAACTTTCTCTAAATCACTACAAGAAAGTATCGGTATCAGTTTATTTATTTCTTCTATACTTTTATCCCACCATTTGAACTTTATAAGTAAGTCGATAAGTTCGTCGTCAAACCGTTTTTTCTTAATGGTAGCAGGGTTTCCGACCGCAACGGAATACGGCGGAATATCTTTCGCCACCACGCTGTTTGCACCTATTATCGCACCGTCGCCGATATGGACACCCGGCAAAATCGTAACGTTTTGCCCTATCCAAACGTCGTTTCCAACGACTGTATCGCCCTTATTCGGCAAATCTTTGATATTCGGTTTTTGCTCCCAACCTTCAAAAATATAAAACGGAAAAGTAGAAACGGCGTTTAACTGATGATTTGCACCGTTCATAATAAATTCTACGTTATTCCCTATCTGACAAAACTTGCCGATTATAAGTTTGTCGCCGATAAAATCGTAATGATGGGTAACGTGGCTTTCAAAATCTTCGCCTGCAAAATACGAAAAGTCCCCGACGACAATATTTTTGTTTTTTACCGTCGGTTTTATATACGTTACTTTATCACTATTTAAACACGAACTTGCTTTTTCGGGATTCGGAATATTTTTCATAAACTTTCTCTAAATAATTTCTTTAATAAACTGCTCTAACTGGGCAGTGGTATTCAGTTTCTTGCCGTTTATAATTTTCGCCGTAGTGCTTTTTGCTAAATCGTCTTTTGCCTTTCCGAGACCGCTGCCGCCACTCGTTGCCCAAATAATAATTTCCTTGTCGCTAAAATCATACGCTTCCAAAAAGGTATTGACGATAGTCGGCGCAGTGTACCACCATACGGGATAGCCGAGCAGTATCCTATCATACTGTGAAACGTCTATATCGCCCGTTATAATCTCGGGGCGGGAAGACTTATCTTTCATTTCAAGCGTGCTACGGGAATTTTTATCCATCCAGTTAAGGTTTTTGTCCGTATAAGGCACTACGGGTTTAATTTCATAAATGTCGCAATTTAGTTTGCTTGCAAGTTTATTTGCCACACCTTTTGTTACACCACTTGCCGAAAAATACACTACTAAAGTTTTCATATGCTTTCTCACTTTTTGTCTAAATTAATTGTAAAACTGCATCGTTTTTTTGATATAACGGATGTACGGGCTTTCCCTCTTTTGTCAATTTTATTATGTAAACCTTTTTATTTTTAGCTTTTAACAGTTCCGTTATTTGGTTTAGACAGCCCTTTAAGTATTTTCTTTTCGATATTAGATTTCCATAAGCAAACAGAATATCGCTTTCCTTAAAGGTGTCCAAATTATGAGATATAATTTCCAAATTTCTTTTTATTATTGGTTCGTCAGCAATCTTATGTAAGTCATCTGGGTTTGTCGCCCTTTGTGGATAAATATTTAACATTATCCAGTTTTCATATCCGTTAAAGCGTGCGATTTTTATTATTTTGTTAATCGTATTATCTAAACAATCGGGACAAGCCGTGCTTGGATTTATACCGAAACATATTAAAGTCCTACCCCTTTCATCAAAAATCTGTCCTAATGCATAGCGATTATTATTTTCGCTGTCTCTTTCGTAAACCCATCTCATAAATAAATTGTACCACTTTTTACTTGTTTTTTCAAGTCGTTATAAGGTTCAAATCCCGCCCAAAACACATTTTAACCCACTTTACCTATGTTTGTATGTAGGGTATTTTTTCGTTTTTTGGACATAAAAAAAAGACCCTTGAAAATCAAGAGCGCGCAAAATCGCTAATTTTTACCTAAAAATATGCAAAAGTGGGTCAAAAGCCAAAAGACTTTTCGACCCACTTTCATGGTGCGAATGGCAGGATTTTTTCTTGCCTTTTGCAAAACATTTTCAGTAATATTTACTTTGTGTTTTGCAAAAGCCTTCGGTCACCGCTAAAAATATGCCAAGTCAAGGCATATTTTTTTTACGCTGTTTCAAATCCTGCCTTATCAACTTATCACCAAAAAAAACAACCGATACCTTATCGGTTCGGTTGATTTTTTTGGTGCGAATGGCAGGATTTGCTTCTCTCGAGCCTCCCGATAAACTGTCCACAGGACAGTTTAGTCCTTCGGACAAATTGCCTACGGCAATTTTCTCCTAATTCAAATCCTGCTCATTTGTCGTTCATGCAAAAACTCCGCCACCCTTTTGGATAGCGGAGTTTTTGTGGTGCGAATGGCAGGATTTGAACCTGTACGCTTTTGGGGCATAAGAACCTGAATCTTACGTGTCTGCCAGTTCCACCACATTCGCATTTTTCTTGATTATATCAAATATTAAAATAATTGTAAAGTTTTTATAGCATTTATCTATAAAATAAGGTATAATATATTTATGAATATTCTTCCTATCGCTTACGTTAAAACCGAAATTAAAGGAAAATTCGGCGTGCCACGGCAAAGCGGACGCGTTAAGTCGCTTCTCGGCGAAATTATCTTTTATCCGCCCTATAACGACGCGGACGCGGTAAGAGATATCGAACAGTTTTCTCACCTTTGGCTTATATTCGATTTTTCTCTTAACCATAAGGACGCGTTCTCGCCACTCGTTCGCCCGCCACGGCTTGGCGGAAATAAAAAAGTGGGCGTTTTTGCAAGCCGTTCTTCCTTTCGCCCCAACAATTTAGGGCTATCCTGCGTTAAACTCGAAAAGGTCATAAAAAACGGAAACACTTTTTCTCTTCTTGTTTCGGGCGTTGACCTTGCGGACGGTACGCCTATTTACGACGTTAAACCCTATCTTAACTTCTCGGACGCTATCCCCGACGCAAAATGCGGATACGCGGAAGAAAATAAAGACCACTTGTTAAAAGTAGTTTTCGACGAAAAGATTTTTCTTGATTTTCCGAAAGACAAATTGCCGACGCTTATCGGCTGTATCGCGGAAGACCCCCGCCCGTCCTACCAAAACGATGACAGAGTTTACGCGATAACATACTTAAACTTCGACGTATCTTTTACCGTTTCAGGCGACGTTGCGACAATTATCGGCGTTAAAAAACTATAACTAAAAAGAACCCGCGGTCGGGTTCTTTTTTTCGGGTTCTTTTTTATCGTTTTTTTAAATTATTTTACTTATTAAGCCACGCGATAAAATCGTTAAAGGAATTAACTAACGCGTCTTTATCGGCGTTATTTAGGATATAGTAGTCGGCTTTTGCGATAGGACCGCCCTTTTCAAGATTTTCTATTTCGGAAATATCTCTGCCGTCCACTTCTTCCGCGGTAAGCGGTCTAATCGGGCGGTTTTTCAACCTTTCTTTTCTTATATACCCGTTAGTTATTACCGCTAAAACGACCATATCTTTATACTTTTCTTTAAGCAAGGTGTATTCAGACCACGAATACAGCCCGTCTAAAACTATATCTTTCCCCGAAAGCGAATCAATCTTATTAACGGCAAGCATAGCGTAAGCCGCTTTACCGTATTCCTTACGTATTCCTTCGCGTATCGTCTTTTCGTTTTCTTCGTTTACGGGAAGACCCCTTCTTTTAAGTTCGTCCATAGTAAGATCACCGAAATGAATACAGGTATAACCCCTTTCTATAAACAGATTCGTAATTTCCGATTTTCCCGCACCGCACATTCCGACAACGGCTACTAATTTGTTTTTCATACGCTTCTCCTATTAAAGTTATCTATCTTATTATAACATTTTACCGCGGTTTGTCAAGATAAAACGCTTTATCTTTCCGTTTTAAGTGCATTATATTACTTTATAGCCCGTAGGTGCTAAAACTTTTTCGACTTCTTCTTTTTTTATTTCCGTTTCCGCATAGATGATAAGTTCTTTTTTGATATGCGACGCGGAAACTTTCTTTACGCTGATATTTTTCCGTATAACGTCGCAAACGTGCGCTTCACACATCCCGCAATGCATACCGTCAATTTTAAAAGTCGATTTTATATATCCGTTTTTTTTGTTAAGCCCGAATAAGCCCATCTTTATTTCCCCCTTTTATAGTTTTTTCTTCGTTAAACGCGTTTAGTCGCAATGCGTTGCTTACGACGAAAAGCGAACTTATACACATACATACCGCGCAGATACTCGGCGATAACGTTAAACCTAAAAATGCGAACACTCCGCCTGCAACGGGTATTAAAATAAGGTTATAGAAAAACGCCCAAAACAGGTTTTGTTTGACTATTTTAAGTGTTTTTTCAGTTAACGCGGTTGCCGTTATAATTTTTTTTACGTCGCCGTCTACAAGCACCACGTCCGCACTCTCTATTGCGATATCGGTGCCGTTTCCGACGCTTACGCCGATATCCGCTTCCTTTAACGCCACGCTGTCGTTTATGCCGTCCCCTACCATTGCGACTATTCCTTGCGCTTTATATTTTGAAACTATTTCCGCCTTGTCTTCCGGCAAAACTTCGCACTCGACTTTTTCTATACCCGTAGTTTTCGCAACCGCATAGGCGACGCTTTTATTGTCCCCCGTCAGCATAACGACTTTTTTGCCCATACTTTTTAGCCCGTACACGACGCTTTCAGCGTTATATTTAACTTCGTCCGCAAGATAGAAAACCGCGATTATTTTATCGTCTTTAATAAGTACGAGACGCGTAAACCCCGACTTTTCTATAAGCGACGACGTATCGGTATTTGTTTCTATAATCTTATCGTTGCCAAGCCGATATTTTACTCCGCTAATTTCCCCTATTACGCCTTTACCGAACAGATAGTTAAAATTATCGACTTCACAGCCATTATTAAAGTCTTTACAATAATTTATTAGCGCTTGCGATAGCGGGTGATTGTTCTTTTCTTCCAGCGCGTAAACTATCGGCAGTATTTTTTCCTTGTCTTCGTATAAAATTGCGTCCATTACCTTTATTTTGCCGGTAGTGAGAGTTGCCGTTTTATCAAACAGAAAATACTCCGTTCTTCTGAAATTCTGTATTGAACGCGCGTCTTTAAATAGTATGCCGTTCTTTGCGCCCTTTCCTATCGCGACCATAACCGCAACGGGCGTTGCTAATCCCAGCGAACACGGACAGGACACGACGAGAACGCTTATCGCGTACTTAAAAGAAAGGTAAAAGTCGCCCTTAATTATAAGCCACGATAAAAAGGTGATAAGTGAAACGGCGCAAACTATAGGCACGAAATACGCCGATATTTTATCCGCCGTCTTTTCTATCGGCGCTTTAGTTCTGCCCGCCTTTTTTAGCGAACTTATAATTTTACTGAACAGCGTTTCTTCCAAAACTGTTTCGGCAATATATCTTATATACCCGTTTTCCAAAAAAGAACCCGATTTGACACTTTCACCGCTGAAAACTTCCTGCGGAATACTTTCGCCCGTTATCGCCGAATTATTGATATACCCCTGTCCGAAAACGACTTTTCCGTCGCAAGTCGCGTAATCGCCCGCTTTAAGACAGATTATATCGCCTTTTTTAACCGACTTTGCGTCGATAACTTTTTCCTTGCCGTCGACAAACACGGTTATCGTGTCGGGCAGGAGTTTCGATAGTTTTTCAACTTCTTCGGTGGTCTTTTTCTTCGATAATTCTTCAAAATATTTGCCGAGAGATACGAGAGTGAACACCATACCTACCGAATCGTAAAATAAGTGCGAGACCTTTTCGCCCCCGAACGTCATAACGAGAAACGCGACGAGACTATACGCGTAAGCCGAAAGCGAACCGAGTGCAATCAGCGTTTCCATATTCGGCGATTTATTCTTAACGCCTAAAAATCCTTTAATAAAAAAAGTTCTGTTGACGATTATTAACGCGGTCGCTAACGCCGCCTGCAAAATACAATTTAATATAGGCGTGGGTTCAGGCAAGTTTATCATTTCGCCCATAGATAAATACATAAGCGGTATTAAAAGTATTAACGATAAAATAAATCTTTTTTTAATCTGTTTTATATCGCTGACGTTTTCGTTTATATGGTGCAGTTTATACCCCGCGTTTTTAACGGCGGTAAATATCTCGCTTTCCGATACCTTATCTTCGTCGAACTCCGCGTAAAGCCTTTTTTCAAGTAATGATACTTCCGCATTAACACCGTTTAGTTTATTGACCGCTTTACTCACGGCAGACGCACAGTTTACGCACATCATACCGCTGACTTTATACTCTTTTTTCATCATTTTAAGAAAACCTTTTGAATAATTCAACTATCTCGTCTATCTTTTTTACGTCGCCGTTTTTTATTCCGTTTATAACGCACGAGTGCATATGCTTATCTAATATCTCCCCCGCAAGCGATTTAACCGCTTTATCTATCGCCGATAACTGTATAAGGACGTCCTGACAATATCTGTCTTCTTCTACCATTTTTTTAACGCCTGCTATTTGCCCCGAAATCCTGTTTATTCTCGACGTCAACTTTTTTTTCGTATCTTCGTCTCTTATTGTTTTTTCTTGATTGCAATTACATTTTTCCATATTGTTTTCCCTTGCGTCCTTTTTTATAGTATATACCCCGTCGGGGTATATTGTCAACCTTTTTAACGCAAAAAAAACACTACGTAAAAGTAGTGTTTTTCGTTTTAATCGTAATTTATCAGCCTTTTAATATTCTGTCGATTTCTTCGGCTGCTGTTTTACCTGCGCCCATAGCGAGAATTACCGTTGCAGCGCCCGTTACCGCGTCCCCGCCGGCATAGACGTTTTCGAGACTTGTCGCTCCGTTTTCGTCGGCTATGATACAGCCGTGGTTATTAGTTTCTAAACCGTCGGTCGTACTTTTAATAAGCGGGTTCGGTGAAGTGCCGATAGCGACTATTACGCAATCGCACGGAACTAAAAACTCACCGCCGTCAACAGGGATAGGTCTTGCTCTCCCCGAAGCGTCGGGGTCGCCGAGTTTCATTTGTTGACAGTAAACGCCGTTTACCCAACCGTTCTCGTCTGAACGGATTTCTATAGGGTTAGTTAAGAACTTAAACACGATACCTTCTTCTATTGCGTGTTCTACTTCTTCCTTTCGTGCAGGCAATTCTTTTTCCGTTCTTCTGTATAAAACGGTTACGTTCGCGCCTAATCTTCTCGCCACTCTCGCGCCGTCCATAGCGACGTTTCCGCCACCGAATACGACGACGTTTTTAGCGTTTTGCACGGGCGTTGCGCTATCCGGCTTAAACGCACCCATAAGGTTTACGCGCGTTAAAAATTCGTTCGCAGAATACACGCCGTTTAAATTTTCGCCCTTTATGTTCATAAATCTCGGAAGCCCCGCACCGCTACCTATAAATATCGCGTCGTAGTGGTATTCGTTCTGTAATTCGTCAATCGTCAACGTTCTGCCTATTACCGTGTTTAGTTCGAACTTAACGCCCTTTTTTATAAGTTCGTTTACTTCCGATTTAACTATACTTTTCGGCAAACGGAACTCGGGAATACCGTAACTTAAAACTCCGCCGGCAACGTGCAACGCTTCGAACACGGTTACTTCGTACCCTTTCGCGATAAGCGACCCCGCGCACGCAAGCCCCGAAGGACCTGAACCGATTACGGCTACTTTAAAACCGTTCTTTTTTATGTCGGTTATTTCTTCCGTTTTATGCGTTCTGCAATAATCGGCGACAAACCTTTCAAGCCTGCCTATTCCCACAGGTTCGCCCTTTATTCCGCGGATACACTTGCTTTCGCATTGAGTTTCCTGCGGACATACTCTCCCGCACACCGCGGGAAGGGAACTGTCTTCCGTAATTATTTTATACGCTTCCAAAAATTCGCCGTTTGCGACTTTTGAAATAAAATCAGGTATTTTTATGTTTACGGGGCAACCGCCGACGCAAGGTCTGTTCTTACAGTTTAAGCACCTTTTCGCTTCGTCTATCGCCTGTTCTTCCGTATAGCCTAACGCTACTTCGGAAAAGTTGTTTTTTCTTATATTCGGGTCTTGAACGGGCATTTTGTTCTTTTGTAAACTCATATTAGGCATTTTACTTTATCTCCTTATTAAAAAGATTACAAACTTCTTCCCTTCTGCCTTTTTCAAAATCTGAATAGGTTTTAGCCCTTTTCATTGCGCCGTCGAAGTCAATAAGGTATCCGTCAAAGTCAGGCCCGTCCACACAGGCAAACTTCGTTTCGTTGCCGACCGTCAGCCTACAACCACCGCACATACCCGTCCCGTCTATCATAATCGGGTTCATTGACACCGTACACGGAACGTTATAAGGTTTTGCGGTTAAAACGACGTATTTCATCATAATAAGCGGACCTATTGTGATTATTTCGTCAAATCTTTCGCCACTTTCAAGAAGTTCTTTAAGCGGAACGGTTACGTTTCCGCCACGCGCGTACGACCCGTCGTCCGTCATAACGATAAGCCTATCGGAACACGCCTTAAACTCGTCTTCCAAAATAAGCAAATCTTTATTCCTGAAACCGATAATACTGATAACTTCCGCACCGAGTTTTTTAAACTCTTCGGCAACGGGCAACGCAATAGCGCAACCTACCCCACCGCCAACTATACATACTTTTTTAATACCTTCCGTCTTCGTCGGGTTGCCGAGCGGTCCTACGAAATCGGAAATATATTCGCCTTCGTTTTTAAGGTTTAATAGCCCCGTCGTCGCACCGACTATCTGGAATATAATCTTGACTGCGCCCGTATTTGCGTTTACGCCGGCGACGGTAAGCGGTATTCTTTCTCCGTTTTCATTGACGCGCAAAATGATAAACTGCCCCGCTTTTGCTTTTTTTGCGACAAGCGGTGCTTCTATTTCCATTTGCGTTACCGTCGGATTAAGGATTTTTTTCGATAATATTTTATACATTAAATACTCCTATCGCGTAAACTTCACTTTTTGTTTTTCGCGATTAAATACAGGTATATCCGCCGTCAACGGCAAGAATCTGACCTGTTACGTAACTTGCTTCTTCGCTACCTAAAAAGCAAGCCGCGGCGTTGAGTTCGCCCGATTTTCCGTATCTTTTCATAGGAACGGACTGGTTAGCGAACGCTTGGAAAAACGCCGAGTCAAGAGTCTGTTGAGTAAGTTCGGTATAGAAATACCCCGGACAAATAGCGTTTACAGTTATGCCGTGCTGCGCAAGTTCAGCCGCAGCACCGCGGGTAAAGTTTACTACCGCACCCTTCGTCGTGTGATAAGCGATAGTAGGAATAGCCGTGTTCCCTACAACGCCGTAAATCGAAGAAATATTGATTACGCGCCCGTAAGTCTGCTTTCCTTCTGCCATCGCGTCCTTCATCAATCTTATAAAAGCCTGCGTTACTTGGAAAATAGACGTTAAGTCTAATCCGATAGTAAAGTCCCAGTCTTCCTTTTTATAATCGATAAGTTGCGTACCCGTGCCTTTTTCACCGCCCGCGTTATTTACGATAACTTCGCAATGACCGAACTCTTTTTTAACGAGTTCAACGGCGTTATTTATCGAGTTTTCGTCGGTTACGTCGCACTTTATCGGCAATACTTTAACGCCGTATTTACCCGATAAATCTTTTGCTACTTCTTCGAGTCTTTCAAGTCTTCTCGCAAGCAAAACAAGGTTCGCCCCGCATTGTGCGTATCCTTCCGCCATTTGTTTGCCAAGCCCCGAAGACGCACCCGTGATTGCAACTACTTTGTCCTTAAAACTAAACATTTTTATTCCCTCCGTATTTGTTGTTTTATGTTTTTGTTTTATCTTTTTATTATTATAATATAATTTTATAAAATAGTCAAAGTAAGTTAAGCACTTTTTACTACTATTTTATAATCATTATCGTTATTGACGGTTTTTATACGTTTTTATTTTTATTGCGCCTTTTTGCATTTTAACCGTTATTTAATCCGACTTATTTAACAACTCTTTTTTGCGTTGCCGTCTGATTTTATTCAAGTGCCGTTCGAAAGTTCCGCTGTTTAATAAACACGCGACGACGTACTGTTCCAAAGTCGGCACGGTGCAGGAATAAAACCCGAGTTTTTCCCGATACTTTTCTAACAGGTTTTTCGGTAAAATCATATACCCGACGCGCATCGATTTACACACCGTTTTCGTAAAAGTGTTTATATAAATAACCCTGTTCCCGTTGTCCATAGAAAAAATAGTGTCGGTAATAGACCCGTTCAGCGAAAACTCCGATTCGTAATCGTCTTCTATAATATAATTCCCTTTTCCTTCCGCCCACGCGATATATTCCGCTTTTTTAGAAACGCTTGCGCTAATCCCCGTCGGAAAACTGCGGTAAGGCGTGGTGTGTAATACTTTCGCCTTCGTGTTATTTAAGTCGGCACTCGATATTCCGTCCCCCGCTAATGAAAGCATTTCGTATTTTGCGCCTTTCGATTTATAAACGTTTTCTATCTGCTTATACGACGGGTTTTCTATCGCAAAAGTCGTGTTTTTCGGAAAAAACTCTATTATAAGCCCGTAAAAGTATTCCGCACCCGAACCGATTATTATCTGGTCGGTATCGACGGATACGTTGCGGTTTCTCTCTAAATAACGCTTAATCGCAAGCCTTAAATCGTAATTTCCCTGATTCAGAGACTTAACTAAAACGCTTTCAGCATACTCGGACAAAACGTAGCGGTATGTTTTTGCAAGCGTGGTA
This sequence comes from Clostridia bacterium, assembly GCA_017445995.1. Taxonomy (GTDB): domain Bacteria; phylum Bacillota; class Clostridia; order Christensenellales; family Borkfalkiaceae; genus UBA1259. The sequence goes on from JAFSRT010000019.1 coordinate 86,320, forward strand.
AAGGGAATATTCTCGTCCTTAACCCGTATCGCGCGCTTTTCTTTTTCTGTTTCTTCCCCACTTTCTATAAACACCTTGCCCCGATAATAACTCGCGTAATACCCGCTCCGCTCTTTCGATTCGATATACCCTTCGCTTTGCAATAACCCGTACGCGTGTTCGACGGTTATCAGGCTACAAGAAAACTTTTCCCCTGTCGCCCGTTTGGACGGAAGTTTCCTGCCGTACTCTATCGCACCGCTTATTATATCGTTCCTTATTTTGCTATATATCGTTAAATATTTTTTCATTATATCTGGTCTTATTATATTTTATTATTTTGGTTATTTTTATATTATCAAAAATAGTATATAATATTTTTTGTAATTTGTAAAGGTATTTTATGGAGGTATTTTATGGAAAAAGAAAAACTCGACAAAAAACCGTATATATATTTTTCGACGAAAAAGTTGGTTTTCGTCGCTTTATTCACGGCGATAAACGTTATTTTAAGTTCTTCGGTTTTTTGTATCCCGACCCCCGGAAACGGGCATTTATATCTTAACGATATAGTGATATGTTTGTCCGCCCTTGTTTTCGACCCTTTATCGGCGGTTATAATAGGCGGTTTCGGTGCGTTTTTAGGCGACTTATTCTTTTACCCAAGCGCTATGTTCGTTTCCTTAATCGTACGTTCTGTTCAGGCTTTTATTATATCGGCGATAACTTATAGGCAAAAGGGCATTGCAAGGTTTTGGATTTCCTTTCTTGCGGTTATGATAGGCGTATTTATTATGGTCGGCGGATATTTTTTAGGCAAAGCCTTTTTCTACGGCACACTTGCCGATGCAATCATAAAAATCCCGTTCAGTTTTATTCAGGCGGGAACAGGCGTTATCGTTTCGCTACTGCTTTTATATAAATCTCCGCTTAAAACCTATATCGAAAACTTCCCTAAAAAATAAAAAAACGTAAAACTAAAAACGCTACCTTCTGGTAGCGTTTTTTTTGGTGGAGATGTCGGGAATCGCACCCGAGTCTTGAACACGTTGATAAAACTTTCTACATACTTATCCGATAATTTATCTCGGAACGGACACGGCTGTCGGCAACCTTTATCCGTTCCATAATTTCCAAGTGCCGTACTGCCGACGAAATCAAATCGGCAATACCGTTCCCCGCTAATAATGACACTTTAATACAGCCCCACGGGAAGAACCGTATAAAGCGTACGCTAAATTATGCAGCGTAAGATAATTGTTGATTATCGTTTATTTTTAAGTTTTGGTTTTTACGAAGCCCAACCTTCGGTATGCTTACTTTTTACCGCAGTAGTTCAATCGAATCTGAAACACCCCCGTATTAGTGCAAAAATGCACTAAACATTGTAGGTTATATCTTATCGATATCGTACGGCGTAAGTTGATATACGTAGTGGTTTAACCAGTTCATATAGATAAGGTTAGCGGTAGACGACCAGCACATTTTGATTTCACCGTTTTTGCCGTTTACGTAATAGTTTTCAGGCGGATCTATCTTTAAGCCCTTATCTAAATCTCTCTTATACTCTAATTCGAGAGTATCTCTATCGTATTCGGCGTGCCCCATTATGAAAATGAACTTATTGTCCTTACTTCTGATGATAGTCGCGCCCGCTTCTTTTGACGACGCCAAAAGCACCAAGTCCTTACAGTTTTTTATATCGCTTTCATACACGGTGGTATGGCGAGAGTGCGGCATAAAAAACCTATCGTCCGTTCCTTTTAACAACCGTTCGTAAGGCACGAGTTTTTTGTGCTTATATATGCCGAAAAGTTTTTTAGGAAGCGGGTGCTTTTCAATCCCGTAATAGTAGTGAAGCGCCGCCTGTGCGCCCCAGCAGATAAACAGCGTACTCGTAACGTTCTTTTTACTGAACTCGAAAAACTTTTCGAGTTCGCCCCAGTACTTAACGTCCTTAAAGTCGATATCTTCTACGGGTGCGCCCGTTATTATCATACCGTCGAACTTTTTATCCTTTATTTCGTCGAACGATTTATAAAACTTCTGCAAGTGTTCTACGGGCGTGTTCTTCCCTACGTAAGACGCCGTTGAAATAAGCGTTAAATTGACCTGCAAAGGGGAATTAGACAAAAGACGCATAAGTTGCGTTTCCGTAACTATCTTCGTCGGCATAAGATTAAGTATCGCTATTTCAAGCGGTCTTATATCCTGCGAAATTGCCCTTTTCTGGTTCATAATGAAAATATTTTCCGCCGTCAACACTTTTGTCGCAGGCAAATCTTTCGGAACTATAATAGGCATTATCTATACCCCCCTTTTTCAGTAGTTTTTTAGTTTATTATTAAATCTTTTCTAATGCTTGCGCTAAATCTTCGATTAAGTCGTCGGCATTTTCGATACCGCACGAATATCTGATTAAAGTAGGCGTAATTCCCGCTTGTTTCAACTGTTCGTCGTTCATCTGCCTATGCGTAGCGCTTGCAGGGTGCAAACAGCAAGTTCTTGCGTCGGCAACGTGCGTTTCGATTGCGGCTACCTTTAAGTTTTTCATTAAGGTTTCCGCGTCCTTTCTCGTGCCTTTAACAAGGAACGCCAAAACACCGCAAGACCCGTTCGGCAAATATTTCTGACCTAACTTATAGTATTTATCGGTCGGTAAACCGCAGTAATTAACTCTTTCGATTTTCGGGTGGTTATTCAAAAACTCCGCTACTTTCTGCCCGTTTTCCGCGTGGCGTTTCATTCTTAAATGTAAACTTTCTAACCCTAAATTAACGTAATAAGCGTTTTGCGGGGACTGAATAGAACCGAAGTCTCTCATAAGTTGCGCAGTCGCTTTCGTAATGAACGCACCGCCTAAACCGAATTTCTTGGTATAGGTTATGCCGTGATAACTTTCGTCAGGGGTAGTAAGCCCAGGGAACTTATCCGCGTACTTATCCCAGTCGAACTTGCCCGCGTCTATTATAGCGCCGCCAACGCCCGAACCGTGTCCGTCGATATATTTGGTCGTCGAGTGAGTAACGATATCCGCGCCCCACTCGATAGGTCTGCAATTTATAGGCGTTGCGAAAGTGTTGTCGATAATAAGCGGAACGCCGTGCGCGTGCGCTACCTTTGCAAAAAGTTCTATATCTAAAACACAGCAAGCAGGGTTTGCTATCGTTTCGCCGAATACCGCCTTGGTGTTAGGCTTAAACGCTTTATTGAGTTCTTCTTCCGTCGAGTCGGGCGAAACGAAGGTAAAGTCTATTCCCATTTTTCTCATCGTTACGTCGAACAGGTTGAAAGTTCCGCCGTAAATTGCCGAACAAGCGATAACGTGGTCGCCGTTGTTCGCTATATTAAATACCGAATAGAAGTTAGCCGCTTGCCCGGAAGAAGTAAGCATGCCCGCGCTTCCCCCTTCTAATTCGCATAACTTTTTCGCTACGTAATCGTTTGTCGGGTTTGCAAGTCGCGTATAAAAATACCCCGACGCTTCCAAGTCGAAAAGTTTGCCCATATCTTCACTCGTATCGTACTTAAAAGTCGTACTCTGGTATATAGGTATCTGTCTCGGTTCTCCGTTTTTAGGGGTGTATCCGCCCTGAACGCATATTGTTTCAATTCTCTTCTTATTTGCCATAGTTTTTCCTTCCTTTTATATGGTTTTTTATTTTGTAAGCCGATTATATCATATAATAACCTACCTTGTCAATAGGTTTTATATGTTTTTTTCATAAATTTTTATTGTTTATTGCGCGTTCGCTTTCGCGTTTTATATCTTTTTCCTTTAAGTCGCGTTTTTTATCGAAGGTGTGTTTGCCCTGACAAAGACCGAGTTCTATTTTAATAAGCGCCTTTTTTAAGTATATTTTAAGCGGAACGAGAGTTAAACCTTTTTTCTGAACTTTTGAGTTTAATCTTACTATTTCTTCTTTATGCAGTAATATTTTCCTGTTCCGTCTTGAATTTTTCGTATTAAACGCACCCGCCTTATCGTAGACTGCGACGTGCATATTTTTAAGGAAAAGTTCGCCGTTTTCTATGGCACAGAAACTTTCTTTTAAGTTGACTGCGCCGTTTTTTACGGATTTTACTTCACCGCCGTCCAAAACGATACCTGCTTCCACCGTTTCCAAAACGAAATATTCGTGATATGCGACGCTGTTTTTCGCAATAATCTTATTTTCCATAATTCTTTTTTATTATTGTACTATGATTACCGCCCTTTTGTAAAGTATCTTTTTGCTTGGACAATATAAAAAAGATCTTTTTTTCGATTAAATTGACTTCGCTGACCGTAATCTGCACTTTTTCGCCTAATTTATACGTCGTTTTCCCGACGGTTAAGGTATAATTATTTTTATCGAACACCGATTTTCTTCTGTTTCCGTCAAGGTCGACAAACCCTTCCACGCCGTTATTTAATTCTACGAAAATACCTTTGCCGATAATTCCGCTAACTATTCCGTCGAACGTTTCGCCTTCGTAATTACTCATATACAGCGCTTTATAATAGTCGTCGACCGCGCGTTCCGCCGTTTCGGCGTTCTTTTCTTTAAGCGACGACTGTTCCGACGCTTCTATTACGAAATCACCGTATTTTTCGTATATATCCGTTGCCCCTTTTAAGTAGTCTTTAATTATTCTGTGAATAGTTAAATCGGGGTAGCGCCTTATCGGGGACGTAAAATGGCAGTAAAACCGTTCGGAAAGCCCGAAATGCCCGATATTTTCAGGCGAATACTTGGCTTTTTGCATAGAACGGAGCATTACCCTGTTTACTATCGTATAATACGGTTTATCTTTCGCCGTCTTTAATATAAGTTGAAAGTCCTTTGAAAAGACTTCGCCTTTATGCCGTTTGACCTTTAAGTCAAGACCTTTTAAAAACGAATAAAAGTTATCAAGCCTGTCTTCTTCCGGACTTTTATGCACCCTATAAATAAAAGGCAGTTCGGAATAATACATAAACTCGGCGACGGTACAGTTAGCGCATATCATAAACTCTTCGATTATACGTTGCGCCTTATTCTGCGCCGAAGGGGTTATTTCGATTTTGCCTTTTTTATCGACGGAAATTATACTTTCCTTCGTTTCCAGATCGATACTGCCCCGTTCTTCCCGCTTTTTTATAAGTATATCGGCAAGCGCGTCCATATTTTTTATATCGTCGTAAATTAAGGCGTATTTTTCTATCGCGTCCTTATCGCCGTCAAGAACTTTCTGAACTTCGTTATAGGTAGTTCTTTTTTTGCTGTTGATAACGGACGGCACTATTTCGTAAGAAATTACTTCGCCCGTTTTATCTATATCCATAATACAGGAAAGGGTAAGCCTGTCTTTCCCTTCTAAAAGCGAACACACGCCGTTACAGAGTTTTTCGGGTAGCATAGGTATAACCGTTTCGGGAAAATACACGCTTGTCCCGCGAGATTGCGCTTCTTTATCTATTACTCCGCCGTAGTTTACGTAATGCGAAACGTCGGCGATATGAACGCCTAATCGGTACGACCCGTTTTTAAGTATTTCAACCGACACCGCGTCGTCGAAGTCTTTCGCGTCGTCCCCGTCTATCGTGAAAGTAGTAAGATTTCTTAAATCTTTTCTCGCTTTTATTTCCGCTTTTTCTATTTTATCTTCTATCTTTTCGCTTTCGTCAATAACGGGTTTTTTAAACCGGTCTATAATACCGTACTGATAACAAATCGCGCCGATTTCCGCCTTCTTTTCAAACTGATGCCCGAAAACTTTCGTAATAATCCCTTCGGGATTGCCGTGCCTATGGTAGGCAAGGATTTTGCAAACGACTTTATCGCCCGCGTTAGCCCTTAAACCTTTACCGAAGGAAAGATAGACGTAATCGAAAAACTTTTTATCGTCCGAAACGACGTATCCGCCCTTTCTCGAATTGAAAAAAGTTCCCGTAATCTCGTCCCGCCCGCGTTCGATAACTTTAAGAACGAAAGCCGTAGTCCTGCCACCCTGATTTTCGGTTTCGGCAAGCACCCTATCTCCGTCCACCGCGCTATTTAAGTCTTTATGCGAAACGAAAAAATCGCCCTTTTTTCTATCGTCAGGCACGAAAAACGCATAACCGTTTTCCGTTCCGTCGATTTTGCCTTCTAAAATCTCTCTCATAAATATCTGCCCTATACGTGTGCCGTAAAAAAAACGGTGATTCGCCGTGAACCACCGTTTATGATTTTTTGAAAATTACGCGTTAGCAAGCATTGCTACTATTGCAAATACGATACAAAGTACTGCGAAAACTATACTCGAAATAACGGTAAGTTTTCTCATTCTGTGTTCGAACGTCTTGCTTTTATTCTTTCCCAAAAAAGTTTCGGTTTGTCCACCTAATGCGCTTATTCCCGACGAATTGCCCGGCTGAAACATGACAACCAAGATAATAAATAACGCGCATAACGACATTATTACCAAAAGAACTATTTTTAACACCGACCAAACGGTTAAAAAAGATACCATTAACATATCCATAACGTAATTTAACTCCCTGTTTATCAAAAAGTATTGATATTATATCATAAAAAAACAAAGTTTACAACTGTTTTTCACTAATTTTGGCGTATATTTACCTTATAAGTAAAGATTTTCCCGTCATTTCAGAAGGTTTTTCGATACCCATCATATCTAAAAGCGTAGGCGCGATATCGCAAAGTTTTCCGCCGTCCTTTAACTTTTTACCGATAAACTCTTTCCCGATAACGACGAACGGAACGGGGTTTGTGGTGTGTGCCGTGAACGGTTCGCCCGTTTCGTCCACCATTTTATCCGCGTTGCCGTGGTCGGCAGTAAGTATTGCCGTACCGCCCATAGAAAGTATTTTGTCGACTACTTTTTTTACGCACTCGTCAACCGTCTGCACCGCTTTTACCGCCGCCTGAAAAACGCCCGTATGCCCTACCATATCGCAGTTCGCGAAGTTTAATATCATAACGTCGTATTTATCGGTGTCCAACTCTTTAAGCACTCTGTCGGTAACTTCGTACGCACTCATTTCAGGTTTTAAGTCGTAAGTGGCAACTTTCGGGGACGGAATAACTATTCTCGTCTCACCTTCAACCGGCGCTTCTAATTTCGCATTGAAAAAGAAGGTTACGTGCGCGTACTTTTCCGTTTCCGCAATATGTAATTGCTTTAAGCCGAGTTTTGAAATATACTGCGGTAAAGTGTTGGTTATTTCTTCCGGCGGGAAGGCAACGAATACGTCCTTAAACGACGAATCGTATACGGCAAAACCCACGTAAACAGGTGCTAAAAAGCCCGTTTTCCTTTCAAAATACATATTTTTGCCCTTTTCTTCGTCGAAATACGGGGTGAAATCTTTTTGCGATAACGCTCTCGTTATCTGCCTTGCCCTGTCGGGACGGAAGTTATAGAAAATTATCGAGTCGCCCTTTTCAATAAGCGCAACGGGTTTTCCGCCTTCAACGATATTTGTCGGCAACATAAACTCGTCCGTTATTCCGTTTTTATAACTGTTTAATACGGCGGTTATCGCGTCGGTTTCTTTTACCCCTTCGCCGTTAGTTATCATATTATACGCTTTTTCCGTTCTGTCCCAGTTATTGTCCCTGTCCATTATATAATATCTTCCGCAAACGGACGCTATCTTGCCGTAATTTATCCTATTAAGTTCCGCCTGCAATTCTTTAACGAAATCGATACCCGATTGCGGCGGAGTGTCCCTTCCGTCTAAAAAGCAATGAACAAAAGTGTTTTTAACGCCCTTATCTTTCGCCATTTTTAAAAGCGCGAAAAGGTGTGTTATATGCGAGTGAACGCCACCCGTAGACAACAAACCGTATAAGTGAAGATTTTTATTATTGTCTTTCGCGTTGTCGATTGCTTTTATCAGCGCGGGATTAGTAAAGAAATCGCCGTCGGTTATAGACTTCGTAATCTTTGTTAAGTCCTGATAAATAACCCTGCCTGCGCCGATATTTAAGTGCCCGACTTCGGAATTGCCCATCTGCCCGTCCGGAAGCCCGACGTCCATACCGCTTGCGCCGATATAGGTCGACGGATAAGTTCTCATAAGTTCTTTAACGTTCTTACTGTCCGCCGAATAAATGGCATTGCCTTTTATTTCGGGATTATTGCCGTACCCGTCCATTATTATTATACAGTTAGGTCTCGTTTTCATAATACACCTTCTATTTTCTTTTTGTTATTTACATTATAACTTTTTATCGCTATAAAATCAAGAAAATTAGTCCACTATATTTATGAAAACGGGGCTTATTTTAAAACTATATTATTAACTTTTCGGAATACTGTTGAAAGTTTTTATTCTTAACGCGTTAAACGTTATATTCGAGATATAACAGCCGTTACCCTTTTCTATCGCAAGTTTAATACCGGAAACGCCGTCGAAATAGTCGGTCAGCACACGTTCAACGTCCTTTGACAGTAAAACTGAAAAGTTATCCGTTAAATACAGTCTGTCGTTCTCTATCATACTGCTTATTCTAATCATTTCTTTTTTCTTTCTCATAAACCCTTTTTAATACTCCTTCTGATACTGCCTAAAAATCCCGTATACCTATCCGTAACGTCGAAAAGCCCCTTTTTTGCGCCGACGATATTGCCTGCAAGCAGTTTATACGCTTTATACGACTGGCTTTTTTTAGGAAGACAATAACCGCAGGACAAAAAAACGTCGTCCTCTTCGGGCAAAACGCCTATCAGTTCGGTTTTTAATATGTTCTCCGCGTCTTTCGGAGTAATCATTTGTTCCCTTAACATTAAGTCCCCGCGCGCCCTGTTTAATATAAGGTTTATTTTATCTAACTTATAACTTTTTAAAATCGAAACCACTTTGTCCGCGTCCCTTATGCTGGACATATTAGGGGTTAAAACGACGATTGCACTCTCGGCGCACGCAACCGCCCTATGAAATCCCACGTCTATCCCCGCGGGGCAATCTAAAAAAATATAATCGAAAAAAGAATTAAGCCCTTCTAACAAGAGTTTAACGTTCTGTCCGCTTACCATCGACGCGGACTTCATTTTATCGGACGGCATAAGATACAGATTATTATGCTTAACGTCTTTAATTAGCGCCTGTTTTATTCTGCATCTGCCTTCGAAAACGTCGCACATATCGTACGTAACGTAATTATTAAGCCCCATAACTACGTCGAGATTGTTAAGACCGAAATCGATATCGATAAGCGCGACGCGGTAGCCCATATCGGAAATCATTGCACCGAGATTAGCAGTTATCGTCGTTTTTCCCACCCCGCCTTTACCCGACGTGATTACAATTTTTTTTGCCACGGTTTTCCCCTTTTTTTATAAAATAATAGCAAAAAAAATATCGCACCTTTTGGCAATTTTTTTGTCAAGGTACGATATTATGTCGTTTTTATTAAGCCGTTTTTAATCAATTTTAACGGCAATCTTTTTAATAAGCGCGCTATCTGAAATGGCTATTCCACCGCCCAGCGCAACCGTCGTTTTAGAGTTCGGGTCGATATTAACTTTCATATCGAGTTTTTCTTTATAATATTTTTCAAGCCCGTACACAGTCGACGATATGCCGGAAATATAAACGCCTGCGTTTCGTATTTCCGCCGAAACTTCGGGTGGGAGTTTTGATAGTATCGATAAGGCGATTTCACTTATTTTATCAAAATATTTCCTGATAGGAATAATAACTTCGTTCGCTTTTAATACCATAGTTCTCGGCTTTCCGCTTTTAATGTCCCTTCCGTTTATTACGGTGCTTAATTCGTCGCACTCGTCTAAACTACCGATTTCGTTTTTGATTTTTTCAGCGGTTAAAATGCCTATCTGTATTCCGTATATTTCGGCGATATAGTCTATAATGTCCGTCGTTATTTTATTCGCACCGTAATTTATCGAAACGCCCGCAATTATTCCGTCTAACGTAAGCGACGCAATATTAGTCGTTCCGCCCGCCATATCGATAACGAAACAAGGCGTGTCGTCCGAAATAGGTATTCTCTGCCCCAACGCCGATAATAGTGGCGCTTCTATATAATGCACTTTGGTTATTCCCGCGTTTTTAAGCGTTTTTGAGTAGGAATTAAGCATATTAGCGTCCACCCCGCAAGGAACGGAACAAACGGCTTCAAGCCCGAACAGCCCGCTTAAACAATCGGTTTTTGTTAAAAAAGCGTTAAGAAGTTTCGCCGCAACGCGTTCGTTCACTATTTCGCCTTCGAAAACAGGGAAAACTATTTTGGTGTTTTCCGTGGTTTTGCCTATGATTTTTTTGGCTTCTGATCCTACGCTTTTAACTTCGTACTTTCCGTCCCCGCTGACGGCCGCTACCGTCGGCTCGGAAAGAACTACCCCGTAGCCCGCTTTATAAATATTCGTGTAAAGACAATCAAAATCCAACGCTATTTTGTTTGACGCCATATTTTACCCCATAAAAAACGTGCGCCGAGTTATCGGCGCAACTACTTTATAATATTTCAAGATTTTTCTTGAATACTTTTCTGAAATCCGAACCGATTTCAAGTGCGGAATTGATTTCCAGCGACGCGTCGCCTTCAACTTCCGTTTTCATAATTACCGAATCGCCTAAAATATCGCAGTTTATTCCTTTAACCACTTTCGATAAGCCCCTGTCGAGACTGTTGGCAAGGCGGAGCATAACGCCCATTTTCTTAACCGCTTCGATATCTTCGTCGCAAATCAGTTCTTTATATCTCGCCCACTCCGACATATTGATATCTTCGATAGAAGTGTTTGCCGAAACGAAAGCCGCCATAACGATATCGCGGTGTGAAACACCGAATATGTTGTTCGATAAAATTATGTGCGCGGTGTTCTTTTCGTAATTATAAAACCCAATCTTCTTACCCGTGTCGCATAAGTACGCGGCTATCTTTAATATCTTTAAGTACTGTCTCGGGAACTTATGTAATACGCGAAGTTGTTTAAATAACTGCACCGATAAGTTTACCACGTGTTCGATATGGTCCATATCCGAACCCAAAAACTCGTCTATCGTCTGAAGACTGAAAGTCAAAACGTCCGAAATAGGTTTTTCAATCGTCGTCGGAACGGCGTAGTTATATAAAACCCCCGTCCTTAATCCGCTTCCGCTTATCGTGATGTTGCCGAGTTTCATATACTTTTTGAAAGCCGACATAACCGCAAACGCACTCGGCAATATATCGGCCCTGTCGCTTGATAAACCTTTTATTCTCTTCTTTCTGTCAAGGTCTAACGACCTTAATAAATCGTAAACGTGGTCGAAATCTTCTTCGTTTACGACGTAGTTATGTATCGTTTTAAGCGGATACTTCTTCATAATCTTCGTCATACGGCAAAGATTACGGAAAGACCCGCCGACGCCTATCATCTGTGTTTCGGGGTCGATTTCCGACAACCAGTCAATCTGCTTTAACTGTTCGGTAAAGAAATCTTCCACTTTTGCCGTCTGTTCCTTCGGGGACAGATTGTCCTGCGAAAACAGTTCGGTTAAAGTAATTGCCCCGAACGGCAACGTTACGTAATTCAAAAGATTACGGCGGTTATAATAAACGATTTTGGTACTGCCACCGCCGATTTCAAGAATTATTCCTTTCGGAATATCCATAGTGTTAATAACACCGCGGTAAACGTATATCGCTTCTTCTTCCGCGGTCAAAACGCGAAGTTTAATACCGCAGGTAGCCGACACTTCGTCTAAAAAACTCCTTTGGTTTTTCGCCCTTCTGACAGCCGCGGTAGCAACGGCAATCACCCTTTCAACACCGTTTGCGTCGCATAGTCTTCTGAACATTTTTAAAGTTCTGATCGTCTCTTGAATACGTGCAGGCTTTAAAAACCCGTCCCGTTCCATACCTTCGCCGATTCTCGGCGCTTCTTTTAATTGGTCAACTATCTGAAAATGACCGTTTTCGGAAACATCGACAAGCAAGAGTCTTGCAGTATTCGAGCCTAAATCAATAATCGCTATTCTTTCCATTTGCTGATCCTTCCTTTTTTTTTCAAAAATTCGCATTATATATACTAATCTTAAAGATTATAACACAACATATTGTATTTGTACATACCCTTTTAAAATATTTGTGCAATTTTTTTTAATTTTTTAAGGTGCAGATAAAAATAAAACGAAAAAAGCGCCGTCGCCCCTGTTTTTCGCGCGTTTAAGTTGGGTTTTTTCGATTTTTTTCGCAATTTATTTTTTTAGAAAAGTTAAAACCTTTTATGCAAAATGCACATAAATAATTCCGTTTATTTGGTCTTTTTGTTGCAAAATAACACAATTTGTAAAATTACCAACAAAATAAGGAACGCGCCGAATATTTTCTTTAATAGGTTTCCCGATATGCTTTTAGCAAGGATAGAACCACCTATACACGAGATTACGCCCGAAATGATTATATAAAGAATATTCCTATAGTTTATCATTTTGTTTTTGATAAACAGTATAACCGTGATTATCGCCATCGGAATAAACGACAAAAGGTTGATTGCCTGTGCGTTCTGCTGATTTACCGATAAAAAAACGGTAAGAATAGGAATAAGCACCGTCCCACCGCCAAGTCCCATACCCGACAAAAGTCCGCCCGCTATTCCGCTTAAAACGAAAAGAAAATATTTCATAAAGCCTAAAAGAAAAGAAGTTTAACCCCCGCCGTTCCCATCAGCGCGACAAATGAAAAAAACACGATTTTTTCCGGCAGTTTTTTAAGTAAAAACGCCCCTATAATCCCGCCCGCGATTACCCCTATCGACACGGGGTACAGCGAATAGTCGACTTGCCGAAAAACAACGTATAATATGGCGCTTATTAGTGAAAACGGCAAGATAATAAGCACCGACGTCGCGTGCGCTACGTTTTGCTTTTCTTTAAAAATCTGCGTTAAAGTCGGCACGACTATCATGCCCCCGCCACCGCCGAAAAGCCCGTTGATAAAGCCCGATATAACACCGCATAAAACGGCGATTTTTTTCTCTTTTTTTTCATTATTTTTCCGCATAATTCCGCGCTTATTATTATTTCCGTTTTTACTTTTTTTATAATGTTTGTTTTTTTATATATTTTTTATATAAATATATTTAAATTATTGTTGATTTTTTTCTGAAAATCCTATATAATATGTTTAACGCCTTGTTTTTGGGCGATAAAAAAAGTAATAAACGTTATTAAAGGTGAAAATTTATGACGAGAAATAACATAACAGGCAAAATTAAAACAACACTTATTCTTGTTGTACTTTCGGTTTTTCTTATCTGCACGTTCGGGTTTATGACCGCTTGCAAAAAAGATGAAACTTCTTACACGGAAAACACTTACAGCAGGGAATGGACCGACGAACAGAAAATTACCAACGGTAATTTCGAATACGGGACGGACGAGTTCGTCGCTACTTCCTATCCGCAGACTTCTTCAATCAGCGGTTGGTCTGTCGGCACGGACAATTCGTCTATCAGTTCTTCCGTTAAGTCGGGTATCATTAGCACGGCGGACGCGGACTGGGAGGAATTATTAAACACTATTTGCGACGATAACGTTTTAAGTAAAGATAAACTTACAAACCCTTCTACCCACGACGATGCGTCGGGTACTAAAATGCTTATGATAAACAATTATCAGTCCACTTATAAGGGTTTAGGCGCGGGTCAGAAAGCGACTTCCGCTACTAAAATCACCTTAAAGAACGGAACGTATAACAAAATAAGCGTTTGGGTTAAAACGGCAAACATTACGGGCAACGGCGAAAATCTCGGCGCGAACATCACGCTTGTAAATACCGTTGCAGATAAAACGGTTAGCCCGTATAGAATTAACGGTATTAAAGCGGACAACTGGACGCAATATACTATTTACGTTAAGGCGGACGATTTTGAACAATGCACGGTTGACGTAGTTTTAGGTTTAGGCTACGGCGACGGGTCTTCCACCAACGCTAAATATTACGTTGAAGGCACGGCGTATTTTGACGACGTTGTTTACGAAGAAATAGACGCAAGCGAATTGCCGTCAAATATTCCGACTTCGTATTTTACTTATAATTCGGAAGGAAAATACGACGAAACGAAAAAGACCGCTAATCTCGGCACGGAATATTTTTACGATATGAGTTTAGAAAAAGCCATTTCGGAAAATACCCCGTCTACTTTCAGAAAAACTCTCGATTTCGACGATTTTATAGCGAATACGATAAAGAGTTACAGCGGTATCGAACCTGCTTACGAATTAGAAGAAGGCAAGGTTAAAATAACGCTTAACGAAACCAGTCTCGAACTCAATACGTCGGCAATCTTACCGAGAGAATCTTATAACGTCGTTTATTTCACGATTGAAAAATCTCTCGGAAACATCAATGCGGACGATATTAAAGTTTATATCTTCGACGTTCACGATGAAAAGGAAGTTTTAAGAACCACGATAACCCCTACTTTCGACGACGGTAAGGCAAGGGTTTCCGCGCTTATCAAAAACAATTTCCCTGACGACGACGATAGTTATTCCGACAATGAACACGGATATAAAATCTCTCTCGTTATAGGGCCTGCCGACAAAACGGCGAATAATTACAATTATCAATACCCTACGGGCACGGTAAAACTTTCCGCCCCTATCGTATACTCTGGCAAAACCTATCAGTACGTAAAGAACAGCGACCCGAAGGAAAAGACGGCGAACTACGATTATTACGATTTGTTGTCTTTAACTACGAACGGAACTGCGTCCCTTTACGTTGGGTACAGCGAAGATTATCAAAAAGACTCTGCCGATACCTACACTATTTCCGTTGCACCTGCTAACACGGGCGACGTAACCACTATGCCGACTAATGCAGAAGGATACACGGGCGTTGTTACCGACAGTATGTATCTGAAACAGGACAGCACCAACGCTGAAATCAATACGAGAACGGGCAACGGCGACGAAAACGGTATTGCGGGACTTATCAATACGAAATATCTCGATAATTACGACGCTTCGATAAGAGACGGTATCAAAACGGCGTTAAATTATACCGGTGCGAAATCTATTCAACCGCTTATGATTTACAACAAAACGGAAAACGCTTACGGATATTTCGGACAATCTATAAGTCTTTCGGCATCTTCGACAACGACGGTAAGCGTTAAGGTAAGAGTTGTAGGCGACGCTAAAGCGTATATCTACGTCGTTGACACTTCGTCTTCCGATAAAAAGGTTATGAACTTAACCGTTACGGTAAACACGGACGGCACGTCTTATTTGGACGCAGACACGATTACGACGGAAACAAGACGGCTTATGTTTAAAGTTTCGTCAGACATGATGAACGAAGACGGCTGGCTTACCCTTACCTTCTATATTGCAAACGGCAACGTTGCTAAAAACTACCGTGTGGAATTATGGAACGGTGCAAGAGACGGTAGCGACAATTCGAGAGGATACGTTTTTTTCGACGAAATATCGACGGGCATTTCCTTTACCGAAGTCGGAACGGACGATTATAAACAGGCGTTCGTTACCGACGGCGTATTAAAGACGGCACTTCAAAACGAAAAAATAACCGAAAACGATATCGACGCTTCGAACAAGTTATTGCATAAGCGCGAACTCGACAGTACGGAAGTTAAATATAACGCAGATAAGAAGAAGAAAGGCGACAACGTTTCTTACGACGCGAAATATGTTTGGGTTAAAACCAACTCCACTATCTACGCCGTTTACAACAACGTAGAATACAGCGCGGTTGACCCTTACGTTTTGGAAGAAGAAGCAAATGCCGACGAAAACGAAACTGAAGAAAAAGAAGAAAAATCTTCTTCGACTTTCTGGCTTTCCTTCTCTTCAATCCTTTTAGGCGTAGTATTAGTATTCGCACTCGGCGCGCTTATAGTTAAAACGGCAGTCGCAAAGAAAAAGGCTAACGCTAACGACGCTATTTCGCACTATAACGTTAAGAGCAGGAATAAAGTTCAGCAAACAATAAAAGAAAAGAAATCGGTAAAAGCGGAAGAAAAAGAAGAAACCGAAGAACAAGCGGTTGAATCTGAAACTGTTGACGAACAAAGTGAAACCGAAATAACGGACGACAAGAACGACACCGAGATAGTTTCGGAAGAAGAGCAAATCGAAGAACAGCCGACGGAAGAAAAAGAAGAATATATTTACGGCGAAGTTCAGGATTTCGGAACGACCGAAGAAAAAAACGAAACCGATAAAAAAGACGAAGAATAACAAAAAAGTCTAAAAAAGGCGACGCGTCGCTGATAAAAGTTTTAAGTCTATAAAAGACTAACGGGAAATTTCCGTTAGTCTTTTTTTTGCTTCTTACAAAATACAGTTATATCGTTTGCTATGCAAACGGTTATATTTTTAGATAAATCTAAAAGTTATATTTTGACTGAAAGTCAAAGTTATATTAAATAAATCCTTAACTTGCCGTATGGCAAATATAACTGCGTAGCAATATAACTCGCTTGTAGCGAATATAACAAATCCGTTTTCGGATTTATTTAGTTAGCCGCTTTATATATCGTTTATATATTAGTATATTCGGGTTTTATATCGGCATACTATATAGTATGGCAACGGTGATTTTAACGGGTGGCGGAACGGCGGGGCATTGCACGCCAAACCTTGCGCTTATCCCCTATCTTAAAAACCATTTCGATAATATTTATTATTTCGGTAGCGAACAGGGCATAGAAAAAACGCTTGTTAAAAAAGCGGGCGTAGAATATTTTACTATCCCGTCAATCGGCTTAAAAAGAAAATTGACTTTCAAAAATCTTAAAATACCTTTCGTTTTAGTAAGCGGAATAAACAAAGCGAAAACCCTATTGAAAAAACTTAAACCCGACGTAATATTTTCAAAAGGCGGGTACGTCGCGCTACCGACGGTTATTGCGGGGCATAAACTCGGTATTCCCGTTATCGCGCACGAAAGCGATTTAACCGTAGGACTTACTAACCGTATATCGGCAAAATATTGCAACGCCGTTTTAACGTCCTTTCCCGAAACTGCTAAAACCGTTAAAAACGGCAGATACGTCGGTTCGCCGATAAGACGGGAACTATCGTTGGCAACGTATAACATCGGATTAAAGTTTTTTAACTTAAAAGGCGATAAGCCCGTTTTATTAGTGTTCGGCGGAAGTCTCGGCGCGACTTCAATTAACGCGCTTTTAAGAAAATCGTTAGACTTACTTTTACCGAAATACGATATTATTCATATCGTCGGAAAAAACAATATTAACCGCGCTATAAATAAGGCGGGCTACTATCAGTTCGAATATATCGATAAAATGGCATACGCCTACGCCGTGAGTTCGGTATGTTTAACCCGTGCCGGAGCAAATACCGTTTTTGAACTGTTGTCCCTTAATAAACCGTCCGTTTTGATACCGCTTTCAAAATCCGCGTCCCGCGGAGATCAGATGGAAAACGCGGAATACTTCGCTAAAAAAGGGCTAATCTATCAACTTGTCGGCGATATTTCACCCGAACAACTATCGCTTATGATTGACAGCGCCTATACTAACAGGGAAAATATTATCGCAAATATAAAACGCCGTAATATAGGCGACAAAAGTAAAGAAATTGCAGATATTATAGCCTATTACGTAAAGCGTCAATGAAAATTGACACGTCCTTTATTCTTTAACGAAACGATGCCGTTAAAATATTTGTTTAACGGGGTCGTTTTTTTTGCGGTTTTAATATTATTTATTTCTTTTTCTCTTTCCGCTTTAATAAGCGAAAGTTCGCAATGCCATCGTTCTTCCTTTTTAACCTTTTCTTTAACGAAAAAATGTTTTAATATAAAGTTTATCATATCTTGCCCCCCTTTTTTCATTTCTATAATATCAAATGATTTTGACAGATGCCTGTCATATTAAAAAATATTTTTCAATTTACTTGACATTATTTTTTACACCTTATAGAATATGACTAAAGGGGTTAAAATATGAAATTTGAAATAATGATAGGAATACTTTTCGACCTTTTGAGCAGGAAGTTATCTTCCGCAAAATACCTTGCCGAAAAATACGACGTTTCAACGCGCAGTATATATAGGTATATTAACTGTCTGTCCCTTGCGGGCGTGCCTATTTACACCGTTCGGGGAAATAACGGCGGGTTTTCGGTTATCGATACGTTCAGATTGTCTTCAACGTTTATGACCGTTCCGGAATTTGAAAAGACTATTGAAACGCTTTCCGCAATAAACGAAAGCGTGCCAAATAAACTTTTGACAAGCATTATAACCAAACTGAAAGCGACGGTTAAAAACGAATACAGCGGGTTCGACGTTAAGAGCGGAAATCTCATTATCGACGCAGGGCCTTGGGGCGACACCGTGGGTTATAAGAGTAAACTTAAAGTTATAAGCGCGTGCATAGAAAAATGCAATCAACTGCTTATTACTTATAGGGACAGAAACGGCGAGAAAACCGAAAGGGTTATAGAACCGCACGTTATCGTTTTTAAGCAAGGGCTATGGTACGTTTACGCTTACTGCACTTTAAGAAAGACGTTCAGATTTTTTAAGACGGGAAGAATAGAAAAGGCGCAGATATTAAACACCACCTTTTTAAGGCGCGAAATAGAAAAAGATAAACTTCCGCTTGATTTCTGGCACGAGAACACGACGGCGGAAAACGTCGTCCTTGAAATAAGTAAGTCTTCTCTATCTGACGTTGAAGAGTGGCTGGGCGTTGAAAACGTACGGGAAAGCAACGGAAAATACGTCGCCGAAATAAAACTGCCTTTCGATAACGGTCTCGTTATGAAGATTATGAGTTACGGAGGCGGGGTAAAAGTAATCGCGCCGAAGGAACTTAAAGAAAAAATAAAGAACAACGCTAAACAGATTTTAGAGTTTTACGAATAATAAAAAATACCGCCGAACGGATAAAGTCCGTTCGGCGGTTATACTTCTATTTCGATTATATTTATTATTAAAGCGTTTTTCTGTCGACGAAAGCACGCGCAAGACTTACTTCGTCGGCATATTCAAGGTCGGTTCCGACGGGGATACCGTGCGATATTCTCGTTACCTTAATACCAAGCGGTTTAATAAGCGAAGTGATATACATAGCGGTCGCTTCCCCTTCTACGTCGGGATTAGTCGCCATTATAACTTCTTTGACGTTGCCTTCCGCTATCCTGCTTAAAAGCCCTTTAATGTTTATATCGTTAGGGCCGACGCCGTTAAGCGGGGAAATTGTGCCGTGCAAAACGTGATACACCCCGTTAAACTCGTTCAACTTTTCGATAGCGATAACGTCTTTCGGTTCTTTTACTACGCAGATTGTATCGCTTTTCCTGTTTTCACAGATATCGCAAACGTCCTTTTCGGAAAAATTACCGCATATCTTACAGTAGCGGACGTTCTTTTTAGCGGAAATTATCGCTTCGGCAAAATCTTTCGCTTCGTCGTCCGTCATACCGATTACTTTATACGCGTACCTTTGGGCGGTTTTCATGCCGACCCCCGGTAATTTCGAAAACTCGTTTATCAGTTTTCCTATCGGTTCTATATATACTTTCATTATTATAATCCGAGTTTAGCGTAAGGCCCTATCTTTTCGTTATAAACCTTATCCGCCTTTTCATAACCGTCGTTAAGCGCGGCGATTATAAGATCTTCCGTCATAGTCATATCGTCAAGATCAACCGCGTCCTTATCGATATTTATCGACTTAACTACCTTTTTTGCCGTCATCACTACTTTAACAAGTCCGCCACCGGAAACGCCTTCGACTTCCGTCTCTTCCAACTCCTGTTGCGCCTTCTGCATTTCTTCCTGCATCTTTTGTGCCTGTTTCATAAGGTTTTGCATCTGGTTTCCGCCACCGAAACCGCCGAAACCACCGTAACCGCCTCTATAACCAGCCATTTTCTATCGTCTCCTTTAATTTTAATCTTTTACTATAACTATATCGTCGCCGAATATTCTTCTCGCGTTCTCGGTCGCTTCGTCGACCTTATTTAGCGTCTGTTCTTCGGCAGATTTTTTTACTATAAGAGTAAACGGGGTAAACTCGCCTAAAATATCTGATATAATCGCCCTGTTATCTTCCCTGTCGATAATCTCGTCGTCCCCCACGCCGAAAGTTATTATCGATAAGATATTGCCTTTCTTTTCAAGTTTGGTGTTCTGCATAAGATTCCACAGCATTTCGTATCTGTTTTCACGAAGCCCGATTAAAAGTTTCGTCTTAACGTCGTCCACCGAACACTTTTCTATATCGATTTTAAGTTTTTCGGTCGGTTTATCTTCTTTTTTTTCCGTAAGAATAAACTCGCCTTTTTGAAGTTTCCCTTCAAGGTCGTTAATCCTTGAAAGTAGCGCCCCTATATCGTAATCCGCGTCAGGACGGGTCGCCTTAATTACCGCCGTTTCGAAAATTACCCTTGGGTTCAAAGAATACCTTATATTGCTTTCCATATCGGTAAATATTTCAAGCGTTCTAATAAGCCTATTTTCCGAAACGCCGTCCGATAACGTCTTTAATTCGTTAAACCTGTCTTCCGACAAAACTAATATGCCGTTCGCGTTTTTACAGGTTTTCGCAACGAGAACGTTACGAACGTATTTAATTATATCTTTCGTTAAAACGCCTATGCTTTTCCCGAGTGAACACAGTTTATCTACGTCAGATAAGACGTTGCCCGCATTTCCTTCGAACAGATTTTTAACAAACGAATAAAGCATTTCGCCGTTGCAACTGCCTAATATTTCCTGAACGTCGGCGTACGTTAACGTGCCGTTGCTATATGACAGCGCCGTGTCCGCGATAGACAACGCGTCCCTTACGCTTCCTTCCCCAGCAACCGCTATCGCGTTTACCGCTTCTTTTTCGTATGCTTTACCTTCTTCATCGTATATCTTTGAAATGAGTTTTGCTATTTCTTCGACTTTAATTAGCCTGAAATCAAAACGCATACATCTTGATAATATGGTAGCCGGTATTTTATGCACTTCCGTAGTCGCAAGAATAAAGATAGCGTGCTTCGGCGGTTCTTCAAGCGTTTTTAAAAGCGCGTTGAAGGCTGCGCCCGTTAGCATGTGTACTTCGTCGATTATATACACTTTATACTTTGCCGAAACCGGCGGGTACTGAATATTTTCCCTTAAATCACGTATTTCGTTGACGCCGTTATTAGACGCTGCGTCTATTTCTATTATGTCAATATTAGAAGAATCCGAAAGCGCGACGCAACTTGCGCATTTATAGCACGGCGAACCGTTTACGGGACGTTCGCAGTTTACCGCCTTTGCAAATATTTTCGCACAGGAAGTTTTGCCCGTGCCCCTTGTTCCCGTAAAAAGATATGCGTGCCCTACCCTTCCGCTTTCTATCTGGTTGATAAGCGTTTTCGTGATATGTTCCTGCCCGATAAGATTATCGAACGAAGTTGGGCGATATCTTCTGTATAGCGCGACGAACGACATAGTTTCTCCTTCTCTAATTACCGATTATTTTCGATATTTTTTTCTTTATTCTCTGAATAGCGTTGTCGACGGACTTGCCGTCCTTTGCTATTTTTTCGGCTATCTCTACGTACGAGTAGCCCTGTAAATATAACCGCAAAATCTCGTTTTCGAGTTTGCTTAAAGACTTTTCTATTTTTTGGCGAAGTTCTTTTTCCGCTTCGTTTTTTATGTAATTTATTTCGGGTTCTTCATCAAGCGATATAGCGATATCCGATTTTTCCAAATCGAACTTGTCCCCGTCGGAAAGCGAAATATAGCCGTTTAACGGTTTATTCTTATCCGTATTAGACTTTTTTATTTCGGACAAAATCTTGTTTTTAGCACAGGTTATAGCGTAGGTCTTAAATAAAACGTTGCTATCGTCGTCGTAGGCGTATATCGATTTATATAAAGCAAACGACGCTTCCTGAACTAAATCTTCCCTGTCTCCGCCGGACAGATAATAATTTCTCGCGATAGCAATTATCGGCTTTTTGTAACGACGAAGCAACTCTTCGACCGCCTTTCCGTCTTCGCCTTTTGCTAAAACGACTAATTTTTCATCACTTAAACTCGTGTATTCTTCCAATCTATTTTCCTTTTGCGTTTCTTTGCCTTAACGCTTCGAACACGGCGATACCGCAAGCAACGGAAGCGTTAAGCGAGTTGACTTTCCCGTACATAGGTATAGAAACTATACCGTCGCATTTTTCCTTGGTGAGTTTTTTAACCCCGCTGTCTTCTCCGCCGATTACGAGTGCGATTTTTCCACGAAGGTCGGTTTTATATATATCTCCGCCACCCGTTTCCGCACCGTAAATCCAGTATCCTTCGTCTTTTAATTTATCTATAACGTTGTTTATGTTAGTAACCCTTGCGACTTTAACGTGGTTTAACGCGCCTTCCGATATTCTCATAACCGCGTCGGAAACGGACGCGCACCTGTCTTTACCGATAATAAGCCCGTCCACCCCCGCACACTCGCATACCCTTATTATGCTACCGAGATTATGTGGGTCGGTTATCTCGCTTAAAATCACGATAAACCCGTCTTTATCTTTCGCGCAATCAATTATATCTTCAAATTCGAAATATTTATAATCGGAAACGTATGCGATAAAGCCTTGGCTACGCTTACTTTCGCTTTCTTTTTCAATGACGTACTTGTCCACTACCTGAACTTTTATTTTATGCGAACGGATTATATTTAAAAGCCGTTTACTCGCTTCGTCGCCTAAATCTTTCTGAACTAATATTTTATCTATTTCTTTGTCCGTTTTCAGTAGTTCGTAAACGGAATTTCTGCCTTCAACTTTCATCTTCTCTTCCTTTATTCAAGATATAGTTAAGCCGTTCGTAATTGCCGATTATATACAGGTAGCCGAGTAAGGCTTCAAAACCCGTCGACGAATTGTACTCCGAAACGCTTGCGCTTTTCGATTTGGTGGACTTTTTCGCGTTCCTTCCACGCTTATAGATAAGCACTTCTTCTTCCGTAAAAAACGGCATAATCTTCCGCGCGTATTCGGCTTGCGAAGTGGCTTTTACTTCACTCGTCGCAAGTTTATTGAGTTCCCCCGTCTTATAATCTTTTGAAAAAACGAGTTTTTCCCTTATGAAAAGGGAATACACCGCGTCCCCGATAAACGCGAGAACGACGGGGCTTATAGTATTCGCTTTTTCCTTATCGATTATATCTCCGATTTTAAACACAATAATACACCGTTTCCGATTATTATTTTTATTATACAATATTTTGCTTAAAATTACAATAAATTGCCGGCTTTAATTCAATTTTTTATTTATTTTCATAAATAACGAAAACTTTCTTCGTATAAATACGCGATTATTCCCTTAAAAATCGAATAGGCAATTTTGTCCTGATATTCGTCCGTTGCTAATAATCTTTCTTCTTCTTCGTTAGACAAAAACCCGCACTCGCATATAACCGACGGAATATCCGTGCAGTTTAATATATAGTAGTCGCCCGTTAAAGCCGTGTAACCTTTCCCCGAAAGCGCGTTAAAGTTAGACTGAATACTGCATGCAAGCGACTTACCTAACTTGTCGCTGTTTTTATAAAATACCTGCCCGCCGTGCCTATTCGACGACGTGTATTTATTTAAGTGAATAGAAATAACCATATCGGGCTTTATTTTATTTATTATTTCTTTCCGTTTTTCCATATCTTTTCTTTTGCGGTTTTTAGTCGCAACGCCGTAAAGCCCCGCGGACGAACTTCGGGTAAGGCTGACTATAAACCCACCGCTTAATAAATATTTTTCTAACTTTTTGGTTATTTTAAGATTGATATCGCTTTCCTTTATTTTAAGTTTATTCCCGATTGCACCGCTGTCAACCCCGCCGTGCCCCGCGTCTATCACTACTTTAATATTATTGTCCGCCTGTGTCGAAGAAACGTCCTGTCCGTTTATTGCACCGATACAAAATACCGCCGTTAAAACAGTAAGAATCAGCGCGGTAATAACGGTAAACCTTTTTTTATTAAATCTTGACATATTTCCCCCGTATTGTTGATAACTATATACTTATCAACAACTTTATCAACATTTTTGCTGTTTTTCTACAAAAAAATATATTATTCTTTCTTTTTATTTATACTACCGATTCGGGGTTATTATGTATCGTTATCAACAATAATCCGGGTTATAAACAAAAAAGGGCGGATTTTGTATCCGTCCTTTTAGTCTTTAAGTTTTTATTTTTTACGTGTTTTCAGTCGTTTCGGTGTCTTCGGCGACAGCAGTTTCTTCGCCTTCGTCATCTTCTTCCGATTTCGGTGCAATGGCGATTTTAGAAACGATAGAATCTTCTATTCTCATTACCCTAACGCCCTGCGTATCTCTGCCTATCTTGCTGATATCGTTTGCCGAAACTCTTATTATCGTTCCCGCGGAAGTGATAATCATAACGTCTTCATCGCCGTATATAAGTTTAAGATTAACGAGTTTACCCGTCTTTTCGTTAAATACGCCCGCTTTAACGCCCTTTCCGCTTCTGCTTTGCAATCTGTAATCGTCTATCGAAGAACGCTTGCCGTAGCCGTTTTCCGTCATCGTGAGAACTTCCTGCCCTTCTTTTATTACGGACATATCAACGAGATAGTCACCGTCGTTTAAGTCCATACTCTTAACGCCCTGCGTATCTCTGCCCATAGCCCTTACGTCGTGTTCGGAGAACCTTATACATTTACCTTCGTGGGACGCCATTATAATTTCGTCGTCGCCGTTAGTTATGTTTGCCGAAATGAGTTCGTCGCCTTCAACGATACTGATTGCGATTTTACCCGTTTTTCTGATGTTTGCAAATTCGGTAAGCGAAGTCTTTTTAATAAGCCCCTTTCTCGTTGCAAGAACGATATAGCCTTCCGTACCCGCTTTAAGCGGTATCATTGCCTTTACGTTTTCGCCCTGTTCTATCTGAATAAGGTTTATTATCGCCCTGCCCCTTGCTGTTCTCTGCGCTTCAGGTATCATAAAGCCTTTAAGTGCGTAAACCTTGCCTTTATCGGTAAAGAACAGAACGTCGTCGTGCGTACTCGTAACGAACATATTGTTGACGAAATCTTCTTCCTTCGGTCTGTGCGCGGTAACGCCGACACCGCCCCTTCTCTGCGTTCTGTATTCGCTTACAGGAATACGTTTTACGTAGCCCGCGTTGGTCATACTGATTACGACGTCTTCGACAGGAATAAGGTCGGCAGAATCTATATCGCCGTATTCGTAAGAGAGTTCGGTTTTTCTCGGCGACGGGTATTTAGCCTTTATTTCTTCCATATCGGCTTTTATAATCGCCTTAACACGCCACTCGTTTGCCAAAATATCTTTTAAGTCGGCAATCGTCTTTTCGAGTTCGTCTAATTCCTGTTTGAGTTTTTCAACTTCCAAAGCGGTTAAACGTTGCAATTTCATTTCGAGAATTGCGTTCGCCTGCTTATCGGAAAGTTCAAAGGTGTTCATCAACGCGTCGATAGCACTCTGCTTGTCGGCGGATTTTTTGATTATCTCTATAACTTCGTCGATATTTGCAAGCGCGATTACGAGACCTTTTACGATATGTTCCCTTTCTTCCGCTTTAAGTAAGTCGTATTTCGTTCTTCTCGTTATAACTTCTTCCTGATGCTTAATGTATTCTTCCAAAATCGGCTTTAACCCCATAACTTTCGGTTCGCCGTTCGATAAAACGAGAAGTGTTATTCCGTCTTTTACCTGTAAGTTGGTGTGTTTATATAACGTATTTAATACTACTTGCGCGTTCGCGTCTTTTTTTAAGTCTATCGATATTCTTAAACCGTGCCTGTCCGACTCGTCTTTTACGTCGGCAATACCTTCGACGCGCTTATCTTTTACTAATTCTACAATCGACTTAATCAGTTCCGATTTATTGACCTGATAAGGAAGTTCCGATACGACAATCCTTTCTCTGTCTTTCCCGAACTCTTCTATTTCCGTTTTAGCCCTTAATACGAAACCGCCTTTACCTGACCTATACGCTTCTTTAATTCCGCCCCTGCCCATAAGGACACCGCCCGTCGGGTAATCGGGTGCCGGAATATATTCTAAAAGTTCGTCTACGGTAATATCCGGATTATCCATAATCGCGATACACGCGTTTAAGCACTCGCAAAGGTTATGCGGTGGAATATTCGTCGCCATACCAACCGCTATGCCGTCCGCACCGTTGACTAAAATATTCGGTATTCTCGACGGCAAAACGACAGGTTGCATTTCGGTATCGTCGAAGTTAGGGTAAAAGTCTACCGTGTCTTTATCTATTTCCCTTAACATTTCGTTCGCGAGTTTTGAAAGACGCGCTTCGGTATAACGGTATGCAGCGGCAGGGTCGCCGTCCACAGACCCGAAGTTCCCGTGCCCGTCTACAAGCGGGAAGTTAATGGAAAAGTCTTGCGCCATTCTTACAAGCGCTTCGTAAACGGAAAAGTCGCCGTGCGGGTGATACTTACCTAAAACTTCACCGACGATTTTAGCACATTTTTTATAACTTTTATCGCAAGTTAATCCCATATCGTGCATTGCGTATAAGATACGCCTGTGAACGGGCTTTAATCCGTCCCTTACGTCAGGTATCGCACGCGATACGTTTACCGCCATAGCGTAAGCAATAAAAGATTTCTTTATTTCGTTATTGACTTCGACGTTAATGAGTTTGGTTTTCGCTAACGTTTCTTTAAACTCTGCGGTAAGTTCTGCAGGTGCTTCTAATTTTTTCATAACTTAATTCTCCTTATCTATTGCTTATACGTCAAGGTCGGTAACCAACTTGGCGTTTTCTTCGATAAACTGACGGCGAAGTTCAGGATCGTCCCCCATCAGTTTAACGAACGTTTCGTTCGCTTCAATCGCGTCGTCCATAGAAACGCGAAGCATCGTTCTCGTTTCAGGGTTCATCGTCGTTTCCCATAACTGTTCAGGGTCCATTTCGCCGAGACCTTTATATCTTTGAACGTCGCATTTGCCGTTTTCCGCCAAATAATCGGCGAGTTCTTTATCGGAATATAAATATTTATCTACTTTGTTTTTAGACGCCTTATAAAGCGGTGGTTGTGCGATATATACGTGCCCTTGTTCTACAAGCGGACGCATAAACCTGAAAAAGAAAGTTAATAAAAGTATTCTTATGTGGCTACCGTCGACGTCGGCGTCGGTCATACAGATTATTCTGTCGTAGCGAAGTTTAGAAACGTCGAAATCGTCCTTCATGCCACCGCCGAACGCGGTTATCATTGCCCTTATTTCTTCGTTCTCTAAAACTCTGTTTATTCTCGCCTTTTCAACGTTGATTATCTTTCCGCGAAGCGGAAGTATCGCCTGAAACCTTCTGTCTCTGCCTTGCTTCGCGCTGCCGCCTGCCGAATCGCCTTCGACGATAAATATTTCGCAAAACGCAGGGTTTCTGTCAGAACAATCGGCAAGTTTCCCGGGAAGGGTTGTGCTTTCTAACGCGCCTTTCCTTCTCGTGTTCTCTCTTGCAAGCCTTGCCGCTTCCCTTGCCCTTTGCGCGGTTAAGCATTTCATAAGTATTTCTTTCGTCTTATCGGGGTTTTCTTCTAAAAACGTTCCGAAATATTCGTTCATTGCCTTCGTAACGTGAGCGCGCATTTCCGAATTGCCGAGTTTCGTCTTCGTCTGACCTTCGAACTGCGGTTCTTCGAGTTTAACCGAAATAACGGCGATAATGCCTTCCCTTACGTCTTCGGGCGAAACCTTTTCGTCCCCCTTAAAGATATTGAGTTTCTTTCCGAAATCGTTTATAAGTTTCGTAAGCGAAGACTTAAACCCTTCAAGGTGCGTTCCGCCTTCTTCGGTGTTTATGTTGTTTGCAAACGCATAAACCGTTTCGTTATAGGTATCGGTGTACTGGATTGCGATTTCAACTTCCGTCTTACCATAGAAAACGTCGAAATAAATAGGCTTTTCAAACAACGCGCCTTTATTTTTACTTAAATCTTCAACGAAGTGCGCGATACCGCCTTCGTAATAAAACTCGTCTTTATGTTCTCTGCCTTCGCGCTTATCTTCGATTATGATACGAAGCCCTTTATTAAGGTATGCAAGTTCGCGCAAACGGAACTTTATATTATCATAATTAAAATCGGTCGTCTCAAATATTTCAGGGTCGGGCATAAAGGTAACCCAAGTCCCCGTGCTGTCCGCTTTCCCGACTATTGCAAGCGGTGCGACAGGCACACCGCGTTTATAGTTCTGTTCATAGCGGTTGCCGTTCTGGAAGACTTCGACTTTAAGCCACGTCGACAACGCGTTTACTACCGAAAGACCAACACCGTGCAGTCCGCCCGAAATCGAATATCCGCCGCCGCCGAACTTTCCGCCCGCGTGCAGTTTTGTTAAAACGACTTCAACTGCGGAAATCTTTTCGGTATGGTGAATACCCGTCGGTATTCCCCTGCCGTTATCTTTAACCGTACAAGACCCGTCGCCGTTAATAATAACGGAAATGGTATCGCAAAAACCGTTTTGCGCTTCGTCGATAGAGTTATCGACGATTTCCTGTACCAAATGGTGAAGCCCCCTAACGTCCGTCGAACCGATATACATACCCGGTCTTTTACGAACGGGGTCTAATCCTTCTAACACCTGAATCTGCGATTCGCCGTAGTTTGTTATTCCATTTTTTCCTTCTTCCATAACACACCTTTTTATATTATTTTTTTCTTTAAAATCTGCCTATTCATATTATAACATATTCCGTCCGATTTTACAAGTACTTTTGTTATCTTTTAAAATTATATATAATTTTAAGCGGGTATTTTTTTATAATATTTTCGCGTTGAATAATTATTGCTATTTTACGCATACTGTTCGTATAGAAATTGTTTAATATTAGGAGTAAAAATATGTGTAAATGTAAAACCTGCAACAACGAAATACAAAACGGAAATATGCTTTCCTGCCCCACCTGCGGAACGATTTATTGCACCGATTGTGCGATAAACACCAAACGCATCTGCCCGAAATGTTATTCAACGTTAGAATATATAGGATAAAGCCTATATATAAAATATTGTTTATAGTGTGCGCCCAAAAATCGGGGCGCATATTTTTTTGCACCCGTATTAAAACGGCATAAACGCCTTTAATTAAGGGGTTTTTTATACTCGGGACGGGATTTTCAAATAAAAAAACGTAAAAGATAAAAAAGTGCTTAATATTTATTGATTTTTATATAAATCAATGCTATAATACCAAGGTGAGATTTCGGGGTGTAGCGCAGTTGGTAGCGCGCTTGGTTCGGGACCAAGAGGTCGCAAGTTCAAATCTTGTCACTCCGACCACGCATAAACGACGGTTAAAAGACCGTCGGCTTTTTTGTGTTAAAGGTGAATTATACTATTAAATGCAACACTGTGGGGTTAATAAAAAAACAGTTCCGTTTATTCGGAACTGTTTTTTTATACCGTATATTATTGACGTTATTTCGATATCTCTAAAACGATATCCCCCGTCGATACTTTTATATCACAAAGCCCGCCGTCGGTTTTAGGCACGCTTACCCTACCCGTGTCCGACGTACAGTAAAAGTTCTTGTCCGTTTTAATTGAACCCCTTACACTACCCGTCGATGCGGTTATTTTTATAGTTTCCGCGTCGAAGTTATTAAAAGTTATATTGCCAGTTGAAGCGCTTGCGGTAAATTTTCCGCTTGCAACCGTTTCGGTAAGGCTGATATTCCCCGTCGATACGGAAAGGGCAAGGTTTATACACGTCAGTTCGTTAAGGGTTATATTGCCCGTCGAACTGCTTATTGCCAAGTCTTCATCTATTGAGACGGAACTTAAAAAAACCTTTCCGGTTGAAACCTTTATCGTTGCGGTTTTACAAGTCGTTTCCGAAATCGATATATCTCCCGTCGATGCGGTTGCGCCGATATTGCCTTTTACGACGGCTTTTATATCGGTATTGCCCGTTGACCCATCCAAAACTATATTATCGAATATAAAGCCCTTTTCTACCGCCACGTTGCCCGTCGACACCTTAATATTAAGGTCGGCAAAATCATTAGCGTTCGGCAAATACAAGGTAAGTTTAGCGCCCGAACCGAAATCGAACATCTTTTCATACCATTTTTTATTGTCTTCTCGGGTTATCGTTAAAACGCCGTCAATAATTTGTACAGTATGTTTCTCATTTTCCGCTTCTTCTGCTACCATTTTAGTTTTACCGTCTTCCGAAACCTTAAAATAAACGTCCGTCGTCGCCACGTCGATAGTGATATTTTTGTATTCTTCGGTCAATTCGTAAGCATTGACTACCGTGCTTTGCTTGTTTTTTACAATACCCACGGTAAAAAGTATTCCGCCTGTCACGGCAATCGCTACAAAAATAATGATTATAATCTTTTTCATACTATTTCTTCCCCATAAACCGAGTTTTTATTTTTAACGCAATCGACCTTGAAACTTTTAACGTCCCTTTCGTCAGATATGCGCATACGTAATAGAACGGTACGGAAAGCCCAAGCCCTATTAGTCCCGCGCCTATACTGATTAAGTTCAGTTCTCCGCCGAAAAGATAAGCAAAAAAGCCAACAACTCCGGCAAACGCCACGCCGATAAACGATATTTCTACAGAATATACTACGATTACGCCTACCCATAAGAGAACGTAAAAGGTAAACGCCAACGCAAGAACGGTTATTAAAAGCGGAAACCACACGGGAAAGCCAAGGACGATTAGTATTTTCTCTGCCGTCGACATTGTCTTTTTGGGTCTGATTTTCTCTTTTACTACGCTTAATAAAGGCGTTTCGCTTATAACTTGCTTTACTATTTCGTCGATACTGCCAAGTTCGCTTACCGCTTCTTCTTCGGTTTTACCGTTTTCCATTAAGTCGTCTATCATTTCGCTATAAAAACTTATTCTTTCATTTAAATCTTTATCGGAAATGCCCTTTAACCGACCTTTTAACT
Organism: Clostridia bacterium; assembly: GCA_017445995.1. Taxonomy (GTDB): domain Bacteria; phylum Bacillota; class Clostridia; order Christensenellales; family Borkfalkiaceae; genus UBA1259. Next base: position 117,205 of record JAFSRT010000019.1, read on the forward strand.
CTTTAATAAACTCCTGCTTTCCCATCTTATTTGTCCCCCGTTATAAACGCATACACTTTTTTAATCTCTCCCCACTCTTTCTTAAACTCTTCTATCCTTTGTATTCCGACTTGCGTTATATGGTAATATTTTCGTATCCGCCCTTCATATTCCGTCGAACGTACGATAAGCATCTCCCCTTCTTCAAGCCGTTTTAAAATAGTGTATAACGTAGATTCGGATATTTTAATAACGTCGCTTAAATCTTTTATTATTTTATACCCGTAAGAATCTTCGTTCTTTATCGCCATAAGCACGCATACGTCTAATATCCCTTTTCTTAACTGCGTATCCACTCAATACCTCCGATTACATAATACATCGTATCACATAGTATTGTTATTGTCAAGGGTTTTAATTTTTTTCTGAGATTTTTTTAAAGCACGCCGTAAACGGCTGACTCCTAATTCGAGTCCCTTACACTACAAAAAAAACCACCCTACACAGAAGTGTAAGGTGGTTTTTTGGTGGAGATGAAGGGACTCGGCGCCTGTGCGCCCTTCTCCGATTGACAGTCCACTGGACTGTCAACTTTGCTGTCGCAAAGCGCTACGCGTCTCCCTATTCGAGTCCCCATAACTACATCGAAAAAACCACCCTACACAAAAGTGTAAGGTGGTTTTTTGGTGGAGATGAAGGGACTCGAACCCTCGGCCTATGCGTTGCGAACGCATCGCTCTACCAACTGAGCCACATCCCCTTAGCACACTTATTTTAATACGAAAACGATAAAATAAGCAAGCGTTTTTAATTGTTTTTTAAAATTATTTCAATCGAAAAAAGTAAAAGTATAAATTATATGGGATTTACACATTATTTAACGGAATAAGAACGATTAAGATAATACATTTGCAAAGTTATTTATCTGTTTCTTCTTTTTTATCTTGTTCAAAACCGTCTTTACTTAAAAATATTTCAAAAACGGGAATTAAAAGAAAAATTATCCAAGCGGGATGCCATAAATTCCACCCAAGCCCCAAGATAAGATAAACTATCGTGATAAAGAGCGGAACGGAAAAGCGAAGTTTCTTTTTTCCGACGAGATACGGCATTAAAGGTATAAGCAAAAACACCATCCAGGCAGGATGCCACTTGCCCCATAAAAACCCCAAAAGCAGAAAAATAAAAGTACACAAAATCGGCGTTGCCACAACTATTCTGTTCTTTAAGTTATAATTTTTCATTTGCAAACTCCCCTTTTAATTTAAGTAAATATATTATATCATTGTTCACTCTGAAAATCAACTTTTAAAATAAAAATGTTAAAACTTTTTTATAATAAAAACTATTTAGCATAAAACAAAAAACGGGTTGAGACCGTTCAGGTTCAACCCGTTTTTTTGTATCAGTCGTTAAAAATGTATTTTTGCTATATGTGTCGGCAAAAATATTGTTCGGCTTTTTATTTTATTACGCTTGTGACCCGATGATTGTATTTTGGTCGATAAGATGAAAAGTAATCGTATTTTACGGCTAAATAACTGTGAATAACTAATAAAATAACCGCCCCGTCGCATTTTTATTGCAACGGGGCGGTTATTTTTATATAAAGTTTTTTAATAATTAAATAATTACTATAAATTGTTATTTTATTTCATAAAACTAAAAACGTTTATAAATTTCTTCATAAACTAAAAAAATCTATCCGACGTAAATAATAAGACGGATAGATTGATTATTGATAAATATTAACTCTACATTATTTATTTTGGCCGTAATAGGCGTTTTTGCCGTGCTTGCGGTTATAGTGTTTATCAAGCAGGTATTTATCGATACGCTTTACTTTTTTGTTCAAGAGTTCGGTTTTTAACGCCATTTTTGCCACTTCTTCCAGAACTATCGCGTTGTGAACGGCGTCTTCGGGGGATTTGCCCCAAGAAAACGGACCGTGATTTTTAACGATTACCGCAGGAATAGCGTTATGGTCTTTGCCGACGAAAGTTTCCGCTATTACCTTGCCCGTATTGAGTTCGTATCCGTTCTCTATCTCTTCTTTTAAGAGTTGTCGTGAACACGGAACGTCTCCGTAAAAGTTATCGGCGTGCGTAGTGCCGTATGCAACGATATCTCTGCCTGCCTGCGCAAAAGCGACGGCGTTCGTCGAGTGAGTGTGAACGACCCCGCCTATGTCTTTGAACTGTTTATAAAGGTAAATATGCGTAGGCGTATCGCTCGAAGGTTTATATTTGCCTTCGACCACGTTGCCGTCTAAATCGACGACGACCATATCTTCCGCCTTCATATCGTCGTAAGAAACGCCGCTCGGTTTTATAACGACGAGATTTTTTTCTCTGTCGATACCGCTGACGTTCCCCCACGTTAAAACTACGAGCCCGTTTTTAACGAGTTCAAGATTTTCCTTTAATACTCTTTTTTTCAATTCTTCAAGCATACTGTCTCCTTTTAAATTCCGTCGCGCTTTTTTCCGCTTTTAAAACTACTTCGAAGTTCTTCATATATTCGTTAAAGCCGTTTTTGATTTCTTCGACAACGTCGTACGTTTTTACTTTTACGCCGTTAAACACGGTTTTTAAGAATTCGGAAAGCGGGGCGCTGTTATCCGTTGCGTAAAGCGCCAAAACCGCCATACCCCACGCACCGCCTTCGCCTGCCGTTTCGGCAACGCTTATCGGGGTGTTTATCGCCGACGCTAATATCTTTCCGCCGACGCCTTCCGTTTTGAAAAACCCGCCGTGCCCCGTTATTCTGTCTATAAGAACGCCTTCGTTTACGGTGAGTATATCCATACCGAGTTTTAAGGTTGCTATCGCCGAGTAAACGAGACTTCTGCAAAGGTTAGAAAAACCGAACTCGGAATCGGGCGTTCTTATAACTATCGGCATACCGCTATCAAGACCCGTCAGCGGTTCGCCCGAAAGATAATTGCAACTGCAAACGCCGCCGCAATCGAACCCGCCCTTTTCGGCTTCGGTAAACATTTTCGTGTGGATATCTTCTATACCGCTTATTTCCTTAAAAATCTTTGCCCACGCGTTGATTTCCGAAGTACAGTTATTACAATGCACCATAGCCACTTCGTCTCCGCAAGGGGTGGTTACTACGTCTATTTCCTTATACGCTTTTTTAAGCGGTTTTTCTAACACCACCATAGAAAAGCAGGACGTTCCGACGGAAATATTGCCCGTTTTTTTTGCGACCGCGTCCGTTGCGACCATACCCGTGCCCGCGTCCCCTTCCGGCGGACAGAATAGCGCACCCGCAAGCAAGTCGCCTTCCTTATCGAGAAGTTTCGCGCCGAATGCGGTAAGTTTGCCGGCGCACTCGCCCGCTAAAAGCACTTTCGGAAAATAATCTTCGATTTTTCTCTTTTTGAGTTTTAACAGTCCGTTGGCTTTTTTAAGCATTTTTTCGTCGTAATTTTTAGTTTGCGGGTCAATCGGGAACATACCCGACGCTTCGCCGACGCCCGCCACGAATTCGCCCGTAAGCAATTTATGAACGTAAACCGCCAAGGTCGAAACGTATTGCAATTTATCAAGATACGGTTTTTTATCTAAAATCGCCTGATAAAGGTGAGATATACTCCAACGCAACGGAATATTAAAGTTCAGCGTTTTATAAAGTTTGTCGGACGCTTCTTTGGTGTCGGTATTGCGCCACGTTTTAAATGGCGACAACAAATTCCAGTCTTTATCGAAAGCCATAAACCCGTGCATCATACCCGAAATACCTATCGCGTCGAGTTCGGTAATGATTTCATTATATTTTTCTTTATAATCGCGTTTAAGTTCCGAATAAGCGGTTTGAAGCCCCGTAATAATCTCTTCTAAGCCGTAAGTAAATATGCCGTCAATATACGAGTTTTCCCACCCGAAACCGCCGTTTGCGAGAACTTTGCCTTTTTCGTCGATTAACACCGCTTTTATTCGCGTTGAACCGAATTCAATTCCTAAAACTTTTTTCATTTTAAACCTTCTCCGCCACTATCGAGTAGCCGTATTCGTTGACCGCCGATATAAACAGCGTGGATTTTCTTAAATCGTAATCGTAACCGGATATAACGAAACCCGAGAATATACCCTGATACAACTCTTCGTCTCCGCACGAGTTAGAAGTTACGGTCAATCTTATTGCGCCTTTTTCGTAAGCCTGAATACTGCCCGTAATCGCACCCGAAACGCTTTTGTTTTCCGAAACGGTTATTTCTTCGGCAACTATGGTATTGTTATTGTTCTTTATAAAAGTTATAGCCTTCCACTTGCCGACGAGATTAGCCGTTCCGATATTTTGTACCTTTTCGCCCGCATACGTGTTAGGCAAAACGCACGGCCAACCCTTTTCGTTAAAAAGTATTTTATGAACCTGAACGTAATGATCAAAGGAATTGCCCGTGTTTCTTACGTGGTTGACCATATAATAACTGCCGTTATCGTAGAGAACGGAACAATGCCCCGGCGCCATTCTCGAAACACCGCCGAGATTAAAGTCGTATCCGCCGATAACCTTGTTTCCGTGGTTGTTTTCAGCACCGCCCTGATTTTGCATTTCTATTCCGTCGTTACTGCCGTAAGTATAAGGTCCGGTAATGTTTTTACTTCTGCCTACCCTTACGTTATAATCGGAAAACAGATTGCCGTAAGAAACGAACAGGTAGTAATACCCGGTATTGGGATTGTATATTATATACGGACCTTCCGGCCCGACAGACATATTGCCCGCGCATATCTTCGTGCCTGCGTTGACCGAAACGTCCACGTTTTTTTCGTAGCCCGAACCCGACTTAACGAAACCCGTAGCGGGGTCTAACTCTATAATGTATATTCCGCCGAAAAACGAACCGTAACATAGCCACATTTTGCCGTCTTTATCCGTTACGACGTTAGGGTCTATCGCGTTTGGTAAAGAGTTAGGGTCGGAATCCTTACTCTTTATCACGATACCCTGATGCGTGTAAGGGCCGTTGACGTTGTTAGCCGTTGCAAACCCTATCGCACTCTGTTGCGTGCCGAATGCCGAAAGGCAATAGTAAAGCCTGTATTGGTTGCCGTATTTAATTATATCGGGCGCCCAGTATCCCGAACCGCCGATTACGTGGTTTTGCATATCGGAAGCGAGGTTGTTAAAGACCTGACCTTCGAATTGCCAGTTTATAAGGTTTGTAGAAGAAAACTTGGTCGTGGAATTAGTGCCGAAAAGATAGTATACGTTGCCGTCTTTAAAAACAGCGGGGTCGTGACAACTGCCCGAAGGTGTTAAAGCCGTGTAGGTCGCCGTATAATTCTGATACTCGTCAAGTTCCGTTAAAGTCTTCATAGTCGGTTCTTCTTCCCCTTTATCATCTTCACGTTCCGTTTTGTCTTTCCCGTTATCGACGGTTTCGACCGCGCCGTCGCTTTTCACGTTTTCTTTTGCCATAAAAGAAAACTCGCAACCCGCAATATTAACGAAAATCGTTAAACACAGAACGATGCATAAAATCTTTATGAATTTTTTCATTTTTTCCTCCGAAAAGTTTTGCTCAAAACATTTCCCGTAAATAATTTTTCGGAAAACAAAAAACAGTTATAGTAAACGGCCGTTAAAAGGTTTTTTCCGCAACCAAAGTGTAGCCGTATTCGTTGACCGCCGATATAAACAGCGTGGATTTCTGGTTGTCGTAATCGTATCCCGAAACGACGAACCCGTAATAAGTGCCGAGATACGGGTCTTCGCTGTCGCCGAAGCCGTTTTTCGTTACGGTTATATGGACTATTCCGCCCGTATAAGCCTGAATACTGCCCGTTAAATCTCCGCTTATCTTCTTATCCGACTGAACGTTCATAGAAAGCGCGTACACGGTGTTGCCGTTAGCACCCGTCATAATATTGTCGTTTTTCAGATAGGTTATATATTTCCACGCGCCGTAAAGGTCAGCCGTGCCTATATTCTGTTTTACTTCGCCCGCGTAAGTGTTGGTTAAAACGCAAGGCCAACCGTTCTCGTTAAAGAACAGTTTATGCACCTGAACGTAATGATAGTTCGTTCCCGCCCTTCTTACGTGGTTGACCATATAATAACTGCCGTTATCGTAGAGAACGGAACAATGTCCCGGCGCCATTCTCGACGACGTGTCTTCTATTCCGAAATTGTATCCGCCGATTACCTTGTTCCCGAGTTTATCGTCTCCGCTGCCCGATTTTTGCATCTGTTGTCCGTCGTTAAGCCCGAAGGTATAAGGTCCGGTTATTTCTCTACTTCTTCCTACCCTTACGTTGTAATTCTTTTCAAGATTGCCGTAAGAAACGAAAAGGTAGTAATAATCGGTCGTAGGGTTATAGATTATATACGGGCCTTCGTTATTGCCCGCGCATATTTTCGTGCCTGCGTTGACCGAAACGTCCACGCTTTTTACGTATCCCGAACCCGATTTAACGAAGCCCGTGGCAGGGTCTAACTCTATGATATATATCCCGCCGAAAAACGAACCGTAAGCCATCCACATTTTTCCCGTTTTATCGACGATAACGTTAGGGTCGATAGCGTTCGGCATACTTACGGGGTCGCTCGCTTTGCTTTTTAATACTATTCCCTGATAAACGAAAGTGCCGTTTATACCCGTCGTTGACGTGGCGAACCCTATTGCACTCTGTTTTTTGCCGAATAACGACATACAGAAATAAAGCCTGTATTCGTTACCGTATTTTATTATATCGGGCGCCCAGTAGCCGGAAGTCTGGTTATACTGCGGCGAAGCGCCGTAATACTGCATAACGTAATCGACCATTTCTTTCGCGCAGGATATAACCACGCCCTGCGCGTTTTTCCTTTCCTGATAAGTGCCACCGCTTGCGTAAGCGGCGTCGTAAGAAAAGACCTGCCCTTCGTCCGTCCAACGGATAAGGTCTTTCGACGTCGATTTGGTGACGGAATTAGTGCCGAAAAGATAATAAGTGTCGCCGTCTTTTATAATCGCGGGGTCGTGGCTGCTGCCCGAAGGTTGAAGTTGCGTCGTCGTATTTTTGTAGTTTTGCGCTTCGTCGAGTTCTTTTACGTCTTCTATAACGTCTTCCCCGCCCCCGTCGTCTGGTTGTTGACTACCGCAGGCAAAACAAAGTGAAAACAAAAATACGCTTAATATTAAACAAAATATTTTTACCGTTTTTTTCATTTTATTCTCCGTCGTGAGAAAGTTTTATCATATTCCACGAGAAAGGCGGCAATTTCGCTATAACCGAATCCTTCTCGGTTTTAACGCCTTTCAGTTCTGTCGGAACAACCGCAAACGGGTTTTTAAAGGTGTTCTGTTTTTTCAGGTCGTCGCTGAATAACGAAACGGTTTCTTTGACCTTTATATCCTTAAACAGGTTGAGATTTATATTTATTTCGTTTTCTTCGGCTGCGTAGTTTACAAGGAAAACACATATTTCCTTATCGTCGTAAGTAATAGCGCTCGAAACGTAATCGGCTTTGCCGTATTTACTGTCGAACTTGTCGCAAGTGTTTACGGTGCGCAAAGTTTTTCCTTTCGCGTTGTTGGAAACGTACTTAAACGGATAGAAAATAGTCTGCCTTATGGCAGGTCCGTCCGCCTGCGTCATTATCGGCGCGATAACGTTGACGAGTTGCGCAAGACACGCCATTTTAACGACGTCGCAGTTGTTAAGCAAGGTATTCATAAGTCCGCCGAAAACGAGTGCGTCCTGCATGGTATAGACGTCTTCGAGAATATGCGGGGCAATAAGCCTGTCAGGCGTGTTGTCCGCGTTCTGATACCAAACGTTCCACTCGTCGAAACTTATATACATATCCTTTTTGGAACGGAGTTTTGCCTTAACGAAAGTTAAAACCCCTTTTATCGTTTTTATATACTCGTCCATCTGAACGTAACTTGCATAAAAGTCGTCGTCGTTACCTTCCCACCAGTAGTATTGATGAACGGACAAGAAGTCGGCAAAATCGTAAAGATTTTCGCAAACGGTTTTATCCCACTCGGGGAAAGTCGGCTGATTAACGCTTGCGCTTCCGCAAACGACGAGTTTGGTTTTAGGGTCTATCCACCTTATCATCTTCGCCGTTTCAAGCGCTTTTTTCGAATAGTCTTCGGCGTTTAAGTGGCAGATTTGCCAAACGCCGTCCATTTCGTTTCCCAAACACCAACTTTCAACCTTATACGGTTCTTTACGTCCGTTCTGTTTTCTTAAATCGGAATAGTAAGTTCCTTCCTTAAAGTTGCAGTATTCCGCGAGATTTGCGCCGTCCTGCGGTGTTCCCGTGCCGAGATTGACCGCCATTAACGGTTCGCACCCCGATTTATCGCACCATTTCATAAACTCGTCCGTTCCGAATTCGTTGGTATCCACGGTGGACCACGCCATATCGAAACGGCGTTTTCTGTTTTCCTTCGGCCCTATACCGTCTTCCCAACGGTAGCCCGAAAGATAATTACCGCCGGGGTATCTTACCTTTTTGACGTTAAGTTCCTTAATAAGGTCTATTACGTCCTGACGGAATCCGTTTTCGTCCGCCGTTTTATGAGTAGGTTCGTAAATGCCTTCGTAAACCGCCCTTCCTAAATGTTCTATAAAAGAACTGAACATATCGGGGGAAATATCTCCGATATCCAAATGTTTGATTGCTAATATTTTCGTATTTTTCATAAACGTAATCTCCAAAAATTATTCCTTCATACCGGAGAAGGCTACCGAGTTGACTATTTCCCTTTGGAAAATAATAAACAAAATTATAACCGGCATCATAGCAAAAACGCTTGCCGCCATATTGAGTTGCGTTTTCGAGTAGGTCGAATACGGACTCATGAATTGCGATATAACTACGGGCAGAGTCTGTGCCGAACCGCAGAAGATTTGCGGCGCAAGATAGTCGTTCCATATTCCCATAAACCAAAGAATCATCTGTGCGAAAAGCGCGGGGAAAATCAGTTGCAGTATTATCGTGTTGAATATTACGAAATGATTAGCCCCTTCTACTCTTGCCGCTTCAACGAGTTCGTTAGGGATACCCGATAAAAATTGCCTTATAAAGAAAATCATCATTATATTCCCGAACAGTTTAGGGATTATCAACGGCAAAAGGGTGTTGTACCAGCCGAACTTCGTGAACATAGTGTATTGCGGAATCATGATTACGGGGAACGGAATCATCAACACCGCGAGTAAAAGCATAAATATCGCGTTTTTGAATTTAAAGTTTATTTTTGCGAAAGCGTACGCGGCGATAGCCGAGATATAACTTCCGACTATAAGGGAAGGAACTGCAACGATAATCGAGTTGACAAGCCCGTCCATAAGCCCCGGATTAGTTATGTAAGTAAATATTTCCGAGTAGTTAGACCACTTTAACTGGTGGAAAAGATAAACCCCTTCGCCCGTTACGTCGAAGTTGGAAATTTTAAGGGAAGAACTTATCATCCAGATAAGCGGATAAATCATAACTACGCTTGCAAGGATAAGAACGGCGTGCGTTAAAACGTCTTTTAAAGTTTTTATCTGTTTTGCGTTGCCCGTTTTGTTTGCGTTTGCCGTTTTAGAAGAAACGTTTTCACTCATCGTTTTTCCCTCCTTCCGTTATAGATAAACTGGATTGCGGTTATGGTGAATATGATTATCGCAAGAAACCACGAAATAACGCTTGCTTCGCCGAGATAATCGTCGCCGAACTTACCGAATATGTACCCTACCACCGTTTTCGTATCCAAACGGGAACTGCCGTATAACAACTGCGGTTCGACGTAACACTGCATACCGCCTATCACGCCCGTTACGACGAGATAGAAAGTCGTAGGATACAAAAGCGGAACGGTGATTTTTATAAAGGTGTTGAACGCGCCCGAACCGTCCACTTCCGCCGCTTCGTAATAACTTTTCGATATACCTTGAAGCCCCGCGAGATATAAAAGGATACTCGACCCTAATCCCTTCCAAACGGTAAGGAAAATAATCGACCATTTCGCCGTCGCTTCTTCTACCAGCCACGCAGGGCCTTTTATGCCGAAGAAACCTAAAAGCGAGTTTAACACCCCGTCCGGTGCGAGTAATTTCTGCCACATTATACAAACGGCAACCAAACTGCTGACGACGGGCAGGTAAAACAGCACGCGGTAGATATACACGCCTTTCATTTCTCTGTTTAAAAGCATCGCAAACACTAACGACAGAACCAACCCTATAGGAATACCTATCATAATGAATACGGTATTATATAGGCTTTGCCAGAAGTATTTGCCGAAGGCAGACCCGAACACCTGTTTGAAGTTTTCAAAGTTGTTCCATTGTGCCTGAAATACGCTGTTGTCGTATTTACTCCAATCCAGAAACATTCCGATAAACGAAACGAAAAGCGGATACGCGATAAACAGCAATATTCCTATAACCGCGGGCAAAACGAAGAGATATCCGAAAAGGTTTTCTTCCCTTCTTAAACCCGAGTTCTTTATTTTATTCGATATTTTAACTGTTTCCATAATTAACCTATTCTTTAATTATGGCATTGTGGAAAACACCGCAATGCCATAACGATTTTATCTTTTAGAGTCTTTCTGTTCAGCCCTTATAGATTTTGTCAACGCTTCCTGACAACTGTCGTTTATATATTCTACGTATTCTCTGACGGTCATTTCAGGTTCGGCGTTTTCGCCCGCCCAGATTTTTCCGATAGAACCGTAGAATATTTCCCACCACTCGTCGTTATACGTTCTCGCACTCGGATAAACTTTTCCGTTGCTTCCCAAAACGATGTCCGCATAAACCTGTTTGTTTGTCGGGCGAAGCGTGTCGTCCGCCAAATACGTGTTTAAGTCGGCGGTTTTATTCGGTAACTGAACTTTCTTAATTTTGGTAAGCCAGTTATAAGCGCCCTTCGCTATTCCGTCCGTCAGGTCGGAATCGGAAGAGTATCTAATTCTTTCATTGCTTACTTCCCCGCTTGCGGAAAGCCATAAAGCGAGTCTCGTTGCAAGCGTAGGCGACTGCGTGAGTTTGTTTACCGCAAACCCGAGAGTTCCGCGGTAGGTATACCACTCGCTGTCGGCGTCCTTTTTAGGGGTAGGCATAACGTCGTAATCGAGAATACTCGAATCTATCGCGTCGTACGCGCCGATATCCCAGTTTCCTACCGAGAAGAAGGCAACCTGACCGTTTTTCCACTTATCGTAATGAGAACTCGAAAGCGAGTCTTCGTAAGGCTGACAAGCGTCGTACTTTAAGTGTAAGTCGACGAATTCCTGTAAACCCTGAACGAACTTTTCGTCTTTAATCGTCATGGTCGTTCCGTCTGCGCTGATATAGTCGCCGCCGGCAGTCCATATCCAAGAGTGCATAGCCCACTCGTCGAGAAGCCCCGTACCGTAATATTTCGTGCCCGTGCTTGCTTCCGTAAACTGGCAAGCCTGACAAGCGGAAACGAACTGTTGCCACGTGTAGCAAACCTGCGAAACCGTTTTACCGGACGCTTTTGCCGAAGCGTAATCGTCGTAAACCCCGCCTTCCGAATCGGTATACTGCCACGGGAACAACAGGTTTTCAGGCCATCTGCCCATAAGAACCGCTTTATTTATAACGTTTTTATTGTAGCCCATAGCGTAACCCGAAGCGTCTTTCGGGATAGCGTATATCGTGCCGTCTCCGAGAGTACAGGTTTCGCGGTTGTAGGTGTAATACTTGATACTTTCCGATAAGATATCGTGATAATCTATATGCGGATAATCGTTGTTTACGGATACTTTGCCGTCTAAAATATCTATTTCGTATTGAAGATAGGTATCGAGTGGCAACGCGCCGTTTTTGTTTGCGAACTGACGTACGCTCGACGGGTCGCAATAGAAAACGTCCGGTGCGTTCTTTGCGGATATCGCGCTGTCTAACTGTTGCCAGTAAACGTCGGAATCGCTGGTAAAGGAAGCGGTTACGTTGGCGTCGTAAACCGCGTTGAATTCTTCGATAAGTATCTCGTAAGAAGCCCTTACGTCGCCTTCGCAGTTAAGGCTTATTTTTATACTTTTATTTTCGTCTTCCGAAGGGTCTTTCAAAACGATTTTGTTAGAACCCCCGCAACTGCAAGCAAACAAACTTATGCTTGCGGTAACGAACATAACGAAAGTTAAGAATACGGAAAATAAAGTTCTTTTTTTCATTTTTACCTACCTCTCCGTTATTTGCTTACCCTTGCGTAAGTAGCAACGCCGTCCCACGTTGCCGTGGCAGGAATAGCAACTTCCGGTGCTTGCGCGTAAGGGTTGGAACTGTCGGAAGAATCGGTTATATAATAGTTCTGAACGCCTACCATAATCTGCGCGTAACTTAACGTTCTCGAAGAAACGAGATATCCGTCGTTCATAGCGTCCGCCTGCAATTCGTAGTTAGGAATAAAGAGTTCCATACACCAGCCCGAATCGCTATCGCCGTTATTGTTTATCGTTCCGCTGTAACTTACCGCGTAAAGTTCGTCGCACGCACCCGGCGTTCCCGCAGGGGAATCGTGCCAGCACATTCCGAACAAGTCGTATAACAGTTTAAATGAACGTATCTGTTGACCCGTTGCGTCCATAACGTGAATACGCATTTCGCAGCCGTCGTTTTTATAAACGCCGTCGCCTATCGTCGAAATCCACGCTTCGAGTTTGGTATCGCCCGTTACTTCAACGCCGACGTATAATCCGTTGTTTCCGAAAAACGCCCTTGCGTTTACCGTCGCGCTGCCCGAATCCGCGGTTACGGAAGTAGGACCTACTACCGTCGCGCTTGCCCATTGACTTTCGTTCATATTCCCGTCTATGGTAATTTCGCTTGCAACCGTAGGAACGGAAACGCCTTTATAGTCGCCTACGAGTTTTAATTTGTGATATTTAAGCGGCGAAGTATTCGCAACGTCGTTCATATAACTCTTGCGGTTGTTTGATACGTCGTCGTAATTTATGATATCGGTATGACCGAACGCAACGCCTACGACACCCGAAGGGCCGTACTGGTTGGATTCAACCGTTCTTACGTCCACTTCCATACTTGCCCAACTCAAAAAGATTTCCGCGGTATATCCGTTGTCGTTCTTTACGCCGGGGTTAGTTCCAACGGGGCTAACCGTTCCGTTGCACGTCGTAGCGACTGCAAAACCGTTCGTTTTATTACTCGTAACGCCCGTGCTAACGCCGTTAAGACTTCTTCCTAAAAGCACCCACGTCTGTTCTACGTCGCCTTTATATATTGCGTAATCGCCTCTCGGGGAAACCTGAACCTGACGGCTCGTCTTTCTCGGGTTTGCCCTGCTCGTGTTGTCCGCGTCGAGATAAAACTCTATACAGTCGGCAACGTAAACGTCTTCGTTGCTGCAATAAAGGTTTTTGTCGTCCACTTCGAAAAAGGCGTAAATACCTTCTTTACTTGCCGCGAAATATGCTTTCGCTTCGGCACGGATACCGAAGGTAAACGCAGGAATCGCGTCGTATGCCGTTTCGTTTTTTATTCCGTCTAACGTGATATTCACGTTCGCGTCGGTATCGAAATCTACGTAAGTATAGGTCTGTTGTTGGTTTCCGCCGCCTTCTGCTCCGCCCTTGTCTTCGTTAGAATTATTCTCTTGCTTTTTTCCGCAAGCGCCGAACAATCCGATTGCTAAGATAAGCGAAAGAATAAGTGCGATAATTTTAAATTTTTTCATATCTTCTCCTTTTTATTATCCGTTGCGGGGTCATCCCCCGCAACGGTTATTTCTGTTATCAGTTCCTTACGAAGGAATCGTTTCGGAAGGTGTGGTGTTGGCACTGAAACTGTATCCGCCGAGTAACAGGTGAGTTTGCGTCCATACGTGGAAGCCCGTAAATTCGGTATCCCACCAGCCCCAAGCCGAAGCAATCGACTTAACGTAAGGCGTGTAAGTAAGCCCGCCGTCTTCGGACACGTAAACCACCATAGTCGCCGTACTTCCGCTTAAATACCTTATGTATTTAACGTGGATACCTTTCGAGAAATCAAGTTCTCTTCCCGCATCGTCCGAACCTGCCGAACGGGTCGTTCCGTCGGCGTTATAATACGTTCTCGTTCCGTTTGCCGTTGCGAACCAAATCGTACCCGTATTTCCGCCCGATTTTCTGTAAATCTTCATAATATCGTCCGTACCGCTCATACCCGACGAATATCTCGTAAAGAATATGGTTTTATTCGCCGAATCGTTTTGCGTTAAGAACTGGAAGTATAAACGTAATTCATAGTTGCCCGTTCCGCCGATACTCGTTTTTTGAAGTGCCTGCATATCGGTTGCGCTGCCGCTATTACCGCTTTCGGAGCGGTTGTTAGAGTTTACGGTGATAGTTACGGTATCGGTATCTATTACGTCGTCGTTATATTTAAGCGTTGCGGTTATAGTGTAAGTATTAGCCGCCGTCGCATAGAAGTATTCTCCCGTGCCGTTATTTCCGAGTATTCCGCCCGTCGCAGAATATTCAACGGTGTAATTGTTTGAATCAACGCCGTCTATCGTGAAGGTTACCGACGAAGAAATATACGTTGCGTCGCCGATATTAAGCGTAGTCGAATTTGCCGAAACGCTTATCTCGCCCGCGATAACGGGTTCTGCGCTGCCCACAGAAATAACTACCTGTTTAATTAATTCTATTTCCGAAGCCGTGTGCGTTATCGTTGCGGTTACCGTGTAAGTGCCTTCCACAGTTGCGGTGAACACCCCGTTCGATACCGAAGCGCCTTCGTTCGGGCTGATAACGTATTCAACGGTATAGCCGTTTGCTATCGCATCTCCGTGATAGTTTACCGAGAGAGTCAACGTAACGTCATCGCCAACTTCTACACTGTTACTGCTTGCCGTAAACGTTGCCGTAAGCGCCGTGTTAAAGGTTATCGTTTTAGTGGTAGTTGCGGTAAAGCCGTTGTACGTTGCCGTTGCGCTTACCGTTATATCGCCCGTATCGTTTGCGGAAAGTATTCCGTTTTCGATAGAACCGTTGCCCGATATTACCGAGTAAACTACGTCAACGCCGTCGAGTTCGTCGCCCGCAAAGGTTACTACGGAAGCAAGTTCAACCGTTTCGTCAACGTAAGCCGAACCGTCGGTGTCGGTCATATCAATTACCATAGAAGCGTCTTCGTAAACCGTGAAATCCGCTACCATTACAGGCGTCTGTGAATATAAGCAAAGACCCGTAAAGTCTAATGCGTAATTGCCCGTTGCGTTAGCACTTGCCCAAAGCGTCCACGTCGATTTATCTTCGGATACGTAAACTTTGAACTTATGCGTTGCGTTTTCGGTAGTGCTTACTATTCTCAACCACGCACCGTCGCCGAAGTTTTTAGTTCCGCTCTGTGCTGCGCCCGCAATCGTAAGAGAAGCGTTAGTCGTTCCGCTTGCCCTTACCAACGTGATGCCGTCTCCCATACAGGTGCTCGAAGCCCACATTGTGAAGAATATCGTCTTATCGGAAGATACCGTACCTATATATTCGATATATAATTCGATTGCGTAAGTATCGTCTACCGAATATCCGCCGTTAAAGAACAGCGCGTTGTCAACGGCGTTGTTTCTCGCGCCGTAATAATATCCGTCTTTGCCGATAATTACGTTAGAGTCTATCGTTCCGTTAGAATCTCTGTAATCGGCGTTGAAATCGCACGAGTAGATGCTCGCGTACGCGGTCGAACCGCTTACCGTTATCGTAGTCGTTTCTTCGTAATCAACGTCGTCGATAGTTACCGTCGCGGTGATTTCGTATTCGCCGGCACTCGTCGCATAGAAATAATATTTTCCATCGTAAGTCGCGACCGTTCCGCCGTCCGCAGTAAATACTACGTCGTATTCGTCGGTAGCAACTCCGTCAACCGAAACGTCTGCGTAAAGGAATACGCCTACGTTCGTTCTTGCAACCGAAGTCGTGTCGCTTAAATCTATTTCAACGTCGACAGCGTTGGCAACGGTAATATTCTTTTCTGCGTAGCACTCTAACCCGCCGTAAGATACCGTGGCACGAACGGTGTAGACACCGTTTGCGGTTGCGCTGAACACGCCCGCGTTCGTTATCGTTGCGTTTTCGGAATTATCAGAAACTACCGAGTAAGAAACGGTGTATCCCGTAGCCACGTCTTCGTCGTTATATACTACCGAGAGAACGGCAGTCGTTTCTTCTTCCGTTTCTACTATGGTATCGGTAAAGTTAAGCGTTGCCGAAAGTTCGTTATCGAGAACGGTAACGGTTGCGGTCGCCGTTTCGGTTTTTTCCGCATAGGTTACGCTTATTCTTACCGTGTATTCGCCCGCAACGTCGGAAGTGAACACTCCGTTTTCGATTGAAGCGTCTTCTTCGTTGTCAGACGTTATTTCGTATTCTATTTCATAGCCGTCCGCTATTACGTCTCCGTCGAAGGTTACCGAAGGGGTAAGCGTACTATTCTCTCCTACCCTTATTTCGTCAGGCGACGCGGTAAGCGAAACTTCCAAAACTTCAAATTCAGGTAAAGTCGTGTTCTTCGTTTCCGTCGGGGTAGTCGTAGCGGTAAAGCCCGAAACGAATACCGGTGCGGACGCCGTGAGTTTTATCGTCTGGAACATAGAGTTATAAACGTAAATATACGAACTCGTGAACGAATCGGTCGAGCCATAAAACGCGGAAGCGTAAATCTTATACGTTTCGCCGTCCTGCGAAGTGTAAAGAGAAATTACCGCTTGGTTATCAGACGTGCCGTATTTAATAAGTTTAATATAAACGCCCTTCGAAAAATCGAGTTTCGCACCCCTTTCGGCGTATCTTCCGCCGTTTTCCATACCCGAAGTATGTAAAAGACTTATCGTTCCGTAATTATAATCTTCCCCGTCGCGGTTAATCGTCATAATATCGAGTGCCGTGCCGTTAACTATATAAGAAAGTGTGTACGGTGTAGCGGTATCGTCGTCCGTTAAGAACTTAACGAACAAATCGGTTTCGTAATTGCCGTCGGAGTAAATCCAAGCGCCGTTACCTAACGCGTTTTGTGCCGCCGTTGCCGAAACGCTTATCGTTTTTTGCGCACTGATATTTTTAAGTTCGCCGTCCTTTTTGATTTTCGCGGTGGAAGTAACCGTATAAGAGTCTGGGACAGCAGAATAGAAATATTGCTTTCCGTCCGCGTCCGTAACGATATTTCCGTTTTCCTCCGAAGTATAGGTATAGGAAATAACGTTATCGCCTAACGCGTTCCCGTCCTTCGTGTAAGACGTTTTAAGTTCAACCGCAACGTTGGTTTTGGTCGAATCCGCCGTAGCACTAATATTGCCTGCGATTGTCGCGTTAGAGAAAGCCATGTCCGTTAAGAAAAGATACATATCTTCCGTTTTAACGAATTTATCGTCTGCAAGCGCGATTTCTGAAACGTTGGCTATACTACGCGAAACGCTTGCTTTCCCTCCGTTATTGAAGGACGCGTACTGAATATACGTCGTCGTTGTGCCGGCATCCGTTTTATCCGCCTTAACGTAAGAAACCGCCGTCAATTCCTTAGTGTACGCCGTCGAAGGAATATTAGTAAGAACACCCTTAAAGACAACCTTACCGTCTTCAACAAACTTCTTCGTAAAGGATATTTTAAGCGTATTTGCCGTATCGACGGTGAGTTCATTATCGCCTAAAATGCGAGTCGGAATAAGCAACGTCGCTATTTCAACGTTATCGTATTCTTCTATAAGATTATCGTATTCCGTTATCGGCATTTCACTCTGAAAGCGAATTCCCGCAGGCTCAACGAATCTTACCGACGCGCCGTTAATCATTTTAAAATCACTTACTATGGCGTTATCTGTTCCCGTTACGTCGGTATAGTCGTAAGCCATCGTAGTTCTCGGACGTATGACGGAAACTATTCCGCAAACGAAACACGTTGCGGCGGCAACCGCCAAACATAACATCATTTTCCAAGTTTTAACCATTTAACTATCTCCTACTTATCATTTTTTTAAAAGACGATATCGTCCCAAATCCAAGGTTCGGTAACGTCCCCGTCGAAATCCGATAGGTCGCCGCTCGAAAGCAAAACGTCGTCGGATTTCTGCCCGTTATTTAGCCATTGAATGTTAATTTCAATCGTTTCATACTTTTTCTTTTCCATTTTTTCTCCTTCTCGCCTTTTTATTTAAGGCTTTATATGCTTATAGGCGAAACGTATCCGTTTTTAAATCTTAAAACAAATTTCCGTTTCGCCGTAAAACTATTCTTTTTTTTCCTTACGCGTTAGGAATACCTACCGAATAAGTGCCTATCATCATCGGGGTTTGCGAGAATATTCCGAAGCCTGTTATTCCCCAACAGTCGTAATTTCCGTCCCTTGCGGCAACCACAGTCGAACCGAACAGAGTGTAGTTAACGCCGTCCGTAGAAGTGTAAAGATTATAGGTCGTTGCATAACTGCCGTCGGTAGCAACGAGTCTTTGTAATTTAATATACGTTTTCGCATTAAGGTTAAGCGTGCCCGTAAGCGTCGTCGTCGCTATCGTAACCGTTCCGCCGCGGGTAATTTTCATTAAGTCTATCTCTCCGTCGCCCAAACGGTTGTCACCCGAATAGAAATCGAAGAATATCGTGCTTAACGCGTTATTATCCGTTTGCGGAAGAAGTTTTAACGCAAAGTTAAGTTCGAAATTGCCTTCGTATGGATTTTCGCCGTTTTCCTTCCATAAGTCCTGAAAACAGATTGCGTTTTCCGCGCTTCCGTTATTGTCGTAATAATATTCGCCCTGCCCTACTACCGTATGCGCTAAAACGGAAGGAACGGGATGCTTCGTATCAGGCGAATATTTGTTGGCATATATACTCGAAAATACGGTATCGTCGCTTACCGTTATTTCCTTGGTGTCGGAAGCGGTTTTATCGCCTTTCTGCGCAACTGCCTTAACCGTGTAAGTTCCTTCGGCTGTCGCACGGAAATATTGCTTGCCGTCCAGCGTGCCTATCGACGCGCCTTCCGTGGTCTTTCCGCCGTTTGCAAAAGAAAAATCTACCGTTGCGGAAGTATCGTTTGCCGTAGCGTAAAGAATAATGCCTACGTTCGTTTTGCTTACCCCCGACGTTGCCGACATATCCACCGTAAGGGTAATTTCGGTCTTGTTGTCGTTTTTCCCTTCTTCTTTGTTGTCGTCGGTCTGCTTTTTACCGCACCCGAAAGCCGTAAGCGTGGCAATCATCAGAACCGCTAAAAGACAATAAACAAATTTTTTCATAACTTCTCCTTTTTTTACTTTTTTATCGGATTCCCATCCGTATATATTTTCGTTTTATAATTATTTTATGTTTATATAACCTATATATATAACCTATATAGTAGGACTGCCTACCGTGTAAGAACCGAGCATCAACGGGGTTTGCGAGAATATACTGTATCCGGTTATTCCCCAACAGTCGTAATTTCCGTCCCTTGCGGCAACCTCCGCCGAACCGAACAGAGTGTAGTTAACGCCGTTATTCGAAGTGTAGAGATTATAGGTCGTTTTATAACTGCCGTCGGTAGCAACGAGTCTTTGTAATTTAATATACGTTTTCGTATTAAGGTTAAGCGTGCCCGTAAGCGTCGTCTTCGCTATCGTAACCGTTCCGCCGCGGGTAATTTTCATTAAGTCCATCTCTCCGTCGCCTAAACGGTGTTCGCCCGAATAGAAATCGAAGAATATCGTGCTTTCCGCATTATTTTCCGTCTGCGGAAGAAGTTTTATCGAAAAATTAAGTTCGAAATCGTTTTCGTAAGCCTGATTGCCGTTTAACACGTATAAGTCCTGAAAACAAACTGAATTTTCCGCACTTCCGTTATTGTCGTAATAATATTCGCCCTGCCCTACTACCGTATGAGCGAGCCTTGAAGGATAAGAAGGATGCCCCGTATCAGGCGAATATTTGTTGGCGTATATACTCGAAAATACGGTATCGTCGCTTACCGTAACGGTTTTAGTAGCGGTCGCCGTTCCTACGCCGTTCGTCGCGTTTACTTTGATAACGAAGTTTCCTTCCTGCGTCGCACGGAAATATTGCTTGCCGTCTAACGTGCCTATCGAAGCGCCTACCGTCGTTTTAGAACCGTTTTCAAAAACGAAATCGTTCGTAGCACCGCTTATATTCGACGTAGCGTAAAGGAAAATGCCTACGTTGGTTTTCGTAACCGACGCCGTAGCCGAAAAGTCAACGCTATACACCGCGCTGCCCGCCGAACCGCTGCCGCCGTTCGTTCCGGAATTACCCGAACCGCCGTTCGAACCCGAATTACCGCCGTTTGAATTCGAAGCGCCGTTATCCGTTCCGCTTCCGTTAACGTCAGCGATAACGCCCGCGTTCCCGTTTGCGTCCTGCAAGTTATCCTTTACTTCGTCCTTACAGCCGAACGCACAAAAACTCAAAACAGTTATTAAAGAAAAAATAACCGCAAGTATCTTTTTCATAAGTATACCTCCCTTTTTTCGCTTTTTGGCAATTTTCTATCAATTATTAAACTTTTTTGTTTATAATACCGTATTTCGCCTTTCTTTTGCTAGTTTTTTTTAATAAAAATATGTATTATTTAACTTTTTTATTTAACAATGAAATTATAACATACGCCTTTTTTGATGTCAATACCTTTTTTTTAAATAATTGTTTTGCTTTTTTATTAAAACTAAAAACAAAAAACCGCTTTATTTAATTTTTTTATCAAATAAAAGCGATTTTCGTTAAATAATGTTTGACTTTGTCTTTTTTTTTATTTATAATAAAAACGTTTGAAAATTATACTTACAGTCGTGATAATTATGAAAGAGATAAAATTTGAAGAAGGACAAAAGATTTTTAACGCACTCGGGTCGGAAGTGCGCTTGCAAATCGTTTCGCTGTGCTTAAAGAGAAAAGAAATCAATTTAGACGAACTTGCCAAGGAACTCTTTATTTCCAACAGCGCGATAACGATGCACGTAAAAAAACTCGAAGAAGCGGGCATTATTCAGATTTCGCATAAATCCGGCGTTCGCGGTTCGCAAAAAGTTTGTTCGGTGAACGTAGATAAACTGCTTATTTCGTTCGACAGGGAAAACACCGTCGAAAAATGCTATGAATACGATATAGATATCGGTTTATATAATAATTACGAAGTAGAACCTACTTGCGGGCTTGCCACAGCGAAATGCGCGATAGGCGAGTTCGACGAACCGAAATATTTTGACTTTCTCGACAGGATAAACGCAAGTTTAATATGGTTTGCCACGGGATTTTTAGAGTATAAGATACCTAACGGCTTAAATGCGGACGATAAACTTAAAGAATTGCAGATAAGCCTTGAAATAGCGTCCGAAGCGCCGGGGTTCAGTTCTTATTATCCGTCGGACATATTTTTCTATATAAACGGCGTTGAACTCGGGTTCTGGACGAGTCCGGGCGAATTCAATAACAGGCGCGGTTTATTCACCCCGTCTTGGTGGTGGGAAAATCTCGGGCAGTACGGCAAACTGAAAATGATTAACGTCAACGCAACGGGCACGTATATCGACGGGAAGAAGATTTCCAACGTTAAAATCGCAGACTTAAATATAGACTCAAAGTCTGAAATAAAGTTTAAGATTGCATCGCTTAAAAACTCGAAAAACGTCGGCGGCGTAACCCTATTCGGCAAAAACTTCGGCGACTTTAATCAAGGCATAATCGTAAAAGAAATTTACGAATAGCCTAAACGAATACACTCACAACCCCACACTTTTCACCAAAAAAAGTCAAAAAAAAGATTATCCCGCAAAGATAATCTTTTTTGGTATTGAAAACCCGCCGAAACAAAAAGTTTCAGCGGGTTTTTGGCGGAGTGGTAGTAACCAAAATTGAATTAAAAAAATAAGTTTTTTTACAATAATTTCTGTTTTATATTGTTTAATATTTTTATATTTATAAAAACCAACGGCCTTGATAAAAATCACGGCCGTTGGTTATAAAGATTTTATAAAACAGAGAATTTGTTCATTATATTATTATTTCTTTATACTTTCTCAAAGAAATCGTTGCAAAAGTTAAGCCACGTCGCATTTTTTTGCATATAGTCCTTATAATCGTCATTAACGAGTTTATCGTACGTCGATAATCCGTGCCAACCTTGCGGATACAAGTGAAACTCACACTTTACGTTGTGTTTAACAAGTGCATTAACGTATGAAATTGAACTTTGACATGGTACGCAAGTATCTTCAACCGTAATCCATACAAAAGACGGCAAGGTTTTATTACTTACCATTTCGTCGCAATTAAGACTTTTCAAGAGTTTTTCTTTCTCTTCGCCGCTATATTCGCTTAACAGATTTTTATAAGTTTTAGAACTACTTGGTTGTAATTTATACGATATAACGGCATACGATAAACATACGGCTTTAACTTTTAGGTCGTAATCTTTATTAAACTTTCTATTAACGTTAAAGTAATCGGTTGCAAAGTTTGCAACGAGATGTCCGCCAGCCGAAAACCCCACCATAAATATTCTATCTTTATCTATCTGCAATCTTTCGGCGTTTTTCCTTAAATAATCTACTGCCCCTGATAACTGCAGAAGTTGAGTAGGATAGTTTATAGGTGTAACGGAATAATTAAGAATAAATGCGTTATACCCTTTCTCTAAAAAGTAAGATGCAACGGGTTCGCCTTCCCTTTTTGAAACGAAAGCGTAACCCCCACCTGCAACCACTATGATAGCAGGTCTTAAAATCACCCTATCGTCGTCAAAATACTTGCCGTGAATTATAGCGTTTAATTCTGCGTTTCCTTCTAATTTGTATAATTTTGAAATATTTATCGTTTCAACTTGCATTATCTATAACTAAATTCCTTATTTTAATATTGTTTATAAAGTTTGTCTTTTTTGTAAATATAAATTATCATTTGAATAAAAGTACAAATGCCGATAATCGTCGTTAAAATCCAAAAAGTTAGATCCTGAAAAACGCCAAAGCCTAAATACGGAATAATTTGTCCGCCAAAATCAAAAAATGCATGAATTATTATACACACCCAAATATTATAAGTTTTTTCATACACTATCGTAAACATTGAACCTAACAAAAAGGTATAAGCAACCTGAATTAAAGTCGATATAACACCTGCCCCGCCTATAATATTAAGTATGTGGAATAACGCAAAAACACCCGAAGAAAAGAGTATATATTCTACATATCCTATTTTATATAAAAACCTTTCTTTAATAAACCCGTTGATTATTATCCTGAAAAGAAATTCTTCAGTTAGCCCTATTAAAAAACAATTTATAATAAGTACAGGGATAAAAACGTAATTAGTAATTATTGCGTTTCCACGGATTAGTGCCGAGAACGGGAAATTAATTATAGCAACCAAAAACGGAAGTATTAAAAATGAATACCCCCTTATACGATAAAATTTTATAGTTCTTTTATTGTTATTTATTACTAAAACAATGATTATAATGGCGTAAAAAAGATTTATAAAGGTATTTTTTATTAGTCTGTTTATTCTGAAATCGGTAACAAAACGGATATTAACCACGTAGAAAACAACAATACCGACGATACAAAATATTACAACACCCGTTAAATAAGTTTTCTTAGTCATATTCTCATTTTATTATCTCAATTTATTTATGTCAAGAAAAAGGTCAAAACTCTTTGTTCACACATATGTTTTAACCTTATATCTTATGTTTATCATGTAAAACAGTAAATTAAAATGGACCTAACCATTCTAATTCAACGTAAACAAAAAAGTTTAGCGTTGTTTTCTCGTCGACTAAAAACTCTTCGTTTGTCGTTATCTGCGCAACTTTGTTATTTGAATCAACGTAATACCAGTATCTGAATATATATTTGTCGTAATTAACGTATGAAGCGTCGTCGTTATTTATCTTTGGAATATTTAATGTATCACCGTATCTAACGTATATTATTCTCTCACTAAAAGTGCCATCATCAAGCCAAGCCGTTCTTTCAGTTGCCGAACTATTATCTAATATTATTTTATAAGTTTTTATTTCCCATACGGCAGTAAACGTCCTATCGCCCGTTGTGTTTGCCACAATACAGGTTATTGTTTCCCCTTTTTCATCAAGCCAGCCTAAAAAATTATAACCCGCCTTAATCGGAAGAGGCAATATTATATCTTGTTCAGATTGTGAATATTCGTTCAATTCATTCGATGGAAAATATCCGCCATCAAGATTATACTTTATAGAATACTCTGGTTGTTTTCTGTAAATAATATCGTCATCTGTTTTATTGCAGCCAAACAAACCGACCAAAAATAATAATAAAAATAAACTTATTATTTGTTTATACAAATTATAACCTCCCCTTAAATATTTTCCGTCAAAAACCGCTTCTCTATTTTTCTTCCAATTCTTCGCTGAAAAAAGATTCAAGATATTTTGCAACTTCGTTTTTCGGTTTTTTCAATAATACGATTTTATGCTTTCCTTGACTATCAGCATGAAAAATCGTCCTACCCTTATCGGTTATAACAACGTTCCCCTTCTTTGAATCAAAATATTCGTTATCGCCTTTTACTGCATATAAAACGGTAAGCGGGTCCCAACTGTGTCTTGCACCGTTTTGGTATAATTTATAACAAACGGAAACGGGATATTTTTCATTATAATCGGTTGAAAATTTCTCAAACGTCAAAACGTCTAAACCCACGTCGAAATCACAGAATATTATTTCAGTTTCAACTTTTTCCATTATGATATGTGCAGAATTAAGGTCTGTTATAATATTATACTCTCCCGACATAGTATAACCGCAAAAAGAGTGGTATTCGCTTTTTTGATTAAAATATCCACCCATAACATACAATTCTTTAACTTTTTGATTAAAAATATCCGTTCCAGACACACCGTTAAAATTGCTATCTAAAAACGTTGCGATATTTCTTAATTGTCCGATACAAATAATCGTTACGCTTTTATCAGTAGCCTTAACAAGTTTATCGTAAATTAAATCGTTTGCATTTTGCAATGCGCTAAAATCTTTTTCAACGTGAAGTATTGTTAAGGCTTTTTCAACAAAATCGACGCCATATTCAATAACAAGCCGATTATTTTTAAGAACGCCTACAGGAAAATCGTTTTTATAATATTTATTTATCACAGAAGTCAACAATGCACCGCTTTGATTATTATTAGAGTAGGTCATTGCCAAAACGTTTATCTCTTTTTTGTTGTGAAATTTATTTGCCAACGCTATTGCCGAAGCGTCGTCGCAATCTCCGCCCAAATCCGTATCTAATATTATGTTTTTCATAAATTTTATCAACTCAAAATTTAAGAGTAATTTCTCCTTGTTCAAAATTCAAGACTTTATATTTATCTTCTAACGGCGGTCCGCAGGAAATAGACCCACAACCGCGTTCCTTAAATCCCAGATACACATAAAGATTTTTGTCTTTATTCAATTCATAATCATGCGTTTTTTGAAAAAGTTCGTTTACCGAATACGGCACAATCTGGAAATAACCGTCATTTAAATAGCCTTTTATCTTCTTCTTTCCAAGAATAGAAAAATCGTCAACGCCCTTATGCGTTCCAAACTCCTGCGGTATTAAATAAGGACATTGTAAATCGTCGGTATTTCCGTAAAACCTGCCGTAATATGTACCACCGCATTTATCGATATAACTTTCTGTAGGTCCATAACCTAAAAAACTGTATCTATCGAAATCCTGTTTCCGTACGGCGAAAGAAAAACCTATTCTCGGCAATTCTTTGACAAACTCGCCGAACTTACCCGTTAATTTCATTTTGACCGTATCGTCGGAATAAAACTCATATTTTACGGTATATTCGAATATCGGACTACGGTATTGTGCAACGCTAACGGCAGAAACGTCTATCTCTACATAATCACGATTTTTATGTACGGTTATTGCTTTTGTAAACGAAGTTAAATCAAACAGGCCCTGTTCTTTCCATAAACACCAATCAGGGTCGTTATCCATAGGCGCTCTTACAAGCATAAGTGATATAGGATTACTTAACAGATTATTACTTAATTCGCCCGTTGTTTTATCTATAAAGAAGTCGTTTTTTTTCGTTGAAACAACGATAACGTTTTCTTTCTCTACGATATTTATATCTCCGTCACGCGTTATTGTCGGTTTACACGAACTATTCTTAAAAGAAATAATCCTTTCGCCGTATTCTGTTGTTTTTATCGTTATCTTTTCATAATCACATTTTGCTAAAACAGGAACTGTAAATGTTTCGCCGACATTAATTGTTACCATTTTATCTTCCTTCTCGTTTACGCTATCGCCGACGAATCGTTCAAAAAGAATATGTACGGAAAGCGGACTGAAATCTAACATATTTTTAAAAATATATTTATTTTCTCGTCTCTCTACGGATATCGGGTAATATGCGGATATTACTTCATATTTCGTAGGTTTATCGTGTTCGTAGCAAAATACTCCGTCTATATTAAAATGACCGTCGGTTATTTTTTCGTTAAAATCTCCCCCGTAGCGTAATTTTTTGTCTTTACATAAAATAGCCTGATCCCAAAGTTGCCACAGGAAAGCACCGCAGATTTTTGGATTTTTATTTATCAGTTGATTGTATTCGAAAACATCTCCCGGACCATTGCCCATCGCGTGAGAATATTCACAAATAATGAAAGGTCTAACTTCTCCTTCAAACGGATAATTTTCACACTCGTTAAAAGTCGGGTACATTCTGGAAACCAAATCAATTACGTTATTTTTGAAAATATCTTCACCTTTACGATGCCACATTCCTTCGTACTGAATAGGACGAGTTTCATCCATCTTTTTAACCGTTTCAGCACATTTGACAAAGTTTTCACCAAACCCACTTTCATTGCCAAGCGACCAAACGATAATCGACGGTCTATTTTTATCTCTCGCTACCAAACATTGTTCTCTACGATTCAATTCTTCAAAAAACATAGGTTTTTCTGCAATTTCGTCGAACAACTGTTCATTTGGTATCCCTGCCCGTGCAATTACCCCGTGTGTTTCAATATTTGCTTCCGCCATAACGTATAGCCCGTATTCGTCGCATAACCTTGTAAAATCCGGTGAATTAGGATAATGAGACGTTCTTACCGCGTTACAACACAACGATTTAATAAGCCTTATATCTTCAACCAAATCGTCGTAAGATAAGGCGTCGCCCTTATCGGACCTGAAATCATGGCGACATATTCCCCTGAATTTTATCGGCTTTTTATTTAACAACAACACACCGTCTTTTATAGTAATTTTTCTAAAACCGACTTTTTCTAAAATATATTCGCCGTTTTCTTCTATAATTAAATCATAAAGATTAGGTGTTTCCGCCGTCCATAGTTTGGCGTCTTTTAAATAGAAATTAACGGTATTCCCTTGCGTTACTCTTTGTGTTTCACCGTTAAAAATTACGTTACAGTTCCCGCGAACAGCAGTAAAAGACAGGTTGCCTTCGTCGTCGGCCACTATCTTATAATCATCAATCCTTTCTTTCGGTCTACTTAAAATATATACGCTTCGACTTATCCCTTTAAATCTCCACATATCTTGGTCTTCCATATAAGACCCTGCGGTAAACTTAAAAACGAATACGTCTAATTTATCGTTATTATATTTTAAATAGTCTGTAATATCGAATTCTACCAGTCTTTTCGATATCTGACTAAATCCGACTTCTTGTCCGTTGATTTTTACCAAAAAACCGCCGTCTACCCCTTCAAAAGTCAATATTTTACGTAAATTATCTTTTTTGACATTTATCTTTCTCGAATAATGATATACGGGATTTTTTGTAAAAATATAAGGCGGACAAAACGGAAATTCATACTTGAAATTCAAATACGTAAAATCTTCATATCCCTGAAACTGAACGGTAGCAGGAACTTGTATTTTGCCTTTTTGTATCGGTTTATAATCGTTTGTTTCTAAACAACCGACGTCTTCGATTTTTTCAAAATCCCATATTCCGTCGAGCAAAGTCAACGCTTTTGATGAAAACCTATAATCTGCACAATTTTCAATGCTATCAAAAGGTACGTAAAAAGCACGCAAAGGTAAAGTGTTATATTCCGAGTTAAATTTATTTATATATTCTCTAATCATAATAAATGTTATCTATATGGGTCTGGTTTCGGATTAGAATTATATGCTAAATCTAAAGGACCGCTACCTCCTGCTTGTTTCTGAAATGCTATCGCAATGCTTTTTGCGTCTCCGTCACTATAAAGCGGGTCGTTAAAAAATCCGTAAGACGTTAGTGATATGTTGTTACCCCAAGAGTATGCCTTAGATGAATTAAACATTCTGAAACAATGCATCGATTCGACGTAAGGCATTTTTTCCGCAATTAAACTGTATGCCTTTAATATCCAGTCCGTATTTTTATCTAATTCGCCGTTTATGTTGTTCTTGTAAATAGTGCTCGGGTATCCGAATTCAGTTAAATAGACTTTTTTATTTCTCTGTTCGTACTTTTGAGAAATCGCATACAATTCGTTGTTTACTTCAACCCATTTATCGTTAGGTTCAGACGTTAAACTATACGGATGCCACGCTAAATAATCAAAATATTTATCGGGGTCGGTTGACGGCCAGTCGCCACTTTTAATATTTAAGTACAATTCGTTAAGAAAACTTGCGTCCTTTCCGTTATAGAAGCCTTGACCGTTCGACAGCCCGCCCATTATCGTTTTTGCTTGCGGATTTCCTCTTTTAACTCCGCGTGAACCGTAATAAAGCATATCTGTAGCAATCTGTGATTTTTGTCTTAAAGAATAAGTCAATCCGTCGGAATTAAACGTTTCAGGGTGAATAAAATCATCATTATTAAGTTCATTACCTATTTCCCAAAGTGTTACTTCCGGAAATTCTTTTGCCAACGTTTCCCAAGATTTATCGTAGTTTAATAACCATTTTACATAATACGAACCTTCACTCATATCTCTTTGCGGGACAAACATATAAGACATAGTACCCGTAAACCAGTTATGAGACATACCTATAATTTGAATATCGTATTTTTTTGCCGTGGCTAACATACGGTGCATAATTTCGCAGTTTTCTTCGTTAATTTCCGTAGGCGAATCTAAAAGCCAATTAGCGTGCATCCAATTTCTGCAACTCTTAATGCCCATATTTTTCATCAATTCGAAAGACTTTTCATAAACCGAAAAATCTTTCGTTTCGACTTCCCACTCCAGCCCAAGATAACATACGCCGTATAATCTTGACGAATCAACGACGTCGTCGTCTTTTTTTATTTCTTGCTTGTCACAGCCTACCACTGATAACGTAAACACACACAACATAACGGTTATTATAAGTCTCGTTAATTTTTTCATTATCTCACCATTTTCCTAAACTTTGAAGAGTAGATATTCCGTCAGATTTACATAACGCTACTTTTGAAGAAATCGCGTTTTGTAATTTATTCCATAAATTATCAATCCCGCTCGTACCCTCGTAAGAATTGCCCGTTATCATACAAGTCGCATAAATAGATACCAAATCGTCCATTTCAGAAGTATTTATTGAAAAATCTTCCGACCAACCGCTGAAATTAAAAATACTTTGATTTAAGTCGTTGATAGGTCTTAAATGATTGTTCGACATTTTTGCAGATTCAGTCGCAAGCCTTTTTTCTTCGGGTTTATAGCCTTCGAAGGTGTCTAAAACGGTAATTTTATCAGTAGAAAATTCCGAAATAGGCAAAGTAATATAGTTTGCCCAATAAACGTATCCGATATTTACTTCTTTTCCGTTTTCGTCTTTTGCTTTAGAAAAAGTATTTTCAGGTTCTTTATTTCGCCCTTCGAGATTCGCCACAATTTCACCTTCTTCGCCGATATCATAGTGCACGCCTTCAATACCGTAGTTAATAAGTCGCGAACCCTCAACGCTGTAAATATAGTCGAATAATTTTAATGCGTTTCTTATGTTATTGCAATTATGCGAAATAAAGAAACCACCCCACCATCCGCCGAAGTTCATAAAACCACCGCTACCGTTTCTGCCGATATCCGAAGTTCCTTTCGGCGGTGCAATAAACATTACGTCGTCCGCACTAAATACAGCATTAGATAAAATCCACGGTACAAACGAACCTGTGTTCGCAATAAGCATACCGTATTTTCCGCGTTGAAATTTTGCAACCTTCGCTTCGTCGGTAGTGTTTTCGTAGTAAGTCTTATCAATATACCCTAGTTTATACATTTTTGCCATCCAGTTAATGTAATTCTTGAAGTCTTGCGTCGTATAAGAATAGGTTAAATCTTTATTGTTTTGATTACCCGTAATAGTCCAACCGTAATCGCAAAAGGCATACATCATAGGTAATCCCCAAAACAACTGTTCGCCCAAGGTTAAGCCGAAAGTGTCGTTTTTGCCGTTACCGTCAGGGTCGCCGAGAGTAAACGCTTCTAATAAATATTCAAAATCTTTTATCGTAAAACTTCCGTCGTCGGCAGGATATTTAACGTCGCTGTATTGTCCGCCACGGTTCTGTAAGTTTGCTATCCAATCTTTACGCATATAGATGCCCCAGTTATTAGCCGTAGTCAATCTCGGGATAAAATAATGTTTCCCGTCGGACGCTATAAGATTTTTATATTGATTTGAATTTAATAAAGTCTTTAAATTAGGATAATCGTCTAAATAATCGTCAAGCGGTTGAATAATTCCTTCTTCAGCCCAAAAGTTTACGTCAGACGTGTCCGTACCGAAAGCGTAGAAAAAGACTTCAGGAGCAGCACCCGTGTTTATATTCATTTTGAGTTGCTTATTATAAGCGTCCTGACCGTTTATTCCGGAAAAGTAAAAATTTACACCAGTTTTTTCTTTAAGTGCGGTCATAATGCTATCTTCCGTCGCACCGTCGTAGACCGCCCAGTCAAAACATTGAATTTCAAGGTCATAATTGTTTTGCTTTTTATTTCCGCAAGCGGCAGCCTGTAAAATAAAAATTAAAGATAAAATTAAAATAAGTATTTTTTTCATTTTTCACTCCTTAAATAAGTTTTTTATTATTTATTCCTTAACGGAACCTAACATAACGCCTTTGATAAAATATTTCTGAACGAACGGATAAATAAGTAAAACGGGAATAGTAGCGACTACTATCGTTGCCATTTTAATGTTTTCTGAAAGCGCAAATAATTCGTTCTTACCTTGACCCGAAGGGTCGTTTACCGAAGATTCGCTTATCAGCATTCGTTTTAAAATGTTCTGAATAAGCAATAAATCGGGATTTCTTATATAAAGTTCGCCCGTAAACCAATCATTCCACTTGCCAACGGCAACCCACAATGCCAAAACGGCTATTATCGGCATAGACAACGGCACGTAAACCGACAAAAATATTTTGAAATGCCCCGCACCATCTAATTTAGCGGATTCTTCCAAACTGTCAGGAATAGACATAAAGAAGTTTTTAGAAATAATCAGGTTGTACGCACTCGTCGCAGAAGGAATAATATAAACTAAAATATTGTCGGCAAGATGTAAATCTCTGATGAGTAAGTATGTAGGTATCATACCTCCGCTGAATAGGAAAGTAATAAGAATATATACGTGAAAAATTCCCCTTCCTTTCAAATACTTTCTCGAAAGAGCGTAAGCACCCATCGTCGTAACTATTAAATGTAACGACGTTGACGCAACGACGACAAACACCGTGAGAAGAAAACTTGAAAATATTTCCTTTTTCGAGAATACAAATTTATAAGCCGCAATAGAAAACTCGGGGTTTAATATTCCTCCTACGTTTTCGTAAATGGTCATTGAATCTTTAACGACTATTACGAACGGATAAACCATCATAAAAGCAAGAAGAATGAATATAAAATAGTTTACGGCACTAAATGCAATATCTCCTTTCGACTTGCCGAATACCGATTTAATAAACTTTGATTTTACCATAATCCATCTCCCGTGGTTTTCTTTGCGATAAAGTTACCTATTAAAATCAATAACAATCCGATTAAAGACTCAAATAATCCGAGTGCCGTAGTAACGCCGTACTGTCTGCCACTTCCTATACCTACCCTGTAAATATAGGTTTGAATTATATCCGCTTTATCGTATAGCAGTTTGTTATACATATTCCAAATCTGGTCGAAATTGCCTTGCATCAATCCTGAAAGACTTAAAATTAAAGTAATTACGATAGCGGGTCTTAACCCCGGCAGAGTGATATGAATAATTCTTTTAAATCTACCTGCACCGTCAATCGTCGCCGCCTCGTATAAATCGGGACTTATAGAAGTAATTGCCGCCAGATAAATAACCGTACCCCAGCCAGTTCCTTTCCAGACGTTTGAAAAAACCAAAAGACTTATAAACCATCTGCCGTCAGAATAAAACGGTACGGGATTTCCGAAAATCTGTGCTAAAAGCATATTGATATTTCCGTCTTCGGCGTTAAAAAGCGATTGAGTTATACCTGCGAGAACAATCCACGAAATAAAATACGGCAAATATAACACAACCTGAAAAATCTTTTTTACTTTAGCACTGTACATTTCGTTCATAAGTATTACGAGTATTATCGGTAAAGGATATCCTATAACCAAGTTAAGAACAGAAATTTTTACCGTGTTTAGCAATACTTTAACGAAATACGGGTCACTGAACAATTTTTTAAAGTTATCCAACCCCGTCCAAGGGCTTCCCATTATTCCGCTTAACATTTTATAATCTTTAAATGCAAGCGTTAACCCGTAATAAGGCAAATAACAAAAAACGAAAAGCGAAGCGATACAAGGAAGTAACATTAAGTATAATTCTTTATCTTTTTTTATAATAGCCCAAAATTTTTTCACAGACGACTATCCTCCCCCTTTGTGTTTATTTTTTATTAATTTTGCGTCGTTTATTATTTAATGCCACAATAACGCAAGCAGTTATCAGACAAACTGCAAAAATAATCGCGTCGTCCATAACAGAACTTGAACACCCGCCCGCACAACCTTTACTTAATTTTTCGTTTTCGCTTTTGTCTAAAACGATATCTGTCGGCAACGGCATATCAGGTTCGCCCGCCGCTTCATACGGAAAATCTTCCACGCTGTTTTCAAAACAATACGTACGTCTCGTTTCGTTGTATTCATTTACGAATAAATCAAAATCAAAGTCTATACCGATATTCGCATATTCACAGCCTTTTATCGTAGTTTCGCCTACCATTCTGTAAATCAAGTAAAATACGTCCCCTTTTTTCGCGTCGATTTCAAATGAATAATAATTGCTTGGAATACTCGATACAATATTTTTTATCATAATATTCGTGGTATTGCCTTCACTATCTTCCTGAATAACGTAGAACCTTGCGTGCGTCGCCCAGTTTTTCCAAAACCCTTCCCCGTGCGACACGCTGAGTTTCAGATTTTCCTTTGCGGTAAATTTGATAACGGCTTCGTTATTAGTAGTCGCACCTATTTTATATCTGTTAAAATACGTTGCAAGTTCCATACCGGCACCGTTTTTGGCTAAAGATTTCGAATCACTTACTTTATCTTGGTCGTAATTATCGTGCCCGCCTTCTTCTATTGCATTATAAAAGGTATCGAATTCTTGATAATCGCCGTAAACGCCGTGTAATAATTCTATCTCTATTACGTCCCTTGTAACTTTTCTGTTTCTTACGACTTCTGACACTATTGAACTCATAGTAAATTTTTCATCGTCAATATAATTTTTATCTACGTAAATATTACTATCAACTAAAATGCTTGCCCTTTCCGAATCGTTATATTCTCCTTCTTTTAACGTAAAAGTATAATCAAGAAAGATATTTGCATATTCGTGGCCGGGAACGGTAGTAGCGTTTTTCATTCGGTAAATAACGTAAACAATATCCCCAGCCTTTGCGTTTACTTCTCCGCTGAACATATCGTTTACCGTCGTTGCAAGCGCTTCCGTTTCCTTTACGGCGTAAGCGTTGCTATCCGTTTCCTGAATTATCATAAAACAACCGTGCGTCGCCCAGTTATTATCAAAATCCCCACCGAACGTGCCGTGGTTAATATATAACTTCGCGTCCACCTTAAATTCAAACTTAAATACCGCGTCGTTTCTTTTCGTCGCACTTAACTGATAACGCTTAATGTAAGTTGAAACGCCTTGCGAATATCCCCATTGTGCAACCGAATCGGTTGCATATACCTTATCTTCGTCGTCAGGGGTGGCATTATTTTTTCCGTCAAAAACCTGATATTCGCCCCATCTGCCATGAACCAGACTTACGTCCGCAATTTGTTTTGACACAATTCCGCCGCTTACTTCTTCCGTAACAAGCGAACTCATTGTATACGCTTCTTGCAGTTTTTCACTTTCTTCTACGTAAATATTTTCTTCTGTTAAAACACTTGTTCTTTCCGCCTCAACGTAATCGCTTTCTTTTAACGTGAACGTAAAATCAAGAAAGACATTTGCATATTCGTGACCGGGAACGGTTGTAGCGTTTTTCATTCGGTAAATAATGTAAACAGTATCGCCAGACTTTGCGTTTACCTCTCCGCTGAACATATCGTTTACCGTCGTTGCAAGCGTAGGCGTTTCTTTTACGATATATGCATTATCCCCCGTGGACTGAATTATCATAAAACAACCGTGCGTCGCCCAGTTATTATCAAAACCACCACCGAACGTACCGTGATTAATATATAATTTCGAATTCGATTTAAACTCGAATTTAAATACTGCGTCGTTATTTTTCGTCGCACTTAACTGATAACGTTTAATGTAGGTGGAAACGCCTTGTTCATCGCCCCGCTGAACTTCAGAATCCGTAGCATATACTTGGTCTTCGTCGTCAGGGGTGGCATTATATTTTCCGTCAAAAACCTGATATTCGCCCCACTTCCCGTGAACGAGACTAACGTCCGCAATTTGTTTCGACGCTATTCCGCCGCTTACTTCTTCTGTAACAAGAGAACTCATATTATACGCTTCCTGATTAAAAGCATAAACTTTTTTCTCTCCAAAAACGAGACTTCCTAAAAACCCTGTAAGACAGAAAAAAAATATTACGCCCAAAAGCAATACGGTTTTTTGTTTTATTCTTTTCATAATATTCTCCACCAAATATTCTTATATTTATATTTTAATACAATATCTTTTTTTTATCTATACTTATATTTCCTAAAAAACTACAATAAATTCCTATTGATAAAATTTTGTGCACTTTTATAATTGCGTTTACATAAATTATGAATTTGTTTTATTCAGTTAATTATACAACAAAAAAAGCAGTACTTCAAATACTGCTTTTCGTTCTTTAAAAATATAAATATTTTCAGTTAATTATTTACGGTGTTATAAACGCGTAACTGTCTTCGTCAAAAAACCAGTCGCTGAGATTACCTATGTTATCCATCGTCATATCACTGGCTAACAATACGTCTTTTAGACAATCAAAAATAGAAATTTTCGGGCAAATGTATTTTTGCATAATAAAACCTCCCTTTAACTACTCGCCTATCGCAGATGCGATATCGGAAATCAATTGACATTGTTCGTCACTTAACCCCGTCTGATAATAATAAGTTTCTAAACGACTGTCGGTAAACGCCTTGGTAAATACGGACGTCGCTTCAATACTACGTGCTGAATTCGCCACCTGTGCAATAGACCTTGTTACCGAAACAGAACCGTAGGAACGAACGGAATTTTTTTCGTAATACGCCGTTGCTGTAAAAGAAGTTGTTAAATCTTCTTCACTAAACCCGACGAGTGCGAAGTAGTAAGTTCGCGTATTACCTTCGTCAACGTATTTATTGCCGACTATATCGAGATGTCCCGTTCTGCTTGGAGAAGTTAGTCTTAAACCGACTGTCAAATCTTCAACGTCGAAAAGATTTGCACTAACCACAAATCTTAAACCATATGGTTGTTCAAGCCTG
Source organism: Clostridia bacterium (assembly GCA_017445995.1). Taxonomy (GTDB): domain Bacteria; phylum Bacillota; class Clostridia; order Christensenellales; family Borkfalkiaceae; genus UBA1259. The sequence continues at coordinate 153,043 of JAFSRT010000019.1, forward strand.
ATATAAGCACCGTTTACAAGCGATAAGATTTCATAAAGATTACTACTAACTAAAACGCTTGACCTGTCTGCCTCTACGTAATCACCTTCTCTCAAAGTAAAAGTGAAATCAAGGAAGATATTAGCGTATTCGTGACCGGGAACGGTTGTCTCACTATTCATCTTATAAATTACGTAAACGGTATCCCCAGCCTTTGCATTAACTTCGCCGCTAAACATATTGTTTACCGTCGTTGCAAGTGCCGACGTTTGTTCTACGACGTATGCCCCGCTATCCGTTTCCTGAATTATCATAAAATACCCGTGCGTAGCCCAGTTGCTTTCAAAGCCTGCGAACGTGCCGTGATTTACGTATAAAGTCGCATTTGATGTAAACTCAAACTTAAATACCGCGTCGTTTCTCTTCGTCGCACTTAATTGATAACGTTTAATGTAAGTTGAAATATCTTGCGAATCTCCATGCTGCGCATTAGAATCGGTTGCATATACTTGGTCTTCGTCGTCAGGAGTAACGTTATATTTTCCATCGAACGCCTGATATGCGCCCCATCTGCCGTGAACCAAACTTACGTCCGCAAGCATTTTCGAAGATATGCCCCCGCTTACTTCTTCCGATACCAGCGAACTCATCGTATACGCTTCTTCTTTATATATCCTGTCACTTGCGGCAAAAATGCTGTTTCTTTGACTTAATGAGTAATCTGCCGTCTTAAAAATAAACGAACAATCAAGGAACATATTAGCATAATTATGTCCCGGAACAGTCGTATCGCCCGCCATTCTGTAAATCATATATATCACGTCGCCAGCCTTACCGTGAACGTCACAATAATATAAATTGTCAGACGTAACGCTTTGCGTAGGCATAGTAGCGATCGCAGCGGCGCCCTCGTCGGTTTCCTGTGCTAAAATCCAAGTAGCGTGTGTAGCCCAGTTGTTATTAAAATCACCACCGAACGTGCCGTGAACAAGATACATTCTCGCATCTTCCTTAAAGGTAAATTTAAATACTGCGTCGTTATTCGTCGTTGCACTTATTTGGTAACGTTTTATATAAGTTGAAATATCGTATACGTCTCCGCGTTGCGCAACCGAATCCGTTGCATAGACTTGGTCTTCATTATCAGGGTCTACGTTATAGAGTCCGTCGAACGCCTGATATTTACCCCATTTGCCGTGAACAAGTTGTGCTTTTACCAAAGTTTTGTCAAGTTCTATACCGTTTACACCGACTTCTTCCGATACCAAACCACTCATTGACAAAACCTCTTCTGTTGCCGCATAGGTTTTTTTATTTCTGACGATAAAAAAACCTGAAACAACAAAAGAACTTATCATCAATACTGCGCAACATAAAATTAAAGTTGAACGCTTTATTGTTTTCATATTGTTCTCCTTACATTATTATCTATCAATGTTACTTTACAATATTTTTTTTGGCTTGTATATGCATATTTTTCTTAAAAAACTACAAAATATTCCCGATTCAAGATTTTATATAACTCTTGACAAATACTTAAAATTTTTTATAATGAAAAAAAGAGGTGTATATGAAATTAAACGTAGATTTGGTAAAATTAAGGCAAATTCTTAAGGATTTTCATATTTTAACGGGTGCTACAATCTGTGTTTTCGACTCGGATTATAAGCCGATTACAGCATTTCCCGACGAACCGCCTGCAATTTGTAAATTAGTAAAATCAACAGAAGAAGGTTTGAAAGCCTGTTTGATTTCTGATAAATTCGGCTGTGAACTCTGTGCCAAAAACAAAAAAACCGTATCTTACGTATGCCACGCAGGTTTAATAGATACCGTTACGCCGATAATGCACGATAATATCGTATACGGTTATATTATGTTCGGACAAGTAACTAATAAAGAAATCAATAAAAAACAAACTCTGAACAGAATAATCGAAAATTGTAAAAAATACCGCTTACAAGAAGAAGAAATACGAAAAACATTCAATTCTTTAAAGTTTCTCGACAAAGAAAAGTATCGAGCAGCAACAAATATTATGGTGGCGTGTTCCTGCTACATCTTCTTATCGGATATGATTCAAACGGACAACGAAATAATTATCACGCAAATTATTGACTATTTTAATACACACTTAAACGAAACCGTATCTATAAAAGACGTAGAAAAAAATTTCTTCCTATCGAAAAATAAAATATATCAGTTGTTTGAAGAGAATTATCATACAACCCCTATGAAATATCTTAATAATTTAAGATTAGGAAAATCAAAAGAATTGATTTTATACAGCGACTTATCCTTAACCGAAATATGTGAACAATGCGGTTTTAACAACTATAATTATTTTATTAAACAGTTCAAAATGGTTTTCGGAGAGTCCCCGCACAAATTTAAGAAAAAAATAAATTATAAAGCATAGTATTCAGAATATCACAATGGCACTACCCCCATCTTAAACAATGAAAATACCGAAAATTGTCAATTAAACAACAAAAAAGCATCTGAACGTTAAGGTATACAGATGCTTTTTATTAAGATTTATTTTTTACAAAACTTCGCTTTCAAAAGGTATAGACGGTTGTGCACCTTTTCTCGTACAGGCAATAGTCGCCGCTTTACTTCCGAATTGTCCCGCCTTATCAATATCGTCACCTTTCGACAACCTACTTACAAGCCCGCCGCAAAGAGTATCTCCCGCTGCAGTCGTATCGACCGCTTTTATCTTTTGACACGGATACGTCCTTTCGCCGTCTTTATCTATTATCTTAAAGCCTTTACTTCCAAGCGTTATCAAAAGCGTTCCGATTTTCTCTTTTAACTCTTTCTCTCCGCCCAATAATTCCGTTTCCGTTTCGTTCGGCGTTATTACGTCGCAATACATAAGGTACGGCATAATCTCTTTATTAGCAGGTGCAGGATTTAATATCGTAAAAAGCCCTTTTTCTTTGGCTTTTTTTAGCCCGTATCCTATTATCTGTATCGGGTTTTCTAACTGCGTTAAATATATGTCGCCTTGTTCTGCATTTTCTAACGTTGCATCTATATCATTTTCGGTTAAACACCCGTTTGCACCTTTATCTAAAATTATTCGGTTATTTCCGTCTTCTATTATTATAATAGCCGTTCCGCTTGAAACGCCTTTCACAGTTTTAACGTGGCTTGTATCGATTCCGTCTTTCTTAAAAGACTCAATCGCATCTTTTCCGAAATAATCGTCTCCTACGCAACCGCACATTATAACCTTACCGCCGAGTCTTGCCGCAGCAACAGCCTGATTTGCACCTTTCCCGCCGTGTGCTATAAAAAAATTACTGCCCGTTATTGTTTCGCCTATCTGTGGCATTTTCGAAGTAGAAATTACTAAATCGGTATTTATACTGCCGACTACAAATATCTTTTTCATCTTATACTTCCCGTTTTTAAATATTACAATCCAAGGCGTTTATAATACGTCGATTTCGTATTCCAAATAGTTATCGAAAGCGTCTTTAACGCTATCAGCCCATTCGCCAGACGCTATTGCAACGTGATGACGGAAACCGTTTTTAGACATATAATTCAGTAATTCGTCGGAAGTATAACCGTCGCTTTCGTAAACTGTTCCGCAACCGAAAAAGCCTGCGTCTAATTTATCGTCGGTAAGTTTGCCTTCGGAAACGAAGGAACATAATTTTCCGTCTTCCGTTCTCATACTGCCTATCGTAACTTTTTGAGATTTAACTTTTCCTACGCGAAGACCTACGCCCGTATTATCGCCGTAACTCTTTTTGAACATTAAGTGTTCTTCGATATGACAAGGTCCTTCCATCATATTAAGCGGTGCCGGACCGCAATGGAAAAGAACCGTTTTAGTACCGCTTTCGCCGTAATTGTTATTGACGTCGAACAACATTACGCCGTTATTTGACGCAAGCGTCAACGCCCTCATCATTACCGTATTGTTAATATCGAGTTCACAGGACGCACATACGCCTTTTCCGTTTAAATCACCCATAACTACGCACGGTGCGATACCGTATTTAAGTTGAAGTTCGTTCCAACATCTTATCGCCAACGCGTCTAACGCATAATCTTTTATAAGTTTATCCATCGCTATGTAAAACCTTGCGAGATTTTCTACCTTTATTTCGGGGAAATTACCGAAGTCGGCAAGTTTTCTTACTTCTTCCTTTTTAGCGGTAAGTTCGTTTTTGTCAACGTTATCCATAATCGAAAAGACCATAGACATATCAATGGTTTCAATGTTGATTTTTTTCTTCTGCATAGCGATTTCGTCCACACGGACAGTCTTAAACGCCGTTGTTCTTGCACCGATAGCACCGATAGAAAATGCGGACATACCTTTAACAACTCTGCAAGTACCTGCAAAGATTCTTAAATCTTCCGCAAAATCAGAACTTAACGGATTAACGGCAAATTTTTTCGTCAGAGAATACTTTATTCCCGCCTGTCTTAAAACGTTGCACATAGCGATTTTTCCGCAAACTGCGTCCCTTCTTCTTGCAAAATCCATTTTACCTAATTCGTCGGGGTAAGCCTGAATTAAAATAGGAACGTTAGCGTCCTTTAACGCATAATACGCACCGTTTTCGTCGCCAAAATTAGGCAAACAAACGATAATTCCGTCATATTTGCCCTTATTCTCATCTAAAAAAGCCGCATATTGCTGACCTTCCGCTATCGTTTCCACCGCACCGTACCTTGTTTTGCTTTCATCCATTTCAATATAGTCGTAACCGCATTTCGTTACGGCTTCTTTAAGCGATTTTCTTGCATCTGCAATTACTTCACCGGGAAAAAATCCACGGTTTCCGTAATATAACGCAAACGTGATTTGATTAGGTTTCATAAAACTTTTTCTCCTTCTGTTTTTTATTTATAATTGTTAATTAAACTCTATCTCTATTTTATTAGTGATTTTTTCGCCTTTTTTAATCGTTTTATATTCAAAATTATCGTCTAAAAAGGTGGTCGTCGGTTCAATGCCTAACGCATAATCGTTTGTTGCGTTGCTTTGCCATAAAACCATTTTAGGAAGCGTATCGTCCGAATATGATAACTTGACACGTTCTTTTGTTTTTATATTGGAAATATTTATAACAGGCGTTGCGTTTTCAATAAAATAGCAACGTTCTTCCTGATTATCAACGGGCAAAAAGAATTTATGAATATCTTTAACGTGTTCCTTTGCTAATTCCGTTCTCGGTAAAACCGTTTTTCCGTCGAAAGAAACGATTACGTTTTCATCAAGAAAAGGATACCCGAAATTACAATGATACAACGTACAGTAATCTTCGTCCGACGTGCCGTTATTGATAATCGTATCCTGAACGACGATACGATTACTCAATATATCGGTTAAATATTTTCTTATCACTTTAAGATTTTTACCGAACAGTTGAGTATCTTCGATTTCACCTATAACTTCGATTTTGTCTTCATTTATAACACAGGAAATAACTTTTGCGGGAATATTATGAAAACTTCCGTGTAATTCATAACCTTCTCTAATACCAGCACTGTCAAGCCCAACCGTATATAAAAACCCGCCTTCAAATCTTTTTAAGAAATGATTGTTTCCGCCTGAAAAACCGTTCTTTGAAATAAAAGCAAAATTTTTCCCGTTATACCATAACTGCATTATATCTAACGCCTTGCTTTCGTTAAGCGTCAATCTTATTTTCCCGTTATCTATTTCAACGACCTTAATTCCGTTTTCTTTTCCGTCGGTTAAGACGTATCTTTTAATATACGCTAACTGCGAAAGATTGCTTATTTTTTTATCCATATTATACGTTCGCAAATATTTTCATTACGCGTTTAACGTCTTCTTTCATCACTTCCGTGGCATAAGTCGCAACGTCGTGATATAAAAGTCCTTGCGGTTTCTTATTTACTATGTCGTAAACCGACTTACCACCTGCCAACGCTTCATACGTATAATAATTGATTTTTCTTATACCCGAACTAATGGCTTTTTTATAATCGTCCTCCGTTAAGCCCGATCCTCCGTGCATTACGAGTGGTAAATCGCCCGTCGATAAACGAATCTGTTTTATAACGTCAAAAGAAAGTTTAGGCGTGGTTTTATATATACCGTGAACCGTTCCGAAAGATATTGCAAGTGCATCGACGTCCGTTAATTCAGCAAATTGTGCCGCCTCGTCAGGCTTTGTGTAAAAATCTTCGGGGATGTATTCTTTCATTTCTCCTTTTAAGTTATGCGGCATACTGCCTATTTCCGCTTCAACGGTAACGTTAAGGCTATGTGCCATTGACGTTATCAATTTCGTCGTCGCAACGTTATCGTCGAAAGACATTGCCGACCCATCGAACATAACTGACGTAAACCCGAGTCTTAACGCCTTCGCGATAATATTTACGTCAGGACCGTGGTCGAGATGTACGCAAACGGGAACTTTTGATTTCTTTGCCAAATCGATCATAATCGGTCCGGCAATATCCAAAGCAATATATTCTTCGTGTGCGGGTGCGTGCTGTAAAATAAACGGCAAGTTCAATTCTTCCGCCGCCTTTATCGCCGCCAAAGCCGATTCTAAAGACGCACAGTTAAATCCGCCTACGGCATAACCTTTCTTTACTGCTTCATCAAGCATTTCTTTCATATTAACTAACATTTTTTTCTCCTATTTTCTTCTTGTAAAATTTTTACAGAATTCTTTTATCTCTTTTTCGCTTTTCATACCGCTTACGGCATCGGCAGAACCTAATGAAACCAACGCCGCCGCAGACCCGAATTCTAATATTTCAATCTCATGCCAACCTTTATAAATACCTATCAAAGCACCCGAACAAAATGCGTCCCCCGCACCGTTTGAACCTTTTATGTATTCTTTCGGGCAAATATATGACGGTACTTCAAAAAATCCGTTGTCCGATAAACAATAACCACTTTCGGGCATATGTATTATCACTCTTTCTTTTACCCCATATTCTTTAAGTTTTGTACAAATTGCACGGATATTTTCGGGCTTCGGATCAATACCCGCAAGTTGTCCGCCTTCTTTTTCGTTAATAATCAAATTATCTACGTGTTTAAGACACGGAACAACTAATTTATACCTGTCGGATTTTTCGCTTACTAAATCAATAGAAGTTTTAATTCCGCGTCGTTGCAATTCTTTGAGTATTTTTTCGCCGTCGCCGTTATCTATTTTATCAAGCAATAAAAAATACCCGATATGTGCCATATCGACGTTTAGTTTCTCAAAATCTATATCGTCGTAACCAAAGGTAGCACTTGCACCCATATAGGAAAAGAAAGTTCTTTCTCCGCCGCGGATATACATAACGTCCGTAAACGCCGTATTCTCGTCTTTTGAAACGACGATATGCGAAGTATCAACGCCCTTTTTACGTAATTGTTCCACGAGATATTGTCCGTTTGCGTCTTCACCTATTTTACCGACTGCATAAATATCTATGTCTTTACATATCGTTTTAAGGTCTATTGAATCGTTGGCCACGCATCCGCCGACAGCCCCGCCGATAGATTTGATTTGCGACAGTTCGCCTACGTTAGGATACGCTTCAATTTCCTTAATATTATCAACAATAGAACTCCCGATAACCGCAATACCTTTATTCATTTTTAACTCCTACCCGTTAAGTTTATAAAGCATTTAATCCATATAATCTAATTCGTGTTTTTTCGCTTGAAATGACGCCTTTAACTGCTTTAATTATTATCTGTCTGTCGTTGTCGGAAACCTTTTCGTCAAAATCATTAAAACCGTTTCCCGTTATATCGTTGCCTGTAAAAGTCTTATACCATACGAGACCGAGAAGATACCTTCCCGCGCCGAACCCCGCGTGAAAACCGTCTCTATATACGTTTATTCCGCAGTTTAACGCTTTTAACATAGTCTCTCCGCTATAAATGATACCGTCGGCGTCGATGGTTTTTGCCGCCAAATCATAAGACCGTCTTACGTCTGCAAACATTGCGTCGGCAGACGGATAGAATACCGATTTTAATCTGTCGGACCCGTTATCGTACGCCCACGTCTGATGAACGAATATTTTCGCATCGGGGCAGTTCTCCCGTACGTATTTTGCAAGTTCGACGATATATGGAAAATAAGTGTCGATATCAGCACTTAAATGGCTTGCCTGTTGCAAAGTAACGACGTCCCATTTCTCTTCCTTTAACGCCCTGCTTATCGAAACTTTTCCACTCGATTCCCCGCCGTTCTTTTCATAATCGTAAACGACGAGATTTTTTATTAAATTATTATAATGCGTTTCCAAACTGCAACCGCCTATGAAAAGATTTACGGTTTCTACGTTTTCGCCTTCGCGTTTAGCGATTTCGTGAAGATATCTGTGTGCGTCGTGCGAAAAACTATTGCCTATGGATAAAATTTTCATCTCGATTCTCCCAAAAACGTGTCGTTCAGTCTTATAAAGACGTATCTCGACAATCCGCAATCGACCCTATTCGGAAAACGATTTGCTATACGGAATACTACGTCGTCGGATTTCGTTGCAAAACCGCCGCCGGTTATAAGATTGGGATTATAATTCGAATAACTGTTCCCTTTATTTAATATATCTCCTGTAAAATTTTTCCTGAATTTTAACGGGTAATAAACGGTTGCATTTTTTAATAGTTGCTTAAAATACTTATAGTCGTTTATTTCTACGCTACGGCATATTTCATAAATCGTCATATCCAAAACGGATAAAAGATTTTTTGTCATTTTAATTCGTTTAAAACGAAAAAATTACCTACAAAATATTTAAAATCAACACTGCAAATTTTACAAAAAAAACCACACTAACCAATGTAAAATATTATATTCCTTATGTTTTTATTGTCAATATCAACTTAATAATTATTATTAAATTTGGAAAATATTATAGTTTTTTAATACTATTTTATATGTTTTATCGTAAATCTTTACTAATGTAACTAAAAAAACTTACTCTTTTTGCATAAAAAAATATAAAATTTTTTTCGATTGGAACTCTAACGTATGCTTGTCTTGAAAACGTCGGCGGGGCTTTGCCCCGCCGAGACA
>JAFSRT010000020.1 GCA_017445995.1 Clostridia bacterium
TACGCTACTTACGATTGCATAGTAACTTGCGTTTGCAGTCGCGGAAGGTATTGCAGGCAACACGTCGCCGCCTTGCGTTGTTGACCAACCTTCAAAAGTATAATCCCACTCTACCGTGTCCGCTTTCGTGTAATTATAAGATGGAACTGCGTTCTCTTTTACTTGTTGCGTAGTAAGTAACGCGCCGTTCTCGTCATAGAACTCTATGTCGTATTTTATTTCGTTATCGTTAGACGGTTCTTCATCTTTTTCCTGTTCGTCATTTTTCGGTTCTTTATTTTCGTCTTGTTCTTCATTATTCTTTTCTTCATCTTTATTGTCTTCGATTTTAGAATCCGAATTTACGACAGTTGACGAAGGTGAATCCGTCAATTCGCAAGCAAACATAGAAAAAGAACATATTGCCAAAATAAATACGCAAATAAGTAGTAATATTTTTTTCATACTTTCTCCTTTTTATATTGTTTTATTATTTTTAATCATCATTACTTAATTCGGGGTGTTTTACGCTTTTACTGATTGCAAACGGATAAGCGAACACACTTACGACAAGCCCAACCATTACGCCTAAAAGAAAAGTAAAAATCGCAAGTAATATTCCTAATATCCACAGGAAAAGTTTAACCGTAATAAGCCAGATAATTCCGTCTAAATCCAAATCGAAAATTACCCCGGGCATATTGACGAAACCCCAGTCGCATATCGATTCGAACATTTCGCCGACGAAATTATTTTGCAAAAGCAGGCACGAAATAAACGGAAAGAACAAAACCGAAACCACTATGCCGAAAGCAACGAAACCGCTTTCCGTTTCGGTGGAAGTTGCCGCTATTATCGTTAATAATACACCTATTAAAGTAGCAACCGAACCCCAGATAAAAGATTTTTTCCTTTGCGAAATGCCGTATGCAACAGCCTGTTCATACGCTGCTTTTTTAATTTTCCTATCACACTCTTTGCAACGTACCGTATAAGTTGTTTGTCTTCTTGCGTTACTATGCGGTATTCTTACTATGTCTTCACCTTTATATATAGGTTTATTACACTCTTCGCAAACCGCCAAAACGGGCTTGCTGTCTTTAACGACGTATTCCTTCGTAACGACGATTTCTTTCTCGGGTGTAGTGCCGTCGATAAGTTCGTTGATAGACACGTTAAATATTTTACTCATTTCTTGTATCGTGTTTATCGAAACTTCGACTTCGCCCGTTTCCCATCTTGACACCGCTTGCGCCGTTACGTGCAATTTTTCCGCCAACTCTTTTTGTGTCATGTTTTTTTCTGTTCTTACTCTTTTAATGTTTTCTGAAACCATAATATCCTTACCTCCTTGGACAATACTATTGTATCAAAAAAATAAACAAAACGTTGGTTTTTTTAGTAAACAAGTTGTTGATTTACTACACAATTTGTTGTTTATTGCCTATTTATAAAAAAATGCCGTTCCTTGCGGAACGACATCGTAGTACGTGAATCCGCAAATTGCTACATTAACCTAATAATCTTTACAGACTAATAGTACGAAAACACATTACTACCAAAAATAGTATGTTTCTGTAAAGATAAAAATATTAAGTTAATGTAGCAAGTTCTATTTTAACAAATATACTATCATTAGTCAATATTTTAAATATAATTATATTAAAAACGGCGGAAGGCAAAAAAAAGGCTATTGCGTTTGCAATAGCCTTTTATAGTTTTTATTATCTAAAATTACTTAACGATTTTAGAAACAACGCCCGAACCAACGGTTCTGCCGCCTTCACGGATAGCGAAGCGGAGACCTTCTTCCATAGCGATAGGCGTAATCAATTTAACGTCAATCGTTACGTTGTCGCCCGGCATAACCATTTCTACGCCCTTCGGAAGTTCGATAGAACCCGTAACGTCGGTGGTTCTGAAATAGAACTGCGGACGATAGTTGTTGAAGAACGGGGTATGACGTCCGCCTTCTTCTGCTTTCAATACGTAAACCTGTCCTTGGAATTCCGTGTGCGGATTAACCGTACCCGGTTTAGCAATAACTTGTCCACGTTCGATATCTTTCTTGTCGATACCACGGAGAAGTGCGCCAACGTTGTCGCCTGCTTGTGCTTCGTCAAGAGTCTTTCTGAACATTTCAAGACCGGTAATAACGGTCGGTTTTGCTTTTTCTACGAGACCTACGATTTCAGCAGGATCGCCTACTTTAGCAACACCACGTTCTACTCTGCCCGTTGCAACAGTACCACGACCGGAAATCGTGAATACGTCTTCTACAGGAAGAAGGAACGGTTTTGCATCGTCTCTTACAGGGGTAGGAACGTAAGAATCAACAGCGTCCATCAATTCAAATATGCATTTGCATTCAGGAGCGTTCTTGATTTCGTCCGCCGTGTGGTCGCCGGAAGCATATTCCAACGCTTTGAGTGCAGAACCTCTGATAATAGGAATATCGTCGCCCGGGAAATCGTATTTAGAGAGAAGTTCTCTGATTTCCATTTCAACGAGGTCAAGCATTTCTTCTTCGCCTTCCATCTGGTCGCATTTATTTAAGAATACAACGATAGATGGAACGCCAACCTGACGTGCTAAAAGAATATGTTCTTTCGTCTGTGGCATTGCGCCGTCCGTTGCAGCAACTACGAGAATAGCGCCGTCCATTTGTGCAGCACCCGTAATCATGTTTTTAACGTAGTCTGCGTGGCCCGGACAGTCAACGTGCGCATAGTGACGTTTTTCAGTCTGATATTCAACGTGTGCGGTGTTGATTGTTATACCTCTTGCTTTTTCTTCAGGTGCTTTATCGATTTCGTCGTATCTCATTTTTTGTGCTTCGCCGAAAGCAGCCAAAGTCATCGTGATTGCAGCAGTAAGGGTTGTTTTACCGTGGTCAACGTGGCCGATAGTACCGATGTTAACGTGCGGTTTTGTTCTGTCAAATTTTGCCTTTGCCATTTGATTTTTCCTCCAAAATTTTGAATTACTTTTTTTATTTTTATTTTTTTTAGTTTATTAAGTTAATTGTACAATAATTTAACGTTATTGTCAATAATTTTTAGGCTTTTTTACCTATTATCTTTTCAGCAACGGACTTCGGAACTTCCGCGTAATGGTCGAACTGCATAGTATAAGTTCCTCTTCCCTGCGTTCTCGAACGCAAGTCGGTTGCATAACCGAACATTTCCGCAAGCGGAACGAACGCGTCGATAACCTTTGCGCCGCTTCTGTCTTCCGTGCCCTGAATAATACCGCGGCGTGCCGTGATATTGCCCATAAGGTCGCCGAAATAAGTGTCAGGCGTGGTGATTTCAACCTTCATTATAGGTTCTAATAATACGCTGCCCGCTTTTGCAAGCCCGTCTTTAAGCGCCATAGAACCGGCAATCTTAAACGCCATTTCCGAAGAGTCGACTTCGTGATAACTTCCGTCGTAAACGGTAACCTTAAAGTCAACGACTTCGTAGCCTGCCAAGATACCGTTCTTCGCCGCTTCCTGAATACCTTTATTGACAGGTTGAATAAATTCTTTCGGAATAGAACCGCCGACGGTTTCGTCAACGAACTCGTACCCCTTACCCGGTTCTTGCGGTTCAAGGTGGATTTTACAATGTCCGTACTGACCGTGACCACCCGACTGACGCTTGAACATACCTTCCGCGTCGACCGCTTTCTTAATGGTTTCTTTATAAGCAACCTGCGGTTTGCCGACGTTGGCTTCTACCTTAAACTCTCTTAAAAGTCTGTCGACGATGATTTCAAGGTGAAGTTCGCCCATACCTGCGATAATGGTCTGCGCCGTGTCAGGGTCGGTATAAGTTTTGAACGAAGGGTCTTCTTCGGCAAGTTTTGCAAGCGCGAAGCCCATCTTTTCCTGACCTGCTTTCGTTTTCGGTTCGATAGCGATCTGAATAACAGGGTCCGGGAATTCCATTTTTTCTAATATGATAGGTTTATTTTCGTCGCAAAGCGTGTCGCCCGTCGTCGTGTCTTTAAGCCCGACTAACGCAACGATTTCGCCCGCTGCAACTTCTTCTACTTCTTCCCTGTGGTTTGCGTGCATACGAAGGATACGCGCAACCCTTTCCTTCTTGCCTTTCGTACTGTTATATACGTAAGAACCCGTTTTAAGAACGCCCGAATACGCACGGAAGAACGCGAGTTTTCCAACGAACGGGTCGGTCATAATCTTAAATGCAAGACCGCTGAACGGTTGGTCAAGCGTCGGGAATCTGTCTTCTTCTTCGCCGTCTTCGTTAGTACCGACTATCTTACCGCAATCCAACGGGTTAGGTAAGTAGTCAACTATAGCGTCGAGAAGGTTCTGAACGCCTTTGTTCTTATAGGACGAACCGCAAAGAACAGGAGTAACCTTCATATTGAGAGTGGCAATTCTTAAACCTTTTTTGATTTCATCGATAGAAAGATCGCCTTCTGCGAAATACTTTTCCATCAATTCGTCGTCCTGTTCGGCTGCCATTTCAACGAGTTTACTTCTGTAATCTTCTACCATATCTTTCATATCGGCAGGAACGTCGGTAACTTCGATTTCCTTTCCTAAATCGTCTTTATAGATATCCGCCTGTCTCGTTAAAATATCAACGACGCCGACGAAGGTATCTTCTTTTCCGATAGGAAGGGTGACAGGCAACGGATTAGTTCCTAATCTTTCGCGCATCATTTCCATCGCGTTAAGATAGTTCGCACCGTTTACGTCCATTTTGTTTACGTAAGCGATACGCGGAACTTTATATTTGTCCGCCTGACGCCAAACCGTTTCCGACTGCGGTTCAACGCCGTCTTTTGCGCTGAACGTTGCAACCGCGCCGTCTAATACGCGGAGCGACCTTTCAACTTCAACGGTAAAGTCAACGTGACCCGGAGTATCGATAATGTTTATACGATGACCTTTCCAGTAGCAAGTGGTTGCCGCCGACGTAATGGTAATACCACGTTCCTGTTCCTGAACCATCCAGTCCATCGTCGCTTCACCTTCGTGAACTTCGCCGATTTTGTGAGTTTTGCCCGTGTAGAACAGTATTCTTTCGGTAGTGGTCGTCTTACCCGCGTCGATATGCGCCATAATACCTATGTTTCTGGTAAGGGTTAATTCATTTTCTTTTGGCATAGTCTTTATTCTCCAAAATTAAAATCTATAATGCGCAAAAGCCTTGTTCGCTTCCGCCATTCTGTGTGTGTCTTCTTTCTTCTTTACTGCGTTGCCTGCGTTGTTGAACGCGTCAACGAGTTCGTTTGCGAGTCTGTCGCTCATATTTCTTTCGCTTCTGTTTCTTGCGGCGTTTACAAGCCAACGGATTGCAAGCGTCTGTCTTCTTTCAGGTCTGATTTCGATAGGAACCTGATAGTTTGCACCGCCTACTCTCCTTGCTTTAACTTCTACCATAGGCATAATGTTGTTAAGCGCCTGTGTGAACATTTCTTTCGGTTCTTGTCCGACTTTTTCGGAAGCAACCGTAAACGCTTCGTATACGATACCTTGAGCAATACCTTTTTTACCGTCCAACATAACTTGGTTTATCAACTTTGTAACAACCTTATCGTTATACACCGGATCAGGTAAAACGTCTCTTTTTGCTATATTACCTCTTCTTGGCATATTTAATCCTCCTTTAATTTTTTTCGTGCCTTTCGGCACTCGCCTTTTTACGGCGATTAAGGGTAAACCCTTTTAGTACAGCTATTACTTGCCCTTTCGGGTAGCAAACCTTCTGCATTTTCGCATACTGCCTACTTAACTCGGGTTGATTTTCCGATATAACCGAATATATGTAGGTGCTTAATCTAAAATATAAATTTTAAATTACGTTATTTTGTTTTGTCTTTTTACTTAGGCTTTTTAGCGCCGTATCTCGACCTTGCCTGTTTACGTTTTGCAACGCCGGCAGTATCTAACGCGCCACGGATGATATGATATCTTACGCCCGGTAAGTCCTTAACTCTTCCGCCACGGATAAGAACTGAACTGTGTTCCTGTAAGTTGTGTCCTTCGCCCGGAATATAAACGATACCTTCCATCTTGTTCGTCAGTCTTACTCTGGCAATCTTTCTTATTGCAGAGTTAGGTTTTTTAGGCGTAGTAGTCGTTACTGAAAGGCATACGCCACGCTTTTGCGGACATTCGTCCAAAATCGGGGATTTGCTCTTATAAGTAATTTTCTTTCTGCCTTGTCTTATTAACTGTTGAATTGTAGGCATTTCGCACCTCCTTATATTTTTTCGGTTTTATTTCGGAAAACGGATTCGGAAAACTCCGTATTTTCGCAAAAAGTTTTGGTTCGGGCGGATATTTTACCTATACCCGCCGAACTATTATTTTAGCAAATTTTTATCTGATAGTCAAATAAATATTGCCGTTTTTTAATTATTAAAGTCTTATATCTGTTCGTCGTCCGCGCTGACTTTGTTTATCGTTTGCGGGGAAAGACTTTTATAGTTCTTTATGCCCGTTCCGGCAGGAATAAGTTTACCTATAATAACGTTTTCTTTAAGCCCGAGTAACGGGTCTATCTTATTCTTGATTGCCGCTTCCGTCAAAACCTTCGCGGTTTCTTGGAAGGACGCTGCCGATAAGAAACTTTCCTTTGCAAGGGACGCTTTCGTGATACCTAAAAGGATACGTTTCCCGACAGGTGGACGCTGACCTGCTTCCAACGCTTTCATCGTCGCTTCTTCAAACCTATACAAGTCTAACTTTTCACCAGGTAAAATATCGGTGTCGCCCGGATTTTCTACCTGAACTTTCTTCATCATCTGGCGAACGATAATTTCAACGTGTTTGTCGTTGATGTCAACGCCTTGGCTACGGTAAACTCTCTGTATTTCCTTTAAGATATAGTCCTGAACGCCTTTAATACCTTGCGTCTTTAATATGTCTTGCGGATAAACGGCACCGCTTGTTAATACAGTACCCGGAACGACCCTTTCGCCCTGCTTAACGATAACGCCCGTGCCGAACGCGATTTTATATTCTTTCGATTCGCCGTCGTCGGTGTTTACGTAAACGTAAATCTTCTTATCTATTTCCTGAATATCGACAGTACCCGTGTATTCGCACACGATTGCCGAGTGTTTAGGTCTTCTCGCTTCGAAAAGTTCTTCAACTCTCGGTAAACCTTGCGTTATGTCGCCCGTGGACGCGATACCGCCGGTGTGGAAGGTTCTCATCGTCAACTGCGTACCAGGTTCACCGATTGACTGCGCCGCGATAATACCTACCGCTTCGCCTATCTGAACAGGGTTGTTATTACTCATGTTCTTTCCGTAACATTTAGCGCAAACGCCCGTCTTACTTCTACAAGTGAATACGCTTCTGATTTCGACTTCTTCAACGCCCGCTTTAACGATAACGTCCGCCATATCTTCCGAAATCATATCGCCTGCTTTAACTAAAACTTCGCCGGATTTCGGGTCGACTACGTCTTTAACGGTAAATCTGCCCGCTATTCTGTCGCGCAAGCCTTCGATAACTTCGCCTTTTGCACCCGTTATCGCCTTTACTACGATACCTTTCGGCGTTTCACCGAGAGATTCGAAACAGTCGTCTTCCTGAACGATAACTTCCTGCGATACGTCTACGAGACGTCTCGTTAAATAACCGGAGTCCGCCGTCTTTAACGCCGTATCGGCAAGACCTTTACGTCCACCGTGCGAAGAAATGAAGTATTCCAGAACGGAAAGTCCTTCACGGAAGCACGATTTAACAGGTATTTCTATTGTTTTACCGTTAGGGTCGGTCATAAGACCACGCATACCGGCAAGTTGTTTAATCTGGTCGATAGAACCACGCGCACCGGAGTTAGCCATCATAAGGATAGGGTTGAATTCGTCCAACGTGCCTTTAAGTTTTTCGGTAACGTCGTCCGTCGCCTTTTTCCAGATAGCAACGACCTTTTTATATCTTTCGTCGTCGGTTATATATCCTTTCTTATATAAACCTTCGATTTTAAGAACGTGTCCTTCCGCTTCTCTTAAAATAGCGCCTTTTTCTTTCGGCATGTGCATATCGAACACCGACGTAGTGATAGCGCCGATAGTCGAGTATTTATAGCCGAGTGCTTTTATCTTATCGAGAACGTCCGCAGCGCAACTCGCACCGTGGCGTTTAAAGCAAGCGCCTACGATTTTCTGTAAGTCTTTCTTGCCTACGAGTTTATCTATTTCGTATTTAAGGTAATCTTCGTCCGTCTTTCTTTCAATGAATCCCAAGTCTTGCGGAATACCTTCGTTAAAGATTATTTTGCCGACCGAAGTACGGATTCTGCCCGTAATCTTTCTGCCGTTTACTTCTACCGTACGACGAACGATGATTTCGTCCTGCAATTTAATCTTCTTGGTCTGATAAGCCATAACCGCTTCTTCAGGCGAAACGTACGAAACGGTGTATTCAGGAATACCGTATAAAACGCCGTTTTCGTCTTCCCTGCCCTTTTCGTTATATTTTTTGCCGATATAACGACGGATAATGGTTAAGTAGTACGAACCCATGACCATATCTTGGGTAGGACTCATAACAGGCTTACCGTCCGAAAGTTTTAATATGTTGTTAGACGCAAGCATTAAAAATCTTGCTTCCGCCTGCGCTTCTACCGAAAGCGGAACGTGAACTGCCATCTGGTCCCCGTCGAAGTCGGCGTTGAACGCACCGCAAACGAGCGGGTGAAGTTTGATTGCCCTTCCTTCTATAAGAACAGGTTCGAACGCCTGAATAGAAAGTCTGTGAAGGGTAGGCGCACGGTTAAGCATAACGGGATGGTCTTTAATTACGTCTTCCAAAATGTCCCAAACGACCGTCTTTGCACGTTCTACCGTGTGTTTAGCACTCTTTATGTTGTGGCAGATATTGTTTTCAACGAGTTTCTTCATAACGAACGGCTTAAAGAGTTCAAGTGCCATTTCTTTAGGAAGACCGCATTGATAAAGTTTGAGTTCAGGGCCTACGACGATAACCGAACGACCGGAATAGTCTACACGTTTACCGAGTAAGTTCTGACGGAATCTACCTTGTTTACCGCGAAGCATTTCGGAAAGAGATTTAAGCGCTCTGTTGCCGGCACCGGAGATAGGTTTACCCCTTCTGCCGTTATCGATAAGCGCGTCTACCGCTTCCTGAAGCATTCTCTTTTCGTTTCTGATAATGATTTCAGGCGCACCGAGTTCCATTAACTTTTTAAGTCTGTTATTTCTGTTGATAACGCGCCTATATAAATCGTTTAAGTCGGAAGTAGCAAATCTTCCGCCGTCGAGTTGTACCATAGGACGGAGTTCAGGCGGAATAACCGGAAGTACGTCTAATATCATCCATTCAGGACGATTACCGCTCGTTCTGAACGCTTCGATAATTTCAAGACGTTTAACCGCCTTAATTCTTCTCTGACCCGAAACGTTTTCTTCGATAATCTTCTTAATTTCGGCACTTTCTTTATCAAGGTCGATTGCCATAAGTAATTCTTTAATGGCTTCCGCACCCATACCCGTCTTAAACGAACCTGCGCCGTACTGTGCTTCGTAATCGATTTTTTCTTTATCGTTTATTACTTGTTTATAAAGTAAAGGCGTATTGCCCGGATCTAAAACGACGTGGCAGGCAAAATATAATACCTGTTCGAGTGCTTTAGGACCCATATCGAGCATAAGACCAATCCTTGACGGAACGCCCTTAAAGTACCAGATATGAGAAACGGGTGCTGCAAGTTCGATATGACCCATTCTGTCACGACGAACTTTACTCTTCGTGATTTCTACACCGCACTTATCGCAGATAACGCCTTTATAGCGAACGCGTTTATATTTTCCGCAATGGCACTCCCAGTCCTTCGTCGGTCCGAAAATTCTTTCGCAGAAAAGTCCGCCCATTTCAGGTTTTTGCGTTCTGTAATTGATAGTCTCCGGCTTGGTTACTTCGCCGTAAGACCAACTTCTGATTTTTTCAGGAGATGCAACGCCTATCTGTATTGAATCGAAATTATTAAGTTCAAACATTATTTCTACCTCCCTTATTCCTTATCGTCCAAATCGTCGTCAAAATCGTCAAGCAAATCGTCTTCCGTAGGAATAGTAGTGTCAATTTCAACGTCGTCGTCGCCGAAGAACTCTTTACTGTTGAATTCAAATTCGTCAATATCAGGAGTTTCGGTGTCGGCAAAGGATATATCGTCATCCTTCTTGCCTTCGTTCTTTTCAATCTGAACTTCTTCGTAGTTGGTTTTTTCTCTCTGAACAGGAACGTCGTCGATATCGCTTTCGATAAGGTCTTTAATCGCGAGTTCTTCGTGGTTTTCAGTCAATACTTTCATATCGAGTGCCAAACTTTGCAATTCTTTTAACAATACCTTAAACGCTTCAGGGATACCCGGTTCGCTGATGTTCGTACCTTTAACGATTGACTCATAAGTCTTAACACGACCTATAACGTCGTCCGACTTAACGGTCAGTATTTCCTGAAGGATATGCGCCGCGCCGTACGCTTCTAACGCCCAGATTTCCATTTCGCCGAAACGCTGTCCGCCGAACTGCGCCTTACCGCCTAACGGCTGTTGCGTTACCAAACTGTAAGGACCCGTCGAACGCGCGTGAATCTTATCGTCAACCAAGTGGATAAGTTTTATCATATACATTTGTCCGACGGTAACTCTGTTTTCAAACGGTTCGCCCGTTCTTCCGTCGTACAACTGAATCTTGCCGTCTACTTCGCCGTCAGGATTTACTATATTGTTTTCTTTTAATAAGTCTTTGATTTCGCTTTCGCTTGCGCCGTCGAAAACAGGGGTCGCAATCTTCCAGCCGAGTTGTTTACATACTAACCCAAGGTGAACTTCCAGAACCTGCCCGATATTCATACGGGAAGGAACGCCTAATGGATTGAGTACGATTTGCAGCGGTGTTCCGTCCGCCATAAACGGCATATCCGATTCGGGAAGTATTCTCGAAACGACGCCCTTATTACCGTGACGACCCGCCATCTTATCGCCGACCGAAATCTTACGTTTCTGCGCGATATATACTCTTACGAGTTTGTTTACGCCCGGTGCTAATTCGTCTTTATTCGCACGGGTGAATACCTTTACGTCAACGACTATACCGCCTTCGCCGTGCGGAACTTTAAGGGACGTATCCCTGACTTCTCTCGCCTTTTCGCCGAAGATAGCGCGAAGCAATCTTTCTTCCGGCGTAAGTTCGGTTTCGCCCTTCGGGGTTACCTTACCTACGAGAATATCGCCGCTGCCTACTTCCGCGCCTATTCTTACGATACCGTCTTCGTCCAAATCTTTAAGCGCGTCGTCCCCGACGTTCGGAATATCTCTCGTAATTTCTTCTTCGCCGAGTCGCGTGTCTCTCGCTTCGATATCGTGTTCTTCGATATGTATCGTAGTGAACACGTCTTCACGGACTAATTTTTCGGAAAGCAATATTGCGTCTTCGTAGTTATAACCTTCCCAACTCATAAAGCCGATAAGGATATTTCTGCCGAGTGCAAGTTCGCCGTTTCTCGTCGAAGGACCGTCGGCAATAGTTTGCCCCGCTTCGATTTTTTCGCCCTTATCAACGATAGGTCTCTGATTTAAGCAAGTACCTTGGTTACTTCTTTCGAATTTCTTTAATTTATATTCTCTGTCAACGCCTTCTTCGTTAGTGATAACGATTTTGTCGCTTGCAACACTCTTAACGACGCCCGCTTCTTTCGCGTTTACCATAACGCCCGAGTCGTAAGCGATACGTCTTTCGATACCCGTTGCTACTATCGCGTTTTCAGGGCAAAGTAGCGGAACTGCCTGACGTTGCATGTTAGAACCCATCAGGGCACGGTTGGTATCGTCGTTTTCCAAGAACGGAATAAGTGCGGTAGCAACGGAAATAAGTTGTTTCGGTGAAACGTCCATATAGTCCATTTTTTCCTTAACGTCTTCCGTTATATCTTCCTTATGTCTGCAAGAAACACGGTCGTTCTTGAAATATTTATTATCGATAAGCGGTTCGTTTGCCTGTGCGACGATATATTTATCTTCTTCATCCGCAGTCAGATAATCGACGTGTTCGGTAACGATAGTTTCTATCGTGCCGTCTTCTTTCTTAATATGTTCAACCTTTCTATAAGGCGATTCGATAAATCCGAATTCGTTAATCTGCGCGTAAGCGGCAAGCGACGTGATAAGACCGATATTCTGACCTTCAGGTGTTTCTATCGGACACATTCTTCCGTAATGCGAGTGGTGAACGTCGCGCACTTCGAACGTCGTTCTTTCTCTGTTAAGACCGCCCGGACCTAACGCGGATAATTTTCTCTTATGCGTAAGTTCCGCAATCGGGTTTGTCTGATCCATAAATTGAGAAAGTTGCGAAGACCCGAAGAACTCTTTGATAGCGGCGGTAACAGGACGAACGTTAATAAGGCTTTGTGCCGTAACGTTTTCCAAGTCCTTAACCGTCTGCATTCTTTCTTTTATAACTCTTTCAAGTCTCGTAACGCCGATACGGAATTGATTTTGCAACAATTCGCCGACCGAACGTACACGGCGGTTACCCAAGTGGTCGATACAGTCGGTAGATCCGATACCGCAATTCAAGTCAAGGTTATTAGATACCGTAGCAACGATATCGTCAACGGTGATATGTTTATGATTTAACTTATCGAGAACAGGGCGCAATACCTTTCTGTCCGCAAAAGACAACTGTTCGCTGATATCACTCGACAGATAATCTTCAAAAGCGACGCAGGCTTTAACGAACTTAATTCTTACTTCCTTTGCCTTTTCCTGATTTTTCTTATCTTCGAGTTTATCGTCTTCACTCGGTTCTTTTTCGTCGGTATAGAACAGTTGGTTGATTTCCTGTTTTAAGTTTTGCGCGGTAGTTTCAACGTCAGATTCCTTAACCGCGTCGGCAACCGTCTTCGCGAAAAGAAGCGACGGATAGTAAACGTTTTCGAGTAAACCGAAAATCTTCGGATTTTTGCCCGTAACCGCCTTAAAGTTTACCGTATTGTTGGCGATAATCTTGTGCGGTTTACCGTTAACGTCCGCCATAAACTGGTTTATGCCGGCGTTCTGGATAGCGTTAGCCGTTTCTTCGGTGATGACCTGACCCTTTGCGGCAAGAACTTCGCCGTCGGAAGAAATAACGTCTTCATACGCCGTCAACCCGACGATTCTCGCGCCTAAACGCAAACGCTTGTTGAATTTATATCTGCCGACCTTCGCCAAATCGTAATGGCGCGGGTCGAAGAAAACGTTTTTAATATGAGTGTGAACGGCTTCGTCGGTAGGGAATTCACCCGGACGGAGACGGCGGTATAATTCGAACAACCCGTCTCTTTCCGTTTTCGACGCGTCCTTCTCGGCGGTGGTCTTAATCATTTCGACGCCGTTGAACAACTTGTCCAGATCTTCATCCGTTCCGAAACCTAACGCACGGAGTAAAACGGTGGCCGTGAGTTTTCTCGTCCTGTCGACGTGAACCCATAAAACGCCCTGACTGTCCTGTTCGAATTCAAGCCACGCCCCGCGGGACGGGATAACCGTGGTATCGAAAAGTTTTTTACCGCTTTTATCGATTTCTTCAAGGTTATATACGCCCGAAGACCTAACGAGTTGGGAAACGATAACACGTTCCGCACCGTTAATTATAAAAGAACCGTTTTCCGTCATTAACGGGAAATCGCCCATAAACACGTTGGTTTCAACCGATTCGCCCGTAACCTTATTGTCAAGCCTTACCCTGACGTTTAACGGAATAGCATACGTAGCGTCTCTGTTTCTGCATTCCTTTTCGTCGTATTTCGGCGTTCCGCTCATCGAATAATCCAAGAAATGGAGTTCGAAGTGGTCGGAATAGTCGACGATAGGCGAGAAGTCTTCTAAAACTTCGTTTATGCCTTCTTTAACGAAAGCATCGTAGGAGTCTTTTTGTATTTTGACAAGATACGGAAGTTCTATCGCTTCTTTGATTTTAGAGAAGGTTTTTCTTCTTATCTTGCCACATTGAATTTCTGGTAGATTACGTGTCATCAACACACACTCCTTATAAAAATTTTTAATTTATTGACCGACGTTGTTTACAAACACCTTTTTTTGGTGTATAATATCCTTGTCGGAAGAAAAATGGTTTTATATCGTTTTTATTGACGATTTTGGGCTTTTTTGCCCTAAAAAAATATACCGTTTTTCCCTTAAAATCGCAATATTTCCGATATTAACCTATCATAATGCATTTTATAATAATAAACGATTTTGTCAACCTTGTCAAGCGTTATTTATAATTATTTTATTTTTTTGCGATTTTTTTTATTTTTCTTAAACAAAACGCCCTTTTCGGGTGTATAATAGGTGAATAATGAGAATTGATAAGTTTTTAAAAGTTTCGAGAATACTTAAAAGAAGAACGCTTGCGCAGGAAGCGTGCGACGGCGGTAGAGTAAAGGTAAACGGGAAAAGCGTTAAACCTTCCTATCAACTTTCCGTCGGCAACGTCGTAGAACTCGCGTTCAATTCGGGAACGGTCAAATTCGAAGTTCTCGACTTAAAAGAAACGGTAAAAAAAGAACAGGCGGAGTCGCTTTATCGGATTATAACGGAATAAAAACGGGGTAGATTATGGTTTCACTAATTTTAACCTGTGCGGGTAGTGGCACAAGGGCGAATTTCGGAAAGAATAAGTTGTTTATTTCTTTCGGCGGGCAAACGGTTTTATATAAAACGCTTTCGGCTTTTTTTAAAAGCGGGCTTATTGAACAATATATAATAACGGTAAATAAATCCGATTACGAAACGGTTAAAAATATCGTCGGGGATAACGCGGAATTAGTTATCGGCGGTGCAACGCGGTTCGATTCGGTTAAAAACGCTCTGCCTTTTATTAAGGGCGATATCGTTCTCGTTCACGACGGGGCGAGACCTTTCGTGTCCCCTACTCTTATTAAAAACTGTATAGAAACGGCGGAAAAATTCGGTAGCGCTATTCCCGTAATTCCGTCTTGCGACACGATTATTAAGGGCGACGGAAAAATCGTCGACGATTATATCGGGAAAGAATCCTTATATAACGTTCAGACACCGCAAGGTTTTAAAACCGACCTTATAATCCCCGCATACGAATTTGCTAAATACAATAATTTCCCCGACGACGGGTCGGTATATAAAAATCTATACGGCAAACTGAACTGTTTTATAGGCGATAAAGAAAACGTTAAACTTACGTATAAAGAAGATTTTGAAGTATTTAATAAGATAAATGATTGCAGAGTGGGAACGGGATTTGATTGCCACAGATTAGTCGAAAACAGAAAACTCATAATAGGCGGTATCGAAATACCTTATCCGTTGGGATTATTAGGACATTCCGATGCGGACGTTTTAACGCACGCCGTTATGGACGCGATGTTATCCGCAGTTGCCGAACGGGACATAGGTTATCATTTTCCCGATACCGACGAGAGATTTAAGGGTGCAAGCAGTATCGTGCTTTTAGAACAGGTTAAAAATATTATCGACAAGAAAGGTTATAAAGTGCAGAGTGTTTCCGCCGTTATTATGGCGCAAAAACCGAAACTTTTAGGCTATATTCCGTCGATTACCGATAATCTTGCAAAAGCACTCGGCATAAGCGCAGATAAACTCGGCATAGGCGCAACTACTTTAGAAGGGCTTGGGTTCGTCGGCAGAGAAGAAGGAATATGTGCAAGCGCCACCGCAGTTCTTATTAAGAAATAATATCGGACAAAAATAAACATATATATAATATAGAATAAAAAACAGATAAAAGCGCGTTGCGAAGTTTCGCAACGCGCATTTTATTTAAAATGGTAAAAGCCACTTAAAAAAGTGGCCTTACTAATTTTCGTTTAAATTAGTCTTTTTTTTCTTTCTTCGCCGTGTCAACAACCTGAACGCCGTCATAATATCCGCACTTCGGGCATACTTTATGAGACGCTTTCAATTCGTGGCATTGCGGACATTCAACGAGATTAGGCGCTTTAATTTTCCATTGAGCGTATCTCGTGTTAGTTCTCTGTTTACTTGTTTTACTTTTCTGAACTGCCATTTTTAATTACCTTCCTTTATTTTGCATTTGTGTTCGCTATCTTTATTTAAGTTAGCGCCACATTCCGTACACAGCCCCTTGCAATCTTCCTTGCAAAGAAAACTTACGGGTAAATTCGTCATAATCGCATCTTCGACGATTTTTGTTAAATCAACCTTGTCGTTGACAACGGGATAACCCGTTTCGTCTTCGTTGTCTGCGTTTTCCGCAAACCCGATAACGTATTCCTTCGTCGTTTCTTCTAAACATCTCGTACAATCGCCCGATAGAAAATAATTTATTTCCCCTTCGATATACGCGCTGTGAAATCCTTCAAGATAAACTTTTCCGTTCACCTTAACAGAAGACACCTTAACGTTCGGAATATCTGATAACTGATTTTCGGGAACGTAATCGAAATAAAAACTTTCTTCTTCCTTACCCGAATTTCTTAAAGATTTTAAATCTATTATCATATTCGTCCTTAAAATGCTAAAATAGTATAAACTATTTATTTAACGTTGTCAACTGTTTTTCAGTTATTTTCAGGATAAGCGAGCGCCTTGGTTTCCCTTGCTATCGATAATTCTTCGTTTGTCGGAAGAACTAAAATCTTAACTTTGGAATCAGGCGTGTTGATTTCGGCTATTCCGCCGTCGTAATTATCGTTTCTTTCCTTATCGAAAATAGCGCCCGAGTATTCCATATCTTTCATAACCATTTCTCTTATGTGTCCCGCGTTTTCACCGATACCGCCCGTAAACACGATAGCGTCCGCACCGTTTAATACCGCAAGATAACTGCCGATATACTTTTTAACTCTGTACGCAACCATTTCAACGGCGAGTTTGCCCCTTTCGTCCCCGCTTCTCATAAGCGCCGTGCAATCTCTCATATCGGAAGACTGTCCGCTTATACCTAACATACCGCATTTTTTGTTAAGGAAATCAACAACTTCGTCGTCTTTTAATCCGAGTTTAACTCTCATATAGTCAACGGCGGCAGGGTCGATATCGCCAGAGCGCGTTCCCATAACCAAGCCTTCAAGCGGTGTAAAGCCCATTGAAGTATCTTGGCACTTGCCGTCTTTAACAGCAGAAACGGAAGACCCGTTCCCCAAATGGCAAATAATCATTTTCGCGTTCTTGTTTCCGAGATATTTTCCCGCTTCTTCCGAAACGAACTTATGCGACGTTCCGTGGAAACCGTATTTTCTTATTTTATACTTATCGTAAACTTCGTACGGTATAGCGTACATAAACGCTTTAGGTGGCATAGTCGAGTGGAAAGTGGTATCGAAAACGGCAACCATAGGCACGCCTTTCATAACTTCCATACAACTCTTTATGCAAGCAATTTCACCGGGCATATGAAGCGGTCCTAATTCTGCGTTCTTTTCGCAGATTTTTATAACTTCGTCGTCGATTACGACGGAGTTTTTAAAGTCTTCGCCGGAGTGAAGTATTCTGTGTCCAACCCCTTTAATTTCGTCGGCACTCTTTATCGCGCCGTTTACAGGGTCTAACATCGCTTTTAATACGAGTTCCATCGCTTCTTTATGCGACGGCATATCTTGTTTAATTACGGTTTGTCTTCCGTCGAAAGTCTTTTGCGATAACTGGCTTCCGCTAAAAGTAATCCTTTCGCAAAGCCCCTTTAATATAACGCTTTCGTTTTCCATATCGATAAGTTGATATTTGAGTGAAGAACTGCCCGCATTGATAACTAAAATTTTCATTTTTTTATTTTCCTTTTTCGTTTTTTATTAACTGATTTCAAGGCTGATAGTCGCTTGATAGACAAGGCAATCGAGATTTTTGGATGAGATAGAACGTCCGTTCATCGAAGTCAAAAATCGAAGATTAACGCTGTATATCAAGATGAATATCTATATATCGTGTCAAGGCTGATAGTCGCCCGATAGACAAGGCAATCAAGATTTTTGGATGAGATAGAACGTCCGTTCATCGAAGTCAAAATCGGAGATTAACGCCGTATATCGGGATGAATATCAGGCTTGAAGTGCCGTTATTGCGATAACCGCCTTAACATCTTCCGCATTGCAACCACGCGATAAATCGTTTATAGGTTTTGCAAAGCCTTGGCAAACAGGGCCGAGCGCCATAAAGTTGCCGAAACGCTGTGCGATTTTATAACCTATGTTGCCCGCGTTGATATTCGGGAAAATGAATACGTTCGCCTTTCCCGCGACCTTCGAGTCAGGCGCTTTTAACGCACCTACTTCTGGTGCAACCGCAGCGTCGAACTGGAATTCGCCGTCTAAAATCAGGTCAGGCTTTAATTCTTTTGCCTTTATAGTTGCCTGTTGCATTTTAGGAACGGTCTGGAAATACTTGTCGTCGTTTCCCGAACCCTTGGTCGAGAAGGAAAGCATTGCTACTCTCGGTTCGATATCGGCGATAGATTTTGCCGTTTCAGCCGTCGAGATTGCTATATCGGCAAGTTGATTTGCGTCCGGTTCGATATTGATTGCGCAGTCTGCAAAAACGGCAACCCCGTCAGGCGCGTATTTACAACCGCCGTCCGGTGCAACGAGAACGAAGCAAGAAGAAACGGTGTTTATCCCCGGTGCGGTTTTAATCACCTGCAATCCCGGACGAAGAGTGTTTGCCGTAGAGTGGCAAGCGCCTGAAACAAGCCCGTCCACTTCGCCGTTTTTAAGCATAAGTGCGGCGAACATTGTATAATCTTTTAATATAGACGCTTCCGCGTCTTCAACCGTCGGATATTCGGGAAGGTTGGTTTTTCTGTTGATTTTACCTTCCCTTGCCTTAAACAGCATTTCCGCGTAAACTTTTCTCTTTTCACAGGTTTTCGGATTGATTATCGTAATCCCCGATAAATCGAGTTGGGGATTTGCGGACTTAATTTCCGCTTCGTCGCCGAGTAAAACGATTTTTGCGATACCTTCTTTATAAGCGTCGACAGCGCCCTTCACAACGCGCTTATCTTCGCCTTCGGGAAGAACTATCGTTTTGTTTTTAAGGCTTGCCCTTTTGTAAATATTTTCTAAAACACCTGACATAACACTTCTCCTTTTTTTATTAAAAAGTTTTGTTTTTTGCGTTTTTTTTGTTATAATAATATTAACGAACAAAAAACGCTGATTATTTACCTTATTTATTTTACAACTTTTATCAAAAAAAGTAAATAATAAATAAATACTAAAAAGGAGTTTTTTTAGTTTTATGAAAATTTGCTACATTATTGCCGAATACAACCCCTTTCATTTGGGGCATTTACGACAGATAGAATACGTTAAAAACACCCTTAATGCGGAAAACGTCGTGGTTATTTTAAGCGGAAACTTTACGCAACGCGGTGAAATGGCGATTTTAGATAAGTATACCCGCGCAAAACATTGTATCGCGGGCGGGGCGGACCTTGTTATCGAACTGCCGACTGTTTTTGCAACTTCTAACGCCGAATACTTTTCAAAGGGCGCGATAAACGTTATCAGTTCACTCAACGCCGAAGGCGGGCTGTGTTTCGGTGCGGAAACGGACGACAAGGAACAGTTTTTATCGCTTGCCGACTGCCTTAATAACGAAACGAAAGAGTTTAAGACTTCTATAAAAGAAGAACTCGATAACGGCGTTGGGCTTGCAAAGGCAAAATATAACGCAATAAAGAAAGTTTACGGCGATAAGTATAACGCGCGCCTTTTTTCGTTGCCGAACAATATTTTGGGGCTTGAATACACAAGGGCTATTTTATCGTATAAAGCACCGCTTTCTATCTATCCATTTAAAAGAGACGATACGCATAACGACATAACGCTTAAAAAGGGAATAACGAGTGCGTCGAGTATAAGGCTTAAAATCGAAGAAGGTAAAATTAAAAAATTAAAGAAAAGTCTTCCTTCTTTCGTCTATTCCGATATTAAACCGATAAATCACGATATCGATAAAATTATTATGGCGGCGTTAATTACTAAAAGCGCGAAGGAAATCTCCTTAACGCCCGACTGTTCGGAAGGGCTTGAAAACAGACTTAAAGCACTGTATAAAGATAATATTATCTATAACGACTTTATTTCAAAAACTACGACAAAGCGCTACACTTCGGCACGGATAAGAAGAATACTTATCTGTAATCTTTTAGGCATTACGGAAACGCTTGTCGCTACCGCAAGTAAGTCGGGGTTATATGCAAAAGTTTTAGCGGTAAAAGAAGATAAAAAGTCTTTAATATCTGAACTGACTAAAACCGCAAGCGTTCCCATTTTAACGAGAAAAAGCGACGCGGAAAAATTAAAGGGCTTAGCAAAAGACTGCTTTAATATAGACGTTTTGGCAAACGATATTTTCGCTCTTTCCGTAAACGCTAAACAAAACGAAAACCAAATGATAATCGTATAAAAATTTAAAAATCAAAAACGGCTTGGAACCGAAGTGAACCCAAGCCGTTTTTTGTTGTTAGTTTTAACTATTAAACGTTGCCTTGCGCTTTCATTGCTTCCGCAACCTTTATAAAGCCCGCGATGTTTGCGCCTGCCATATAGTTGCCCGGCATACCGTATTTTTTAGCGTTTTCGTCGCAAGCCTTAAAGATACTCTTCATAATGTTATGCAACTTTTCGTCAACTTCTTCGAACGTCCACGCAAGTCTCATAGAGTTCTGGCACATTTCAAGACCCGACGTTGCAACGCCGCCCGCGTTAGCAGCCTTTGCAGGCCCGTAGAGAACGCCGTTAGCGAGATAGGTGTCGATTGCTTCAGGGGTAGAAGGCATATTCGCGCCTTCGGAAACGACTTTACAACCGTTCTTAACTAAAATCTTTGCGGATTCGCCGTCGATTTCGTTCTGCGTTGCGCAAGGAAGCGCGATATCGCAAGGAATCGTCCAAATACCTTTGCAACCTTCGTGATATTCAGCGTCCTTATGAACGTCTACGTATTCTTTAATTCTGCCACGGCGAACTTCCTTAATCTGTTTTACAAGGTCAAGGTCGATACCGTTTTTATCGTAGATATAGCCGTTAGAGTCGCTCATTGCAACGACTTTCGCGCCGTAAGACTGTGCTTTTTGGCAAGCGTAGATAGCAACGTTACCCGAACCGGAAATAAGAACGGTCTTCCCGTCGAACGAAGTGCCGTTTGCAGCAAGCATTTCCTTCGTAAAGTAGCAAAGACCGAAACCCGTTGCTTCCGTTCTTGCAAGCGAACCGCCGTAAGGAATACCCTTACCGGTTAAAACGCCTACCCACTCGTTTCTGATTTTTTTATACTGACCGAACATAAAGCCGATTTCTCTTGCGCCCGTTCCGATATCGCCTGCCGGAACGTCGCAATCCGCACCTATGTACTTACTTAATTCCGTCATAAAACTCTGACAGAAGTTCATAATTTCGTTGTCGCTTTTGCCTTTCGGGTCAAAGTCCGACCCGCCTTTTGCGCCGCCCATAGGAAGGGTGGTAAGGCTGTTTTTAAATATCTGTTCGAAACCCAAGAACTTAATGATACCGAGATTTACCGAAGGGTGAAGTCTGATACCGCCCTTATAAGGCCCGATTGCCGAGTTAAACTGAACGCGGTAGCCCCTGTTTACGTGCGGTTTACCGTTGTCGTCTATCCAAGGAACGCGGAACATAATTTGTCTTTCCGGTTCTACTATTCTTTCCAAAACGCCTGCGTCAACAAGGTCAGGACGTTGTTCGATAACAGGTTCTAACGAAGTGAAAACTTCGGTAACTGCCTGTATAAATTCCGGTTCGTTCGAGTTTCTTTTTTTAGTTCTTTCCAAAAGGTCGAGTAAATATGCGTTTTTGATTGCCATATTATTTCCTCCGTTATTGTTTTTTTATAGTATAGCACAATTTTTTATTTAGTGTAATACTTTTTTTATATATATTTTTTATATTTAACATTATTTTTATTTATAAATCTTAAAAACATTGCCCGATATCGAAAATCACGGCGAGTAATAGAATAAAAATAAACCCGATTGTATGAATAATGTTTTCTATTTTTTTGTTTATCGGTTTTTTTCTTATCCACTCTATAAGCGTGAAAATAACGTGCGACCCGTCAAGCGCGGGTATAGGCAGAATATTGAAAACCGCAAGGTTGACCCCGATAAAGGACGCGATATAAAGAAGGTATGACAATCCGCCCGCTTTAACGGCGTTTGCGGTAACGCCTATCGTAGTTATCGTTCCGCCCATTGACGATAGCCCGAGTTTGCCCGTAATCAACTGACCGAGTATTTTAAAGATAGTTCCGCCGAGTTTGACCGAGTATTCAAAAGAGTGCCCAACCGTCTTTAACGCGCCAAGCCTTACGTTATAGGTATAAAGTCCACCGCCCAGATATTCGTTATCTTCATTTTTTTGGTAAGTGCCGAGAGAGAGAAAAACCGTCTTAATATCTTCGACGTTGGAAAAATCCGTGTCCGTTCTTAAAACCACTTTAACGTCCGTCTCTTTTCCTTCACGCATAACCTTAAAGTCGACGGTGTCGCCCTTGTCTTTACCTTGAATAGCGTTCATAAGGTCGGTTATTATATAGATATTTTTGCCGTTTACTTTTAATATTACGTCGCCCTTAAAAAGCGAATATTCAGCACTTACTTCGTCGCTATCTTGTACTTCGTAAACTTTAAGGGTGCTTTGCCCGTAGATACCGAACATTAACACGATCAAAAGCACGGCAAAAAGATAGTTCATTATAACGCCTGAAACCAAAACGACTATTCTTTTTAACGGGTGAAACTTATCGAACGCCTTTTCGCTGTCGCTGTCTTTATCTTCGCCGACGAAAGCGCAGTATCCCCCGAGCGGAACGGCGCGAAGGGAAAACACTTCCCCGCTTTTTTTAGTCTTTTTAAAAACGGAAGGTCCGAAACCGATAGAAAACTCTTCTATTCCGAACCCCAGACTTTTTCCCGCTATATAATGACCGAGTTCGTGTACCGTTATCATAAGTAGCAACACGAAAATCGCAACCAAGATATAGCCGATATACGTTATCGTATTGATGATTGAACCAAGCAATAAAAACATTTAGTCTCCAAATAATTTTTTAACCGAAGTTCTTCCGAACTCGTCCGCACGGCAAAGGTCTTCGAAAGTGTCGGCGTTATGCCCCGAATATGTATTCAGCGCGTTGTCAAGACATTTATAGATATCGTTATACGAAATCCTGCCTTCTAAAAATCTTTTAACCGCTTCTTCGTTCGCACCGTTGACTACCGCGGGGTAAGTTCCGCCCTGTTTTCCCGCGTTCACCACGAGTTGAAAACACGGAAACCTGTCGTTATCAAGCGGACTGAACGTAAGTTTACCTAATTTTGCAAAATCGACGCCCTGTAAATCGCAGTTCTTTCTTTCGGGATAGGTAAGCGCGGTCTGAATAGGTAATTCCATAGTCGGATAACTCATCTGACAGACGGACGCGCCGTCGGGAAACTCTACAATAGAGTGTATGATACTTTCCCTATGTATTATTACATCAATTTTTGAAAAAGGCGCGTTATAAAACCACTTGGCTTCGATAACTTCGAAGGCTTTATTGACAAGCGTCGCGCAGTCTATCGTTATTTTCGCGCCCATATTCCAGTTAGGGTGCATAAGCGCTTTTTTAGCAGTAGCCGTCTTTAAGTCTTCCTTCGTGTAATCGCGGAAAGCACCGCCGGACGCGGTAAGTATAATTTTTGAAAACGGCGTGGAAAAATCAAATGACAGGGCTTGCCATACCGCCGAGTGTTCGCTGTCGATAGGAACGATTGAAACGCCCTTTTCTTTTGCGAGTTTCATAACTATATTTCCGCCGACTACTAAACTTTCTTTATTAGCAAGCGCAATGTTTTTGCCCTTTTTGATTGCGTCTAATACCGCGATAATACCCTTAAACCCGACGAGAGAAACGACTATTATATCGGCATCTTCCGTGATGGCGTTAATAAAGGCGTTTTCCCCGAAAAAAAACTCCGTGTCAGGGTATTCTTTTTTATCGACGTCAATAGGGTTAATAATCGTTGCGACTTTCGGCTGAAACTCTTTAACTTGGCTTAAAAACAAATCGCTATTATTCCCTGCCGAAAGGGACACCAGCGAAAAAATATCGCCGTGCCTTTTGATAACTGACAGAACCTGTCTGCCTATCGAACCCGTACTACCTATTAAAGCAATTTTTTTCATACAATTCTCTTAAGTTAAAATAAACGTTAAATATATAAATACGGAAGCGACAATAATACCGTCTATTCTGTCGGCGATACCGCCGTGCCCCGGCATAATGTTTCCCATATCTTTTATTCCGGCGCGCCTTTTAATTAAACTTTCCAAAAGGTCGCCGAGTATAGTAAACACACTTGCTACAAGCCCGATTACCGCATAGAAAAGAACGGGGGTAAAAAGGTAATAGGACGGGGTGAAAATAAAATACACCAAAAGCCCGCCGACAGCCCCGCCGATAACCCCGCCGATTGCTCCCGCAACCGTTTTATTCGGCGAAAGTTTCGGGCAAAGTTTTTTCTGCTTTCCCTTTCTTATCTTGCCCCATAAAACCCCGACGAAATAGGCGAAGGTGTCCGAAAACGGCGAAATAATAAATATAAGTAAAAGCGCGATAAAACCCTTTGCCGTTCCGAAATCGTTTACCATAAAGGTCGACACGAGAAAAAAGGACGGGTAAATTATCGGCACGATTTTAACGAGAAAATCTTTTACTTCGCCCCTGTCCGTATAAGTTATTACAGAAAAAACGGTCATAAATATTATTGCAATATCAAGTGCAAATAATACGCCGTATTTAGATTTAACAAAGTATTCGCCGATAAAGTAGGCAACCAAAAAAAGTCCGCCGTAAACGGTAGACAGAATAAAAGTCGCCTTTCCCGTAAACGGTTTTAACGCCCTTGCCACTTCAAACGTAGCGGTAAAGCCGAAAAAGGCGAGAAGTATATTAAAATAACGGTAATCAACGAACTGGCGAAGCAGAAAAAACCCCGCCACGACAACTACGAACAACGCGCCCGAAACACATCTTTTCAACATATTTATAATCTCCCGAAACGGCGTTTTCTTGTAGAAAAATCTTCTAACGCCTTATCGAACTCTTCTTCGTTAAAGTCGGGCCATAAAACGTCCGAAAAATAGAGTTCGCTGTACGCTCCCTGATATAACATAAAGTTAGAAATCCGTTTTTCACCGCCCGTTCTTATAATAAGGTCCGGTTCGCCGAAAGGCGCGGTGTAAAGTTCTTTACTGATATTATCGACGGTAATTTCTTCATTTTTAGATAAAAGTTTATTAACCGCGTAGCATATTTCCTGCCTGCCACCGTAATTTATCGCAATATTCAAAACGTGTTCGTCGTTATTTTTCGACTGTTCCATATCCTTATAGATAATTTCTTGTAATTCCGGCGAAAGTTTGGTTAAATCGCCCATAACGAAAAGTTTTATTTTGTTTTTTAAAATCTTTTTTATATATTTCGTAAAATAAACTTTTAAAAGGCGCATCAGTTCGTCGACTTCTTCTTTCGGTCTTTCCCAGTTTTCGGACGAAAAAGCATAGAGGGTTAAAACCTTAACCCCCCTATTAAACGCGTGCGTCGTAATTCTGTCAACGTTATCGGATCCCGCTTTATGCCCGTAAGAACGCTTCTTCCCGCGGGAAACCGCCCATCTTCCGTTGCCGTCCATAATAATCCCGACGTGAGACGGGATTTTCATTGCGTTATCTTCCATAATTATTAAACGGACATAATATCCTTTTCTTTGTTGTCAGAAAGTTTATCTACGTTATCGATACACTCCGAAATATGTTTGTCTATTTCCGATTCGCAATAGGAAAACTCGTCTTCAGAAAGTTCCTTATTGTTTTTCATTTTCTTTATAACGTCCATAGCGTCCCTACGGATATTACGTATAGCAACCTTGCTGTCTTCCGCCAACTTCTTGCATTGTTTAACGAGTTCGCGCCTGCGTTCTTCCGTTAAAACCGGGAATACAAGCCTGATTACCTTTCCGTCGGTCGTCGGGGTGATACCGATATTTTCTATTAAAAGTTGTTTTTCGATAACTTTTACCATAGACGCGTCCCACGGGGAAATGACCAGGCATCTCCCTTCCGAAACGGAAATGTTGCCTACCTGATTGATAGGCGTAGGCGTGCCGTAATAGTCTACTAAAATCTTGTCTAAAATATGCGGATTTGCTCTTCCGGCCCTTATCGCAATATATTCGCTGTTAAGAACGGTAAGAGATTTTTCCGTTCTTTCCATTGTTTCCATCATAAGTTCGTCGAACTTTTCGTTTTCGATAGCCATACTTAACTCCTTTTTCGCATTATAATTATTTTATAATCGTTCCTATATCTTCGCCCGTTACCGCGCGCATAAGCGCGTTTTCTTCAAACAAGCCGAATGCAAGAACGGGTATTTCGTTTTCCATACAGATAGTAATCGCCGTCGTATCCATCGCTTTAAGACCCTTCGTGATAAACTCGTTATACGAAACTTCTTTATACTTTTTAGCGTCCTTATTGATTTTCGGGTCGGAATCGTAAATGCCGTCCACGTTTTTAGCGAGAAGTAAAACGTCCGCATTGATTTCGGCAGAACGAAGCGCCGCGCCCGTATCCGTCGTGAAATAAGGGTTGCCCGTTCCGCAAGCGAAGATAACGACTCTGCCCTTGTTTAAGTGAGACAACGCCTTTCTTAAAATATAAGGTTCGGCAACTCTCGTAATTGTCAACGCAGTCTGAACGCGGGTCGGAATATTCTTTCTTTCCAAAGCGTCCTGAAGCGCAAGCGCATTGATAACGGTCGCAAGCATACCCATATGGTCGGCAGTCGACCTGTCCATTTGCGTGCCTTCTCTGCCGCGCCAGAAATTACCGCCACCGACGATAATGCCTATTTCAACGCCTAAATCTTTAACCGCTTTTATTTGATCGGTAATATTATCGAGAACCTTTTGGTCAAGACCCGTACCCTT
Source organism: Clostridia bacterium (assembly GCA_017445995.1). Taxonomy (GTDB): domain Bacteria; phylum Bacillota; class Clostridia; order Christensenellales; family Borkfalkiaceae; genus UBA1259. The sequence goes on from JAFSRT010000020.1 coordinate 26,977, forward strand.
TTCGCCCGCAAGCGCTTCCCCCGAAAGTTTAATAACTACTCTTTTATAAATTGCTTTTGCCATAACCCTTCTCCGATTTTTGCTATTTTTATTATTATACCATTATTTTAACTATTTGTCTATGCAAAAATAATATTTACTTAAAATATAAACTAATAAACGGTTTTTTTATAATTTATACCAAAAAGGCCTTGCAAAAATGCAAAGCCTTTCGTGTTTTTTAATAATTATCTTTTCATCTGTGCCTGAACTTCGGCAGCGAAGTCTTCGTTTCTCTTTTCCAAACCTTCGCCTAATTCATAACGAACGAAACGTTTAACTTTTAATTCCTTACCCATTGCGTTCGATTTTTCCTGAACGAGTTTTTCAATCGTTATAGACGGGTCTTTAACGAATACTTGTTTTAAAAGACAGTTTTCGTCGTAATACTTACCTACTTTACCTTCAACCATTTTAGCGATAATCTGGTCAGGCTTGTTTGCAAGTTTCGGATCGTTCTTTATCTGCGCGATCAAGATTTCCTTTTCGTGTTCGATAACTTCTGCCGGAACTTCTTCAGGAAGTATATAAAGCGGTTTAGACGCTGCGATCTGAAGTGCCAAGTCGTGCGCTAATTCTTTCGCAACGTCGCAAGTGCAACCTTCAAGGTCAACTAAAACGCCAACCTTTCCGCCCATATGAATATAACTTTCGATAATGCCGTTTTCCGCCGTCATCTTTTCAAATCTGCGGATAGCGATTTTTTCACCGCATTTTGCGGTAGCGTTAATCGTTTCTTCCTTCTTTGCTTCAACTAATTCGTCAATCGATTTTACGTCGTTATTTAAAACGTATTCCGCAACGTCGTCAACGAACGCGATATACTGATCGCCCTTTGCAACGAAGTCGGTTTCGCAGTTTACTTCTAAAACAACGCCCGTAGAACCCGAAATCTTCGCCGTAACCGCACCTTCAGCGGCAATTCTCGACGCTTTTTTAGCGGCGGTAGCGATGCCTTTTTCTCTTAAGAAGTCAATAGCCTTTTGTAAATCGCCGTCGGTCGCTTCCAACGCTTTCTTGCAGTCTGCCATACCTGCGCCGGTTTTTTCACGAAGTTCTTTTATATCGTTAATACTGATAGCCATTTTTATTCTCCTAAAAATTTTATTCTGCTTTATCTTCGGCAGGAGTTTCGTTGATTACGTCAGCCATAGAAACTTGTTCTTCTTTAACTTCTTCAACTACTTCTTCTTTTACCATCTGTTCGCCTTGGTTTGCTTCGATTATCGCGTCCGCAATAACGCTTGCGATAAGTTTAACGGCACGGATAGCGTCGTCGTTACCCGGAATAACGTGGTCGATTAAGTCAGGGTCGCAGTTCGTATCGGTGATTGCAACGATAGGAATATTTAAAGACCTTGCTTCTTTAACCGCGTTGTGTTCTTGGTCAGGATCAACGACGAACATTAAGCCCGGAAGGGTCTTCATTTCCTTAATACCGCCAAGGTTGGTTTCTAATTTGTCTCTTTCAATTTTTAAGTTTGCAACTTCCTTTTTTGGAAGAAGGTCGAACTCGCCCATTTTTTCCATATTGTTGAGTTTGTTGAGCCTATCGATTCTCGAACGCATAGTCTTAAAGTTAGTGAGCGTACCGCCGAGCCATCTTGCGTTGATGTAATACTGACCGCAGCGTTCCGCTTCTTCCTTAATAGCGTCCTGCGCCTGTTTTTTCGTACCGACGAAAAGAATAGGTTTGCCTTCTTTTGCCTTTGCTACGACGAAAGGATAAACGTCTTTTTCAATAATTTCAACCGTTTGTTCAAGGTTAATGATGTGAATACCGTTTCTTTCCCCGTAAATGTACTTCTTCATTTTCGGATTCCAACGTCTCGTCTGGTGTCCGAAGTGTACCCCTGTTTCCAGAAGTTGTTTCATTGTGATAACTGCCATAGTTATTTCCTCCGTTTTTCCTCCCCGCTTATCGTTTTTTTTAAGCAACATTTCCGAATTGAAAAGATTTTTCGGAAACACGAACGCTTAATATAAACGGGTGCGAATTTTTGCTTATCTATAATAGCACATAGTTTACCCCTTTTGCAAGGATTTTTATGCGGTTTTTAAAAGAAAATAGGGGTTATTCACATAAAAAACGCAAATAACCCCGTTTAGTTTTTTACTTTATTATTCTTCTTCGTCTTCTTCGATTAGTCTGCAAAACTCGTTAAACACTTCGTCTAACAGTTTTTCGTCTTCGATAGGAATAAGTTCGGCGTCTTCTTCTTCCTTTCCCGCAAGTTCAAAGATAATAAGGTCGTCTTCGCTTATACCTTCGATTTCTTCGGCAGGTTCGAAAGCCGAATAATTTTTGCCCTTATATTCTATCGTGCCTACGAAATAGAACTTTAATTTTCTTCCGTCGTCCGCGGTAAGTTCGACGATATCGTCTTCGCAACCGCAATCGCAACCGTGTTCGTCGTGTTCACACCCGCAATCACAGTCGTGGTCGTGATGATCGTGTTCGCAACCGCAATCGCATTTCTTTTCTTTTTCACTCATAGTCTATTCTCCTTTATTATTCCTTTTTTTATTAAAATCACTTAAAAACCCTTCTAAAATAGAAGTGGCGGCAAGACTGTCTACGCATTGTTTTCTCTCTTCTCTCGACTTACCTTGCCCGATAAGTATTTCTTCCGCTTCCAGCGTGGTGCACCTTTCGTCGACCGATATAACGGGAACGGCAAGCGTTTCTTTTAACTTTTCGATAAAAAAAGAAACCTTTTTAGTCTGCGTCGTTTCCTGCCCGTCGAAGTTTACGGGTAGTCCGCAAATAACGGCGGTCGCGTACTTCTGTTTAACTAATTCCGCTACCGCGCGTAAATCTTCTTTAAGGTTTTTCCGAAAATAAGTTTTAACGGGCAACGCGTACGTATTAAACGGGTCCGAAACGGCAACGCCTATTCTTTTATCGCCGATATCAAGGCATAAAAATCTATCCACTTTTTTATTTTAACACATAACGCCGTCTACTTGCAAGGATTTTAACCGAAAAGGCGAAGTTTAATACTCCGCCTTTTATTTTAGTTTTGCTTTTTCGATTTTTTCTTGTTCTTTTCCGTTAGCCCCGAAACTTTTTTCATTGCTTCCTGTTGACCCGATTTCACCATTTGTCTCGCTTTAACAGAGTTGGCGACGACGAGTGAACCGCCAAGCATACCGAGTGCTACGCCTAATAAAAACTTTTCGTCCATATTTTCCCCCTTTACCGATATATTGCGCAAAAAAAAGGGAATTATGTAAAAAAAAGAAAAGTAAGCGGTGTTTCGCTTACTTTCCGATTGTTCTTTATTTTAAGTTTTTAAGCATCCACATTTGTCGAACCGAAGATAGATGCTAAGTCAAAACCGCCGTAATTAAATACGGAAAACTCTACGTCGTCGATACCGTCGAAAGCACAAACGCCGATAGATTTTACTTTTGAGAAATTTGCTTTTGCATCAGCGACGATATTATCTTGACTGTCGAAGTTTTTTAAATTATCACAGTTATAAAATGCACCTTTTCCGATTTCCAAATAGTTTTCGTCGCCTTCTTTTTCGATAACGACGTTATTTAAGGTAGCGCAATTAGAAAAGGCGTAATCGCCGATTGTTATAACGCTTTTAACAATAGTTAAAGAATAAAATCCGGTGTTGGAAAACGCGTATTCCCCGATAGTCGTTATTTCGCTGAACTTAACGCCTTTTCCCGTCGTTTCGTTAAACGAATTAAGCGCCGTGTCGTCCTTAAACGCATTTGCTTTTACCGTTTCTACTTTATTTAAGTCAATCGTGTGAAGCGAAGTGCAGTTTGCAAAAGCGTATTCGCCGATTGCTTTAACCTTGTCGCCTAACACCACCGTTTTAATTAAAGAGTTCTCGTAAAAAGCGCAAGCGGGAACGCCGTATTCTTCAGAAGGGTTAATGATAACCGTAGTAAGAGAAACGGGAAGATAATAATCTTTATCCGCGCTTCCGTCCGCATTATAAGGGTTGCAAACCTGCGTTCCGCACTCGTATTCGTCCTCACCGAACAAAAATCCGAAAGTCCTTTCTGCGCCTACCGCTTTCTTTTCGGTTTTTACGTTGTTGGTATTGAGTTCGTCGTCCGCCGTTTTAAACCTGCCGATAAACGGAAGAGAAACAGTCGATAACGCTTTCATTTTTTCGAAAGCACCGCCGTCGATTTCTTCAACGCTTGAAGGAACAATTAAAGTTTCGATAGTGGCGTTTCCGCTGAACGCACCTTTTTTAATTCTTTTAACGACGTTGCCGTTAAATTCCGAAGGTATTTCAACCGATTTATCAGAACCGTTATATCTGATTACTGTTGCAAAGTCGTCCCCACTGTAAACTTTATATTCCCAAACGTCTTTTGACGAGTTGCTCCCGTTGTCGCCACAGGCAACGAAACAAACGACGCTTACGATTAAAAGAAGAGAAACGGCAATTAACTTAATGATTTTTTTCATAGTCGCTCCTAATTAGAGATTGTTCATTATTTCAATATACTTAATTAGTTTACCATTTCTCTTTGTTTTTGTCAATAAATAATATTCGTTTTTTCCGTTAAATAATATCTTTTCCCATAATATACGCGTCAATTACCCCCTGAACGTTTATTTTTTGGGAAAGAGACACGGAAAGCGCGTCTTTATCTGCTATTTTAAACTTATAATCCCGATAAAACTTTTTAAGCCCCGAAAAGAAATTAGTATCGCCCGTTAAAGTTCTTATGTCGTCAAGCATAATACAACTTTTTACGTATACGATATTTACGTATTCGTACTCGGAAGAAAAATCTTTTAAGTTCCGTTGCATAGCGGTATTAACGCCGTTAAAGAGTTTTTTATACACGTCGCAAAACATATGATAACTCGTTTTTGAAGTCGTAATCAGTTGGTCTCTCGTAAACCCGTACTCTGGATAATTTTCATAAAACAGTATAACGGAATATTCTGCAAGTCCTTCGTCTATAAAGGCGTTTTCCACTTCGTTGTTGCCCACCGCCACTTGCCACCATTGATGCGCTATCTCGTGAACAATAACTTCTTTTTTCGCCTTTTCTTCCAACTCGTCGCCGATAAAGGTCAGCGCGGTGTATTCCATACCGCCCTGAATAAAGGGCGTTTCAACGACGGAAAGTGTTTTATACGGGTATTCGCCGAACTTGTCGCAAAAAAGATAGAGCGCGTTTTTAACCGTTTCGGTATATCTTTCCGTATCTTCGCTTAAAGCATAGTATCGTATCGTTATTCCCGAATAATCTTCGGTTTTAACCTTAAAATCTTTTGACAGTACGAGTGCGAAAGACCGTGCGTTAATAACGTTATAAAAATGCGTGGTTTTTTCGCCCCCGTCTTCCGTCTTAATTTCTTCGCCCGACGACGCGACGATATAATCCTTATCGCACTTAAAGTCCACCGTGTAGTCGGCAACTTCCGAAAAAAAGGGGTCGCCGACGCCGTAGTAAACGCACTCGTAAAAGCCTTGTTCGTCCCTTGCGCAAAGAACGGGGTAAAAGTTCGCGATATTAACGGTTTTTCCGTTTATGCCCGTTCTCGATATAACTCTTGCTAAAACGGTAGTAAACTCTATCGTGATAGTTACGCTTTCTTCGGGGAACAGTTCGTCTTTTAAGTCGACGGTTAAAATATTTTCGTCTTCACCGCCCACGGAAAAAGTCAGTTCGTTATCGCCCGAAAACACTTTTTCAATCGTAATATTTCCGTAATTCTCGCCGTCGTAATAACTTCTGTATCGATATTGCGGAATAACGGGGCTATACTTACTGCTTTCCCTATACGCGTTGGGGTAAAGATTAAACTTTAAGAAGGTAAGCGAAGTCTGTAAGTCGTTATAATAATATAGGGTTTCACGCCCCTTTATTTCGTTGCCCGATAATTCGCAAGATATTAAATACTCCGTCTTTTTCTCGTCTTTATTGCAGGCGGAAAAAGTTATTGCCGATAAAACCGCTATAATAAGCGCTAAAATTATACCCGTTTTTCTCATAAAAAACTCCGAATAAGATTTATATATCCTATTCGGAGTCGATTTTTTTTATTCGTTTTAACCGTTTTCTTTTACTTATCGTCCGTCTCGAAATAACCGACGGGGCTAACAGAAACGCCGTCCTTTACCACTTCGAAATGCAAGTGCGCGCCGTCGCCGTATTCCTGCCTGTTCGATACTGAAACGTGCCCTATTACGTCGCCCTGTTTTACTACTTGCCCGACCTTAACGCTTTCGCAATCGGACAAAGAGTTGTAAACGGTTTTTAATCCGTTCCCGTGGTCAACCGTTACCGTATAACCTTGTAATAGCGAATAATCGGTTGCGATTACCTTGCCGTCGTAAACTGCGAGTACGTTAGTACCTTCTTCGGCGAAATAGTCCGTCGCCGTATGCGAAGAATACCTTTTAAGCGTGCTGTTAAACACCATCGTGTCGCTGTATTCGTGAACGTCAGAATAGTTAGCAATCGGCGAAATAAAAAGTATCTTCGGTTCGGTCGGCGTGATTTCGGTATCAACCGGCGTTTCAATAATGGTATTGCCTTCGTCGATAGGCGAAGTGATGTTTTCCTTCGCGCTTTCGCTTATTCGGTAGCCGTCGTCAATAGTAACGGCGTTCTTTTCGCCGTTCAGAAGTACCAGCATAACGGTAAGCCCGATAGCCATAATGCAAAACGCTAATAAAAGATATACTGCGTTGTTTCTTAAAAACGTTTTAATTTTTCTTTCTCTTTCCATACAATTCTCCTTTTTATTACTCTCTTTATTGCCTACTTATAAAAAAATTATTCATAAAATCAAAAACTTCCGAAAATAATCGGCGAACCGACTTTCACCGTATTTTTGGTCGTTATAATATGTAGGTTTATTATTTTTCCGTTAATCCGCTTTTTATATCTGATTTTTTTAGAGTAAGCGAATATTTCTTTTATTCCGTCCGTTTCTTCAATAAAGACTGTCGTTGCCGAAAAATCTTTCAGTATCCGTTCGGCGTCGGCGCTATTTACTTCGGTCGCTTCGCCCGTTTTATATATTTCCGCTAAAAACCCCCGTTCGTCGTTTTTTAATATTTTGCAGGACGAAGAATAACTTTTTAAGTAAACTTCGCCGTTTAATCCGTAATCGGAAAATAACGGCGTGCCGTTTATCGAAAAGATTAAAAGGATTGCAACGATAGATAACGGTATGTAAATAAAACTCAATAATTTTTTTTGCATAAAAAAACTCTCTCCTTTTCGGAAAGAGTATTGACGTAAAAAATAAAGTTTATACTTTTTATCCTTTAATGCCTTCAAGTAAGCCCGTTTCACGGATAACGGATAAGAAATTGACCTTATCAGTATCGCCCGCGTACTTTACGGCGTAGTTGACGTTTTTTCCTTTTTGTTTTTTCCCGCCGAGAGAATAAAACGTCTTTTCTATTTCGGGAATAAGCGCGCAAGTTAAAATAATTTCCTTTTTTAAGGTCGCGACGACTTCGTCTATCCGTTTTTTAGAACGGTCTAATAATTGTAATTGCGACTTATAGTTCTCGGCAAGTCCGGTTTCATGATAACGCGTTATTTTAGAGAGTTTTTCCGCGCGTTCGTTATAGTCGATAATTATCGGGAAAGTTATTTCTTCTTTACAGTAAAGCGCGTATATTTTATATAGTTTTGTAAATAGTTCTAAAACCGCGTTTATAGAGTAGTCTTCGTCTTTTAATATTTTTTCAGCGTAAATTACCGACGAACAGGAAAAGAGTTTGCCGAAAGCATAAGCGTCCGCCAACTCCGACGCAAGGTAATAGTATAAAATCTTTTCCGCTTTATCTTCGCTGTTTACGGCGTTATACGTTTGTTTCACGCAGTCGCGAAGAAGATTATAAGCCGTTTCGTCCCCGGAAGAAAAAACGCCTATTCCGTAGCAAAACCTGTAATCTAATAACGTTATTAAATGTTTAATAACGTTGATATACCCGCTTGCGATATTTTCTTCTTCGTAAAGTACGACGTATTTTTTACAATTAACGGCAAACGCACCTTTAATACCGCCGTTTTTAATTTCGACCGTTTTTTTAAATAGCCCGCCTTTATCCGATAAAGGGAAGGCGTATATAACGGGAATATTTCTTACCGTTGCATAATATAGCCCCGCGTCCAAAAGATTTCGGTCGAAGATAACGACGTATCTGACTCCGTCGCTTACGTTAAATACCCCGCAGACGTTTTCCACCGTTAAATCGAAGCCCTTATTTAAGACCACGCCGTAAATAGTCCCGCCGTCTTCTTTAACTTTTTCGTTGACCCCGTTAAACCGCGCGAAATCGCCTTCCGACAAAAAGGCAACGCCCTGACTTAACGGAAAATCGGACTTGATTATTTTGACTATATCGTAGTCCCCACCGCCGAAAAAAGTACAGTCGGCTTTCTCTTTTGCCTTCTCGTTGAGATTTTTTACAATCAGATTAAGATTGTCAGATATTTTTTTTGTGTTTATCATACTGAAATAATATATAATATTTTCAAAAAAAAGTCAACACAAAGCCGAAAAATCAAACTTTTTGCAAAAAAAAGCCTTTTTTTTACCATTTTTTACAAAAAAATTTTAAAACCCCCTTGTAATGTTTTTTTTATATGGTATAATTAGTGTAATAACAAACGGAGGTTTATTTATAATGAACAAAAGTGATTTAATTAGAGAAATTGCAAACAATGCAGGCCTTACTATTAAGGACGCAACATCTGCTTTCGACGGTTTTGTTGAAGCAATAACGGCAGCGTTAAAGAAAGGGGATAAAATCCAGATTTCGGGTTTTGGTTCTTTCGAAATCAAAGCAAAACCTGCAAGAGAAGGTATCAATCCTAAAACGGGTGCGAAAATCAAAATTGCGGCTTCAAAATCACCTGTATTCAAGTTCGGCAAAGCATATAAAGATTCTTTCTAAAAATCATAAAAAACGGCTCGCTTTTGCGGGCCTTTTTTTTATGCAAAAAAATTAAATTAACGCCCTTTATTATTGACAGGCAAAAAAATTGATACTATAATTTCTTATCGGGAATAAATATGGTTATATCACTTATTATCGCAATATTAACGGTAAGCGCTATGATAATTTCGGTAATTTTTAAGCCTTACGTTAAAATCGGAAAAGTAAATATAGGGCTTTACTACGTGGTTTGTCTTTTAGGGGCAAGCCTTATATTACTTACTTCTTCCCTTCCTATCGGCGTTGCAATAAAAGGTATAACGGAAAAAACGGCGATAAACCCCTTAAAAATATTAGCACTATTTATTTCGATGGCAATTTTATCGCTGTTTTTAGGGGACGCGGGCTTTTTCGATTACGTCGCAAATTATATTATCGCAAACACCAAAGGCGGAAAAATCAAACTGTTTTTAAGTATTTATATTGTCGTTTCCCTTTTAACGGTGTTTACTTCTAATGATATAATAATTTTAACCTTCACACCGCCTATCTGTATTTTCTGTAAGAAAACCAAAATAAACCCTATTCCTTTTTTAGTCGCCGAGTTTATCGGTGCAAACACTTGGAGTATGGCGCTTATCGTCGGAAACCCAACTAACGTTTACCTTGCGACTTCTTTCGGTATAACCTTTACCGATTACTTTTTAACGATGGCTCTTCCGACTATCGTCGGCGGAACTGTCAGTCTTATAATGATGTTTATGCTTTTTAAAAACCAACTTAAAGGCGAAATAGAAAGAATAGAAATAAAGGAAAAAGTCGCCGTAAAAAAAGTGCAGTTATTTTTTTCGCTTTCCCTTTTGATAATATGCATCATTTTCCTTGCGGTGTCCGATTTTATAGGCGTACCTATGTGGATTGTGTGCGTTGTTTCGGCGGGAATTGCGATTATTTTTAATTTTATTTACGAACTTATAAAAAATAAAAACCCCGTCGGGGTTTTTAAGGTATTAAAAAAAGCACCGTACGAATTAGTGCCTTTCGTTCTTTCTATGTTCGTTATCGTGCTGTCCTTATCGTTTAACAACGTTACCGACAAGTTATCTTCGCTTTTAATTTCCGACGCTAAACGGGACGGTGTCGTGTTCGGCGTTTTATCTTCGTTATCATCAAACCTTCTTAACAATATACCTATGAGTGTTTTGTTTGAAAAGATAATCGGGTCGACAAGCCGATACGCGCTGTTCGGCGCGATAGTCGGGTCTAATCTCGGGGCGTTCATAACGCCCGTCGGCGCGCTTGCCGGTATTATGTGGAAAAAAATCCTTCAAGAAAACGGCGTGGATTTTTCCGTTAAAAGTTTTATTTTTTACGGAATAATAACCGCTATGCCTACCGTACTATTAACTTCACTTTCGCTTTTACTGTTTGTCTGACAAAGATTAAGCCCGCCTTACTGCGGGCGTTTTTTATTCTTCTATCGTGTATTTATAAAGGGAAGATTTAGGAACTTTCCTCTCTTTTGCAACGAGTTTTAACGCTTCTTTTTTATCGTACCCCATTTTAATATATTTATCTATATGTTCTTTCGGTGTAAGTGCTAAAAACCCGTTTTCTTCTTTGCCTTTTTCAACTACTATAACGTATTCCCCTTTCGGTTCGGTTATCGGAATACTGCCCAGATTAAACCCTTCCGCTTTTTCGTGGATTTTAGTTATTTCCTTAACTGCAACCGCACGCCTGTCGCCGAACACGGCGTAAATATCGTTTAAGTCCTTAATAACGTCGTGCGGGGCGGAATAGAAAATCGTCGTCATATCGAGATTTTTATATTTATTTAATAATGTTTCCCTGTCCGATTTTTTTTCGGGAAGAAAGCCTAAAAAACAAAACCTGCTTGCGTCCGCGCCCGACAGAACCAGTGCGTTAATTAAAGCGCACGCGCCGGGGATAACCGTAAAATCCAAGTCGTTTTCGATAAGCATTTCAGTTAAAATATTGCCGGGGTCGCTTATAATCGGCGTACCCGCGTCCGAAATAACGGCGATATTTTTGCCCTGCCTTAATTTATCTATTATCTTCTCACCGCTTTCCCTCTCGTTAAACTTATGATAGGAAAACAGCGGTTTTTTTATTCCGTAATGATTTAAAAGTGTAAGCGAGTGCCTTGTGTCTTCACAGGCAATCTCGTCCACCGATTTTAACGTTTCTATCGCCCTTAACGAAAAGTCGTTTAAGTTCCCGATAGGCGTCGCTACAAAATACAACATAGTATACCTTTAATTTTCTATATCGGAATAAACCTTTATTCCTTTTTTACCGCCCTTGACCCCTTCTATTAAAAGAAGATATGGTTCTTTTTTCCCGCCCTTAACGAACGCTAATCTTTTAGGTTCGATATTGTTTTTACGCATACAGTCGATAACGTCGCAAAGCCTGTCCGCACGGTTCACAATAGCAAACCGCCCGCCGAACTTCAACGCTTTCGACGCGGATAAACAAATCTCGGAAAGAGACACGGTGATTTCCGTTCGGCACACTGCTATTTCCCTTTTAAGGTTGTTTTCACCCCTACCGCTTTCCATATACGGCGGATTGCAAACGATAAGCGAAAACGCGCCGTTATAATTCGCGCCGATATCCTGAATACGGGTGTTTACCGCCTTTACTTTATCGTCTAATCGGTTTAATGCTATCGTCTTTTTAGAGAGTTCGTATAAAGGCGTTTGCATTTCAAAAAGGGTAAGGCTTTTTATCGCGCCGTTTTCACCCAAAAGGTGAATACCTACGACACCGCTACCCGCACAGAAATCGGCAACCACGTCGTTTTTTTTGACGGTCGCAAACCTTGACAATAATATCGCGTCGCTTGTAAAACAATATAATTCGTCGTCCTGAACGATTTTTAAGTTGTTTATAAGTAAGTCTTCAATTTTTTCCATAACTCGTTAAAAAAATTAAGGCGCTTAAAAAAGCGCCAAAATCTGTTTGGTTATTGATTATTCTTCGGAAATTGCTTCAACCGGACAGCCGGCCGCGCAAGCACCGCAACTCATACAAGCGTCCGCGTCGATTACGTATTGCGTATCTCCTTGAGAAATTGCACTTGCAGGACAAGTGTCTGCACAAGCACCGCACATAATACATGCATCGCTGATTTTATAAGCCATTTTCGTCTCCTCCTGTCTTTTATATATCTATTTTAGCACATTTATTTTTATTTGTAAATATTTAATCTAATATTTTACTGATTTCTTCCGAAATAGTTTCGTCTTCTTCGCCTTTTTCTGTGTTTTCACAGTTTCCGCATCTTTTAAACCCTAATTCGTTTACAGGGAAATCTTTATACGTTTCACTACCGTCGCTATGCGTAATTTTAACTTTCGAAACAAATTTTAACATATCGTTGGAAATAACAACGCCGTCGCCGTCGGGCGTTTTTACCTGCCCGCCGAGTTTTGGCATCTTCTTACAAGCGTCCGCATAATAATCGTTTTCGTATTCAAGACAACACATAAGTCTTCCGCAAAGCCCCGATATTTTGCCGGGGTTTAGGTGAAGTCCCTGATTTTTTGCCATTTTAATAGTAACCTTTCCAAAGTCCGACATACAGGACGCACAACAGCAAACTCTTCCGCACGGCGCGATACCGCCGAGTATCTTCGCTTCGTCGCGTATCCCGACTTGCCTTAATTCTATTCTTACGTGGAAATGCGACGCAAGGTCTTTAACGAGTTCACGAAAGTCTATTCTGCCGTCCGCCGTAAAGAAAAACGCAATTTTTTTACCGTCGAAGGAAAACTCGCAACCGATAAGTTTCATATCGAGTTTTCTTTCTTCTATTTTCTTTCTCGCAAATTCCATCGCTTCGGGAATCTTCTTTTCGTTTTCCCTGATATTCTTTTCGTCCTTTTCGGTCGCCTTTCTTAATATAGGTTTAAGCGGGTGCATTATTTCGCTGTCGGGAACTTCGCGCACGCCGAAAACGACCGTGCCGTACTCTATCCCCTTCGCGGTTTCAACTATAACTCCGCTTTTTTCTTCGTATTCTTCCCCGTCTTTTGCCGGAGAAAAATAATAGGTTTTAACTGTATTTTTAAACTTAACGCCTATTATTTTTGCCATTTATATTTGCCCTCCAAAATCTGAAACAACAGATAATCCACTAACACGGTCGGGTTAGAGTGGAAATAACTTCTCTTTTCCGCTTCGTTAAGTTTTTCAAGCGCGTAAACTATCGCGCCGACGGAAAACCCTTTCGCGGTTTTAGTGTCTTTTAACGCCGTTTTATTTTTAACTGATTCTTCTTGTTTTGTGTAATAGCACAGTAAATCGCGCAGTAAAAGTTCGGTTACCGAAATAAACTCCTGCACTTCTTTCGTTGCGCTTACCTTAACGGAATACGAAAGTACGTCTTTACTCGATTGCATATTTATAAGCATATCTTTCGATAAATCGATTAAACCATGCAATTTTTCGTTGTTATAAAGCGAAATAACTTTCCCCACCGTGCCGTCCGAACAGGCAATCGCTTCCTTTAACTTTTCTTCGTCAGATAAATCTTTTTTTAACGTTTCAAATAACTGCCCGTCCGAAAAAGGCGCAATCGTAAGTTTATTAAGCCTTGACTTTACCGTCGGCAAAAGTGAAAAATCGTTGGTCGCGCCTATAAGTATTATAACATTTTTCGGCGGTTCTTCCAACGTTTTTAACAGTTTGTTCTGCGCCGAGGCGTTCATGTTCTCGCCGTTGGCGATTACGAAAATCTTATTTTCGTTCTCGATAGGCTTAATATAACTTTCTTCGATAAGCGCGTTTACGTCTTCCGTTTTAACGTCCGTCCCGTTTTTCGGGAAAAAGAGAACGTCGGAATACGATTCGCTGTCTATCAGTTTATCTAACCGCGCGTTATATAAAATATCGCCGTTTTTTCTTAAAATTAAGCGTACGATAATTTTCAGATACTCTTTTAAGTAATCTTTATCGCCGTGTTCTATTAAGTAGGCGTGAGAAAAGGCGTTCGCTTCCTTTTGCTTTTCTATTATTTTGTATGCGCCTGAACTTTTTACAAGCGAAAATAAATCTAACATATTTTAACTAAATAACGTGCCTTTTTTCTAACTCTTCAATAATCTTATTATGCGTTTCTTCCTTCGTTCCGCTTGCGTCGATTACGATATATCTCTCTTTATCGCTTTTTGCAAGTTCTAAATACCCGTTATAAACTTTATTATGAAAGTCGATACCCGACTGTTCTAACCTGTCGCCCTTATCTGCCCCGCCTTTTCTTTTAAACGCGTCTTTCGGGGAAAGATTTAAAAATACCGTGTAATCCGGTAAAAAGTTTTCTAAAGCGTAAGCGTTTATCTTCGACACGAAGTCCACGCCAAGCCCCCTTGCATACCCCTGATATGCAAGCGACGAATCCACGTATCTGTCGCAAATAACGAGTTCGCCGTTATCTAATTTTTCCTTTAATATTTCGTCTAATAACTGAACTCTCGCCGCGGCGTACAAAAGCGCTTCGCAAGCGTCGGTCATTTTTTTGTTTTCGCTGTCTAAAATAATGTTCCGTATCTTCTCGGAAATAAGCGAACCACCCGGTTCACGGGTAAGATAATACGAAATACCGTGCTTATCTAAATATTCCTGAAGCAACTTTATCTGGCGCGATTTCCCAACGCCTTCGCAACCTTCGAACGTAATAAATTTTCCTTTCATAATTTAACGACCTTTATCTTCCCGTTTAACGTGCCGAAAGTATTTTCGGCGTTTTTAATAATTTCTATATCTTTTTCGGTAATAACTTCCCCCGCGACGACTAACGGATAGCAAGGCGGAAATATTCCGAAATTAACGGCGGATATTCTTCCTTTTGCGTTTTCAGCGTCAACGCACTCGAAGTCGTATTCGCCGACTTTATTAAAACTTACCTTTCTTTCCCTTTTGCCGTCGAAATAAAACCCGCTTTTAATTTTTTGCCGTTTTAATTGCGTTATTTCTTTAATCGCATTATACAGCGCGTCGTAATCTTCCTTTTTATTTAAAACGGAAAACATAAATAAAACGTAACGGCTATCGTACGTTTCGGCGTAAACGCCGTTTTTTTCTAAAACGGAAATTGCTTTTTTTACGGGTATTCCGCTATTTAAAAAATCTACCGTCAGTTTAAGCCCGTCGGATAATTGCAAAAAGCCGATTTTTTCCGCGCTTAATTTATCTTTTATTCTTTTAAGATATTTTTGCTGTAACAAATATTGTTTTGCGCCGTACTTATAAAGGTATTTAACCCCGTATTCTACCGAAGATAAAATAGGATAAGAAGGGCTTGTGGTTAATAGTAAATCTAACGAACTTTTAACCTTATCTATTAAATCAATATCAGTAACCGACAGTATTGCGCCCTGCGTTAGCGTCGGCAAAGTTTTATGCGCCCCGTCCACGTAAATATCGGCAAACTTTCCCGCGTATTTATCGGGGTTCGTTATAAAAAAGTGCGCGCCGTGCGCCCCGTCTACTAACAGAAGTTTATTTTTCTTTTTTAAGGCGATTTTTATCTTTTCGATATCAAACGCCCTGCCGTAATAATCGGGATAGGTAAGTATCGCCCCGATTACCGTCGGGTTGTTTTCTATTGCCAAACTTATTTCTTCTTCCGTCGGCAGAGACGGTAGCCCGTCTATAATCTTATCAGCGACGAAAACGGGTTCGATATTAAAAAGCGAAAGCGCGTTAAACACGCTTTTATGCGCGAAACGGTTGACTATAATTTTATCGCCAAAGCCCTTAACGGCGCTTATCATAGCAAAAATACCCGAAGTCGAACCGTTGGTTAAAATAAAAGACGCTTTTACTTTAAGAATATCCTTGATATCTCTTTCCGCAAGACGAACGGCTTTTTCGTTGTCTATTACGGGAAGTTCGGTAACGTCTTCGCATAAACACCCGTAATCGCGGGATTTATGCCCCGGCATATGCAACCGTATCGGATTTCTTTTTGAGTATTTATCGATAGCGTCTTTTATATAAAGTTTCATTTTTAATCCAAAATCGTGCTGAAATTTTCCACCAGCGAAGTGATAAACGATATTTTTTCAAACTCTAAATCGTACTCGGTACTTGTGTTAAAATCGAAAGACAGCGGAATATAGTTGGTAAATATAATCACCGCGTCGCTACTGTCCGATAACCCGTTATACTTAAAAAAGTCCGTTTTATTGTATTTCGCGCTTTTTTCTTCCGAAACGGTGAGTGCCGAAACGTTTATTCCGTAATTATCCGTTTGTTCTTTACTTAATCTTTCCGAATAGTCGGTGTTTTCAGGATAAAACTCGCAAGACTGTTCGTATCTTTTATAAGAATAAAAAAGTTTGTTTTGCGCCGACATACTGTCGTTATACTCGTAAATCTTTTCAAGCGTTTTAACGTCTTTAACGAGTTTTTCTATTCTTTTATATTCGTCGTCGACAGAAATTAGTTTATGACGTAGACGGTTATCTTTTTTGTTGCGCGTATTAAACCTTTCTTCAATCTTTACTTTATCGAAATTATTAAAGTCGTGATAGTCGGTTTCCCCGTCCTTTAACAAAACCGCAAGATAGTTTTTGGCGTTTTCGTACATAAAGTCGATACTCTTAACGGAATACGCCCCGTTGTCTATCATTGACTTTACCCTTACTTGCGCCTTTTCCTGTTCGGTGCTGTTGTCGATAGAATTAGTTACAATCATATCGACTTCCTTCGTTATAATGCGAAGCGATAAAACGTCCACCGCCGAACTACTGCCGTCCACGTAAGTTTCCGAAACGATTTTCTGCACTTCGTAAGAAAACACGCCGTCGTTTTTTAAGTTATCGTTTAACACCGACGCGTTAGAAGAATACATATTCTCGTCGTAATAGATATAGTAGGTCTGCCCGAAAGTAAGGTCTGCTTTCGCAGTCGTATAAATAAGTTCCCAACCGACGATAAGCGCTACTATACAGACTATTATTATTATCCACTCGTAAGCAAGCAGGTTCGAAAGCCTTGTCCTGTTGATTTTGTTATCCATTAAAAACCCTTTTTGCCCTTTACTTTTTAATAGGTTTCATCGTAGGGAATAAGATTACGTCTCGAATAGACGCGCTGTCCGTTAAAAGCATAACGAGTCTGTCCACGCCGAACCCTAAACCGCCCGTCGGTGGCATACCGTATTCGAGTGCGGTTAAAAAGTCTTCGTCGAGTTTAGCGTCGTTTCCGCCCTTTTTGCGCTTTTCGGCAACTTGTTTTACAAACCTTTCTCTCTGGTCGATAGGGTCGTTAAGTTCCGAGAAAGCGTTGCCCATTTCTCTCGAATAAATAAAGTATTCAAACCTTTCGGTGAAGTTCTTGTCGGATTCCTTTCTCTTTGCAAGCGGAGAGTTTTCAACAGGGTAATCGTAAATAATAGTCGGGGACACGAGTTTTTCTTCCACGAACGCGTCGAAAAAGGCGATTAAAACGTGGCCTTTCGTCGCGCTTTCCCCTTCTTCTACTTCGACGTGCATTTCTTTCGCGACTTTTCTCGCGTCTTCGTCCGTCTTCCAGTCGTTATAATCTACGCCCGCGTATTTTTTAACCGCTTCGACCATAGTAAGTCTTTCCCACGGTTTACCCATATCGATTTCAACGCCCTGATAGGTTATCTTGTCCGTTCCGCAAACGTTAACGGTTATCGTGCGGTACATATTCTCGATTAAATCCATCATTTCTTTATAGTCGCTGTACGCTTGGTACATTTCAACCGTCGTAAACTCCGGATTATGCGACCTGTCCATACCTTCGTTACGGAATATTCTGCCTACTTCGTAAACCTTGTCGAAACCCCCGACGATTAGTCTTTTTAAGTATAATTCCGTTTCGATACGGAGATACATATCGATACCTAAAGTGTTATGGAAAGTCTTAAACGGACGTGCCGCCGCACCGATTTCAAGCGGTTGTAAAACGGGAGTATCAACTTCTAAGTATCCAACCCCGTCCAGATATTTTCTGATTTCGCCGAGTATTTTAGAACGCATTATAAACGTGCGTTTAACTTCGGGATTAGCGATTAAATCGACTTCCCTTTGGCGATACCTTGTGTCTTCGTCTTTAAGCCCGTGATATTTTTCAGGCAACGGCAACAACGATTTCGAAAGCAGTTCGACGTGCGTCGCGTGGACGGATATTTCTTCCGTTCTCGTTTTGAATACGAAACCCGTTATTCCGATAATGTCGCCTATATCGTAATCCTTAAAATCAAGATAGTCGTCGCCTAAATCGTTTATCGACAGATAGGACTGAATAGTCCCTTTCCCGTCCAGAATAACGGCAAAAGACGCTTTACCCATAACGCGCTTTCCGATAAGCCTACCTGCAATACCCACGGTTTTACCTTCGTACTTATCGTAGTCGTCTTTAATGTCCTGCGAATACGCGTCCCTATCGTATCTTACTTTGCTGAACGGATTTTTACCGTCGTTTTGGAGTTTCTCCAACTTTTCACGGCGAACCCTTAATATTTCGTTTAAGTCTAATTCCTGTTCCTGATTTATAGGAGTGTTATTATTTTCGTTCATTGTATTTTCCTTATAAAGTTAGTTTAATATACCTTTTTAACTGTTATTTTAACAATCCCCGAAGGTGCGGAAACTAAAACTTTGTCGCCCGCCTTATGACCAAGAAGCGCGTTGCCGATAGGCGATTCGTTACTTATTCTGCCGAGTTCAACGTCCGCTTCCGTCGTACCTACTATTTCGTAAGTGGAAAGTTCGCCCGTTTCGTCGTCGGTAAAATCAACTTTACTGCCGAGAGAAACCGTGCCTTTTTTTGCACCGTCTTTAATAATAACCGCGTATTTTAACTTGGTTTCGATTTCAAGGATTTCGCCTTCTATTTGCGCCTGTTCGTTCTTCGCCGCGTCGTACTCTGCGTTTTCCGATAAGTCCCCGAATTCTCTCGCAACTTTAATCCTTTCGGTGATTTCAGGACGTTTTACGATTTTTAAGTATTCAAGCCTTTTTTCAAGTTCTTCTTTTCCTTCTTTAGTAAGTAAAACTTCTTCTGCCATTTTTTATCTCCTTAATTTTGCGGTATAGTACCACATATAATATTTTTCTAATATAGTATTATAATATATAGCGTTATCTTTGTCAACTTTTAAAATAGAAAAAAGGCGGTCAAAGCGCCGTCTTTTTCCGTCTTTTCTTTAATTTTTACTATTTTACCCGTTACTTTTCTTCGTAATCTTCGCAACAGGTACAAGACGTTCCCTTTCCGCAGGAAACTTTAATGGTTTTTAATTCGCAATCGCAACCTTGAAGATTGTGGCAACATTTTTTAACGTCGCATTTTACTGAACTGTTCTTTTTCATTTTTTTCACTCTCCTTACCGATATTATTGACGAAAAAGTTAAAAATATACCGCCCTTTATTGACAAGTTTTTATTTTGGCTGTAAAATATAAAAGTAAGGAGAAAAAGTATGAAAATAGTTTTATTAAAAGACGTTAAAGGAACGGGAAAAGCGGGCGACGTTGTCGAAGCAAAAGACGGGTACGCAAAAAACTTTTTAATTAAAAACGGTTTGGCAAAAGTTGCCGACGCGCAAGCCCTTAACGACAATAAAAATCAAAAAGAAGCGCAGGCTTTCCACAGAAGCGAACAGTTAAAGGCGAACAGAGAACTCCGCGAAAAAATCGACGGAATAGAGATAACTCTTACCGCAAAATCGGGCGAGAACGGAAAGTTCTTCGGCGCGATAACCAACAAGGAAATAGGCGATAAATTAAACGAATTAGGTTTTGATATCGACAAGAAAAAAATTGTATTAGACGCTAATATTAAAGCGACGGGAAGATACACGGTATCAGTTAGAATATCCGCAGAAGAAACGGCAAAAATCACCGTTATCGTAAATAATTAAGTTGAAAAAAAATAAAAAAGGCAGTTGCAAAACGCAACTGCCTTTATCTTTACAGATTACTTTAAGATTACTTTATGGAAAATCTTTTTGCCTTTTTTAATTATAACGCCGTCCTTTAATTTCGCGCCGTCAACGGTGTATGCAAAATCCGTCGGCTTAAAATCGTCCACAGAAACGCCCGCGCCGGATATAAGCCTTTTTGCTTCGCCCTTACTCGACGCAAGTTTACATAAAACCATAAGGTCGGATAAGAAGATTTTGCCGTCAGCTAAATCGCTTTCCGATATTTCGGTAATCGGCATATCGGCATCGTTTACTTCGCCCGAGAACAGGGCTTTTGCAAGAGTTTTCGCCTTCGTCGCTTCTTCTTCGCCGTGAACGAGTGCCGTAAGTTCAAACGCTAAAATCTCTTTCTTTTCGTTTATTCTGTTATCTTCCCATTTTTCCATTTCGTCGATAGTAGACAGCGGAAGGAAGGTAAGCATTTTCAAACATTTCATAACGTCCGCGTCGTCGATATTGCGCCAGTACTGATAAAACTCGAACGGGGTCGTCTTATCGGGGTCAAGCCATACCGCGCCTTTTGCCGTTTTGCCCATTTTTTTGCCTTCGCTGTTAAGCAAAAGCGTAATGGTCATAGCGTACGCGTCGTCCCCGCGTTTTTTCCTTATCAGTTCCGTTCCGCCGAGCATATTACTCCACTGGTCGTCCCCGCCGAACTGCATATTAACGCCGTAATGGTCGTGCAGATATAAAAAATCGTAAGACTGCATAATCATATAGTTGAATTCCAAAAAGGAAAGCCCGCGTTCCAAACGCTGTTTATAACACTCGGCGCGAAGCATATTGTTTACCGAGAAATGCGCACCGATATCACGAAGCATATCGATATAGTTAAGTTTAAGTAGCCAGTCGGCGTTGTTTACCATAATCGCCTTGTCGTCGCCGAACTCGATAAACTTTTCCATTTGCTTTTTAAAGCAATCGCAGTTGTGCTGAATCTGTTCGGGGGTAAGCATTGACCTTAAATCGCTTCTTCCCGACGGGTCGCCTATATACCCCGTTCCGCCACCGATTAAAACGACGGGCTTATTGCCTGCCATCTGTAATCTTTTCATTAAGCATAACGCCATAAAATGCCCGACGTGGAGCGAATCGGCAGTCGGGTCGAACCCGATATAAAATCTTGCACCGCCTTTATTTATAAGGTCCTTTATTTCTTCTTCGTCCGTAACCTGTGCGATAAGACCGCGATTTTGTAATTCTTCGTAAATAGTCATAGGTTTTTCCCTTTTTCTCTATAAGATTATTAAAAATTATAAAATATAGCAAAATAAAAGTCAAGTCATTTTAGTTAAAAGGTTTTTATTTGAAACATTGCCTTGACTTTTTATTAAATATTATATACAATATATTTACTATGGACAAAACCAACGAACCGATTTACAATAAAATAGAAGTGAACGGCGACGGAGAACCAAAAGTAGTTTCCGTAAGCGCAAGCGATATTCCGGAAACTAATATCGATAAAGACACAAAAACAGTTGAAACGAAAAACAAAAAACCTTCGCAAAGGGTTATAATGAACGAGTTTTTCGGAATCGATAATAATAAACCGGTTGAAAAACACAAAAAAGTTTTTAAAACAGTTGTTTACTGTTTGTTTATCGCTTTCGTTATCGGCGTTTTGGTATATACCGCGATAGACGACTTTTTCGGGAACAGGGAAGCGTCGGCAGAACTGCCTGAAATCGGCGATATTTTACTTGCAAATTGGTATTATATCTTTTTTGCCTTTTTCTCGTTATTTATTTTCATGGTTGCACGTGGCTTTCAACGGGCTTTCGTATCAAAGACTATCGTGGGGCGGTTTTATCTTAAAACTTCGTTTGCTTCCGGTTTTATCGGGCAAATGTATAACTATATTACCCCGCTTGCGGCGGGCGGACAACCGTTTGAAATCACTTATTATAAAAAGAACACGCATATAAGCGCGGGGCAGTCGACTTCGATAGTTATCGCTACCTATTTAATAAACCAGATGGCGTTTATAACCGTCGGGCTTTCGGCGTTAATATTATATCGCTTTGATATTTTAGGGTTTTCCGAATTACATATTCCCGATTTATTATCTTCCGCAATTTTATCGCTTGCGATAATCGGGCTTATACTTTCGGCAATAATTCCTATCGCCTTAGCGGTATTTTCATTGTTTCCACGTGTCGGCGGTTCTATTGCAACGTGTATTACCATTATCGGCACGAAATTAAAGTTAATAAAAGATCCGAAAAAATTTAAATATTCTTTCTTAAAAAACGTTTATATCAATTCAAGGGGATTAAAGACGATTTTTTCTCACCCTTCGATATTGATAGCAAACTTTCTTTTAAGTTTAATGGAACAACTCGCAATCGTTTCTGTAGCATACTTTACGTTGCGGTCTTTCGGGTTCGATTGGAATTCTTGGAATATTTGGGAATGGTCACAAGTCGTAGTCGTATGTACGATAATAAACTGTGCGGTATCATTTATTCCGACCCCCGGGAGTTCTGGTGCTGCCGACTTATCTTTCTATGCTTTCTTTGCAAAAAATTTGTCGGGCGGACTTGCCTTCCCTACAATGATACTTTGGCGAATAATAAGTTATTATCTCGTTATTCTTTTAGGGTTTATACTTTTAAGACGAAACATAAAAAAGATTAAATAGGATTTTTATGATAAATATTTTAAACGCAGGAAATAAAAAAGTTACGGACGGGCTGATGATAACGGTTTTATCCCTTATTAAGCATACGGATAAGCCGATAAATATGATTTGCTTTACTATGGACCTTACCGATATCGATAAACGTTTTAAGCCTATTTCAAGCGATTTCGCCGAACTTGTCAATAAAGTCTTGCAGGAAAAAAATAAGGAAAGTAAGTTCACCCTTATCGATATGGGCGAACATTTTAAGAAGGAACTTATTTCTTCGCCGAACCTTAAAACCTGGTTCACGCCGTACGCAATGCTACGTTTACTTTGCGATAAAGCGCCTATGCCCGATAAGTTTATATATCTCGATACCGACACCATAATAAACAGGGACATTTCGATTTTATACGATATAGATATGGAAGGATACGAAATCGGCGGTGTTAAGGACGATTTTTGTTTGGACGCAAACTATTTCAATTCGGGCGTAATGCTTATCAATAATAAATTATGTAAAGAAACGCATCTTTTCAGTAAGGCGCGCGAACTCGTAAACAAAAAGAAAATGTATTACGTGGACCAGAAAGCGCTTAATATGTGCTGTGAAAAGAAACGCATGCTACCGTACGTTTTCAATGCAAAAAGTAAGTACGACGAAAATATCGTAGTCCATCACTTCTGCAACGTGAGACGGCTTTTCTTTAAGCGCATTAAACCGTGGGAAGTTAAATTAGTTAAGAGAAAAACTTCCGCCTATAACGACGTTTTAGATAAATACTTGGAATTAAAAAAGGAAAACCCGCAACTGTTTTCCCAAAAGTAAGAAAAATAAAAACGGTATAAAAAAAGCAGTTAAGAAACTGCTTTTTCTTTTTTATTCTTATTTTAGTTTATGGTCGATTTTATACTTTTCTATAATAAACTTATATTTTTCGAGAACTTCTTTAGCAACGTCTTCCCAATTCCAGTAAAGCGTTTTATAGGCGTTTTCGCCTATTTTTTTAACTATCTCTTTATTGTCGCAGAGTTCGATTATTTTTTTAGCGAAACTCTCGGCGTTATTATCGCATAAAAATCCGTTTTCGTTATCGATTACCCCTTCGGCACTACAAGACCCGCGAACGACAACCGACGGTTTTTTATGTGCCGACGCTTCGACTTTCGTTAAACTTGCCATATCGAAAGTGGACGGGAACAAAAGCGCGTCGCTCCTTAAATAATAGCCCTGTATCAACTCTTTATCGGAAACCTGACCCGTTAAAATACAGTCTTTTTCTATCCCCTTTTCGGCGACGTAATTTTTAAGCGTATCAAAATCGAACCCACCGCCGACGAAAAGCATTTTGAACTGTTTGCCCGCGTTTTTTACGATAGACAACGCGTCGACGATTGTTTTAAGCCCCTTATACATAGCCATTCTTCCGACGAATATAAAGACGTTTTCTTCCGCGTATAAGTTATGTAATTTATTAACCCTTTCGATAAGTTCTTCGGGGTTATCGGGATAAGTATAACTCGTGCCGTTTCTCACCACGTCTATTTCACCTTTATACCCGTAATCGATAAGCGTTTGACGGGACGCGTAGGAAACCGTCCACACGCTATCCGCTTTATTAAAGACTTTCATAATATAGTCTATCATAAAGTCGACAAGCGTGCTGTCTTTCCCTAACACCCGCTCGAAATCCTGATGATATTTGGTGTGAAGGGTGGCAACGACGGGAACTTGTTTTTTTCTGCCCGTTTTTATTGCAAATCTGCCGAGAGAGAAAGGCGAGTGCGCGTGCAGTATATCGAAATCTTCTTTATTTATTTCTCTTTTAAACTTACAATCGAGAAAAGGTAAAGCGTTCCTATACCCTTCCGACGCAGAAGCAGAACAACACCTTAAAACCTTAAAACTTTCGTTATCGACGTAATTGCTTTTTTTAGACGCTTTCGGCACGGCAAGACAAACGGACGCAACTTTACTTAATTCGTCGGCATAGTTTTTTACCACGCCTATTGCCCCGTCTACAACGGGATAATAAGTATCAATAAGTTCTAAAATATTCATTTTCTTTCTCTATTTATTGTCGTATTTTGAAGACGTATTCTCTACCGTCGCTAAAATAAGATAATTCAGTATATACACGAATACACTCATAGACGCGGCGGAATCCAGCATCCCCGATAATTCTATGCAAATAATTAAAACGATAAACGGAAGTTTAACGAGTTTTTTGCCGTTAAATACGATATAATATTTCATAACGTAATAAGGAACGACTAAAATACTTCCGATAATACCGAGACAGGTTATCCATTGAATAAAGGTGTTGTGCGCAAATACGATAATGGTGTCCGAATTTTCCGCAACGGTGTTGTTCGGGGTCATAAGATACCCCCACCCGAACAGTTTGCGTTCTTTAAATCTTTCGATACAATCTTTCCATATAACGTCTCTTCCCGTTAAGTTTCCTTTTAGTACCCTTATTTTAAGTTCTTCGATAGCGCTGTCCATCGTCGGTTTCATAGCAAAGTAGAATATAACTGCCAAAACAATCGCGCCGATTAAAGTCAACGCGTAAGAGAGTTTGTTATCTGAAACGATGATTACGTAAGAGATTATCGAAATAAGAACGACCGTCGATATCGCCATAATACAACGACTGCACATAACGATTATCGTAAAATACAAGAATAACGAAAGCGCAAGAAGACAAAAGCCGTACTTTCTTTTCGCCGATAAAAAGGCGGCCGATATCATACCCGACATAACGTATATTGCCGATTCGTTGATATTAAGCGCGCCTATCCACGTGTTTTTCCTGCCGTGGAAAATACCCGTTTCACCGCCGAAGAAAAGATTTTGCGTAAAGATAAGCAGCGCGATTGCGACCGCGCCGAAAATTAAATACAGTAATACGGTTTCCTTTAAGTTTTTTGTGTTATTAAGCGCAATAAAGTAAAGCGGATATAGAATAATACAAAACCCGACTACCGCTAAAAACTGATAGATATTAAAATGCCCGATAACCCCCGCAAGCATAAATCCGACGTCGGCAATGAGTATCGGATAGAACATTTTACCGAGATTAACGCTTTTCTTTTTTATAATTATCGTCGAAATAAAAACATAAAAAACCCCTAAAATAACTAACGCGACGCAGACGATATAATATTTTAAAAATATCTGTTCGTAAACGTTAGAAATAAAGTTAGGGATTAAAATAAATATAGGAAATATATTTTTCTTATCGGGGCAAATAACAAGCACCGCAAAAACGTAAGCCGCCCACGTAAAGACTATAATCGGCACTTGGTTTACCGAGAAACAAATTAAAGCGATAAAAAGAAGAACGGGAATACAGTAAACAGATTGCAAATAGGTTTTTATTTTTTCCATAACGATAATCAGCCCCTGATTTCCTTAACAAATTCCGCAATCTTTTCCGTTGCCGTAATAAGGTTTTTCATTGAATAAGCGTAAGAACATCTTATATAATACTTGCCGAACTCACCGAAAGCGTCCCCCGGAACAACGGCAACTTTCTTACTCTTTAACAGTTTAAGGGCAAACTCTTCGCCCGTAAGCCCCGTATCTTTAACACACGGGAAAATATAAAACGCCCCTTTCGGTTCAAAGCACGATAGCCCCATATCGGTGAACGCTTTATACATAAACTTTCTTCTCTTGTCGTATTCTTCTATCATTTCCGAAACGAAAGAGTAGTTTTCTTCCTTGCCTATTTTAAGCCCCGACAACGCGCCGTATTGCGAAAAGATAGGCGCGCAGATAGAAGCGTACTGATGAATTTTTAGTAACGCGCTTTTAATTTCCGTCGGTGCGCATACGTATCCTACACGCCACCCTGTCATTGCAAACGACTTCGAAAAACCGCTTATTAAAACGACCCTGTCTTTCATTTCCTTAAAAGACGCAATAGAGACGTGTTTGTCGCCGTAAGTCATTTCGGCATATATTTCGTCGGCAACCACCAAAAGGTCGTTTTCAACGATTATAGGAATAATTTTTTCTATGTATTCTTTTTCCATAATTCCGCCCGTCGGGTTATTCGGATAAGGAAATACGAGAACTTTCGTTTTTTTAGTAATTACCTTTTTAAGATTTTCAGGCGTTAATTTAAATCCGTTTTCCCCGCTACACGGAACGGCAACCGCCTTGCCGCCGAGAAGTTCGACGAGCGGTTTATAAGAAACGTAAGAAGGGTCGGGAATAAGCACTTCGTCGCCTTCGTTGATTACGGCGCGGAAAGTAATGTCTATCGCTTCGCTTGCGCCGACCGTAATGACTATGTCGGAAGGACTGAAATTAACGTTAAAGCGCGACAAAAGATAGTCGGTTATAACTTCCCTTAACTCCGATAGCCCACTATTCGACGTGTACTGCGTATAACCCTTTTTAACGGCTTCTATCCCCGCGTCTCTTATTTCCCACGGGGTAATAAAGTCGGGTTCGCCGACACCCAACGATATAACGTCTTTACTTTCGGACGCAATGTCAAAAAATCTTCTTATTCCGGAAGGTTTAAGTCTACCCGCCCTGTCGCTGACAAAATTTCTCACGCGCCTATTATCTGCCTTTTAGATTCTTCTTTTAAGATTGTTATCTGACCTTCGACTTTATATTTTTTAAGAATAAAATGCGTTTGAACGCCGATAATACCGTCTATTATCGACAATTTTTCCGATACGAATTTAGCAATATCTGAAAGTGTGTTCCCTTCGACGAAAATCGCCAAGTCAAACCCACCGCTCATAAGGAATAAACTGCTTACTTCCTTAAAATGATAAAGGTCTTCCGCATAAGAATCGAATCCCTTTAATTTCTGCGGTGCAACCTTAACTTCAATAAGCGCCTGCACCATAGAATTTTTCGGGTCGGCTTCGTGGTTTAATATCGCCGTGTATTTAACTATAACCCCGTCGTTTTCTAACTCTGCGATTCCATTTGCAACGTCGCTTTCTTTCTCGCCCAACATATCTGCAATCTGCCGATTAGTGTATCTTGCATTTTCCGTCAGCAATTTAAGAATTTTATTTTTAAGGTTTTCCATATTTTACTCCTTATAATTATAGTATAAGACATAACATATTTTACGCTATTTACTCTTTTTTGTCAATATAAAAGTTATTGATTTATATTTATTATTATGTTAAAATAGGAATATGTTTAAAATATGGGCAAAAGTTCTAAAAAACGACAAAATAAAAAAACAATACGTTCTCGAAAAATCGGGGGTTATGGACTACTCGCTGTTTTTTGAATACGTGCGTGAAATATGCGAAAATCTCGATATTCCGACGCCCGTTATTATAAAAACGCATATTTTTAATTACGCAAAATATAACGTCCTGCGCTTTAAAAAGGACGACTTCGTTGAAAATATCGATTTCGACAAATTAGTGCTTGAAAACGCTTTTATTTGATTATATGAATAATTTTTCCTTTTTATATCATAATACTTGTAAGGGGGAAAATATGAAACTGACAGCTATAATTTCTTTCAGCCTTGTGTTAATAGGCGCGATTGTCTGGCTTTTAGTCGGTATATTCGACTTTAACTTGGTAGCATTTATTTTCGGAAGCGGTTCTAACGCAGTAATTTCGAGAATAATCTATTCGATAGTCGGCCTTTCGGCAATCTGGCTTATGTTCTACTGGGCAATCTATCATCCGTTCAGAACGGTTGACTAAAAATAAAAAACCGAGAAGTTTTCTCGGTTTTTTATTTTACTTTCTTTATTTATTTTCAGTTTCGGTTTCTGTTTCTTTTTCACTTTCCGCGCTTTCTTTCTCTGTTTCTTCCTTTTTATAATTTTTAATGATACGCTTATCGGTTTCAATAACTAAAACAGTGCCTATTAAATACACGGAAACGCTTTGTCCTAACAGTAAAAAGGCGACCTGAATATAATACAAAAACTCTAATTCGCCGTAGCAAAAATACCAGATAACGGGCAAGAAAAAGGCGTTTAATAAAACGGGAAAAAGCCCGCCGACGAATATTTTAAGTGGCATTTTTTTTATCACTTTTCCGATAATAAAAGTTAAAATACCCGCAATTAAAGTTATAAGGCTACCGAAAACGACGTCCCATATCGCACAGCCCGTTATGATATTACTTATAAGGCAACCGACGAAAACGCCGACTATCGCTTCTGGAAAAATAAGCGGTAAAAGTGTTAAGCCTTCCGACAAACGGAACTGAATAGCACCGCTTGCTAACGGAAAAACCGCGTAAGTTAAGGCGACGTAAAGCCCCGCGATAACGCCCGATAGCGCTAATCTTTTCGTGTTAAACTTATTCATAAAAAACCCCCTTTTCGAACAACCGAAAAGGGGCGTTATTTTTTGCTTCTCGGTTGTTTTATAGAAGTGTTGTCCGAAAACCTTCTTAACGGTATTGTACTATATTTTTACTTTTTAATCAACTATAATCGCACGCTTTTGCGATTTTTTTAAGATAATTGACTTTTAACTTTACAAAACTTGGTCTTTTCCTGTTCCAAATCTTTCTGCGGTGCGGATTCGACTTTATAATATCCGTGGTTGGTCATCTGCAAAAAAACCTGCAACTGGTCTTCCGCCGTATCGTCGAAATGCGTTTTGCACATCTTTCTGAACCCGTCGCTTGCGCCTTCGGTTAATGCCGTGCCGTAAATCTTAACAAGCGTTTTTTCCGTATTCAATAAGTCTTGCAAAGAATCTTTTTCGTTTAACGTAACGTCTCTTTTATATCCTTCCATACATTTTCCCCCTTATAACATATTTAAAAGCGAATTAAAACGCTTTTCGTGATGGTCTGCTATTTTGTTTATTGCGTCCGCAAGCGGTTTATCCATAAGCGTTTTGCCGTAAAGCCTTGCTTTTTTGCACGCCTGTTCTTCATAGGTTAATAGGTCGCTGATTAAAGTCGCTTCCTTCGTCGTCAACATATTATTCATAATACTCTCCTTTTGCTATGTATTATTAACTGAAAGATAAATTATTATACGTTAAAAAGAAAAATTATGAATTTTATATTGACAATTATATATTGACATATCAATATAAAATAATATATAATTATGTTAAATTATTTATATAAATATTCGGAATACGGAAGGTTGTTTAATGGAAAACACAAACTCGCAATTTATAAAAAACACAAAAGAAAATACTGTGACGGAACGTAATTCAAATTTAGAATTATATAGAATTATCGTCATGATTTTAATAGTGGCACATCACTATATCGTAAACTCCGGTTTACTTAAAGTAATGAATCAAAATCCTTTGCTTGGTAAATCGATTTTCCTATACTTGTTCGGTGCGTGGGGAAAAACAGGAATAAACTGTTTCGTTCTTATTACCGGATATTTTATGTGCACAAAACATATAACTTCAAAGAAATTTTTTAAGCTTTTTTTTGAAGTAGAATTTTATAATATAATTTTTTATGCAATATTTTTATGCACAGGTTACGCGCGCTTTTCAATAACCGATTTGGTAAATGCGATAATTCCTTTTTATTCGGTTGATAAAAACTTTTCAGGTTGCTTTTTAATTTTTTACTTGTTTATTCCTTTTCTTAATGTAATAATAAATAATATTACTAAAACACAACATATATTGCTAATATGCTTAATCTTATTTGTTTTTGTTATAATTGATACTTTACCAAAAAGTAGTATAACTTTCAATTACGTTTCATGGTTTATTTGTTTATATTGTATTTCATCATACGTAAGATTATATCCAAATAAAATATTCGACAAAACTAAAATGTGGGGGTTAATTTCATTATTACTCTTTATTTTAAGTTGTTTATCAATTATTCTTTTCTTGTACTACGGAGTTAAAATAAATAACAACGTTTACTATTACTATCTAGTGTCCGATTCAAATAGACCCCTTGCCGTATGTTTGGCATTTGCAAGTTTTTTATTCTTTAAAAATATTAAAATGCAAAACAGTAAATTTATTAATACCGTTTCTGTGTCAACGTTTGGCGTATTACTAATTCATGCAAATTCTGATACAATGAGACGCTGGTTGTGGGTAGACACTTTAAAGAACGTAGAAATGTTTTCTACCAATTATATTGTTGTGCATGCACTTGTCAGCGTTCTCGCAGTTTTTATTATTTGTTCTTTCATTGATATAATTCGTTCAAAAACGATTGAAAAACCGTTTATAAATTATATCGATAGTAAATATAACAAATTATTGTTAAAATTTAAAAAATAATAACCAAAAATAAATTATATAAAAAACCCGACGGATTTTCCGTCGGGTTTAATTTTATTTTATAACGCTTACTTATTAAGGTTTTTCTTTAACGCGTCGAGTTGTGCGTGAAGTTCCGCAGGAACTCTTTCGCCGATTTCTTTATAGAAACTTTCGATGCCTTCCGTTTCCTTCGTCCACGCGTCTTTATCGATAGAGAGTAAGTCTTCAACCGTATTTTCGGTGATGCCGTCTAATCCTTCGATATTGATGTCTTTTGCGTAAGGAATAAAACCGATTGCCGTTTCTCTTGCGTCAACCTTGCCTTCGCAACGCGCAAGTATCCAGTCGAGAACACGGAGATTGTCGCCAAATCCCGGCCAGATAAAGTTGCCGTTATCGTCCGTTCTGAACCAGTTTACGTTGAATATCTTCGGTTGATTTTTGATTTTCGTGCCCATTTCAATCCAGTGCTTAAAGTAATCGCCCATATTGTATCCGACGAACGGACGCATAGCCATAGGGTCGCGACGAACAACGCCGACAGCACCCGTTGCGGCAGCGGTCGTTTCACTTGCCATAATAGAACCTACGAACACGCCGTTATTCCAGTCTTTCGATTGATATACGAGCGGTGCGGTTTTAGCCCTTCTTCCGCCGAAGATGATTGCTGAAAGCGGAACTCCGTTAGGCGCTTCGAACTGGTCTGATAAGCAAGGGCAATTAACGGTCGGCGCAGTAAATCTCGAATTCGGGTGCGCAGCCTTAATAGGCTTACCGTTCTCGTCAACTTTGCCTGCAACGAACTTGTTGCCTTTCCAGTCGATAAGGTGTTCGGGAACTTCCTTCGTCATACCTTCCCACCAAACGGTGTTATCGTCTTCATTGTAAGCAACGTTAGTAAATATTGTATTTTTCTTGGTAGATAAAAGTGCGTTAGGGTTAGACTTCATATTAGTTCCCGGGGCAACGCCGAAGAAACCGTTTTCAGGGTTTACCGCCCAAAGTCTTCCGTCTTCTCCGACTCTTATCCAAGCGATATCGTCGCCGACGCACCAGCATTTATAACCTTTGTTTTTATAGATTTCAGGCGGAATAAGCATTGCAAGGTTGGTCTTTCCGCAAGCGGACGGGAAAGCCGCCGCAACGTACTTGATTTCGCCTTTCGGATTTTCGATACCCAAAATAAGCATATGTTCAGCCATCCAGCCTTCCGTTTTACCAAGGTAAGACGCAATACGGAGTGCAAAACATTTTTTGCCGAGTAAAACGTTCCCGCCGTAATTACTGTTTATAGACATAATCGCGTTATCTTCAGGGAAGTGGCAGATGTATCTCTTTTCTTCGTTCAATTCCGCATAAGAGTGTAAACCTTTAATAAAGTCGCCGTCGCCCAACGCGTCGATAACCTTTTTGCCCACACGGGTCATGATAGCCATATTGAGAACTACGTAAACAGAGTCGGTAAGTTCGATACCGATTTTAGAGAACTTACTGCCGACAGCACCCATAGAATACGGAATAACGTACATCGTTCTGCCCGTCATAACGCCTTCGAATAAACCGTTAAGCATTTTATAGGCTTCGTCTTTATTCATCCAGTTATTGATAGGCGACGAATCGTCCTTATTAGAAGAACAGATAAAGGTTCTTCCTTCTACCCTTGCAACGTCGTTCACGCAAGTACGGTGAAGATAGCACCCGGGAAGTTTTTCCTGATTTAACTTAATTAAAATGCCTTCTTTAACGGCTAACGCCCTCAATTCTTCGAGTTGCGCTTCGCTACCGTCAATCCAAACGACTTTTTCAGGATTGCAAAGTTTTTTGGTTTGTTCAATGAATTCAAGAACTTTTTTGTTTTGCGTCATAAATTGTCTCCTTATGTAAGTTTGGTTTAACCAAAAATAAAATTACTTTTTTATTTATAAAAATATATGCTTTTTGCCGTGATTTTATATCTTTTTTTGTTCAGAATTACAAAAAAACGACTGTCAAAAACAAGTTTTTTTCCAACTTTCGGCAGTTTATATTATACCATTATTATTTTTTTTTGTAAAGTCTATATTTTGCAATTTTTTTCATTTTTAAAAATTTTTAGTAATATAATATTCTAAAATACGCCAAAAATATATTTTATTTCTTATTGTTTTTATTTTTTTATCGCATATATTTATTATATATAGTAAACGTGGGTCTTATGGAAGATAAAGTTTTAATAATAAAACAGATAGAAGACGGATTTTCCGAAAAGAAGATAAGCGGGGTTATGCGTCTTGAAGAAGAAAACGGCTACGCGGTGTTTCACCTGTCGCTTATTAACGTTCCCTATTTTGGCGGAACGTTTTATGCAGTTTTATACACGGAAGACTGTAATCCTGTCTTTATTAAATTAGGTTCTCGCCCGTCTTCCGTTTCACAGGTAATAGAAGACTATAAGGTTTTTTCCGCCCCTACCGTGTGCGGGCTTATCTACGCCGAAAAAAGCGACTGCACGGCAGTCGGGTTTGCACAGGAAGAAAACGTCACTACTCTTTCCGCTTTTAAAAAGACGGTTAAAGACGCGTTTATTTCCGCCGTCATAAACGGCGACGCTACCGCCGAACAATATAACGACGAAGTAGTTGCGACGGAGAATTATTACGAATTAGATAAAGACTTTGAAAAAAAACTCGATAAAATAGAAAGGTTATATTTTAATGCAACGAATACAGATAGCGACCGCTATAATAAAGAACAAGAAGAATCGGGAAAAGACGGCTTTACTGCTTACCGCAATCAAGATGAGAAATACTCTGACTATAATGCGGAATACAGAGAAGACCGACCCTACTACAAACGGTTTGAAAAAGAATTAGACGGCATTTTTTCGTCATTTATAAAAGAAGAAAGTCTGTCCGCCGTTATTCCCGATAGCGAGTGGGTAAAAATAAACTTCAAAAAAGAAAAGTACTACGTCGTGGGGCAAATAAAAGAAAAGGGCAGTCTAAAATACATTTGCTACGGCGTACCGTCCGAATATCGCGACGCACCGCCGAAAGAGTTATCGGGGCTGTGTTCCTTTATTCCGAAATCTGTTTTTGACCTTAACGGCGAAGGCTATTTTATTATTTTTCAGGACGCAATCACGGGAAAGTGCGTAAAAAAACCTACTTGATTCAAGTAGGTTTTTTATTTTATATTTATAATTTACATTAAAAGCGTGCCTTCCGAAGACTTTATAACCTTAAACATTTCTTTTTGTTTTCCCGATACAGCGTCTATATACACGTAATATTGCGACCCGTCGTATTCGCCGTATACTTCATAGCAAAGGGTTTCGCTTTTCGTTCCGATAGGGATAACCACAATCCTTACGCTTTCGATATCGATATTAGAAGAAACTTTTTCTTTCGCTTCCAAAACCGATATGGAAGGCGAACCTATCTCTCTTTCCGTATGATTGATATAATAAGATGACGCTTCCGCCCCGATTATCTGCCCCGTTTCCGCGCACACTCTAACTTTAACAAGGTCGGAATAAATAACTATATCGTCTACCGTATACGCGAAGTTTATAGTGTACACGTTGTTAGAAAGGTTGACCCATACCGCGTCCATATCTAAAACGCCTATATACTCTAAAAACTCTTTCGCCTTTTCTATCGCGCTGTCCTGTCCGTAATTTACGGCACTGCAACTGCCCGAGTAAGCAAACATAACGAGTTTTCCGCCCCGCTTGCTTATCTGACCGTAAAGCGTTTCGTCGCCGACGTTACCCTGAAAATTATAGCACGCGATTTCGCCCGCCGTTTCGCCCATTTCTTGAATATCCGAAATATTATGCCCGTTAAATATCCCTGCAAAAATCTCTTTTGCCGAATCTTTCGATATTTCGTCGCCCGAAAGCCCTTTTATTTCCCTGTTATTTATTCCGTCCGAAAACGGCCCGTCATAAATCAGTTCGGGGTAGTTTATCGACATATTTTCAAGTTCGTTGAAGTTCTTAACTACGATACTTCCTTCGTCCATATTGTAAAAGGAAAAATTATCGCCCATATTGTTAAGCGTTTTTATAAGCATTTCTTTAAGGTTTTTGTTGGACGAATACAGTTGAAATAAAATTGTAATATCTTCTTCCGACGCACTTTTTTCTTCCGCCACCTTTTTACTTAAATACTTTGAAAAGTCGCCTATCTGGTTGATAAGTTTCGTTGTGTAAAACTTGTTTTCGTCCTTTAAGGGAAGTTGCCTTAAACTGCTTTCACATACTTCGCTGTTTATCGCCGTGTCCATAAGATAGCCTTGAAACGAACTCTTGTCTTTCGTCGCAAGTGCCTTCGATAGGTTTAAGTCTATGTTCTCGACCTGTTCTATCGTGTTGTAAAAGGACTGCGTGTATTCGGCGTTTAAGAGTGTATCGCTTTCTCTCGGTAAAATAAACGAAAGGGTAAGCGCCGACGCAAGCATAAATGAAAGAAAGGATAAAAAGGTAATAGCACCTAAAAGTTTTTTATTCTTTTTCGGTTTCTTTTGCGTGCCGTCTACCATCGTTTCGTTTCTAATGGTTTCAGAATAATCGTTTTTATGCCCCGCCTTTTTCTCTTTCTCTAATAGTTTTTGTTCCTTTTCTAAAAGCGTTTCTTTCTTATTTTCAGTTCCTTTTTTATTGATTATGCTTTCAACTTTTTCGTATGCGCTGTTCTTTTTGTTTTTCATTTTTTATTTCCCCCTATTTTGCAAATATATGGTTGCCTATAACTATCGTCGTTTGCCTTGAAAATATCCAACTACTCGTCGCTATTTTCGGATTATAATAGTAAATTGCGCCGTACGTCGGGTCCCACCCGTTCATAGCGTCCTGCGCCGCCTTCTTTGCCGTCGCGTTCGGGGTCAGATTTATCTGCCCGTCGTTTACCGCCGTGAACGCGTTCCGCTGATAGATTACGCCCGACATAGTGTTAGGGAAAGACGCGCTTTTTATTCTGTTCATAACTACCGCGCCTACCGCCACCTGACCGACGTAACTTTCGCCCCGTGCTTCACCGTAAATTAGTCGTGCTAAAAGCGTTACGTCGTTATTGCTGTAATTAGTCGAAGCAGACGAAGTGTCGGCAGTCGCGACGATACCCATTGCGGCAAGAGTTTTCGGCCCTGCGATACCGTCCGCCGTCAGCCCGTTCTTTTTTTGGAAATAGATTACCGCCGCCTTGGTTTTCGCGCCGAAAATACCGTCCACCGCACCCGTGTAGTAGCCCCAGTTTTTAAGTTTCTGTTGCATAAGTTTTACGGTCGAACCCGTGTTCCCTTGCTTTAACACTATCGCCGAAGTTTCTTCCGTTTTTATTCCCGCGTTCGGGATAAACATAAGCATACTGAACGCAAAAACAAAACAAAACGCTAAAATAATTATTTTTTTCATTTAGTCCCCCTTCTTCTTAAAAAATCGTCTATGATTTCAAGAAGTTTGCTTTTATATGTAATATTTTCGCCGTTTCCGACAAAGCATAACGGCGGGTAAACAACGCACCACCAGTTATCGCCGTCGCCGTCGCCAAGATTTACTATAAGCGCGTCGTAATAACCGCTTTTTAAGGTCAGCGAATTATACGTTCTTGTCGGGAACTTTTCGTTTTTAATTTCCGCGTCAGATTTATAGTTAAACTTATAAGAAAATAAAACGCCGTCCGCAACTTTTTCTATTTCCTTTTCTTTTTCACGAAGGACTTTTTCGGCTTGCCGTTTCGTTTTACAGTCCGATAAATACGGCGTTAAAAAGGAAACTATTTCTTCTTTAACTTTATATTTAACGGCTTGGTCTTCTTCGCTGTTTGAATTTGCCCTGATATGTATTCTTAAATATTCCGTGTGCGTATTTTCGGTATAAAACGAGAAAACGAAAATGCCGACGGCAAGTAAACAAAGTAATAAACAAAAATAAAGCCTTTTCATAGATATTTTTCTCTCCTTATAGCAAATGTTATTGCCAAAAAAGAGTTTTAATATACCTATAAAAAGGGCAAAAAAAGTGGCAACGAAAGTTGCCACTTAAAAACTATGTTTTATTTTTAATTAAAATGCGTGTTCCGTAATGTTAACGGTAATCGTTCCGCTGGAAGCAGTTGCAATAAAGAATATTTCTGCCTGCGTGATTGCGGTTGCACCCGTATCACTTTGATCGTACGTAAATAACTGGCAAGTTAAAGTTGCAGAAGCGCCTGCCGCCGCAGTCTTATGTTCGGTATATCCTATACCTGAACCGTTGCCTTTGTCTACACCCGAGTTGGTCGTAACTTTATAATAGAATTCAACCGTGCCCGTAGTATTGTTTTGGATAGTAATATCAATATGAGTCTGATCTGTATCTAAACCTGCCGCATTTACAGAACGGAAAACAACGCCCTTATAATCGTTTTCTGCAAGAGAACGTTTTAAGGTTGCAACGTTGCCCGCTACCGTTAAATCGGATTCTTCGCCGTTTGCCGCCATAGTGCCGAAAATAGACCAGATGCCGGACGTGCTGCTGCCACCGCCGCCTCCATTTCCGCCGCCACCGCCGGAACTGCTGTCTTTAACTTCAAACGAGAATTTCTTTTTAGAAGTTTCTTTACCCGAAGACGCTTCGTAAGTAATGGTGTAATCGCCCTTTTTAAGAGTGATTTTGTCATCTACTGCTACTTTTTCCTTGTCGCCGTCAGGATCGGTTACGGTAATTTTTACTTCCGCTTCTTTTTTGCCTACCGTGCATTTGTATTCTTGGATTGTTACTTTGTCGCCGACAGCATAAGTATCTTTGTAAGAAGGTTTATCTTCTTTGTCCCAAGTGAACTCTGCTGAACCACCGCAAGCAAATGCCGACAATGAAAGAACTGCCATAAGCAAAACTGCTATGATTTTTGATGCTTTTTTCATTTTCTTTTCTCCTTTTTTATTTTTTATTAAAAACATCGTTTTTTATTTATTTATAAAAGACAAGTAAAAACTTTATCTTTATAAATCGTTTTAAGATACACTCAAAGCCGTTGGCTTTTCGGTATGACACTACTTTATGACGTTTTTTATAAATAATATAGTATATATATTTTATAACAAAATATGTGAGTTGTCAATCCCCTATTTTTTAACGGTTTACATAAGTTAAACCAAATTAAACACGGCGTCAAACGCAGGTTTTTTGTTGTGGTCTACGTCGAAAAGCGTAGGCCATGCCGTTCTGTATTGGTTGCTATCAAGCCACGAATAATCGTCGGCAACCGCCCACATAACGA
This sequence comes from Clostridia bacterium, assembly GCA_017445995.1. Taxonomy (GTDB): domain Bacteria; phylum Bacillota; class Clostridia; order Christensenellales; family Borkfalkiaceae; genus UBA1259. The sequence continues at coordinate 64,996 of JAFSRT010000020.1, forward strand.
CCGCGCTGATATTGTCTTTATACTTTATATAAAGGTTAAACACCGAAGTGTAAAATTCGGTTAAATCGGCGTGGCTGTAATTTTCCGTATCGAGTTCGGTAATTTGAATATCTATATCTTTTCCCAAAACTTCGCCGAGTTTTATTATCTTCTTGATTGCTTCTTCACTGTTGGCAATTCTACCTTTTAAGTGAGATTGAAGCCCTATCCCGTCTATCGGTGCACCCTTTTCTATCGCTTCGGCAACAAGGTTAAGAACGCCCCTTAATTTCTGATTCTCCGCAACGACATTATAATCGTTATAGAAAAGTTTAATGTGCGTGGTATTCGTATCTTCAAGCGCCCTTCTCGCCGCCTTAAACGCGGTAACTATATATTCCGTTCCCGTAACGTTATAGAAAGCACTTGGACGGTAAGAGTTGCACCCGTCGTCTATATTTCCGTAAACATCTTTAACCGCCTGACACACCTTTCCGCCGAAGTTATCGCTTATCGCTTCGTTCACAACGTCCCAAGCATAGATGACGTCGCCGAACTTTTCGCTGAAATGCTTGGTTACCGTGTAGCAATAGGTGTCTATTTTATCAAGCATAACCGCCTTATTCTTTTCCTTTGAAAGCCAGCCGATATTCGCGCTACCGTCTTCGTAATGCCAGATAAGTGCATGCCCCCTTATCTTCTTACCTTTCTTCCTGTAATAAGTAAGCATTTCGTCCGCCTTAGAAAAATCGTAAGCGGAAGGGTCTGTATAGTTAAAGGTGTCCCCCGGGGCTATCGTATACATTTTCATTTCGTTTTCAAGCGTGACGGAACTGTAATGCCCGTCTATATCGCTATAAGTCGTATATCTGTCGTATCCGACCGCCATACCTATTTCAAAATAGTCTTTATACTTAACGGCAAGCCTTTCCGAATTCGGAACAGGGCAATCGTCTTCAATCACTCCGTCCCAACCCGTATCGGGCGTAATAGGCTTATCGCTGTTCCCTGTCGCCATAAAATATTTTGCTCTATAATATTCTTCGCCGTCTATTGTGAAAACGTATTGAACAATATATTTTCCCGTTTCGGTGACGGTTATTGCTTCGGTAAATTCATTTGTTTTTCCCGAAGGAGTTATAAGATTTATCGTAATACTTTCCACCTTATCGCTTGAAACTGCAATCGGGGATACGAAACTTCCGACCAAAACGTCGTCGTAATCAGGAAGCGTAATACCGTTAATAATCTTTTGAATATTCTTCGGCTCAATTTCTATTTCTTCGGTAAGTTCAGGGCTTACTACCTTTTCTTCTTCCGTACATTTATCGGTCAAAAAAGGCGTAGTAATATTAAGACTGCCCGCCTTCGTAAAGTATATTCTTATCGACACAAACTCTACGTCTTCTTCAAGCAATACAAGGTAATCTTTGTTGACGACCGATATCGTAAGATTTTCGTCCGCAACGATTTTTTTGCCGTTATTATCGTAAACCGTTTCTATTTTAACTTCGATTTCTTCGTCCGCTTTCGCCGTGAACTTAACGTATTCGTAAGTATAGTTCGTTTCCGAACTGCTGACAATATACGGCGAATATCCCGACCCGTCGTTTACTATTTTATAAACGCCGTTTTCCGTTTCGGTTATTTCTATCGTCGTTCCGCTTTGCTTATTCCACGCCGATAAAAAAGATTGTTCTGCTTTTTGTTTTTTCTTTACACCGCTACTTATACTGCAAGCAACCAAAGAGAGAGATGATAAAGTTAAAATTACCGTCATTATTAAGGCAAATATTTTTTTCATCATTTTCCCCCTTTTTAATTTCGGTTTTATTTTTAATTAAAAGTTATAAACCGAATAGTAAGCCGCCTTTTTATTCTGATTTCTGTCGAACAAAAACGGCGTGTAATTATTACCAAGCCACGAGTGGCCGTCCGCCGCGCCCCAAAGAGTTACGCTTGCTATGTTCGCCGCGTACTTTCTGTAAACCGCAAACAGTTTGCCGTAAAAATCGGCAAGCGCCGTGTTATCACTCGTTTTAACGTCGAGTTCCGTTATGCTTATTTCTAACTGCCTTCCTAACTTATTCGAAAGGTTGTTGCAGTTCTTTATCGCCTGTTCGGCTTTTCCGACCCAGTCGTTAGTATTCACCGCGTCGCTTCCCGAATTGAAATGAGATTGAAATCCTATTCCGTCTATCGGTGCGCCGAAATCGTTTACCGCACTCGTGATAAGTTCCGAAACGGTAGTCCACTTGCTTCCCCATTGAACTGTGTTATAATCGTTATAATAGAGTTTTACGTTAGTAAGCCCTTTACTGTCAAGCGTTTCTCTCGCAACCTTAAACGCTTCGGCAACGTATTTAGGCTGGCAATACCAAAACTCTCTCATCTTGTTTTTATTCGCGCTTTCAATATACTCGTCGCCAACGGCTTCGTTCACAACGTCCCAACAGTACACGGTGTCTCCGAACCTGTCGGCAAAGTGGCTAACTACCGTTTGACAGTAAACTCTTATTTTATTTATGCGTTCGCTTTCGTTACCTTCGTTGCCGAACCAAGAAGGGCAACCGTTATACCAGATAAGTGCGTGTCCACGAACTTTTATTCCCCTACTCTGATAGTATGAAATCATTGCGTCCGCCTTTTGGAAGTTATATGCGTTCGGATCTCTGTAATTAAAGTTGCCGTATTCATCGCCGTACGCTATCGTGTACATTTTCATTTCGTTTTCGCAAGTGAAACTGTTGAACTCGCTTTCGATTTTGGAATAACTCGTGTAATTGCCTTCTCTGTCGGCGTTTGCCACCATGCCTATTCTGAAATAATCTTTATATTTTGCGTATAACATTTCTTCCTGACCACTTGGAACGTCTATAACGTCCGTCGGGTTAGTCGGGGTTACGGTATTTCCGCCGTTATCAGACGAAGTACTTTCTTTCATAATAAATTCGTTATCTTCGTTGCACTCGTCGGAAAACTTAACTTTTTCTATCTTCAATTCCCCGCTACCGCTCGTTTTATCGTATTTAGGATATAAACTTATCGTTTTCAGCATACCTTTTTTTGTTATTTTTGTTAAATCGAACGAAAAGACTTCGCTTTCTTCTTCGATTTTAATATTGACGCTTGCCGTCTTATTTTCCCCGCTTTCCCTATACTTGATAACCACCTGCGTCTTCGTCGCCACGTCTGCCGACAAAGTAAGATTTATATAAGTTTCAGGGTCGTCGTAATCGGAAACGTCGGCGTAAACGCTGTTGTCCTTGCCTTCCTTTATTTTATAGGAAACGGTAACGACGCCGTTTGCCCCTTTTTCTATTTCAAAATAAGAAGACCTACTGTCCCATTCCAAATTTTCGCCACTGTCATTAGTGAATATGCAACCGCCGAAAGAAAATACTAATATTAACGACATTAAGATTGCAAATAAGTGTTTAAGTTTCATCGTTTCACCGCCGTTTTCCGTTGTTTTTCTTTTTTTTCGCCATCATAAACACAATTTTCGAGGGCAAAGTTTGTTGTTTTGTTTCAACTTTTATTCACGGCAAAATCTCTTTATCAAGTCAAGCGATTTTGCCGTTCTGTGCAATCGTTTGCATTTTTCTTAATTACACTTTAACACAAGATATACACCTTGTCAAGACCTTTTTAAAAATATTTATTATATTTTAACACCTTTTTTTCCTTTTGATATTGACTACACTGTTCTGCTATGTTATACTTAATTTCAAGGGCAATACGTGTTTATTGCCGAAAATATATTATTTTTTATCAAAAAGGTGGTAATATGAAAAAAATTCTCGCTATTATTTTGGTACTTATTTTAACCGTTCCACTTTCGTTATCTTTGGGGGCTTGTGAAAAAAATATGGAATATCCTGTTTATTTGATTTGCGGACAATCTAACGCAAACGGCAACGGTCATTACTCCGACTTGCCGAGTGCCTATAAGTCGGCTGTATTTGACAAAATATCTGTTTTTTGCGGTGGCGGTTCTAATTCAGCCGTGTACGGAAAAATCTTGCCCGTTGCGGTCGTCGACGAAGACGACGATATGCAATGCCTTGGCACTTCTATATCTAAGTTCGGTTTAGAAGTCGGCATCGCCGATTATTTTACCGAAGAAAAATATGAAGCGGGTTTAATAAAATGCGGGTTCGACGGGGCGAGTATCAACCTTAACAATACGCGCTACGGGACTTGGTGGACGGAGAGCGACGATATTCCGTCAGGGGTTATCGATTGTTATTCGGCTTTTTTAGAAGAAACGAAAACCGCGCTTTCTCTCTTTACCGAACAGGGTAAAAAACCCGTTATTAAAGGCGTTTTTTGGATGCAGGGCGAATCTAATCAGGGCGACGCTACTTATAAAGACGATTTAGTAAACCTTATAAAGAAAATGAAAGCCGACTTGTCGGATTACGTCGACAAAAACTTTACTTGCGTTGCGGGAACAATCTCTTACGTTTCACCTGGCGTATATTCTAAAAACTGCGCGGTCAACGTTGCAATCCGCGAATTAGCGGACGAAAACGAAGGTTTTGCATATGTCGAATCGGGAAAATACGCAACCAACCCTTCGGACACTTACCACTGGACGGGAAATACTTTAATAAGAATAGGCAACGAGTTTGCGGAAACAATGCTTGAAAAAACTAAATAGGTTTTAGTTAAGCGATATATAATTTGTACATAAAAAAAGGAACAACGTTTTGTTGTTCCTTTAATTTTGTTTTTATTTTATAAAATGGACTGAATATCGATATTTTCGCCCGTTAGCCCGACTATTGCGCCCTTCTTTGCTTCGCTTGAATCTTTATGCGGTAAAAGCCACTTATTATTGCAAGTCAAATAATCGTCCGCCTTGGTGTTTTTAGCAAAAGTCGGTCTCTTTCCGTTAGTGCCTTTCGGCAAAACGACAGCGACGATAAAGCCCGTGTCGGCGTTCTTGTGGCAAGGCGCATAGTGAAGCGCCGTTTCATAGAGTTCAACGCCCGTTCCCGCAGGAACGAAGAACAATTTACAGTTGGCGGTGTCGAACATAAAATCGTTTACGTCGCAAAGTCTGCCTAAAATAAGGTAGGTGTCGTAAAGACAGATATTAAGTTCGCTGTTTTTATGATATTCAAGGCAGTTCAGTTTCGTGTTTCTGCCGTTGCAGTACCCTATCTGAATATCCATACCGCCGAACAAACTGTTTTGCAGTTGCTTTTTAATCGGCAGTTTTTCAAGTTTCTTTTCGCCCATTTTGTATACGGTTGAATCTTTCGGGTTAGGAAGGTCTTTCATTTTTTCGAGTAATTCCGAAAAATCAAAACCGTTAAGCACCTGCCCGAATTCTGCAAACTCTTTATCAAATACACTATAAACTTTCATTTTGTCTCCTTTTTTAAAATAAATATCATACCGCATAATCGCAGTATGATATTTTATCTTTTGTTAGAATTGATTTTCCGTATCGTATAAGATGCCGGCAGGTTTCGTTAAACCGATTTTTTCAGCGCCCAAATACTTAAATACTTCGAAAATCGCTTTTCCGTAATGTCCGAAAGCAACCGCGCCGTGGTGCGGGAAACCGCCTTCAATCAAAACGTGGCGATAGAATCTACCCATTTCTTTGATTGCAAAGATACCGATACTGCCGAACGATTTAGTTGCAACAGGCAATACTTCGCCTTGCGCTATGTACGAATACAAGTGATTGTCGGCAGTCGATTGTAAACGGAAGAAGGTAATGTCCCCCGGCATAATGTCGCCCTCTAACGTTCCGTTCGTAACTTCTTCAGGAAGGGTACGCGCCATAATCATTTGGTTTTTCATCGTAGGGTTGCAAACCTTTCTACTGCAAGTATTTCCGCAATGGAAGCCCATAAATACGTCCGTCGACTTATAGTCGAATTTCTTTTCGATAGATTCTTTATACATATCGGTAGGAACGGTGTTGTTGATGTCGAGAAGAGTAACAACGTCGCCGGATACGCATTGACCGATATATTCGGATAACACGCCGTAAATATCAACTTCGCAGGAAACAGGAATACCTTTGCCCGTCAAACGCGAGTTTACGTAGCAAGGAACGAAACCGAACTGCGTTTGGAAAGCAGGCCAGCATTTTCCCGCGATAGCGAAATATTTTTTGCAACCTTTGTTCTTTTCTATCCAGTCTAACAGCGTAAGTTCGTATTGAGCGAGTTTAGCAAGAATAGTAGGTTTTTTGTTGCCTTTGCCGAGTTCCTTTTCCATATCTTCGATAGTTGCAGGTATTCTCGGGTCGTTAGCGTGTTTATTGAACGATTCGAATAAATCGAGTTCGGAGTTTTCTTCAATTTCAACGCCCAAGTTATATAACTGTTTAATAGGCGCGTTGCAAGCCAAAAAGTTCTTTGGTCTTGGCCCGAAAGAGAAAATCTTTAAGTTTTTAAGCCCTACTATCGTCTTTGCGATAGGAACGAACTCGTTGATTAAGTCGGCACAGTATTCAGCGTCGCCGACAGGGTATTCAGGTATATACGCTTTTACGTTGCGAAGTTTAAGGTTATAGGACGCGTTAAGCATACCGCAGTAAGCGTCTCCCCTTCCGCCAACCAAGTCGTTTTGCGATTCTTCGGCAGCGGCACAGAACATAACCGGCCCGTTAAAGTTTTGCGCAAGCATGGTTTCCGATATTTCAGGTCCGAAGTTTCCGAGATATACGCAGAGCGCATTACAGCCCTGTTCGTTAATATCTTTTAACGCTTGTTCCATATGTATTTCACTTTCAACGATACAGATAGGGCATTCGTAGATAAGTGCAGGGTCGTATTTTGCCTTGAACGCGTTTACGAGCGCTTTTCTTCTGTTTTCCGAAAGAGATTGCGGGAAGCAGTCTCTCGAAACGGCAACGATACCTATTTTTAGTTTAGGGGTGTTTTCCATTTTTTCTCTCCTTTATAACATATATATTTCTTTTTTTCGCCGTCTTGCAACTTGCAAGCATATTCTTATTATATCATAGCCTTACGTTTTGTCAACGATTTTATAATAATATTAAAAAAGACTTTTTTTGCGTATCATCCTTTTTTATACCTTTTTATTTAAAATAAAATCGGCAAGCCGACAAGTTTTTTTGCTTTCGGTTTGCCGTCTTATTATTTCCTTTTACAAATCGTTTTCAGTCTTTAAGAATACAACTTCTATTAAAAGGTCTTGTTGGTTTATCATACCGCCGGTTTCTTCGTCTCTATCATAAGCTACGTTGTTAAGATAGATTCCCCTTAAATACCACTCTTCTTCCGTTCCGTTGTACTTTATCGGGCTTATTGCAACGCAGTTGTCAAAAGCACCCGTTTCGATTCTTTCTATACCTTCGTTGACAACGAAATCCGTAAGACAAACGCAACCGTCAAACGCAGAACCGTCTAAATACCGCATATTGTCAGGTAAAGTTACGCTTGCTAATTTTTTCAGCCCCGAAAAAGCCCAATAACCTATTTCTTCAAGTTGGCTATCAGGTGCGAAAGTAAGCGAAGTTACTTCTTCGCAGTCCGAAAATGCATCCGAACATATTTCTTTTACCGATTCGGAAATATAAATGGACGTAACGTAATCTCTTTTACTAAACGCCGTGTCGTATATACGCTTTATGCCGTCGGGAATAATTACGTTGCCTTCTTCGTCGCTTGCCGTTCCGATAATAAGCGTTTTATTCTGATTATCGTAAAAACATCCGTTTTCAACAATATAAAATCCGCCGCCTACGTTCGGTATTTCGTTATATACAATCGATTCAACGTCGAAACAACTGGTAAACGCATTGTTCGCAACTTTCCTTTGACAGTTAGAGAAAAGTATTTCCTTTAACCCGCTATAATAGAAACATTGTTCGCCAATTTGGTCAACGTAAGTTAAATCTATTCTTTCTAAATCATAACAGGACTTAAAGACGTAATCTTTTAATTGAATAGGTCCTTTTTGCGATAATTCTCTGCTTCCGAAATCTACCCTTTCAAGATGATAACACATTAAAAAAGCGGAATCGTCGATTACTGAAATGTTCGGTATATCGACTTCGATAAGGCTATTGTTTTCTTCAAAAGCAGAAACGCCTATCTTAAGAACGTTCGGTAAAGATACGCTTTTAAGTCTGCATCTTAAAAAACAGTTTTCAGGTATTTCCCTTGCGCCGTCGGGTAAAGATATTTCCTTTAAGTTATACGCGTCCTCAAACGCCCCTACCCCGATAGTAAAATACGTGTCCGTTATCGTGCTTTGTTCAACGGATATTTTGCCGACGTCGCCGTTATTGCTGAACGCATCTTCCCCTATCCCCAAAACAGGTTTATTATTATAAGTCGCAGGAATAAGGACGTTTGCTAAATTGCCACTCTTTTTCTTTTTCGTAAATCCGCTTACGTAATAACTTTGTCCGTCTTCGTTTAATTCGTATTCCAATCCTTCACTCGAAGATTTCCCGACGTTGCTTGTCGAAGAACTGCTACTGCTACTCGACGTTCCGCTGTTAGTCGTTCCGCTATTTTTGTCGCACGCCGTAAGCGTTATTCCGACCGAAAGCATCAAGATAGCCAACACGAGAAAGAGTAATTTTAATATTTTCATATAAAATCTCCCAAAAGTTTTATCAATTACATATATTATACTAAACTTCCCCGTTTGTCAAGCACTTACTTTCAGCCGACGAAGTCGAGTACGTCGCCTGACGGACTTGCTTTGACGGGGCGACATCTTTCCATGCAATCGTAAGATTGTCGGGAAGATACGTTGGTACAACGTACGAAAAAAGAGATAGGGTCATATCCTATCTCTTTTTTTGTTTGGATGCAGCAACTACTTATCTTCCCGGACCGTCTCCAGTCAAGTATTTTCAGCGCAAATGAGCTTAACTTCTGTGTTCGGTATGAGAACAGGTGGATCCTCATCGCTAACGTCACCGCAATGGTATATTTTATGGACA
>JAFSRT010000003.1 GCA_017445995.1 Clostridia bacterium
TCTTCTTCAAAATCCGATTCGTCTATTTCTGGGATTTCAAAATCGTCTTCTTCGTCGTTTGCCGTTTCGATTTCTTCTTCTTCGTCGTCTTCGTCTTCGTCCTTAAACATCTCCGAACCTTCTTCGTCGGCAAGTTTGTTAAGCGACAACATTTCTTCGTCCTCTTCTTCTTCCTTGCCTTCGTCGTCGTCAACGAAGTTCTTCCAACCTTCGTCGCTGTCCGGGTCGACTTGGTCGTTTTTAAAGTCTATTTCTTCGGCACATTTAGAACACATCTGTTCTTCCGGCTTAATATAGTTGTGATGACAAATAGGGCAAAGAATAAGTTGTTCCGTCTCTTCTTCTTCGTCCACCGCAAAAATAAGTTGCGGACCTTTTTTGAGTTCTGCTTTACAAACGTCGCAATACTCTTCTTCTTCCCTGATGTAATTCAATTCACATCTCGGACATAATTTCCATTTCGGCATATATCTTCTCCGTTCCTTTATATCATAATATTTAAGGTTAGGTCTTTTTGTTAATGCTAACTGCCCTATATTATATATACATATATGCCTTTTGTAAACTGTTTTTTTAAATTTTTTTATATTTTTTTATTTTCCGCCGTTATTCCATCGGTTTTCTTTCGTAGAGTTTACTCTTTTCTATAAACTCCTTTTTCTCTTTGCTTTTAAGCCCGCTTATATTGACGGCGTATTCACCGCCCTTTTTTGCAAAATCGGAAACTTTTCCGATAATCTTCGCGGGGTTTCCCGCAATGATATTGCCCGTCGAAAGCACGCTTTTCGTTACCACCGCACCCGCAGAAATAATATTGTCGTCGGCTATCGTAACGCCGTATAACACCGTCGCCCCGTTGCCGATAAAGCAGTTGTTCCCGATATTGATTTTGCCGAAAATATCGCTTTTATCCGGTAACGGTTTACATATCGAGTTGTCGTGCGTAATAAAAGTTACCTTCCCCGCAACGGTTACGTTGTTCCCAAGCGTAATCAGATAACTTTCGGTAGTCGATATATCGGAATAAATATAACAGTTGTTTCCGATATTTACTCCTTTTTTAATTAAATACCGTTTAAGCCCGAATAATCTTTTATATATTTTATCATACGCTTTCTTTATAACGTGGTTCATTTTTTAGCCCCCTAAACAATAATACCACGGTTTTCCCCGTTTTACAATAAACCCACGCTATATTTTTCTTTTTTAATTTCTTTCGAGTAGCATTTTATCGGCGATTAGGGCTATAAACTCGCCGTTCGTCGGCTTATCGCTACCCACGTATGCACGAACGCCTAATATTCCGTTGATACTTTCTATTCTGCCCCTATTCCAAGCGACTTCGATAGCGTGGCGAATAGCACGTTCCACTTTACTTGCCGTCGTTTTATAGCGTTCGCCTATCATAGGATAGAGTTTTTTGGTTATGTTATTTATAATTTCAGGGTCGTTGACCGCCATTATTACCCCTTCCCTTAAAAAGTTATAACCCTTAATATGTGGCGGAATACCGACGTTAATAAAAATCTTGCTTATTTTTTCTTCCAACGAATACTGCCTGAACTTATTCGTCTGCGCGTCGCCGTCGCCCGTAACTCCGTTGCAAATAGAATCTATGCGTTCTTTAAGCAATTCTTTACTGAACGGTTTAGCCATAAAATAACTTGCGCCCGAACGGATAGCGCGCGTTATAATACTTTCGCTACACAGCGCGCTTAAAACGACCACTTTCGTTTTTATATTCATTTCTTTAATCTTTTCAATAACGCAAATACCGTCGTAGCCCGTAAGCACCATTTCCGTTATAACGAAGTTAGGTTTCTTTTCGGAAATCATCGCAAGGGCGTTTATGCCGTCTGTCGATTCGCCAACGACTTCGTACTCCGCCGTGGCGTTAAAGAACTGTTTTAACTCTTCGTTTAACTCTTTTGTGTCCTGCAATAAAAAAACACTCTTTTTCTGCATTTGAGATCTCCTTTTCCCTTTTTCTCTATTCTACTATATTTTTGGAAAAAATTCAATAAATTTTATTAAATAAATCGGTTTTGTTCAAAAATATTTTGTCATTTATTGTCTATTTTTGTTCAAAAATGGGTTTTTAAGAGATTTCAAGCGATTTTTTTCGTGATTTTTGCAAAAAAATAAACGCCCGAGTTGTGGACGGTTTATTTTCAGTTTTGTTTTTCGTAGTAATAATAGGTTTCGTCTTCTTTAATTTTATTAAAACCGATATCGATAAGCAGTTTTGCCGACTTGCCGTTTAATTTTATCACCCTTGCGCAGACGGTTTTTGCCGAAAGTTCGGAAAAGAGATAATCGATAACCCTTTTCACGCTTTCTTTAGCGTAGCCCCGCCCCTGATACTCTTTTTTTATGCGGTAGCCGATTTCGGCTTGTTCGTCGGTCATATTCCACAGAACGATTTCGCCAACCAAACGGTCTTTATATTTTATTGCGAGAGAATATTCTTCCTTGCGGGCTTTAAGGTCAAGTTGAGTTTGATAAAAATAGTCTTTTGTAAGCGGTTTTTTTAAGTCTTTTTTATAATCGTAGCCCCAAAACTTATTGTTCTCTTCGTCGGCACACAGGTCGTAATAATCTTTTGCGTCCCTTTCTTCAACGTCGCAAACGGTAAGGCGTTCGGTTTTAAGAAGTACGGGGGACACGATTTTATCAAACAGCGTATTTACGTCGATAAAAGGTTTAGTCCTTAACGGTATTCCTTTTTCTTTTGAATATTTTCCCATGTTTTTATTAAGCGGTTTTATTTCTGACATAAGTAATTTTTTCATAAAATTTTTCCCGAACGGCTATCCTGTTCGGGAAAAATCAAGTAGTTTTATTATTTATTGTTTTCGGTTTCTTTTTCAACAACGGCTTTAAGGCTTGCGAGAAGTCCCGTTACGTTCTGTATCTCGCTCGGCACGATTATTTTAGTAGATCTGCCGTCCGCCATAATCTTCAACGCGTCGTATCCTTTAAGAGTAAGATACGCGGCGTTAGGATTTGCGTCGTTTATCATTTTTATCGCGGTTGCCGTACCTTCGGCTTCCGCTATCACCGCCGCCTTTTTGGCTTCGGCGCGAAGTATGGTGGCTTCCTTTTCACCTTCGGCAACTAAGATATTGCTTCGCTTTTCGCCTTCGGCTTTAAGTATCGCTTCCCTTCTCTCTCTTTCTGCACGCATCTGTTTTTCCATTGCTTGCTGTATATCTTTCGGTGGCAAAATGTTCTTTAACTCAACGCGGTTAATCTTTATCCCCCAAGGATCGGTCGCCTCGTCAAGAATAATACGCATCTTGCTGTTTACCGTATCTCTCGACGTAAGCGTTCCGTCGAGTTCAAGTTCTCCGACCAAATTACGCAACGTCGTCGCCGTAAGATTTTCGATCGCACGAATCGGGTTTTCTACGCCGTAAGTAAAAAGTTTTGCGTCGGTTACCTGATAGTATACTACGGTATCTATTTGCATAGTAACGTTATCTTTTGTTATAACGGGTTGCGGTGCAAAGTCCGCTACGCGTTCTTTAAGCGATATAGGTCCGCCCACGTTTCTATCGATAAACGGTATTATAAAATGTATCCCCGTATTAAGCAATCTGTGAAATTTTCCCAACCTTTCGACAATAACCGCCGTCGACTGACGAACGATTTTTATCGACGAAACGAGTATTATAAAAACTATAACCGCCAAAACTATTAAAATAATCAATCCTGTTTGCATTTTTCTCTCCTTGTTTTATTATTTGTCTTTTTAATTCGGTAATTATTTCTGTTACTTTTCTTCTACTATATATTTATTGCCTTCTATTTTTTTTACGACGACTTTAGTTCCCGAAGGTATCAGGGCGTTTTCGTTTTCCGAAACCACGCTCCAAATAACCCCGTTTATTTTTATCGAACCCGCCGTATTAAAACTTATTCCGTCGATAAGTTCGTATTCTTTACCTATCGCCGTTTCAGCGTTGGTTTTTACGTCTTCGCCTTTTAGTTTTTTCATCACGAGACTTCTGAAACAAAGCATAAGTGCAAGCGAAACGACTATAAACGCGGGAAGGTGAAAATACCATTCAAGCCCTAATCCCGAAAGTAGCATAGCAACAAGCCCGCCACCTACGAACCATACGGAAACGAGTTCTGTCGTAACGAATTCCACTATAAGTGCCACCGCCGTAACGGCAAGCCAGATATAAATCCACATTTTTCTCTTCTCCTTTGTCTTTAAGCCTTTTTGTAACGGCAACAGACTGTTTTTTCCGTATTCGGTAAGACGGTCTTTGTCGTAATCGGGATAACCGTGCCTGACAAAAAAGCCACGGGGTCAGTTATCTCACTTTTTCGTTTTGGCATATTCTATAAAATCCGAAAGTCTATCCAAATCGTCTCTTGTGTAATAGTCGATATATATTCTGCCTTTATTGTCGTTGCCTATCGCGTTTACTTTCGTGCCGAGAACCCTTTGCATATCGCCGATAAGTTCTTTAAGTTCGTTCGACAGTTCCGCCCGTTTCTTTTTCTTTTCCTTTTCTTCGGGGGTCATAAAGTATTCTTTAACGCGCTTTTCGACTTCCCTTACCGAAAGCCCTTCCTTTACGATAGCGTTCGCGATTTTTATCTGGTCGCTATTAGGTATTGAAATAAGCGACCTTGCGTGCCCCGCGGAAAGATTGCCGGACGCAACCATTTTTATTACTTCGTCGGAAAGCGACAACAGTCTTAAAGTGTTTGCGATTGCCGGCCTTGACTTGCCTATTCTGTCGGCAAGGTCTTCTTGGGTTAAACCGTAGTCGTCCATAAGCGAACGCATAGCGGTTGCCGCTTCGATAGGGTTTAAGTCTTCCCTTTGTAAGTTTTCGATTAAAGATATTTCTTTTATCTGTCTTTCGTTATAGGTCTTTATTATTACCGGAACTTTTTTAAGCCCCGCGAGTTTACTCGCTCTCCAACGTCTTTCGCCCGCGATTATCATATATCTGTCGCCGGATTTATTTACGATAATCGGCATAATAACGCCGTGTTTTGAAATGGAATCGGCAAGTTCTCTTAACGCCGTTTCGTCAAAAACCTTTCTCGGCTGATTAGGGTTTGCAAATATTAAACCGATATCGATTTCAGTTACGCTTGCACCCTTTTCGCTTTCAGGCTCGTCAAACAGCATACTTTTGCCGTAATCTTCTTCCGTTTCCGAAAAAAGAACCGATATTCCTTTCCCTAAACCTCTGTTATTCTTCATTTTTATTCTCCGCGTTTATCTTTATTTTTTTAAGTTCTTTTGTTTCGACAAAAACTCTTCGGTTAATTGAAGATATGCTTTTGCACCCGCACACTTGGTATCGTGTAGCATTATAGGAACGCCGTGGCTCGGTGCTTCCGCAAGCCTTATGTTTCTCGGAATCATCGTGTCGTACACGCTCTTACCGAAAAACCTTCTTATCTCTTCGGAAATCTGTTTCGCGATAAGCGCCCTTTTGTCGCCCATCGTTAAAACAACGCCTTCGACTTTAAGTGTTTCGTTAAGGTGTCTTGCAACGAGTTTGATACTGTTCATAAGTTGGCTTAATCCTTCTAATGCGTAGTATTCGCTCTGTATCGGTATCAGAACCGTGTTTGCAGCCGATAAGGCGTTTATCGTTAAAAGCCCCAAAGACGGCGGACAGTCAATCATTATAAAATCGTATACGGGAACGGCACATGCAAGCGCCTTTTTTAAGGCGTGTTCCCTGTCTTTAATATACACGAGTTCTACTTCCGCCGCCGCAAGGTCTATCGTTGCAGGCAAAATATCAAGATTTTCTATCTTGGTTTTTATTACCGCCTGTTCGGTAGGCACTTCGTCGATAATTACGTTATAAACCGAAGTTTTAACTTCGCTTTTCGCGTACCCTAATCCGCTTGTCGCATTGCCTTGCGGGTCAAAGTCTACAAGCAGTACTTTGTATCCCTTTTGCGCGAGATACGCCGACATGTTGACGCAAGTGGTGGTTTTACCAACACCGCCTTTCTGGTTTGAAAACGCAACGATTTTTCCCATAATCTATCTCCTTATCCACAGTATTACTTTTCGTCTTTCGGAGTTTCGTCCTTATTTAACGTTTCTTGTTTTTCATTATCTTTTGCGGTTTCTTTTTTAACCGTTTCCTTTTTCTTCGCCGTTTTTTTAGCCGTTGTCTTTTTCGGTTCGGCACTTTCCGTTTCTTCGTTATCTGACGGCGTTTCCTTTTTTTCTTCCTTTTTCGGTTCAGGAATAATTACGCTTTTTCTGTCGAACGGGTTTTTAGAAAGCACCGCTTCGTTTTCGTCCATAAACTTCATTATTTCTTCAACGGATTTACCTTCCATAAGCATATCGACTTCTTCGGTGAAAATGGTTTCCCTTTCGATAAGAAGCCTTGCCATATTGTCGAGAAGAGTTTTGTGATCTTTAAGAATTTTTCTCGCCTTTTCAAGCCCTTCCGTTATGATGCGTTTAACTTCTTCGTCGATAATCGCCGCCGTTTCTTCGCTGTACGTTACGTGGGACGCCATATCTCTGCCGATAAATATTTCCTTATCGGAAGCGTACGAAATAGGCCCTACCTTTTCACTCATACCCCACTCGGTAACCATAAGTCTCGCGCGTTTACTTACCGCCTGAATATCACCCGACGCACCCGCCGATATATCTTTAATAATAAGTTCTTCCGCAACCCTTCCGCCAAGCGACATTACGATATCGTCGGAAAGTTTCGCTTTCGTTAAATGATTGTCGTCGTTATCAGGTCTCGTCATAGTATAGCCTGCCGCCTGCCCACGCGGAATAATCGATACTTCGTGAACAGGGTCGCAATGCGGCAACAATCTTGCCAAAATCGCATGCCCCGCTTCATGATAAGCGGTTATTCTCTTGTCGGTTTCGGTAACGAGTCGCGATCTCTTTTGCGGTCCTAATAAAACCTTATTTATACCTTCGTAAAGGTCCTTATTCGTTATCATTTTCCTGTTCGCCCTTGCAGCGAGAATTGCCGCTTCGTTCAAAAGGTTTTCAAGGTCAGCACCCGAAAATCCGCTTGTCATTCTCGCAACAACCTTAAAGTTGACGTCAGGACTTAACGTTTTGTTTCTTGCGTGTACCCTTAATATGGCTTCGCGCCCCTTAACGTCGGGAACGTTCACGTATATCTGTCTGTCAAATCTGCCCGGACGAAGAAGTGCAGGGTCTAATATATCCGCCCTGTTCGTCGCCGCCATAACGATAATACCGTCGTTAGATTCGAAACCGTCCATCTGAACAAGTAATTGATTAAGCGTTTGTTCTCTTTCGTCGTGTCCGCCACCCATACCCGTACCACGTTGACGACCAACGGCGTCAATTTCGTCGATAAAGATAATGCAAGGCATATTCTTTTTAGCGACGTCGAATAAGTCTCTTACTCTCGACGCGCCAACGCCTACGAACATTTCAACGAAGTCCGAACCGGAAATCGAAAAGAACGGAACACCCGCTTCTCCCGCAACCGCTTTTGCAAACAACGTTTTGCCCGTTCCCGGTGGCCCTACGAGTAATACGCCTTTCGGTACTCTTGCGCCTATTTCGGAAAACTTTCTCGGGTTTTTCAAAAAGTCGACTACTTCTAACAGTTCGGTTTTTTCTTCTTCCGCGCCCGCAACGTCGCTGAATCTTACTTTAATATCTTTATTTACCCTTGCGTTAGTCTTCGCAAAATTCATTGCGCCTTTCGTTCCGCCCTGTGTCTGTATCAAAAGTATAAAGAATACTATCATAATCAAGAAACTGCCCAAAATCGGCAAAATAGAAGACAAAAACGAACCCGCATTCGGGTCTGTACAAGAATAACTTACGTCATTATAAACCGCAAGCATTCTGTAATCTTCACAAACGGAATCGTTTCTTTCAAACGCACCCTTAAACGAGTAAACGGGTTTAGTCGTGCCGTTATCTACGATAAGCCTAAACGTCAGTAAATAATTATCGATTTCAATACTTTCTAATGTAACCGCCTGATAGTTTGTTCCTATTTTATTTTTTATCGTCGGAACTGCCAAGTTTTCAAAATCTTCTTTGCTTATTGTTTTAGAGTAGTTATCGTTAGTCTGTCCGTCGTCCTGCTTAACGTAATAAGCAATCTGGTTAAACTCGCCGATAGATACTTCTGTTGCGGCGGTTAAACAGTTGGTAATAGAAACCGACGCAATTACGAGAGCAATCGCCAAAACAATGTAAAAAATAATTCTCGATGTTTTGCCCTTCAAAGTTATATTCTCCTTAAAAATATTTCGTTATAAAATAGTATATCCAAAAAAATATAAATATTTCTTTTTTTATAGATATTACATTATATTTATAGATATTATACAATATATTATTAAAAATTTCAATCGATTTAATAAATTTTTTTATTATATAGATTATAATCTCTTTTAGCGCATAATAAATTATTATGCGCTAAAACGAAAATTATTAAAAAAATTTATAATGCTAAAACGTTTTTAATAATATAATAAATTATATTTCAGTGCATAAGTTTATTATTTAATATATTGACAACGCTTAAACTTTAATTATTATACTTAATTAAAATTTCATATTGCATCTAAACTTTTAACATATTATTATATCTATTCTAATACTATTTATATTTGTTTTTATCTTTTTACCCCCGATATTTATCTGTCAATTTTAACTTATAATTTGTTTATTATATACCGAAATAAACCAAAAATCTTTTTAAAAAATTGTCATTTAGACGGTCTGAGACAGAATAGCAGTAATTTTTTTGCGGGTAAATCTTGCCTTATTCTGTCTCACAAACAGGACTTTTATATAATTTTTCGTTTACAAATAGTTGTTCCACGTGAAACTATGATTAAATTTTTTGTTTCACGTGAAACACAGTATTTTTAAAAAGTTTCACGTGGAACAATAAAAAATAGTTATCATTTTGAAAATTAAAGTATTGTTTTTAATATAAATTACAATATTTTATTTTGCGCAAAGAGTAAATATATATAAAAGGACTAAAAATAAAAAAGTAAATTAGAAAAATATATAAAAAAATAAAAATGGTTAAAAAATCTTTTAATAAAAAGATTTATATTATAAATTAAGATAAAAAAATAATGCATAAGTAAAAAATATTAAATATAATAATCAATATTGTTTGCACCACATTTAATTATTAAAATAGCGCAAAGAACTGTTTTTGCGCTAATATATTAAAATTAATTTATGGATTATTAGTATATAAAACAATAATGTGGTAATAATAGAAAACAAAAGGAAAATATGAACGGAAATTATAATTTTAATATGTTTAACGAATACACGCCCGATATTATTTGTCAATCCTTAAAAGAAATCGTCAGGGAAAATCTGCCTGTTTTCGTATGTATCGGTAGCGATTTAATAGTTGGGGACAGTTTAGGACCCATAATAGGGTCTTTATTAAAGCAAAAAGGTTGCAGGGCGTACGTTTACGGAACGCTAAACAGCCCTGTTACGGCAAAAGAAATATTTTATATAAAAGAATATTTAACTAAAATCCATAAAAAAGCAAAAATTATTGCAATAGACGCGGCGCTTGGGCAAGAAGAAGAAATAGGAAATATAAAGATTTACGAAAAAGGAATAAAACCGGGGCTTGGCGTAGATAAAAATCTTGACGAAATAGGGGATATAAGTTTAATCGGCATAGTATCGAATAAAACTAAAAATAACTACAATTTATACAACGCAACACGGTTAAACTTTATATATAATATGGCAACCGTAATTGCAAACGGTATTGAAAAATATCTTAAAGGAATAAAAAAAGAAGAATATTTTATATCGTAAAAATATGCGCCTCTTAAAGCATCTAACTTTTAAAGGGCGCATATTTTTATTAAAAACTTATTTAATTTGTCAATTAACCAAAATTAAAGTAGAGATAAAGAAAAATCAATTCTTTTCATAGTTTCGTCTTTGCCTAAAAGTTCGGCGATTTCCGTTGCGCCACCGCAAGTTACTTCCTTTCCCGTAAGCGCAATTCTCGCAATCCATAACAGCGCTTGCTTTTTTATGCCTAATTGATTTGATAAATCAACGAGAGAATTAAATAGCGTAGAGTTATCAAAAGCGGAAAGATCAGAAAGCGTTTCTTTAATCTTCGGCAGTACGCTTTTAGCGAGTTCGATATCGGTTTTTTGCTTTTGGTTAATAAACAGCGCCGTATCGAACACACCGAAATCGCAAAGGAAATCGAGTTTTTCAGGTATTTCGCTTAAAATCTGAACGCGACCCTTAACAAGAGTTAAAAGTTTTTCCGTATCGAACTTTCCGTAAACCTTACTTTCTTTAAGAAAATCCAAAGATAACGCGTTAAACTCTTCCTGACTCATTTCCTTAATATATTCGCCCGATAACCATTTCATTTTCGTTTCGTCAAAAATGGAAGGGGATTTAGAAATACCGTCTAACGAAAAGTTTTCGATAAGTTCCGATAAACTCATTTTTTCGACGTTTGATTTAGGACTCCAACCTAAAAGTGCGATATAATTTACTATCGCTTCTTTAATATACCCTTTTTTAACGAAATCTTCGTAACTTGCGTCGCCGTTTCTCTTAGAAAGTTTATGTTGTGCGTCTTTCATAATCGGCGGTAAGTGAATATAGGTAGGGCGTTCCCAGCCGAAAGCGTCATACATAAGATTGTATTTCGGTGTAGACGATAAGTATTCCGTACCGCGGATAACGTGCGTTATTCCCATAAGGTGGTCGTCTATAACGTTAGCGAAGTTATAGGTCGGCATACCGTCGCTTTTTATTAAGATACCGTCTTCTATATCTTTATAGTCAACGCTTATATCCCCGTAAACAAGGTCGTGATAACTACCCGCACCTTCCGTCGGAATATTCTGGCGGATTACGTAAGGAACACCGCTTTTAATCTTTTCTTCGATTTCTTCTTTTGTTAATCTTAAACAATGTTTATCGTAGCGAACGTTTCCTTCGCCGTCCTTTAAGGACGCTATCCTTTCAGGCGTACAGAAACAGTAGTAAGCCCCGCCGAGTTCAACGAGTTTTTTCGCATACTTTAAGTAAATGTCTTTTCTTTCGCTCTGAACGTAAGGACCAAAATCCCCCCCTACGTCCGGACCTTCGTCGTACATAATCTTGGAATCACGCATAGTGTCGTATATAATCTGAACAGACCCGTCCACATATCTTGCGGTGTCGGTATCTTCTATGCGCAGAATAAAATCGCCGTGATTTTTTTTCGAGTATAAAAACCCGTATAAGGCGGTTCTCAATCCGCCGATATGTAGATAGCCCGTCGGGCTTGGTGCAAAACGCGTTCTAACTTTATTCATAATCGTTGTCTAATCCTTTTAATAAAAGTTTGTCTATATTACTTATCTCTTTAATGGTTTCGAGTTTTTTTGCAAGAAAATAACTGTAACTATTGTAGCCCGAAACGATAACGTGATCCAAAAACTGAATACCGTGCGCTTCGCAAATCAAACATAATTGCGCCGTTGCCACGTCGTCCGCATGGGAAGGATTAACGTCCCCGCTCGGGTGATTATGCGCAACTATAATAAACTTCGGTTTGTGAATCGCAAGCATTTTCGCAATCTCTTTAATATCGCCGACTACGTGGTTAGAGTCGCCCGCGTACACGAGTTCGTCCGTCTTAAAAAGTTTTTCCGATAAAAACATAATAACGAGTTTTTCGTCCACACAGCCGAGAAAGTAATCGTTAATCTGCTGTTTATTGTGTTCGTAAGAAAACCCGAACTTGATTTCTTTTTCCTTACGGTTTGTAACTCTATCGAAAATCTTGCCGACGGCAATCAGTTCGGTCGCCACCTTTTTGCCGACGCCGTTCACACTCATAAGTTCTTTGGGCGAAGCGTGAAACACGCCTTTAATTGACCCGAACATACGAATTAAATCGTGTGCGATATGATTAGTATTCACTCTCGGCACGGCGAAGAACAAAAGCACTTCTAATAGTTCGTGGTCGGCAAAAGAATCGGGGTTATATAATAATTTCTCAATCATTCTTTGCCTATGACCGGCGTGCATTTCTTGTTTTTCCATATTCTATATTGTAGCATAAAAATTAAAAAAAACAAAATAAATTTTTATTTTTTGCAACAAATGATATATTTTAATGTATAATATAATAAAAGAAATATTTTCGGAGAAGAAAATGGAAAACTTTAACCTGTTTATTAAAGACTTAAAAACTTTGATTTCTTATAAAAGCGTTAAGGGAAAAAGTGAAGACGGCGCGCCGTTCGGGGCGGAAATAAAAAACGCCCTGCAATTCTTTTTAAGGCGTGCAAAAGAGTTGGGGCTTCCTACTATAAACTACGATAACTATATGGGCGAAGTCTTTCTCGGCGAAGGCGAAGAAATAGGAATAATAGGGCATATCGACGTAGTGCCTTCCGGAAACGGTTGGAATACCGACCCGTTTTCTCTTTCCGAAAAAGACGGGACGTATTACGGCAGGGGTTTATCAGACGATAAAACACCGCTACTTCTATGCTTATATATATTAAAAGAATTAAAAGACAGTAAAATACCGCTTACAAAAAAATACCGCCTGTTTATCGGGTGCGACGAAGAAAGCGGTTGGCAAGACGTAGAGTACGCAAAAACCAAAACGGTTTTCCCGTCGTTCGGATTTTCGCCCGACGGGGATTTCCCCGTAAGTTATGCCGAAAAGGGTATGGCGATTGCAACCTTTATTTTCGATAAACCGAAAAACTTTATAGATATAAAAGGCGGAACGGTAATAAACGCCGTATGCGCGTTCGCAACTCTTATCGCAAAAGATTGCGGAATAGACGAAAAACTACTTTATAAACATAATCTTATGTTAAAAGAAAACAACGTAATTGAAAGTATCGGCGTTTCGGCGCACGGTTCTCACCCTGAACTCGGCAAAAACGCGATTAAACCGCTTCTTTCGTATATGTGCGACTTGGGCGAAGATTATAATGATGCAATCGACTATCTTTTTAACGACAAGTGGGGGTTAAACAATATTAAAACCGAACAGGGCAATATAACTTTATCGCCAGACGTAATAAAGATAGAGAACGATAAATTAAAGATTTTATGCGACGTAAGATTTCCGGCGCCGATAACTTTAGACGAAATAAAAACGGTATTCGATAAATCGGGGCTTTGCTACGACGTATCTTTAAAACACGACACGCAACTCGTTGCAAAAGAAGGCAATCTCGTTTCTACGCTTATTACCGCCTATAACGAAATAACCGGAAATAATAGCGTTCCCGTTTCGCAAAGCGGTTCGACTTTCGCACGGGTTTTCCCGTTCGGAGTAGCGTTCGGCCCTGAATTCCCGAACGAAAACGCGTCTATCCACGAAGCCAACGAACATTTATCGGAAAAAAATCTGCTTTTAACGTACGAAATCTATAAAAAGGCGATTTTTGACTTGAACGGCGTTGAAAAATTGTGATTTACGCTTATTTTGATTGAAAAATCGTGGTATATAATGTATAATACTAATGAAAAAAGGAGTTAATATGAACTTTGATATCGAATTAGTCGGCAAAATCGGTTCTATGGCGCTTATCAATAAAGAAAATAATATTTTAGACTACACGCTTATCGCCAGACTTTCTTCCGAACTTAAACCGGGGTATATCTGGGTTACAAGCGGTGCGACCGAAACAGGCAGACTCGACTATATAAAAAGAACGGGCAAGGAACTCACGGGGGCGACGGAAGACGTTAAAACCGACTACGCGTCGCAAGGTCAATCGATACTTATGTCGACTTACCGTCAATACGTGGACTCTAAATATTCACTTCGTCAGGTTCTCGTTGAACATCAGCACTTTAACGACAAAGACAAGAGAGAACACTTAAAGAAAATGCTTCTTCGTGCCGTTATGCAAAACGCGATACCGATTATAAACTACAACGACGCGGTGTCGACGGAAGAAAACAGAAAACTCGAAATCAAATCGCTTAAAACGAAAACGGACAAGGTTGTGGAGTGCGTCGATAACGACGAAACGGCTTCACAGATTGCCTGCCTTGTTAAGGCGAAAACGCTTCTGATTTTAACGAGTGCCGAAGGTATCTATAAAAACAGTACCGACCCGTCTACCCTTATAAGTGAAATAAGCGGAAAGGACGTTTACGAACTGTTAGACAATATTTCCGAGTGCGAAAAATACTGTAACGGCGCGTCAAGGGTCGGCGCAAACGGTGCAAAAGCAAAATTAGAGTATATTAAGGACGCGGTTAAAATAGGAACGAAAGTTATTATCGCTTCTGCAAAATATTCAATATACGACCTTTTATCGGGAAAAGCAAAAGCAACGAGAATAGGCGTTAGATAGTTTACCAAAAATTACATTTGGTATAAAAGTATAATATAGATAATTTCCCAAACAATAATAGTATAGGGGGGAATTATGAGAGATATTAAAAGTAAGAAAAGTAATCGTAAAACCAAAAGCGTTAAAGACTGCAAGTAATAAAATGAAAAGCAAGTTTGACACGCAAGGGTCTTATACGGGAGTTGACGTAGACGATATTTACGAAAAGCCCGTTCAGGACGCAGACGATTTATAAAAAAATTTAAAAGGAACGCTAAAAATAGCGTTCCTTTAATTTTAAACTTGACAAAAGATTAAAAAAGGTATAAAATACCCTTACTTTATAAGTAGGCCGTGCAATCGCGGGGGCGGAGAGAAACCGTCAATGAGGAAAGTCCGAGCGTTATAGAAACAGGGTGCCGGAGAAATCCCGGTGAAGGCGACTTTAAGGAAAGTGCAACAGAAATAAACCGCCTATTATTAGGCAAGGTTGGAAAGGCGCGTGTAAGAGACCACCGATTTTGCGGTAACGCAAAATGCCATGTAAACCCCACCCGACGCAAGATTGACAAACCGATTCATTAGGGAGTTTCACCGAGTCGGTTTAATAAATATCGCTGGAGGACGTAGGAGACTACGTTCGTAGATAAATGATTGCATAAGACAGAACTCGGCTTATAGACTTACTTATAAAATATCCACCCCGAATGGCAAAACCTTTCGGGGTGGTTTTTCGTTATTCTTTTCCGGTATTGTCATTCGTATAATTTGAAAAAAATATTTACAACACTTTTTTTATATGTTATAATGAAAACGTTTTATATATAAAAATACTGTGAAGGAACAAAAATAATGACAAGTTTTTATAGCGAAGAAGAGTTAAAACAACTCGGATTTGCAAGCGTTGGTAAAAACGTTTCAATAAGCAGAAAAGCAAGTTTCTATTCTCCATCGGAAATAAGTCTCGGCAACGACGTAAGAATAGACGACTTTTGTATCTTAAGCGGAAAAGTATCGCTTGGCAACAATATTCATATCGCAGCTTACTCCGCGATTTACGGCGGAAAGGAAGGCGTTTTTATCAGCAATTACGCAAACGTTTCTTCTAGGGTTTGTATTTATGCTGTTAGCGACGATTTTTCTGGCGAAACTATGACTAATCCGACAATTCCCGATAAATATAAAAAATTAATTAACGGAAAAGTTATCATAAAACAACACGTTATAATAGGAAGCGGTTGCACCGTACTGCCCGACACAGTGTTAGAAGAAGGTAGTGCTTTCGGTTGTATGTCTTTAATAAAAACAAGTTCGTCTCCATGGACCATATATGCGGGAATCCCTTGCAGAAAAATAAAAGACAGAAAAAAAGACTTGTTGCTACTCGCAAAAAAGTATGAAAAGGAATATAATAAATAACGGCTGATAAAACAACCCCTTTCCGTTCTTTCGGAAAGAGGTTGTTTTATTTCTTTAAGTAAACCATTAAAACGGAAATATCCGCGGGGGAAACACCCGATATGCGTTCCGCCTGCCCCAAGTTTTTAGGGCGGACCTTGTCTAACTTTTGCCTTGCTTCAAGCCGTAAGCCTTCCATTTTAAGATAATCGATATCGTCCGGAATAACTTTTTCTTCGAGTTTTTTCGCCTTTTCAATCTGTTCGAGACTTTTTTCAACGTAGCCTTCGTACTTCGCGTCCGTTTCGACGGTTTCCGTAATAAATCTGTCAACGCCGATAAACGCATCAAACTCTTCTTTTATTCTCTCTATCTTAATACCCCTTTTAATAAGGTCTTTAATTTTAAGCCCCGTGTTCGCACAGGGGAAACCGTACTCTCTTAAAATATTTTCCGTTTCTTTCGGCGTTAAACTTCTTTCAAGTTCAAGCCTTGCCTTTTCGTACTCTTCCCTTCTAAAAAGAAACTTTTTCCACCTTTCGTCCGAAACAAGCCCGACGTCTCTTCCCTTCGGCGTAAGCCTGAAATCGGAATTATCCTGCCTTAATACTATACGGTATTCCGCACGACTCGTCATCATACGGTAAGGTTCGTTAGTGCCTTTCGTAACAAGGTCGTCTATTAAAACGCCGATATACGCTTCGTCCCTTTTTAAAATAAGGGGTGGTTTGCCTTGAAGTTTAAGCGACGCGTTTATTCCCGCAATAAGCCCTTGCCCCGCCGCTTCTTCGTAGCCACTCGTTCCGTTTATCTGACCCGCCGTAAATATACCTTCGATTTTTTTGGATTCAAGCGACGGGTATAAATCAAGCGAATCGATACAGTCGTACTCAATAGCGTAGGCGTATCTCATTATCTCACAATGTTCAAGCCCTTTTACCGTTCTGTACATAGCCTTCTGAACGTCGTGCGGTAGGGAAGTCGAAAGCCCCTGAACGTATATCTCGTTAGTATCCGCGCCTTCGGGTTCTAAAAATAACTGGTGCCTGTCTTTATCGGCAAATCTAACAACCTTATCTTCGATAGACGGGCAATACCTTGGACCCGTGCCCTTTATCTGCCCCGAATACAACGGGGAACGGTGTAAGTTTTCTCTTATAATTTTATGCGTTTCTTCGTTGGTATAGGTAAGATAGCACGGCGTTTGTCGTTGTGGAAGTTGGTCAGACATATAACTAAACGGATAAACGTCCGTCTCGCCGTCCTGAACTTCAAGCACGGAAAAATCTATCGTGCGTTTATCGACCCTTGCGGGCGTACCCGTCTTAAACCGTCTTACCGTAAAACCGAGATTTATAAGGCTTTCGGTAAGTTTGTCGGCAGGAGCGAACCCGTTAGGTCCGGAACTTTTTTTCCACTCGCCCGCAATAACCGACCCGTTAAGGTAAACGCCCGTCGCGATAACGACGGTTTTACAGGAAATAACCCCGCCGAACGCGGTTTTAACGCCGACTACTTTAACGCCGTCGGTAATTATTTCCACCGCTTCGCCTTGCAGTATTTTAAGGTTAGGGGTGTTTTCAAGCGTTTTTTTCATAATGGTATGATAAACGCTTTTATCCGCCTGTCCGCGAAGACTTTGCACGGCAGACCCCTTACCGCGATTAAGCATACGAATTTGCAAAAGTGCCTTGTCCGCGCAAACGCCCATTTCACCGCCGAGTGCGTCTATTTCTCTTACTATTTGCCCTTTACTCGTTCCGCCGATAGACGGATTGCAAGGCATAAACCCGATACTGTCGAGATTAAGGGTAAGTATAACCGTCTTAAATCCCGTTCTCGCAAGTGCCAAACCCGCTTCGCACCCCGCGTGCCCCGCGCCGATTACAACGGCGTCGTATTGTCCTTCACTATATTCGTTCATTTCTATTTTTTAAGCAACATATTTTTAATGTCGTTGATTTCAACGGCAAGTTTTTTGTCGGTCTTTATCTGTTCGGTTACCTTGTCTCTCGAATAGATAACGGTGGCGTGATCCCTTCCGCCTAATAGTTGTCCTATTTTCACGAGTGGCAGGTTCATCATATCGTTGATTAAATAAACGCAAATCTGTCTCGGTTCAACGAACTCTTTATTTTTCTTTTTCCCGATGATATCCGTTTTAGATACCTTATAAAAATCGCAAACGCATTTTATTATATCGTCCGCTTGAAGTTCTTCCTGTTCTTCGCCGATAGATTCTTTAAGCGCTTCGTTTACAAGTTCGATAGTAATCGGTTTTTCGTGCAGTTTGCTTGCAAAAATAACTTTCGTAAGCCTGCCTATTAAACTTCTTATATCGCCTTCGCTGGTTTCCGCTATGTAAG
Source organism: Clostridia bacterium (assembly GCA_017445995.1). Lineage (GTDB taxonomy): Bacteria > Bacillota > Clostridia > Christensenellales > Borkfalkiaceae > UBA1259. The sequence goes on from JAFSRT010000003.1 coordinate 18,114, forward strand.
TTAGCACCTTAATATCGATAAGACACTTTTGTTCTTCCGATTTTTTCCTTAATATCGCAACTTTCGTTTCTAAATCAGGCGGTTGAACGTCGGCAAGAAGCCCGCCTTCAAAACGCGTTCTTAACCTGTCTTCCAAAACTTCGATTTCTTTCGGCGGACGGTCGGACGTTAAAACGATTTGTTTGTTTTGCATAACGAGTTCGTTAAACGTATGGAAAAACTCCGTCTGTACGCCTTGTTTTTTCGCTAAAAACTGAACGTCGTCTATTAAAAGAACGTCGACGTTCCTGTATTTTTCCCTGAAATCCGCAGGGGTAAGTTTACCTTTCGATAAACTGTCTATCATCTGGTTAGTAAACGCTTCGCAAGTAGAATAGAGAACGTTAAGGGAAGGCGAGTGATACCTTATGTAGTTAGCAATCGCCATAAGAATATGGGTTTTCCCCAGCCCCGTGCCACCGTAAATAAAAAGCGGGTTATAGGAATCTCCGGGGTTTTCGGCAACGGCTTTTGCCGCCGCGTAAATAAACCTGTTAGAATCTCCGACAACGAAGGATTCGAAAGTGAACTTGTTGTTTATAGGCGAACCCTGACTGATTACCGAAGGTTTCAAACTCTTTTCTTCCGTTAAAACTCTTAAATAATCTTCTTTATCTTTCGCAACGTAAACTACGAAATCGTTTATTTCGCTGTTGCATATTTTAAGTGCGGAAACGATTTTATCGTGCAAGTTTCCGCGCACGGTATCCGCAAATATTTTGCTTTCGGTTATTAAAACGATTTTATTATTGTCGACGTCGACAGGTTGCAGTTGAGAAATATAAGTAGCAAACGCGATAGAACTGACGGTTTTTTCAATTTCCGGAAGGGCCGTGTCCCACAAAATCTCATAACTTTCCATTTTCTTATTTTCCTTTTTTGTTGCATTTGTATTCAAAACATTATATAATTAGTATATAACAGTTAATCTTTAGTATAAAAAAAGATAGGTGCTATTTATTATACAATAAAACTTCTTTAAAATAAAGGAAAATTACCAAAAAAATAAAAAAATTCAAAATAAAGTTATGTATATCAAAAAACTCACGCTGAACAATTTCCGCAATTACGAAAGTGAAGAACTGACGTTTTCAAACGGAATAAATATACTTTTCGGCGCTAACGCGCAAGGAAAAACCAACGCGGGCGAAGCGATATTTTTCCTATGCACGGGCTATTCTCCGCGCGCAAACAACGATAAACTCGTGATAAGAAACGGGGAAGACCGTGCGGAAATCTCCGCCGTCGCGTCGTCGTCTTACGGGGACGTTTCGGTTAAAATCCGCTTTAATAAAAACGATAAGAAAAATATTTATATCAATAACGTAGAAGTTTTGAAAGTCGGGGAAATATTCGGAAACATTAACAGCGTGTTCTTTAATCCGCAAGAATTAAAACTCGTTCAGGAAACGCCCGAAGACAGGCGTAGATTTTTAAACGTTTCCCTGTCGCAGATGAGTAAGTCCTATTTTTATTCGCTTATCCGCTACAATAAAATACTTTCGCAAAGGAATAACCTGCTAAAAGACCCTAATCGCGACGTGGTGTACGACACCCTTCCCGTGTGGGACAGGCAACTTACCGAACAGGCGGGGAAAATCATTAGGGCAAGGAACGAATTTTTAGAAAAACTCTCGCCGATAGCACGAGAAAAGCACGCTTTTATTTCAGATGGAAAAGAAGAACTCGTGATGAAAACGGAAAGCGGGTACTACGGCACGGAAGAAGAAATCGCTTACGCTATGTACGAAGACTTGAAATTAGCGCTCGATAAAGATATACGTCTCGGGTTCACGAGTATAGGTCCGCATAGGGACGATATAAAGTTTACGCTAAACGGTTTAGACGCAAGGGTTTTCGCGTCCCAAGGTCAGCAACGCACGGTGGCGCTTTCTCTTAAACTTGCAGAGGCGGAAATATTTAAAGAAAGATTTTCCGAGTACCCGATACTTATATTAGACGACGTTTTATCCGAACTCGATAAAAAACGCCAAAGAAAACTCGTATCTGCGGTTTCCGGTATGCAGACGATATTTACAACGACGGTAATAGACAGAACGGTTTTCAAAAACTTATTAGTCAACAAAATCACGATAGAAAACGGAAAGGTTAAAAAATGAAAGAAATAATACTTGCCAGCGCCTCGCCGAGAAGACGGCAACTTTTAAAGGAAATGGGCTATTCTTTTTCCGTTATTGAAAGTAATTATAAAGAAGTCGCGTTTTCCGATAACCCCGTTGAAACGGTGCTGACTTTCAGTCGAAAAAAAGCGCAGTCTGTATACGATACGGTTAAAAACAACGATACCGTTATAATAGGTTGCGATACCGTGGTATATTTTAACGGCAAAATACTCGGCAAGCCGAAAGATAGGGAAGACGCTATAAATATGCTTTCGTCCCTTTCCGATAACACGCACCGGGTCGTGTCGGGCTTTACGGTAATTTTCGGCGGAAAAACAGTTTCCGATTACGAAATAACTAAAGTGGTTTTTAACCCTTTAACAATAAAACAGATAGAAGATTACGTCGACACAAAAAACCCACTCGATAAAGCGGGGGCTTACGGTATTCAGGACGGGTTTTTGGTTAAAGAATATTTTGGAAGTTATACGAACATAGTCGGGTTTCCGACGGAAAAAATAGGTAAGGTCTTAAAAGAAATACTAAACGGATAAATAAAGGAATAAAAAAGGATGAATTATGGACGTTAAAATATTCCCGAAAAAATTAGACGGCGTTATCGAAGCGGTTTCAAACAAGTCTTTTGCAAACAGAGTAATTTTGGCTTCGGCACTATCTTCGTCGCCGACCGAAATATACTTAAAAACAATGACCGAAGACGTTAAGTCGCTTATATCGTCTATCAAATCTCTCGGCATATCGGTAAGAGAAAATAAAAACACTATAACGCTATCCCCGACGGATTGCTACGAACAGGACAAAGAAATAGAGTTTTTCGGTTCGTCGTCCGCTATAAAGTTTATGCTTCCGTTTTTGTCGTCGCTTGATATCTCGCCGACAATCGTTTCCGAAAATAAACCTATAAAAATAAACGTCGACAACGTATTTAACCTTAAAGGCGTAGGAACGACAGCCGATATAACGCCTTTTTCACTCATCGGCGCGTTGCACGGCGGAATATATCGCGCGTCCGATTTTTCAGGTTCGTTTTTTATCAGTTCGCTTTTAATGGTCTTGCCGACGTTAAAAGAAGACAGCACTTTTGTCTGTAATAAGTCGTTTAAGAATAAAGAATACGCAAAAATCACGCTTAAAATTATGCGCGATTTCGGGATTATAATAGAAGACAGGGAAGACGGGTTTTTTATTCCTAACTCTCAACGCTACGTTTCGCCCGATAAAATCTCTGTCGAAGGCGACTATTTTGCTTGCAGTTTCATATCGGGTGCAAACGCGTTCGGCAACCGCGTAAGAATAACGGGGCTTGACGGCGATTCCGTTCAGAACAATAAAACCATAAAAGATTATCTGTTAAAGTTTAACGCAAAAGGCACGAATATCGAGTTAAAGGACGATTACGATTTTATTTATATTCTTTCGGCGGTTTCCCTTTTTACCTGTTCCGATACTACGTTGTCTTTTAACCCCGTTAAAGATAAAGAACTGTCTTTATTAAACAGTTTTGTAAACAACTTAAATAAACTCGGCGGACAAGTCGAACTGTACGATAACCGTATCGTAATAAAAGGTAAAGGCGGGATAAACGGCGGTGCGATAGTGGACTCTTTCGGGGACGGAAGACAAGCAATCTGCTATTCTCTTATCGCCACTTGTGCCGATAACCCTATAACCGTTCTATCTGCCGATTCCGCAAACAAAGTCTATTCCTTTTTCTATAACGACTTTAAATTATTAGGCGGTATCTGTCAGGTACTATAAGCGGGTAAAATTATAAAACCAGCCCCGTAAAACGCAACCGTTTTACGGGGCTGGTTTTTTTCTAAATAAGTTTAATAACTTCCGTCGTTTTGTTATCGATTTTCACTTTGTCGGAAACGGCAACGCCGAATATCGCGTACACCGTGCGTCCGCTTGCTATCAGCGGTATGCTTTCACGCAACCTTAACGGCACTTTTTTATCCGTAAGATAGTCGCCAAGGCTTTTCGTTCCGCCACCGAACTTGGTGAAAACGTCGCCTTCTTCCTTCGTCCTTATAACCGCGTCTTTCGGCAGTTTATCGTGGTCTAAATAAAGTCCGCTTTTATAATCGGCGTTCTTTTCCACCCTGATAATTTTATACGTCTTATTATCAAACTCGAACTCTTTTATAGCAAACGGAATATTAAGCGCCGTCTTCTCTTCGCGCTTTATAAACACTATTCGGTCGTATTCTCTGTGCGCCGAAACGCCGTCAAGTAGGTTTACGTATGCGCCGTTATCTTTATCGACAAGCGCGCACACGCTATCGATATGCGCCTTTTCCCAGTCTTTAACTACGCCCACCGTCTTTAATGCAAAAATTATCGCCCTTTTAAGTATTACCTTGTCGACGGGCAGAATAATTTCCGCCTTTTTGTCGCCCGTAACAACTTTCTTTTTTGCAACGCCGTCCAGATACTCGTCTTCTTCTTTAACAATTTCAGAAAACCGCGCGATATTACTTTCTGCGTTCGGAAATATTTCTTCTATCTTCGGCAATACGTTAAGCCTTATAAAGTTTCTGCTGTAATCGTCTACTAAATTAGTTTCGTCGGTAACGAACGGTATGCCGTTTTTTTCTATATATTCTTCAATTTCTTCTTTACTTGCGTTTAATAGTGGGCGAATTATTTTCTCTTTATACGTTTCTTTTATTCCCGTCGCACCCTTTAATCCAGTCCCGCGGAAAAGATTTAACAGCACCGATTCAACGTTGTCCCTTCTATGATGCGCCGTCGCAACGTAATCACACTTTTTTGTATCAATCGCGTCGAAAAAGCATTGATACCTTAATACCCTTGCGCCTTCTTCGAGAGAGAGTTTATCTTCTTCCGCCTTTTTCTTGCTGTCCACCGCGTAAGAAATCAACGGAATACCGTACTTTTTGCAAAAGGACTTAACGAACAAACTGTCTCTAACGGAACTTTCCCCGCGAATACCGTGTTCCACGTTAAGACAAATAACCTTAACGCCCATCTTATCGGCGTTAAAGAATAAATAATGAAGGAGTGCCATACTGTCCTTACCGCCTGACACGGCAACCGCAACGGTTTTCCCCCGTTTTAATAACGACTTGTTGATTTCCATAATTATATATTATCAAAAAAACTGAATTATTTCAACAAAGAATAAAACGTTTTAACAAATTTTTTAAAAGATACAAAACCCGCGCGAAAATTCGCCTTAAAAAATTAAAATCAACCGTTATATTTTGTTTGACAAAAGAGTATTATTTCTATATAATATGTTTACAATTTAAATCGCGGGGTGGAGCAGCTTGGTAGCTCGTCGGGCTCATAACCCGAAGGTCAGGAGGTTCAAATCCCCTCCCCGCAACCAAGGCAGTTGGACGAAAAGTCTTTTGGCTTTTCGTCCATTTTCTATTATTTTGGGGTAAAAATATGCGTTTTTTGATACTTTTGGCTTTTAAGAGTTTTTTAAAAAAACCAAAAAGTACTTTCTAACACACTTTAAGCCA
>JAFSRT010000021.1 GCA_017445995.1 Clostridia bacterium
AATACATATTATACTTGACGGTGAAGCGACCGTCGAAATAAACGGTAAACCGGTAATAGTAAAAAAGGGTGATACGCTTGTTTTATGCCCAAAAGTCAGTCACTATACGGTAAAAAGTACGGAAAATATTTTAAGATTCGGTTTTCTGTTTGACTTTTTAACAAGTGGTGAGAGTAAAGATAAAATCGGCGGTTTTTCTGAATATGATTATTATAAAAACGTACTTAAATCTATAAAAGAATATATAGTTATAAGAAATGATAAAATAATAGCAACGCTTAAGAGAATGCTTGAAGTTGGCGATTTTGCGGAAAAACGACATGTAACGGAAATTCTTTTTTCATTATTATGGACGGATATTCTTGAAGAAGTAAGGAAAAACATAGACAATAAAAAATCGGATTACAAGGACTTGGAACACAGTATTGCTACTGATAAAGATTATAAAATTCACGCGGAAGAATTTTTTTACAATAGGTATAAAGAGCGGGTTACGATAAACGATCTTGCAAAAAGTCTGTATTTATCGGTATCGCAGACTGCACGGGTGGTGCGGAGAGTTTTCGGTATGAGTTTTAAGGAGGTTTTGTTAAAACAGCGAATAGAAAACGCCGTTATGCTGATAGAAAAGGGGAATTTAAGTTTTGATGAAATTGCTTTAGACAGCGGCTACAATTCATATAACGGTTTTTTTTCGGCATTTAAAAAATACACAGGGCAAACGCCCGAAGAATATAAGAAAAAACGTTTATAAATTTAGTTTTTAAAATATTCCAGCGCGACGGCAAAAGACCATCGCGCGGAAATAAAGGAAAACACGTTCGGCAATCAAAAAACGTGCTTTTCGCAAAGTTATTTGATATTTCTCTTGAAAACGGGGTTTACTCTTGCGTTTTCGGGCAGTATTCCGTCAAGGCTGTCTTTGTCGATAGCGGTCTTAATGAGTGCGAACGCTTTATCCGCCGCGTCAAGATATAAATCTATATCTTCTTCCGTATGTGAAAATGAAATATTATTTATCGCAAAAGAAAGTATGCCGTTTTCAAGCATAACCGAAGAGTAGATGGAATTAATATCAAGATAGTTAAGACTGCCAACTCCATTAAAGGATAATCCACAATGCGGGGCAAGTCCGCTGACGGAAACTGCGGAAGAAATACCGTATTTAGCGATGAGTGTCGCAAGTCCGTCTTTCATTTTAGTTCCGAGTTTCCAGAAATGCTCTATAACGTTTTTGTTTCGCATTTCATTTATGGTAACGATCGCGGCTGCCATAGAAAGCGCTTCGCCGCCGAAAGTCATTGAAACGAATACGCCTTTTTCTATTTGACTTATCAAATCTCTGCGTCCTGCGACGAATGAAATTGGCATACCGTTACCGACGCCCTTACCGTAAGACGCCATATCGGGCGTAACGCCGTAATATTCGCTTGCACCGCCGATTGCGTAACGGAAACCGCTAACAACTTCGTCGAAGATAAGCAATGCGCCGTGTGTGTGGACAAGTTCTTTTACGCTTTCAAGATATTCTTTGGTAGTGCCGTTACCTTGTATTGGCTCTAAAATAACGGCGGCGTATTCGCCTTTGTTTTCTTCGAGAAGATTTTCGAGAGAAGAAAGGTCGTTGTACTTAAACGTTTTGGTAAGGTTGCAAATTTCCTGCGGAACGCCTTTTCTGTTTTCAGACGCACCGATAGACCAGTCGTGCATACCGTGATAACCGCTCATAGCGACGCGGCTTTTACCCGTAAACGCACGGGCAAGTCTGATTGCCGCGGTCGTTGCGTCGCTACCGTTTTTCACGAATTTTACCATTTCCGCGCATGGAATAACCTCGTGAAGAAGTTCCGCGAGTTCGCACTCTACGGGCGCTTGCGTGGAAAAGATGATACCTTTTTCAAGTTGGCGTTTAACCGCTTCGTTGGTTGCGGGGTAGTTATAGCCGAGAGTGATCGGACCTAAACTGCACATAAAATCAACGTATTCATTGCCGTCAACGTCGTAAAGTCTTGCTCCTTCCGCATGGTCTATATACATAGGCGCTTTTTCAGGGATGAAATAGCGGTATGATTTACTGAAAGTTTGTGCCGCAAGCGGAGCG
>JAFSRT010000022.1 GCA_017445995.1 Clostridia bacterium
CACCATAAATCCCTAAAAGAATAAACGGCCCGGTAGTACAGTTGGTTAGTACGCCAGCCTGTCACGCTGGAGGTCAGGGGTTCGAGCCCCCTTCGGGTCGCCATTTTTGAAAATGCTTGTTTATAACAAGCATTTTCAAAGTAAAAAAACTTGTTATGCCTCGGTAGCTCAGTCGGTAGAGCAGGGGACTGAAAATCCCCGTGTCGGTGGTTCGATTCCGCCCCGAGGCACCAAGTTAAAAATTAAGGTGCTGGTGTAGCTCAACTGGCAGAGCAGCTGATTTGTAATCAGCAGGTTGCGGGTTCGATTCCAGTCACCAGCTCCACTATCATAAACGAATATACGGAAGGGTTCCCGAGCGGCCAAAGGGAGCAGACTGTAAATCTGCCGTCAGTGACTTCGGTGGTCCGAATCCACCCCCTTCCACCAAAAAAACTCTTTTGGTTTCCAAAAGAGTTTTTTTGATTATAAAAGTTATTAAACTTTATATTTTTTTAAGTATTTCTATTATTTTATCGAGAGTTTCTTCAACAAAATCGTTCGCTTCTTTTATTACGTTATTTTTATCTAAATTCTTTTTTATTAAAGACAGATAATTGTATCTATATTGTTTCATTTTATACTCGGGAAAAGTTTCTTTAAATTTTTCTTTTAATATATTCCTTCTCTCTTTACTTTTTTCAGGAATAGAATTTAAGTAAGTTTCTTTACTTAAATTTTTAAAATCATTATATTCTACGCAATGGCAATCAAAACGAATAAATGTTGACTTTTTATTACTGTGTAGTTCATAATGAAACTCTAATCCTAATTTTTCTCCCAAGGCTTTCAATTCGTCATTATCGTACTTTATCATTTTTGCATTTTCGTACTTTGATTTAATTTTACCGTCATAAATAATTTTTAGTTTTTTTAATTGATAACACATTTTTATTCTCCTTTTATTACGTATTTATAATATTCATTTCCGTTATTTTGATATAAACTTTCACTTTCTTTATTAAATACAACCGTAAATAAAGTATTTGTTATATTTATATCTTTTCTTATATAAATAACTTCCGCATAATCAAAAAGATTATGTTCATTTGTAGAATTGACAATATTTTCCGAATCAACGTAAACAGTTTTTAATGATTTACAATCCTTAAATGAGTTATCGCTTATTCTCGTTACACTATCAGGTATTGTTATACTTGTTAAACTGCTACAATTACGGAACGCATATTGTCCTATACTCGTTACACTATCAGGAATAGTTATACTTGTTAAACTGCTACAACCTTCGAACGCACGTTCTCCTATACTTGTGACACTATCAGGAATAGTTATACTTGTTAAACTTCTACACTTATAGAACGCCATATATCCTATACTCGTTACACTATAAGGTATAGTTATACTTGTTAAACTGCTACAAGATTCGAACGCCCATTGTCCTATACTCGTTACACTATCAGGGATTGTAATACTTGTTAAACTGCTACAAGATTCGAACGCATATTGTCCTATACTCGTTACACTATCAGGGATTGTAATACTTGTTAAACTGCTACAAGATTCGAACGCATATTGTCCTATACTCGTTACACTATCAGGTATAGTTACACTTGTTAATTTGCTACAACCAGAGAACGCACTACTTCCTATACTCGTTACATTAACGTTATTTTTCTTTGCAGGTATAATGACATTTGTTGCGTTTCCAGTATATCCCGTAACTTCATACCCTTCTGATTCACTATCATAACGATATTGTAAAAATTGAGAAGAATCTTCAAAAAAAGCATATAAAACAAAATCTTTTAAATTGCTTTCTATATTTGCAATTGTAGATATCTTATTATTTCCGTTTTCGTCAGTCGTCCATTTTACAAAAGAAAGATTATCTGTTTCTCCTTTTGGATTTTGTAACGTTAATGGTAAATCGTGTATAGTAAATGAAGTCTTTGCATTTTCTAAACTTCCACCGTTAAGGTTATATTCTATTTGATAAGTATTTATTTGCCACAAAGCATAAATTGTTATATCATTAGAAATAAGAATATTATCATCTATTTGCCTTATTTCTCCATTTACTTTCCAGCCAGTAAACGTATAACCCAAATAAGATGGTTCTTTAAGTTTTAAATATGAGTCTTTTTCTATCAAAATTACGTCATTATTATAACCGTTATTATATTGAAAGGTAACGGAACAAAATTCAATTTTGCTTTCATTATGACTATCATTATCAATAATATTATCTTGATTATTATTGCTACTGCTATTTTGATTATTATTAATTGATTCCTGATTATTATTGTTGTTTATCACTTCATCTTTTATATAAACGCCGAAATGTAAGCGGGTTGGCGATTCAACGTAATAAATTTCGCATACGGTTTCCCCCGCCATTTCACCCGTAAGTTTTAATACGCCGTTATTATAAGTATATGTTCCGCTATACGAATATAACGGTGCAGATTCCATATAATATTGAAACGTGCCATCATTGTTAAACGAATAAAAATAATTTATATTCATATTTGACTTAAACATTATTAAATTTGTAGTAAAATAACCGTCTCTCACGTTTATAGAACCCGAATGAAAATTATAGATTATACCAAAACTTAAAACGTTTCCGTTATTAAAACGATATAAAGTAAGCGTATCGTTATCTGATATATCGGTTAAAAGAAAATAATCGTCATAAACTTCGTAATTATATTCATAATTACCGTTTATAATTGTTTTATTTATTACGACTGTTTTATTTCCGTTTATACCACCCGTATAAGTTCCATAATACGGTTTTACCTTATTATTTTCACAAGCGAATAATCCTACAACATTTAAAAATATAATCAATATTAGACTTAAAATAATTCCTTTCTTTTGCATAAATATATCTCCTTATTTTAATATTAACACTATTTTTAGTGTATGTCAACACTTTATTTAGTGTATATAATATAATAAGATTATGAAAAGTTTTGGTGAAAATTTAAAAATTGAAAGACAAAACGCAGGGTATAATCAACGTGAATTTGCTAAAAAAATCGGAACAACTCAACAACGTGTAAGCGAGTGGGAAACAAACAAAGTCGAACCCACTCTATCAAACATAGTCGCCATTATTAAAACGTTAAATATCTCTTTTGAAGATTTAATCAATAATTAAAGCCGTCATTTAGACGGCTTTAATTTTTTAAGTTCTATTATGCCTTCAAACACTTGTTTTGCAAGCGGGGCGGCGACGGTACTGCCGTAATACTGCCCGTCAGGTTCGTCAACGATTACGAGTGCTATATATTCAGGCTTATCGGCGGGGAAAAAGCCGATAAAAGATGCAACGTATTTACCTTGTGCAATATGTCCGTTTTCGTATTTTTGCGCCGTACCCGTTTTGCCCGCGACCCTATATCCTTCGATATACGCTTGTTTTCCCGACCCGTTTGCGACGACGTTTTCAAGCATACCCCTTATTATTTCGGAAGTTTTTTCGCTTATTACCCTATTTTTCGGTTGTTTTTCGTATTTTTCAATAATAATTCCTTCATTTGAATACACTTCGGAAACGAAGTTCGGCGTATAATACTTTCCGCCGTTTATCATTGCCGACGTTGCGGTAATAAGTTGAAGACCGCTGACCGCTATCGTCTGCCCGAAAGATATTCTGCATAAGTCGACGTTTTTAACCGCGCTTTCGGGAAGCACAAGTCCGCTTGCTTCACCGCTGAAATCTACGCCCGTTTTACTGCCGTAATTAAAAAGATTTATGTATTTATACATTGTTTCTTTGCCAAGAGACGTTGCGATATCGACGAAAATCGGGTTGCAACTGTTTTCTAACGCGCCTTCGAGATTAAGATTACTGTGTTTCCCGTTGGCGTGATTACTCCAACATTTAACTCTCTGCCCGTCGACCACCCTATATCTATTAGATGAAAAAACGTGAGATAGTGAGTAGGCGTTTTTATTGCCTTTATAATATTCTTCGATATTAGCGACCGCCGTTAAAACCTTAAACGTAGACCCCGGTTCGTAAACGTCGCATATAAGCCCGTTTCTCGACAACGCGTTCAATTCTTCGATATTATCGCGCGGAATATCGTTAAGGTTGTAAGACGGTTTATTAGAAAGCGCCAAAATCTCGCCGTTTTGCGGATTCATAACGATTATTTTAGCACTCTTTGCGCCGTTTACGTCCATTGCTTCGTTCATTGCCGATTCGCAAATCTGTTGAATATCGTAATCTATCGTCAGTTTAAGATTAAACCCCGATTTTGCGGGAATAAGCGTCGCTTTTCCACCGTCGATTTCTTTTCCTATGATATCGGTTTCATATAAAATCTGCCCGTTTTCTCCGCATAAATAGGTATCGTAATACTTTTCAAGCCCCGACTGACCCTTGCCGTCGTTTGACGTAAAGCCGATAATCGTCGACAGTAAGTCGTCGCCCTTATACAATCTTTTATTGTCCCGCGAATAATACACCCCGTCGAGATTCCGCTTTAAAAGTTCGTTGATTTTTTCCTTTTCCACCTGTTTTTTTACGACGATTTCGGAAGATTTTGTTTTATTCAGCCTACCGTCGACGTAATCTGCCGATAAAGAAAGAACTTCAGATAAGGTCTCTTTTAAGACTTTTTCGTCCTTTACGGCACTTTTACGAACGAAAACGGTGTAAGTATCGTCGTTTGACGCAATAATTACCCCGTTTCTGTCGGTAATCAGCCCCCTGCTTGCTATAATCGGTATTTCTCGCGTCCACTGGTCGATTGCCTTTTCCTGCAATTCTTTGCCCCAAAAAACCTGAATATAAAGTAATCTGCCTAAAACAAGCAAAAATAAAAAGGCCATTGCAATTATTATTGCAAACAGCCTCTTTCGTAATAATGTGATTGAATATTCTATATGCAAATTATTTACCATATAGATATATTATTCATTATTATTCCATATAATTACTTGATTATCATCTGATAATCGTTTTCCGCAAGACTTGAAATGTAGTCGTTATTAGAAATGTTTTCTATTTCTGCGGTTATTTCCTTATTATTATTTACTAATTCGCTCAATTCTTCGTTTTTCATTGCATAACTCAATTTTAATTTAGCAATAATGCCCGTATTTAATACTATTAGCGACATTATTACTATTACGGCAAGCGAATATAACACGATAAGTAATTTACCTTTTGCGTTTAATTTATATTGTTCTTCTTCCTTTTCTCTCGGTAAATCCTGATAGAAATGGTCGATATCTCCGTCGCCGAACTGCATCGTCGTCGAAGAAGGCATCAAGTCGTCGCTATTAACTGCAACCGTATTATCGACTTGTTCTGCAACGATTTCCTTGGTTTCTTCTTTTTCTTCTTCCTTTTCAAAGAGTTCGTAGTGAAGAATCTTATCGAGATTTCTCTGCATTCTTTCTTTTGCTTCTTCAATATTAACCTTTTGTTCGTTTTCTTCCGTTTTTTCAAGTACGGCGGTGTTCGAACGGGAATTATTCACGTTAAAAACGTTAAAACCGTATTCGTTATTGTTTTCCATAAAACCTTCTCCCCTATATTTTTTCTGCAATTCGAAGTTTTGCGCTTTTTGAACGGCTGTTTATCGCCGTTTCTTCTTCCGACGCTATTATCGGATGTTTTGTTATTATTTCTATTTCTTTTTTCTTTCCGCAAACGCAAATCGGCAAACTCTTGTCGCAAATGCAGTCTGTTTCAAGTTCCTTAAACGCTTTTTTAACTATTCTGTCTTCTAACGAGTGAAAAGTTAAAATAACGATTCTTCCGCCTTTATTTAGCGACCTTCCCATATCTAAAACGGTTTCGTAAAGCCCGTTTAATTCGCCGTTTACTTCTATTCTTAATGCCTGAAAGGTCCTTTTTGAAGGATGTCCGTCGTGCTGAAACTTTTTCGGTATACTTTTTAATATTATTTCGTTCAGTTGCCCGACGGTTGTAATCCTGTTTATTTTTCTGTTATTTACGATATTTCTTGCAATTATTCCGCTGAATCTTTCTTCGCCGTATTCGTTAAAAATCTTTTTAAGTTCGCTTTCCGAATATTCGTTTACGATTTTTTCTGCGTCTAATTTAGCGTCCTTATTCATACGCATATCGAGTCTTGCATTGCCGTCGAGATAGGAAAAACCCCTTTTTCTGTCGTCCAACTGAAAACTCGAAACACCCAGATCTAAAATTATTCCGTCGAATTTTTCGATATTTAATTCTTCTTTAATTTTAGAAAAATTTTTGAAATTATCTTTAACAAAGGTAAATCTTCCGTTAAACTCTTTTAATCTTTCCGTTGCCCTTTCTATCGCATAATCGTCAAGGTCGGTTGCAACAAGTTTTCCGTTCGGGGAAGACCTTTTTAATATCTCGTAAGAGTGTCCGCCACCGCCAAGCGTTCCGTCGAAGTATATTCCGTTATCTTTTAATTTAAGCCCTTCTATGCAACTTTCAAGCATAACGGGAATATGCACTAAATTATCCATTTTTCTTTAACAAATCAACTGCGTCCGCCAAAATATTGAAGTTTACGTCGTTAAAATATTCGTTCCAGACTTCTTCACTCCATATTTCAACACAGGTAGGACCCTTAAAAACTATAACGTTCTTTTGGATTTTCGCGTATTTCCTTAAATTTTCAGGAAGTAAAATCCTTCCCTGTTTATCTTCTTCCGCGTCCCAAGTGTTATATAAAATAAATCTCGCCGCTTTTAATTCGTTTTCCCTGTAAGCGTTGACGTTTTTAAGAGAGTTTTTAACTTCTTCCATTTCTTTCGCCGAATAAACGTAAAGACAACCGCCTGCGCCTACAGTTACCGAATAACCTTCGCCTAATTCTTCACGAAGTTTCGCTGGAATACGCATTCTGTTCTTCGCGTCGAGTTGATGTACGTAATTTTTTCCGGCCATAGAATCAGTTTAACCCCCTTTTGTGATTTTACATAGACATTTTATCACAAGTTTTAACCACTGTCAACCACTTTTTTAAAAAATTTGTGCTTTTTTTGAAAAATTTTTTCTATATATTTATATCTCTAACCACGTTTAGCCAAAACCGTTTATTGTCGTTATAATTTTCACCGAGAAAAAACACTTGATTTTCTCTTGCGGTTTTGCGGTTTTTGTCGATTTTTTTAAGATTAAGTTCATTTATTACTTTATTTGCGGTATATATTTCGCCCGAATCGATTTTAAGTGGTTGACGGTGTACGAAAATATTATTTTTAATAAAAAAATAATGCGTACAACCCAAAATTACGGTATCCGTATCAAAACCGACGCTATTACGTACAACAGATAAATCGACTTTATTTAAGTTATATTTATTTCTTTCTATATCGCTTGCAAGGTCTTTTAATATTACTTTTTTTACGGGGTAATCGGAGAAAGTTGACACCGTTCTTTCAGTCGCAAATAAAGAAACCTTATTCCCCGCCATAACGTTTTTTTCTAACGGCGGGAACACGCCGAAAACTTTACAGTTCATATACTTTCTTATATCGGGCAGAATATTCGTACTTAAAGTATTACAGCCGATAATAAGCGCCTTTAACGGAAAATTAAAAAACAGCGACAATCTGTTAAAGGTAAGGGTTTTAAGTTCTTTAACGCTTTTATTCCCGTAAGGAACGTTTTTGTTATCGCCAAGATATAAAAAGTTTTGCCCCGATACTTTTTCGTTTAAGATTTTTAAAAGCGATAATCCGCCTATTCCGCTGTCGAATATCGCAATATATTTTTTATTCATAATAAATTTTATGAAAAAGGCAAAAAAAATATAAAAAATAATTAAAAAATTAAATATAAAGTAAAATGTAGTTGCTTTTATCTTATTTTTGTGTTAAAATATCTAACGAAATATAAATGAATATGTAAGGAGTGCATATAATATGCCAAATATTAAATCTGCTAAAAAAAGAGTTATCGTAAATACCAAAAAAACCGAACAGAACAAAATCATACGTACAAACCTTAAAACTATCTGCAAGAAAATCAACGTTATGATTAGCGAAAATAAACTTGAAGAAGCAAAGGCTTTCCTTCCTGAAGTATTTTCGACGATTGATTCCGCTTGTTCTAAAAACATAATCAAAAAGAACAACGCCGCGAACAAAAAAGCAAAGATTTCGGCTAAACTCGATAAAGCGTTGAAAGCGCCGAAAGCAGAATAATTATTAGTTAAAAATAAAGCCCGATTTTTATCGGGCTTTTTATTTTACTTTTTAAAACGAAAAAAGCCTTGGATAATCCAAGGCTTTAATTTGTATTTAATTTATCTTTCTTCTCTAAAATAGTTAAGACCTAACGACGCAGGCGGTTGAACTGATTTTCCGCCGAAAATACTCGTTAAAATTAAAACTACAATTGTTACAATATAAGGTAATAGTTTTAATTCTGCCATAACCGTAAATGAAACACCCGTTATTTTAAATGCTATAATATAGAAACAAGCAAAAATAATCGAACCTAAAATAGCCAAATCAGGTTTCCATAAAGTAAATATAACGAGAGCAATTGATAACCAACCTAACGCTTCAATTGTGGATGCATTTTCCCAACTACCGCCGATATAATCAATAATATAGAAGAAACCGCCAAGGCCAGCTATACCGCTGCCTACTAAAATTGCAACGTATTTATAAAGCCCTACATTTATTCCGACAGCGTCGGCAGTCGCAGGATTTTCACCTATAGAACGCAAATGCAACCCTACTCTTGTTTTTTTAAGGAATATTGAAACAATAACAGCCAATGCTATTGCAAAATAAACAAGTATTCCATAAGATAAAAATATTTCACCGAACCAACCCAATTTAGAAACTGATATTCCTTGTGAAATCAATCTACTTGCCTTATCAAAATAATTTTTATCTACGTAATTATCAATGAAAAATTGAGTAAACCCTGTTCCGAACGTAGTTATTGCAAGACCAGTAATATTTTGATTACAACGCAAAGAAACCGTTAAAATCGCATATATACCACCGACGATAGCCGCAAACACTATTGAACATATCACAGAGAATAAAACCAAAACAAACCAAGAAGGATTAGCGTTATATGTGTTCATATAGGTAGCGACTCCAAAACATCCGCCTGCCGTACCTGAACACATTATCCCCGGAATACCAAGATTAAGATGTCCCGATTTTTCAGTTATTATTTCACCAACGCAACCAAAAAGGAAAACTGTTGCCAATGAAATTGATCCTACAATAATAGAAATTGCCATTATATTTTTTCCTCCTTGTTCTTTTGTCCTTTATTGTTTTTCTTTGTGAACACCAATTTATACGAAATAAAGAATTCACAGCCTATAATAAAGAAATAAATTATTCCTAAAACGATATTAGCAAGTGCATTATTATAAAAGCCAAAATCTTGTCTGACCTGCCCCATACCCCTTGAAACAAAGGTTATAAGTGCACAAGAACCAATCATAATAATCGGATTAAACTTTGCAAGCCAAGCAGTCATAATAGCGGTAAATCCCATATTGTTTGCTGTATCCGTACTTATCGTGTGATTTATGCTACCAACCAAAAGAAGACCTATTAGACCACAAATTGCTCCTGACAAAGCAAGTGTTCTAATTACAACTTTTTTAACGTTTACACCAATATATTTTGCCGTATTTTCGCTTTCACCAACAACGGCAAGTTCATAGCCGTGCTTACTGTCTTTTAAATAAAAATACATAATAAACGTCAAAATTGCAACAACGATAATTACTAATAAATAAAAATAACTTTTTCCTATTACAGGAAGAACGCCCTTATTAATAGGGCTTAAACTTCCCGAACCACCGGGAGCCCAAATTGTAATACAAACCGAAACAATTCCTGCTGCTAAATAATTCATCATTAACGTAAATAATGATTCGTTTGTTTTAAAAAATGCTTTAAAAATGGCAGGGATCATTGCCCAAACCATTGCCATAACAATACTTGATACAAACATTATTAACCATAATACAATGTTTGGTAACGACTGAAAATTCATTAAGCACACGTAACACGCAAGCCCGCCCATTAAAATTTGCCCGTTTGCACCCAAATTCCAAAATTTCATCTTAAATGCGGGAACAATCGCTAAAGAAACTCCTAAAAGCAAGCATGTGTCTCTAAGAAATAACCAGATTTTCTTTTCAGTACCGAAAATTCCAATAAACATTGAACCAAACATTTCAAATGGAGATTTGCCTTTGTCAGAAGATAAAGCACAAAAAATACTTGTTAACGTTAAAGCAATTAAAATTGAAATCGAGTAAATTAATAATTTTTTCCACCAAGGCAAAATATTTGCTTTAACAATATGGAAAAGCGGTTCATGAACTACGTTTTCTTTATTCATTCTTGTTACCCTCCATTTCTTCCGCTTTGATTTTTTCTTCTTCCCATTGTTCTTCGGTCAAATTACTGTCTTTTGCCAAACCGAATACCTTATCTTTCTTTTCTTCGACAAGGTTAAGCGAACCCGTCATCATAAGCCCCAACTCTTCCTTCGTTGTCTTATTCGCGTGGACGATACCCATATTTTTGCCGTGGCATAAAACCATAATCTTGTCGCAAAGGGCAAGCATAACGTCAAGGTCTTCACCGATAAACAATATTCCCGTTCCCTTTTTCTTTTCTTCGTTTAATATATCGTAGATAGCGTACGAAGAGTTTATATCGAGACCGCGAACAGGATAAGCGGTAATAATAACGTTCGGCGCCATTTCAATTTCACGCCCTACTAAAACTTTCTGAACGTTACCGCCCGATAAACGTCTTACAGGCGTTTCGGTGGACGGTGTAACTATTTCTAATCTGTCTATTAAATCTTGTGCCTTTTGTCTTGCAGTCTGCCTGTCAACGAAAACACCTTTCTTATCCTGATAGGTTTTAAGCAAGATATTATCGGTTATTGAAAAAGACGGACAAAGCCCCATCCCTAATCTGTCTTCGGGAATAAAACTCATCGATACGCCTTTATTGATAATCTCTTTTGCAGGCAAGCCAACGATGCTTTCACCTTTATGCATTATAAGTCCCGATAACGGTCTTAACCCCGCTATCGCTTCGCAAAGTTCCTTTTGTCCGCAACCCGCAACACCGGCAACGCCGAGTATTTCACCGCCACGGATATAAAAACTTACGTCGTCGATAGCCTGCGTGCCGTCGTCCTTCTTAACGAATAAATTACGGATTTCAAGTAGCGGTTTATCGATGTCCGTTTTAACGCGTTGGATTTTAAGGTCGATTTTTTTGCCGACCATCATTTCGGTAAGTTCTTTTTCCGTCGTCGTTTTGGTGTCTACAGTGCCGATATATTCGCCCTTGCGAAGAATAGAAACTCTGTCCGATATTTCCATAACTTCGTTGAGTTTATGCGTAATTATTATTATCGATTTGCCGTTTTCCTTCATTTTACGGAGAACGTCGAAAAGTTTTGTTATTTCCTGCGGAGTTAAAACTGCAGTCGGTTCGTCGAGAATTAAAATATCCGCACCGCGGTATAAAACTTTCATTATTTCAACGGTCTGCTTTTCCGATACCGACATATCGTATATTTTCTTTTTAACGTCTATATTAAAACCGTATCGATTTGCAAGCGTATTCACTCTTGAAATAACGCTTTTTTTCGATTTCGGATATGTTTTCAAACCTAGATCTTCGTTATATTTTTCTTTAATCTCTTTTGTACATTTTTTTATTTGTCTCAAAGACAACTTATTTATAGGACTTTTAAAAGGAATAACGTAACCTTTTTGATTGACAAAATTAGTTAAATTTTGTTTAACTTTTTCTTCATTATATCCACCGTCTTTTACGCCAAGAATAATGTTTTCAGCCGCTGTAAAAGTATCAACCAACTTAAAGTGTTGATGAATCATACCTATTTTATATTTAAAAGCATCTTTCGGGGAACGGATAACCGCTTCTTTTCCGTTTATGAAAATCTGACCTTCGTCAGGATAATAAATACCAGAAATCATATTCATAAGCGTAGTTTTGCCTGAACCGTTTTCACCTAATAACGCAAGTATTTCCTGCTTTTTAATAGATAGATTTATATTTTTATTTGCAGCAACACTTCCAAAATATTTAGAAACGTTTTTTAATTCAATTGCATATTTATCTTGCATGCGATTTTCCTTTATAAAATAAAAATCTTTGAGGCAGAAAATCTGCCTCAAATCTTTTTATTTTTATAGTATCTTATTTTAGAAATTTATGAAATCAGGTGTACCGTCAGTCTTCGTGCCGTAAACAGCATTTAAGAGAGTAATACCGTCGATAGTGAGATCAAAATACGGTGCGGAACGGAAAGAAGATTCGGAGAAATAAGTTATTCCTTTATCTGTTTTAATAACGTTCGTATCAGCAGCATAAGTACTTGTACCTTTAGCGTCTTTATCGTCGTTAACGTCAGCCAAATATGCCGTTAAATGATTGCTTTCATCTACCGTTATTTGATTGTATTCATCTGCAATTTTTGCGTTTTTAACCGTAAACTTAGAGCAGTCAAACACTTGACGAGTTCCTTCTTTTAATTCTTTTTCAATTACAGCGAGTTTTTCTGCCGTACCGGAAACACAATTACTGCCAAGAGCATACTTAACAGAACCGTCAGATAAAGTACCAACGTAATCTTTCTTTATTGATTTAGCAGCATAATTATCAAGCATATATTCAAAATATGGAACCCAATCGATTTTTGAATAAGCAACTAACGTGTTTTTGCCGGTTGTTCCGTTGTAAGCAACGTTAGGAATGTTTGCGGAATCACAAGCCGTAGGAGCACCCATAGAGTCTGCGTGTTGAGAAATAAGAACACAACCCTTGTTAATTAAAGTTTCAGCAGCTGTTTTTTCAGCAGTTTCATCATACCAAGAACCCGTGAATTGAACTAACATAGTTGCGGTATATCCATCGTCTAATGCTTCTTGAAGCCCTAAGAACCAAGAAGTATATCCTGAAATAACTTCAGCATAGGTCCACGCACCAACATAACCAACTTGGAAGTTGTTGTCAACAGCCTTATCTTTCATTTCGTTAAGTTTTAATCCGGCAGCGTAACCAGCCAAATATCTTCCTTCGTAGATAGAAGCGAAAGTATTGTGATAATTGCTTGGCGTACTGTAATCAGCACCGTCTTTCTTTTGAGTGCTTACACCAGTTCCGGTAGCATGGCAAAACTGAACGTCTGGATTTTCGTTTGCTGCTTGAATTAAATATGGTTCGTGACCAAAGGAATCGGCAAAGATCACTTTACAACCGTTATCAACTAATTCAGAAGCCTTAGTATAGCAAGCTTCGCCTTCAGGAATATCGGTAACAATCGTATATGCAACACCTTTATTATCACAAGCCGTTTTAAAAGCTTCAATAAAGTTTTTGTCGTACGTTGACTGTTCGCCGTGTAAACAAATCAAGCCTGCAACCGGTTTCTCACCACAAGCCGTCAATGAGAAACAACACGATACTGCTAAAATAACAGTAATTAAAAGAGTTAAAAGTTTTTTCATTTTATAACCTCCATACCCGTTTTGGGTTTATTCCTTCTTTAGTTTCTGAAAGTAATCTTTCCGTCGTCCGTCATACTTTCTACGATAGCGAGAGAGAAAACGTCTAATCCGTTCTTTCTCATTTCGTCGCCACCGTGCTGAAAACCTTTTTCAATCGCTATCCCCGCGCCAACGCAGGTCGCCCCCGATTGATTAACTATATCGTTAAGTGCTTTAAGCGCTTCGCCGTGCGCCAAGAAATCGTCGATAATTAAAACGTTGTCGGTTTTAGTTAAATACTCTTTCGGAACTATAAGTTGATTTTCGTTCTGGTGAGTATACGAAAAACAAGAAGACGAAAAAACGCCACCCTCTACGTTAGAAGTTTTACTCTTCTTCGCAAAGATGACGTCGCACTTAAACCATTGCGCAGTAAGGCACGCAAAAGCGATACCGGACGCTTCAACAGTTAAAATCTTGGTTACTTTTTTATGCTTGAACTTTTTATAAACTTCCTTGCCCATTTTAGACAAAAGGTTGATATCTAACTGATTGTTGAGAAAAGCGCCCACTTTCAGTACGTTATTCGGCAAAACTTTTCCCTTTTCAATTATCTTCTGTTCCAAAAGTTTCATAATAAGTTCCTTTTTCGTTATAAAAACAAAAAACAGGTTAAAACCTGTTTGCTGAAATACTATAATAGGCAATTAAAAAATTACCTTATTATAATTCCTAATAGTCACATCTTTGGCGATGTGGTAGAAACAATCGGGCCGTTCATCCGAAAATATATCAGCAATTATTTTTTATATTACGATAATAACAAAATCAAAAATTTTTGTCAAATAAATAATTATCAAAAAATCAACTTTTTAAAAACTTTTTTAAATTTTTTACAAAATGTTGTATTTACGGCGGGTAAATTATACAATATATACTAAATCGACTCTTATTCTTTAAATTTAAATATATATTATATGAAATATAGACAATATATAGATAAATATTTTTATTTTTACCCTTGTTTAGTTTGACAAAACCGAATATATTTTATATAATAACATACGTTAAAGGTTGCTACTATGGCTCAGATGGTAGAGCACATCCTTGGTAAGGATGAGGTCACCGGTTCGATTCCGGTTAGTAGCTCCAAAAAAAGCACCGATTATTCGGTGCTTTTTTCTATTATAAAATCATTTTTATCAAGAATATACCCAAAAAATGCAACGGAAAATAAAAATAGAAAAGATATTTAAGCGAATACTTTCCTCTTTTGCCGTTATAAAAGAGAATTATCACTCCGTCGATAAGGCAAAACCATTGTAATCCCATGTGTTTTACGGAAAGAAGAATAAGCCCCAAGAAAAAAACAACCGTTTTTACTTTTTTATCGCTGACTGCGTATAAAAACAGCGGAAAGCATAACCCTATAAACCCGTAATCGAAAGCGAACTGATATTTCGTTCTGTAAAAAACTCTCGGCAATATTTCCGACAGGAAGAAAATAAAAACTAAAAGAAATATAAATAAGACGTTAAAATTAACACCGTTTTCATTTTTAATACTGTCGTAATAATAAATAATCAGTATAGAAAAGGTAAAAGTAATAAGAACGTTAAAATAAAGCGGTCTATAAAAAACAATAAAAATTATTTGCGTTATAATTCCGAAAATCGCAATTTTTAACAGGTATTTTTTTCTGTTTTTTGTGTAAAAGCAACCTTCGGCGATAAAGTAAGCAAAAAGCGGAAAGGCAAGCCTTCCTATCGCGCGGCAATAAGAGTTGTTATTAAGTAAAAACAGCCCGATATGGTCAACCGTCATACAAATAAGCGCAAAAATCTTTAATACCGTGCCGTTAATAAGGTCGTTTTTTAAGTATAATCTTTCCATATCAGTTAAGCGTTATATCTTTAAGACTGTTGTATTTTTTTATAGCGATTTCCCTTATTTCGTCGAGATTTTGCCCCAACTCGAAAAATTCGTCGCTTATTTTTTTCGCAAGAAAAATAGACGCGGTATCGTAATTTAAAAATCCCAAGTCTTTCATAAACTTGCCACTCTGATGACTACCCATAAAATCCCCCGCACCGCGCATTTTATAGTCGTATTCCGAAATCTTAAACCCGTCCGCATTGTCTTTTATAACCTTTAATCTTTCTATTGCAGGTCCTTCCGTCTTTTCGTTCATTAAAAAACAATAACTTTTTATATCCGACCTTCCGACCCTGCCCCTTAACTGATGCAGTTGAGAAAGCCCGAATCTTTCGGCATTATAAATAACGATAACGGAAGCGTTCGGCACGTCCACCCCGACTTCTATAACCGTGGTCGAAACGAGAAGGTCAACGCTACCGTTTTTAAACTCGTCCATCACCGCGTTCTTTTCTTTGTCTTTCATTTTGCCGTGCAAAAGCCCAATGGATACCGACGGCATTTTTTGTTTTAATTCGTTATACAATTCCGTAACGCTTATTATCGTTCCTTCTTCGTCTTCTTCGATTTTAGGGCAAACGAAGTAGGCTTTGTTGCCCGATTTTATCTCGTTTCCGATAAAATGTAACATATCGCCGTACTTTATTTTCGGAACGATAAACGTATCTATCGGTATTCTTTCCTTCGGTTTATCGGAAATTACCGTAATATCAAGGTCGCCGTAAAAGATAAGCGACAAAGTTCTCGGAATAGGCGTTGCACTCATAACCAGAACGTCGGGCGCAATACCCTTATTCATTAACGAACTTCTCTGCGCAACGCCGAACCTTTGCTGTTCGTCGCAAACGCAAAGCGAGAGATTTTTAAATACTACGTCGTCTTCTAAAAGAGCGTGCGTACCTACTAAAATATTTATATACCCCTTTTGAACAGCGTCCTTTATCTCTTTTTTCTCTTTCGCCGTGTTAGAACCGGTAAGTAAATCGACGTTATAATCGGGAAAAGCCTTTTTTATTGCGATAAAGTTTTGCCTTGCCAGAACTTCGGTCGGCGACAGCATACACACCTGATATCCGCTTTTAACCGCTATAAATACGGCGCAAAGACTGACTGCCGTTTTACCGCTTCCGACGTCCCCTTCTAAAAGCCTGTTCATAACGTTCGTTCCCGTCATATCGGCATAAATCTCGTTGACCGCTTTTCTCTGACCTTCGGTGAACGAAAACGGAAATCTTTTTACGATAAAATCAAGCAGTTCTTTTGACGAACAAGAATAGTTATTAACTCTTACCTGCGTTTTATCGCCCTTTATAAACTTAAACGCCGAAATAAGCGCAAAATACTCTTCAATCGCTATTCTGTCGGACGCTTTTTTTATATTATTAAAGTCGTCGGGATTATGAACCTGCCTATACGCTTCGAACAAATCCTGCAACTCGTATTTCTTCTGTAAATTAAAAGGGATTATGCTTTTCGGTCTTTCTATATCGACCGCCAATTTAACGCTGTCTCTTACTATTTTTTGAGTAAGCGCACCTTTAAGTGAATATTGCGGAACGATACCTTTAAGCCTAAACACCTTGTCGCATAGTTCAAAAGACGGATTAACGATAGTCGTCGTTAAATCTTTATTAGAAACTCTGCCGTAAAAAAGATATTCTTCGCCTTGCTTTAATTTAGATAAAACGTAAGGCTGATTGAACCAAACAACGGAAAAAATAAACCCGTCCTGTTCGCAAACGACTTTAACAATCCCCCTATTGCCCCTGTAAAATCTGTTTACGGGAACGCTGACTATTTGTCCGCTTGTTAAAACGATATCGTTATGATAAGCGTATTTAAGCGATTGTTTTTCCCTTAAATCGAGATATTTTCTCGGAAAAAATTTAATTAAATCGTGGGTATCGAAAATAGAAAGCGAATTAAACGCTTCCTGCCTTTTTTCGTTTATTCCTTTGATTTTTGTAAGTTCCATAATAAAAAAGGGAAAGAAATCATCTTTCCCGTTTCTCCTTTATTCAAGCGCTACGTAATAGTAATATATCGGTTGACCGCCGTAATGAATATCGACGTCGCAATCAGGGTAGGTTTCCTGAATCAACGCTTTCAGTTTCTCCGCGTCTTCTTCCGTTACGTCCGCCCCGTAGTATAAGGTTATGATTTCTTCGTTGCTTCTCAACTTGGAAATCAAATCGAGAGTAACCGCGTTCACGTTCTTGCCTTTCGATAAAATCTTTTTATTATCAAGACCTATAATGTCGCCTTCCTTTAACGAAAGCCCGTTTATCTTTGTAGTTCTGACTGCGTACGTAACCTGACCGACGACGACGGAATCGAGAGAGTGAATCATATTCGTTTTATTCTCGTCCACAGGAAGGTCCGGATTAAACGCCAGCGCACAGGCAAAACCTTGCGGAATATTCTTGGTCGGAATAACGTGAATTACCCTGTTTTCAACAAGCGATTTCGCCTGTTCGGCAGCAAGAATAATGTTCTTGTTGTTAGGGAATACGAAAACGTTTTCCGCATTTATTCTCTGCACCGCGTCCGCAATGTCGGATGCCGAAGGGTTCATTGATTGACCGCCTTCAATAACCGCGTCCACCATTAAATCTTTGAAAATAGAAGAGATACCGTCCCCTGCGGAAACAGCCATCATGCCCATTTCTTTCTTTTCTTCTTCATACTTTTTCATTAAAGCCCTGTTCTGAACGAGCATGTTTTCAATTTTAAGTTTATCGAGTTCGCCGAGTTGCAACGCTTTAGTCAGGACAATACCCGGTGTGTTCGTGTGAACGTGAACTTTAACGAGTTCCAAGTCGCCGATTACGATTACGCAATCGCCGAGTTTCATATATTCTTCCCTTAACCTTTCAATGTCGGCAAGAGTAGTTTTCTTATATAGATTTATAATGAAAAACTCCGTGCAATACGCGAATTCGATATTGCCAAGACTCATTAAATCTGCGTGTTCAAACGACGTATCGGTCGAACTCTTGGTTTCAATCGGCAAATCACCGCTGACTTCTTCGCCGATAAGCGCTTTATACATACCTTCGAAGACAATCATCAAACCCTTACCGCCTGCGTCAACAACGCCTGCCTTTTTAAGAACGGGTAAGAGTGAAGGGGTAAGTTCAACCGCTTCGTCCCCCGCTTTTAATATTTCAGGGAAAAACTTTTCAAAATCTTTATTTTTAATTCTAATACTCGACGCTTGTTCGGCAACCATTCTCGAAACGGTAAGCATCGTACCTTCTTTCGGTTTGCTGACCGCGCCGTAAGCGACTTTCGCACCGCTGACTAATCCTTGCGAAAACGCCTTAACGGCGATTTCTTCTTCCTGTTTAACGGCGTTGCAAAAACCCCTTAAAACCTGCGATAAAATAACGCCGGAGTTGCCCCTTGCACCGCGAAGCGCACCTTTGCTTATCGCTTCCGCTATATCGACGATTTTATTCGACTTACAGTTAGCAAGTTCTTTTACCGCCGACTGTAACGTTAAAGACATATTCGTACCCGTGTCCCCGTCCGGAACGGGGAAAACGTTTAAAGCGTCTATTTTCGTTCTGTTTATTTCAAGTAATTTCGCCGAAGTCATAATCATTGACTTTAGCATCATTCCGTTTATTGTTTTTTGCATATTATATAAAACTCCAAAAAGACGAACTCTCTTATTTAGTAACGCCCATTACGTTGACGTTTATGTTGTCTACAATCATGCCCGTAAACTTTTCAACCCTGTATTTAACGGATTCTTTAAGAGATTCTACAACCGCCTTAATTGAAACGCCGAACTTGACGTTTACGGAAAGGTTGATAAAAATACGGTCGCCTTGCGAAGACACACTGATTCCTTTTATTTTAGAACCGAACTTGATAAAACTAACAACCGAGTCGAAAAAACCCTTATTGACAAAAGCAACGATTCCATAACTATCCATAGCGACTTTAGAAACAAAGCGCTCTATGGTTCTGTTGGAAATTACTATTTTGCCGTAAATATTATTAGTTTTAACAGACATAATGACCTCACTATTAGTAAATATATTTTACAATATTTATATTATTTTTGCAACACTTTAATTAAAAAAAAACCAAAATTAAAAAATAAACTTTAATTTCTTTATTATTTTTCGTTAATCGCTAAAAAACTCTTGCTTTTTTTTTAAGTTTATGATAAAGTATTTTAGAACTAATAAGAAAACAATTCCTTAAAGGAGGATAATTCAATATGAGTAAAGTTTGTAGCGTTTGCGGAAAAGGTAAATTATCCGGCAATTTAGTAAGCCATTCTAACCGTAAAACCCCTGTTTTGTTTGAAGCAAATCTTCAAAAGGTAAGCGTTAAAGCACCTGACGGAACGGTTAAAAAACAATACGTTTGCGCAAGATGCTTAAAGAGTGGCAAAGTAGAAAGGGCTTAATCTTAAGTTAAAAAAACGGGCAACCTGACAGGTTGTCCTTTTTTTTGTTCTTTAAATATTTTCTAATAAATATTTACTGTTTTAGAAACGATTTTATTTCCGCTAATCACGCAATATGCATAGGTTTTTTCGCTATATAATGAAAGAGTTCCGGGGTTAATAAAAGTTATTTTATCAATTTCTTCCGTCTTCGCAATATGGGTATGCCCGTATAAAACGGCGTTCGCGCCCACTTCTTTTGCGCGAAGTAAAAGGTTATAAAGCGTAGTTTTAACGGAATATCTGTCGCCGTGAGTTAAAAGCAGTTTTACCTTCTCTATTTCTAACAAAAGGTCGTCCCCGCCCCCGTCGCAGTTACCTTTAACAGAATATATTTTTTGGGAAAACTCGCGAAATAATTTAATATCTTTTTGATAATCACCCAAATGAATAATATAGTCGCTGTCTTTCATTATGGGGACGAGTTTTTCCATATCTTTTATATTATTATGCGTATCGGATAAAATCAGTAAAGTTTTCATAATTAAAGTTTACTTTTAAGTTCCGTTAAAGCCCTGAATCTGTGGCTTACCGAGTTTTTTTCTTCCGCAGAACAAAGCCCGAACGGTTTATTTAAGTCGGTGCTTAAAAAAATCGGGTCGTACCCGAAACCGTTATTTCCGAACTTTTCTTCGGTAATAACCCCGTAAGTTTCGCCGACTGCCGATATATATTCGCCGTTAGGATAATAGAGTATCATCTGACACACGAACTTCGCTTTCCTGTTTGTTTCGTTTTTAAGATTTTTTAGAAGTAGCGCGCAATTACCTTCGTCCGTGCCGTCCTTAGAGTACCTTGCCGAAAAAATCCCCGGCGCGCCGTTAAGCGCTTCGACGCACAGTCCGCTGTCGTCTGCAAGGGTCGGACGGTTAAGTTTTTCAGCAACGGTTTTCGCCTTTATCATAGCGTTTTCAAAAAAAGTTTTGCCCGTTTCTTCTATATCTTCCGTAAAGCCTAATTCTGCGCAGGAAACGACTTCGTAATCTGGTAGCATTTCCCTTATTTCTTTTAATTTTCCTTTATTTCCGCTTGCTAAAACAATGGTTTTCATAGATATTCACCTAATCTTTTTGACATAATAACGTAATCGTCGGCGGACAGTTCTTCGCCCCTTACGGTTAAAGAAAAGCCAAGGTCGGTTAAAAACTTTTCCGCAGTTTCCCTTTTAATTGAATACGTTTTCATAAGGTTATTAACAAAAGTTTTACGCCTGTTATTAAACCCGACCCGAACGAGTTCTCTTACCTTATTTAAGTCTACGCCTACGTTTTTCGTTCTGTCGATATCGATTTTAACCACCGCCGAATCGACGTTAGGGACAGGCGTAAACTTTTCTCTGTTTACTTTAAGAATAATACTTGCTTTTCCCCTTAAATTGATAGCGACGGTAATCGCGCCGTAATCGGAAGTTTTTCTGTCGGACGCAAACCGCTTTGCGACTTCTTCCTGAACCATAATCACCATCGCCTTCATTTTCTTTGCGTTCTCAACAAACCGCATAACGATAGGCGTCGTAATATAATACGGCAGATTTGCAACGATAATATAATTATCGCCGAGTTTTTCTTCGAGTTTTTCTATATCTTCCTTCATAACGTCCTTAAAACAAAGTTCGACGTTGGAAAAACCGCTTAAAACTTCACTTAAAACGGGCTTTAAGTTGGTATCGATTTCATAGCCTATTATCCTTTTCCCTTTCTTTGCCAATTCTTTTGTAAGCGCCCCCGCACCGCAACCTATTTCAAGCACGGTCGTATCTTCGTTAACGCCCGACTTTTCTACGATTTCAGACAACAAGGTCTCGTCGGACAAAAAGTTCTGCCCGAACGCTTTTTTAAAAGAAAACCCGTATTTATTTAAAATGCGCTTTAATTCGTTATCCATATTTTTCCTTTATTTTCTTACATAAAACTTATAATTTTCCGTAAACTAATATCGTATGTGGCACATATTTACGAAAGATAAAAAGCCGTTTTTATAACGGCTTTTTTTTATTTTAATTTAGGCATAATTCTACAAGTATTGTTAAGTATTGTAGTAGCCATATTATTAACGTCGGTATTCCTTAAAAAAGCCAGATATTCGGTAATAAGAGAAACGTTTTGCGGTTCGTTTATTCTTCCCCTATAAGGTTCGGGCGAAAGATACGGACTGTCGGTTTCAGTTAAAATAAAATCGTTCGGTATATCTTTTGCAACTTCTTTAAGGTTTTTCGCGTTCTTAAAAGTCAGCGTTCCGCCGAAAGAAATATATACGCCCATTTTAATTAGTTCTCGTGCGGTTTCCACGCTACCCGAAAAACAATGCATAATAGCGCCGTTTTTAATTTTACTTTTATTATCTTTAAGAATATTAAGCATATCCCCCGTTGCGTCCCTACAATGAATAGAAACGGGGAGAGATACGGAAGACGCGATTTCTAATTGCTTAATAAATCCGTCCACCTGCTTTTCACGACTAAAAGGTTCAAAATGATAATCAAGCCCTATCTCGCCTATCGCGACGCACTTTTTATGCTTTGTCGCACCGATAATTTTATCGATAATTTCGTCGTTCAGTTCTTCTATATCGCTCGGGTGAATACCCGCACCGAAATATACTCTTTCGTATTTTTCCGCAAGATAAACGCTATCGTCAATCGACTTATTATTACAGGACATATTGATTGCGTAAATAACGTTTTTAGCAACGAGATTAGTATAAACCGCGTCCTTATCGGAAAACTTTTCGTCGTCAATATGGCAATGAGTATCAATAAACATTAAAAAATCTGGCTTCCGTCTTCGATGTCGGATTCAGGCGTTAAAAAGGCGATTTTTCCTTCGTTGTTTTCGGCGCAGACAATCATACCTTCGCTCACTATTCCGCACAGTTTACAAGGTTTTAAGTTAGTTACCATAGCGAGTTTTTTGCCGACTAACTGTTCAGGCGTGTACTGGAAGGCTATTCCCGAAACAACCGTTCTCGTTTCGTCGCCGATTTTTACCGTGAGTTTTAATAATTTTTTGCTTTTTTCAACCTTTTCGCAAGCGGTAACCAACGCGATTTTTAACTCTATCTTACTAAAATCGTCGATAGATATTTCAGGTTTTGCCGAGTGGTCGTGCAGTTTAACTTCCCCGCCGTCAGGTTTTTTTACTTCTTTATTTTCTTCCATTTTATTTTCCTTTTTTTGCGCTAATAATTTATCTATTTCTTCCTGTTCTTTTTGAATATCGTATCTCGGGAACAGATTAGATACTACCGTTATTTTTTCACCGCCGTTAAAGTATCCGAACTTTTTAACGGTATCGAAAGTATTAAAGTCTTTACCGTTAAGCCCTAACGCCGTTAAAACTATGTCAGGACATTTCGTCGTGAAAGGTTTAAGATAAACGGTCGCAATCCTGATAGTTTCTATAAGGTTATATAAAACCGTTCCAAGCCTTTCTGATTTACTTTCGTCCTTTGCTAAAATCCACGGCGTCGTTTCGTCGATATACTTATTAGCGCGGGAAATTAACTTAAAGACTTCGCTTAAAGCGTCAGGCGCGTTAAGAGAATCCATCGCCGAAGTAAACTTATTAAACAGTCCTTCCGCAAGAGAAATAAGTTCGTTATCGATATCTTCACGTTGAGTAGGTTTTTGCAAAACACCGCCGAAATATTTTTCCACCATCGCGGTTGTTCTCGCAATAAGATTACCGTAACTGTTAGACAGGTCGCTGTTTATTCTGTTTAAGAAACTTTCGTTAGTATATACCCCGTCTGACCCGAACGGTATTTCGCGAAGCAGGAAATAACGAAGCGCGTCGCAACCGTACCTGTCTACTATCTGTTTCGGGTCGGTAAGTTCGTTTTTAACCTTTTCTTCTTTACTCTTTGAAAGTTTATCACCGCCGATAAGTAGCCAACCGTGTCCGTAAACCTGTTTAGGAAGCGGTAAATCAAGCGCCATTAAAATAGCAGGCCAGATAATAGCGTGGAAACGGATTATTTCCTTACCCATTAAGTGCAAATCGGCAGGCCAGTATTTATCGAAAAGCGAAGTATCGTCCGACCCGTAGCCTAACGCCGTAATATAGTTAGATAACGCGTCTATCCATACGTATACCGTGTGCTTATTATCGAAAGAAACGGGAACGCCCCACTTAATAGACGTTCTGCTGACGCATAGATCCGAAAGCCCCGGTTTTAAGAAATTGTTTATCATTTCGTTTACTCTCGATTTCGGTTGTAAGAACTCGGGGTTATCCTGATATAACTTTAATATTTTGTCGGTATATTTTGAAAGCCTGAAAAAATAACTTTCTTCCTTTTCAAGGCTTACCGGTCTTCCGCAATCGGGACACTTGCCGTCTTTTAACTGCGTATCCGTCCAGAAACTTTCGCACGGCGTACAATACCAGCCCGAATATTCAGACTTATATATTTCGCCTTTGTCGTACAACTGCTTAAAAATCTTCTGAATTGCCTTAACGTGATAATCGTCCGTCGTTCTAATAAACTTATCGTAATTAACGTCGAGTGCCGACCAGATAGACTTTATATCGTCTACAAGCGGATTGATGAATTCCATAGGCGTTATGCCCTTTTCTGACGCTTTTTTCTCAATTTTCTGCCCGTGTTCGTCCGTCCCCGTCAAAAAGAAAACGTCTTTATTAAGCATCTTTTGGTATCTTGCCATCGCGTCGCAAATAACGGTGGTATAACAATGTCCTATGTGCCAGTTTCCACTCGGATAATAAATAGGTGTCGTAATGTAGTATTTTTCTTTCATAGATTTTTGTCCTTATTATTATTTCCTTTTTATTTTAGCACATTTTTTTAGTATATTCAACAATATTTTATCATAAAGTTTAATATGAACGTAATTTTTGGAACTATCATTATAATCTCGATTATAACGCTTATTTTAAAAAACCCCGACACGGTTCTTTCCGCCATGCTACAAGGCGGTGAAAACGCGCTTTCCCTGTCAATGAAATTAGTAGTTATTTACGCCGTTTGGCTCGGTATTTTCGAAGTGTTAGACAAAACCAAACTAACCGATAAAATATCGAGAGTTTTATATAAACCGAATAGACTGTTATTCGGCGAACTTCCCGAAAAGGCAAACGGTTATATGTCGATAAATATAATCTCTAATATTTTCGGTATGAGTGGCGCGACGACCCCGTTCGGAATAAAATCTATTCTCGAATTAGAAAAGCATAAAAACACCGAGTATGCGATAGCGATGTTTTTCGTTGTCAACGCGACGAGTATTCAGTTGATTTCAACGTCTGTAATAGCGTTACGCATTTCATATAATTCTATCGCGCCGACAAGCGTTATTCTTCCTACTATTCTTGCAACGGCGGTATCGACGATTACCGGTATTTTACTTGTAAAAGTGTTTATTAAAAGGGAAAAGTATGTCTAAATACTTTATTCCATTAATAATTCTTTTTATATTTTTAATAGCGGTATTTAAAAAGATAAAATTATACGATACCTTTACGAACGGGGCTAAATCCGCCGTTCCTTATATAGTCGGCATCTTTCCCTTTTTGGTATCTATCTTTATTCTGACCGAACTATTTGAAAAAAGCGGATTGTCCGATTTAATCGCCGACCTTTTTTCGCCCGTTTTTAACTTTTTCGGAATACCGAAAGAACTAACCAAACTCGTTTTAATAAAACCCTTTTCGGGTAGCGGTTCACTTGCAATGCTTTCCGAAATATTTAAAGAATACGGCGTCGACGCATATATTTCACGGTGCGCCTGCGTTATTTACGGGTCGAGTGAAACGGTGTTTTATATCGCGTCCGTATATTTTGTCAGCGGTAAAAAACATAAACTTACCTTGCCTATAATTATATCTTTAACGGCGACTTTTTTCTCTTGCGTATTTGCCTGTTTTATCTGTAAAATATTATAAAAAACCCACGGAAATCCGTGGGTTTTTTAGTTAGTTAATATTAAACTTTTTTAGTTCTGTCTTCTTCAATTAGTTTATCGAAGATATCTTTTTTTGCCATAACGCCCAAATCGCCTTCTTTTCTCGAACGAACGGAAATGTTTCCTTCTTCCGCTTCCTTATCGCCGATAATGAACATGTACGGTATTTTATCGAGTTGTGCTTCCCTTATCTTATAGCCTATCTTTTCGTTTCTTACGTCCGCTTCCGCCCTTATTCCGTTAGCGCGAAGTTCTTCGACGATTTTTTTAGAGTAGTCCGCGGTTCTATCCGTTAAACTCAAAACTTTAACCTGAACGGGACACATCCAGAACGGGAAAGCACCCGCGTATTTTTCGATAAGCATTGAAAGTGTTCTTTCATAGCAACCGATAGAACTTCTGTGAATAACGAACGGATACTGCTTGTTGCCGTTTTCGTCGATATAGGTCATTTCAAAAGAATGCCCGGCCGCGAAGTCTATCTGAATAGTAATAAGCGTATCTTCCTTACCGTAAACGTTTCTCGTCTGAACGTCGAGTTTAGGGCCGTAGAACGCCGCTTCGTCGTCCGCTTCAACGTAGTCAAGCCCGATATCGTCCAAAATCTTTTTCATAAGCGCTTCGGTGTCGTTCCACGCTTTGTCGTTATCGATATATTTTGCTTTATTCGATTTTCCGCGTTTAGAAAAACGGAAAGTTACGTCTTCTCTCATACCTAAACAGTCAAGGAAATAGTAAGATAAGTCTAAACAACGCTTAAACTCTTCTTCGACCTGTTCAGGCGTACAGATAATATGTCCGTCGGAAAGCGTGAACTGACGAACCCTTATTAGTCCGTGCATTTCACCGCTTGCTTCGTTACGGAATTCGGTCGCCGTTTCGCTGTACCTACACGGTAAATCCCTATAACTCTTTAATCCGTTTTTATAAATCTGATACTGGAAAGGACAGGTCATCGGGCGGAGTGCCATTGCTTCCGGCGAGTTTTCGTCCCCGATAATGAACATTTTATCTCTGTAATGATCCCAGTGCCCCGATATTCTGTATAAGTCGTTTTTCGCCATATTCGGGGTTTTGGTTATCATAAACCCGCGCTTTTCTTCTTCGTCTTCAACGAAACGGGAAAGTATCTGCAATATCTTCGCACCTTTCGGCATAAGAATAGGAAGACCTTGACCTATAACTTCTTCCGTCATAAATATACCGAGTTCTCTGCCGAGTTTGTTATGGTCTCTTTTCTTTGCTTCTTCAAGTAAAGTAAGATATTCGTCGAGTTCACTCTTTTTACCGAACGCCGTGCCGTATATTCTCGTAAGCATTTTGTTCTTATCGTCCCCACGCCAGTAAGCGCCGGTAATAGACGTCAATTTAAACGCCTTAATCATCCCCGTCGAAGGAAGGTGCGGTCCACGGCATAAATCCATAAAATCGCCCTGTTTATAGAAGGAAATAACGCTTCCTTGCGGTAATTCGTTAATGAGTTCTACTTTATACGGTTCGGAAAAGTCCTTCATAATTTTAAGCGCGTCTTTTTTAGAATACACAAACCTTTCGATAGGCAAATCGCTTTTAATTATGTCCTTCATTTCTTCTTCGATTTTCGTCAAATCCTGTTGAGTAATCGGCGTTTTGAATTCGATATCGTAATAAAACCCGTTTTCTATAGTAGGTCCTATTGAAAGTTTACTCGTCGGATAAATATTTTTTACCGCCTGCGCTAAAACGTGCGAACAGGTGTGGCGGTAAACTTGCAAACCTTCTTTATCTTTAAGTGTTAAAATCGAAAGTTCGCAGTCCTTATCGATAACGTAAGATAAATCGACTAATTCGTTATCGACCTTGGCGCAAACGGCGTTTCTATATAACCCTTCCGAAATGTTCTTTGCGACTTCCGCAACGGAAATACTGTTTTCATACTCGATAAAACTTCCGTCTTTAAGTGTAATTTTCATATCTTTCTCCTTATAAAAAAATCCTTATGCAAAATTGCATAAGGACGAATAAAATCCGTGTTTCCACCTTATTTGCCTTTGCCCGAAGGGCAAAAACCACTCTTTCCCGTTTATAGTTCGGCAACTGATGATTCCGGTGGTTTCGACTGCGACAACCGAACGCAAACCTTACACCGACGGTTCACTCTCTTTAGAACTTTTATCGCGCTACTTGTCCGAAAACTTATTTAATTACGTATATATTACCCTAAAAACGCCTTTTTGTCAACGATTTTACACGAAATATCTTTGCGAAAAAATTATTTTATCGCCGTAGTACTCTTTTAGGTAGACTTCGTCTTCCTTCGGAAGTTCGCCGTTTAGTTCCACTTGACCGCAATTACTTAAAATCACTTCCCTTACTATGTTCACACAGTCGCCGTCTAACAATTCGCACCTTTTAAGCCTTTTATAGTTATTGTCGAAAACTTTGCCGTTATCTATATAGACCTTTTTCTTTTTACTTTCTAAAAGGTATGAAATAAAATCTTTTAACTGACTGTTTATAAAATAGTGCGGAATATACGAAACGATTTCTTCCCACTTGTTTTTAAGGTTTTTTAATCGGAAATTAAAGAAACCGTCCATATAAATATTTTTTTCGTCTTTTATTTTATTGAAAACGTATTTTTTATCGTCATCTAAATCGGCAGAAATTATGCTTGCCATCAGTATTTCGTACTCTACGTCACGAAGACCGCAGATTTTTACGCGTTTTTTAAAAAAATCGTATTTATAATTGATTGCGATAATTTCCGACAGTTTATCATTTATTTCGATTGCGACGACGTCCGCATAATAATCGGGACAGTTGACCGTTAAGAGAGTTCTGTCTCCTGAATTACTTATTTCACATGAAAACCCTAAATGCCCCGAAAGGCACTTTAAGTGGTTTTGTATATATAAAAGGTTTCTTTCTTTTTCCGTTTTATCGCTTATTTTAATTTCCGCCATATAGTTTAGTTTATGCTCCATTTGTTTTTTTATTTGTTTTTTAGAATTTTTCTATATAGCGCCTTACATATTTCAGTAATGAAAATTATCGAAAAAGACAGAAAAAACACTTTTATAAAAGATAAAAACGACACTTTCGAAACGGAAAAGAACCCGTTAAAAAAGGAAACGATTATTATCTGCAAAATAAAGGTTATTAAAAAGGTTATCGCCATAATGCGGTTATTTTTAAGCCCCGAAAATATACTTTTTTTGCCGAGTTCTCGGCAGTTAAAGGCGTTTGCTAATTGAAAGAGAATAAAGAGAGTAAATATTACCCCGCTCTTTTCAGTATCAGGCACTTTAATAAAGTTATAAAAATACTGTAAAATCATAATCGTACTTATAAAAACGCCGTTAAAAATTATTCGTATCAGCATATTTTTTGAAAGGATACTTCTGTCTTTTTTAATAGGCGCTTCGTTTAGCAGGTCGTTATTGATTTTATTAAGCCCCAAAGTAAGCGCGGGCGGTCCGTCCATAATAATATTTATCCAAAGTAGTTCAAGCGTGTTAAAGGGTGGATTTTGCCCTAAAAAGGAACATACGCAAATAAAAAGCAAAGCCGAAACGTTTACCGATAACTGAAAAACGATAAAACGCTGAATATTCCTATATATATTACGCCCGAACGACACGGTGTTGACAATCGTTTCGAAACTGTCGTCAAGTAAAACCACGTCCGCCGCTTCTTTGGTTATTTCGCTACCGCTTTTGCCCATAGCAAAGCCGATATCGGCGTTTTTAACGGCTGGCGCGTCGTTTATTCCGTCCCCCGTAACTGCCACCACTTCGCCCGTCTTTTTAAGCGCGTTTACTATCTTTAATTTTACGATGGGCGTACTTCTTGCAATAACGGTGATTTTCGGCAGTATTTTAATAAGTTCAGACTCCGACATTTTTTCTATTTCCGCGCCGTTAATTACCTGATGTTCGCCGCAAGTTATATTAAGTTCGTTGGCAATCGATAACGCGGTGTTATAATTGTCGCCCGTTAGCATTTTGATTTTTATTCCCGCACTCTTGCAGACTTTTATCGCTTCTTTTACTTCGTCGCGTATTTCGTCCGATAAAACGCAAAACCCGTCGTAAATAAACTTTTCTTCTCCGTCGTTATGTGCAAAACACAGTATTCGTTTAGATTTCTTCTGGTAAAAACTTATCTTTTTCTTGACTGCGGAAACTACGTCGGGACTTAATTCGCACCTGTCTAACACCACTTCGGGCGCGCCTTTAAGCAGCGTTCTATAATGTCCTTTATAATCAACCGTCGTTTCCATATACTTGATATCGCTACTAAACGGAACTCTATGTGTTATTTTATAACTTTCACGGTATTTTTTATAGTTAAAACCTTTATTTTTACGCTTAACAAACGATATAAGCGCGCATTCCGTTCCGTTGCCCTTATATATGTCTTCACCGTTTTTTTCTTCGGTGTCGCCCGTGCTGTTTATTATGAAATTTTGCAATAAAACTTCTTTTATATTAAAGTCGTTTTTATTACAGTAATCGCTATAACAAACGCAGTCCACACTCATTTTGTTTTTAGTCAAAGTTCCCGTTTTGTCCGAACATATAACGCTGACCGCTCCCGCAGTTTCCGTCGCTATCATTTTTTTTATCAACGCGTTTTTCTTTGCGAGTTTTATCATATTAAGCGCAAGAGAAACGGCGACTATCGTCGGTAATCCTTCGGGAACTATCGCAACTATCATTATTATACTTTGCATAAATAAACTTTCGATATTATAAAAGGTTATCGCGTTTTTAAAGTAAAGTTTAAATAAAGACAGAATAAATAATAAAACCGAAATAATGACGCCCGTTACCGTTATGGATTTAGTTAGTTTATTGAGTTTATAAGTAAGCGGTGAATTGCTTTCTTTTTTATTTTCGAGTTCTTTTGCAATATTGCCTATTTCCGTGCGGTTTCCGACAGCGGTAACAATCATTTTGCCGTTGCCGGACGTTACGTAAGTTCCCGAAAACACGAAGTTAGTTCTTTCCGCCAAATTAGAGTTTGCGCTAATTTTTAAATCGGCGTTCTTTTTAGACGGCACGCTTTCGCCCGTTAAGGACGATTCGTCGACTGAAAGATTATCGGATAGAATAAGCCTTCCGTCGGCGACCACTTTGTCCCCGCTTTCTAAAAACACCACGTCCCCGCAGACGATTTCTTTTTGGGAAATGAAAGTTATTTTGTCGTCCCTAATAACCTTTACTAAAACGCTTTCGTACATTTTACTTAACGACAAAAAGGCTTTTTCCGAACTGTTTTCCATTATTATCGTTATAACCACCGATAAAACGATAGAAAACAAAATGCCTATACTTTCAACGATATCGAACTTGCCCGTTTTTAAATACTGCCCGAAAGACGACCCGAACGCGATTATAAAACTGAATATTAAAATCAGCATCATAGGTTCAATTAAGGCGGAAAAAATCTTTTCAAACAGCCTTACTTTTTTGGTTTTTAAAATAACGTTTTCGCCAAACTTTTCTCTGTTTTTTACTACGGTTTTTCCGTTTATTCCCTTATCGGTATCGCTGTTAAAAAACGATACTACGGTTTTAATATCGTTCGCATAATAATTCATAGCCACCACCCATAAGTAAAAATATGCGAAATGAAAATATTTTATGTTTATAATAGACAAAATAGAAAAAAAGTGATAAAATAAAGAAAAACACACAAGGGACAAAACCTATGGAAAAATTTTACGAAGTA
The DNA here is from genome assembly GCA_017445995.1 of Clostridia bacterium. Lineage (GTDB taxonomy): Bacteria > Bacillota > Clostridia > Christensenellales > Borkfalkiaceae > UBA1259. The sequence continues at coordinate 31,541 of JAFSRT010000022.1, forward strand.
GATATTTGCAACAGAAAAGAAAAATTGCCGATTTTAACGCTTCCGAGCGGTATCAACATTGCCTTTTTCAATCTTCACGGCAACTCCGATTTAACTGAATATTGCGGTAAACTTCTCGCTGAAAAAATGACGGGGTGCGACGTTCTTATTACCGCCGAATCGAAAGGGCTTCAACTTGCCCACGTTTGCGCGCGAGAAATGAATATGCCGTTTTACGCCGTTGCGAGAAAATCTAAAAAGTTATATATGCAGGACGGGATTTCCGTGTCTTACGGTTCGTCTATAACGACGGGCGTTCCGCAACAGTTGTTTTTATCAAAGCACGACGTAGATTTAATTAAGGGCAAAAAAGTCGGAATAATAGACGACGTAATTTCAACGGGCGAAAGCCTTATTGGTCTTACCGAACTCGTAAAAAAAGCGGGCGGAATAATCTATAAAAAAGGATTCGTTTTAGCCGAAGGCGATTCTAAAAACAGACCCGATATCGAATATCTCGGCGTAATATCTTTACTATAATTTTTAATTTTAAACAAAATTAAAGCCCCCCGAAAGAACTTATCTTTCGGGGGGCTTTCGTATTGTTTTTTATTTATTCTTTTTGAAAAGTTTTTCCATAAACTTCGGTAGTTTTCTTTTTTCCGAAACGTCGGTAAACGCGACGTTAGGTTCGGTGTTTTCTTCAACTTTTTCTTCTACCGTTTCAACGGCTTTCGCTTCTTCTTTTTCAACTTTTTCGATATTTTCAAGTATCGGAAGCCCTTGCTGTTCTTCAATCGGTTTTTCGACCGAAATCGCAGGTTTTAAAGCAAGTTCTTCCCTTCTTTTTAATTTTTCTTCGTTAGAAATAAAGCCCGTTGCGATAACCGTGATTTTTATTTCTTCCGACATATTTTCGTCTATCGTCGCGCCGAAAATGATGTTTGCCGAATCGTCGATTATGCCCTGAACCAACTGCGCCGCTTCGCTTACTTCGTTAAGTTTAAGGTCTTTTCCGCCCGTTACGTTGAGTATAACCGCCCTTGCGCCTTCAATCGTGGTTTCAAGAAGCGGACTCGATACGGCTTGACGAACGGACTCTATTACTCTCTTTTCGCCTTTTGCCCTACCTATGCCCATGTGCGCAAGTCCTTTATCTTTCATAACGGTGCAAACGTCGGCAAAGTCAAGGTTAATAAGCGACGAAGTGTCGATTAAATCGACGATACCGATTATACCTTGTTTTAACATATCGTCCGCAACCCTAAAAGCGTCCAACATACTGATTTGTTCAGGCAAGAACTCTAAAAGTTTATCGTTCGGAATAATAACCAAAGTATCGACGTATTTTTTAAGATTAGCGATACCGATATTCGCGTTGGCGTTTCTTACTTTACCTTCAAAAGAAAACGGTTTAGTAACGACGGCAACGGTTAAAATACCCATTTCTCTCGCTATTCTCGCAATAACCGCGGCAGCGCCCGTACCCGTTCCGCCACCCATACCTGATGCGATAAACAAAAGGTCCGTTCCTTCAAGCATTGCGGCTATCTGTTCCTTACTTTCTTCCGCCGCGGCTTCGCCGATGTTCGGATTACTGCCCGCGCCAAGCCCTTTCGTAAGTTTTTCACCTATCTGTATTCTTTCGTCCGCTTTCGAACGGAGTAAAGCCTGACTGTCGGTATTTATCGCAATAAACCTTGCGCTACCGACGTTGGAATCAATCATACTGTTTACGGCGTTTCCACCGCCACCGCCTACGCCGACGACTTTTATAACCGCCGAATTAACCTTAAAATTATCTTGTCCTTCCATAATTTCTCCTTTTAATTTATCTTAAAGCGATATCTAATAGCGACAGATAAGACGAACAAACGGGCTTGTCCATAAGCGGAACGGTCGGTTTTAATATATCAACCGAAAGTCCCAAGCGTTCGCAAACGCGTTCCTTTGCACCCCTTAAATAGGAAATACCACCGCCCGTTATCATAAGAGATACGTATTCGGGAAGAGTTATCTTAAACTCTTCTAACGCGTCGAAAATCTGTTCGCATAAATCGTCAATACAGTTTATAACGATACTTTTAATTTCTTCCGATGGATAATATTCGCCGTTTTCCGCGTCGATTACGTTATAATAACCCTTGCCGTTTGACGACGAACATAAATTAACTTTTCTCTTTACGGTTTCCGCCACGTTAAAGTCTAAATCGTACTTGTTCGCAATAGAACCCGTAATTATTCCACCGCCGAACGGGAAAGATTTCTGATACAGTATTCCACCGCCCTGAATAACGGCAAGCGTCGAAGAAATGTACCCAACGTCCAAAACGAGTGCAATTCTGTCCCTTACCGACGCGTCCACTAAATACATACCTTCCGCAAACGCCGTAGGAATACATTTAACGGTAATAACTTTCTCTTCTTTAAGCGGTTTAACGATTTTTTCTATAAAATAATTGTCGCAAACGATAAAGGAAAGTTTACCTTTAAGAGTTTCGCTTATATATCCTATCGGATTGTTTATTCTTCTGAAATCGTCCAACTCGTAGTAGATTGCCGACCTTGAAATAAGCGTTGAAGACGAAGACGATAAAACGAACGCCGAATCGTATAAAGTATCGATATCGCTATTGTCTATCTTACGTTTTTTCGGAAAGGAAATCTGGCTTTCACGCACGATAACGCTTGTAAACGCCCCCGGAATACCGACGTACACGGTGTCAATCGGGTCGTGCGAAAACTTCGAAACGTTTTCGATAAGAAGCCTTACGCTTTCGTCAAATTGTTCTTCGTCGATAAACGCGCCGTCGCAAAACCCTTCGTATTCAACGGAAGACTGACCTTTGATTAAAAAGGTGTTGTTTATACTTCTTTCGCCGATATACGCCGAAATCTTTGACGAACCCACGTCGAGAACGACTGCTTGCTTTTTTTTCATGTCAACCTACTCGCTCCAAACGACCTTGAAATCTTCTTCCCCGTCAAGGTCGTGCGCAATAATTTTATTGTTAGATTTTCTGTAATCGTTGTTTTCCTGATTATAAAGTTCAAACGCTTTCGCGGTTTTTTCAGCACCCGAACGTTCGGCTTTATATACAACTATTTCTACCGAAGAATAGGTGTTAAAAGTAAGGTTTATATGATTATCCCCGTCGAAAACCTTTTCGATTAAAACGGTTTTAACGCTACCGAAATTAGCGTTTTTATAAACGATATCAAGCGCGGTCGATATAACGTTTATATCGTCGCTTTCAATCTTTTCGCCGACAGTTATATCTTCAACGTCCACGTTCTTAAACTGAACGTAAAGGCAGTTATGATAATCGTCCCCTTTTACTTTCGACAAAATCCTGCCTTCACAGTCGGCAAAATATTCTTTATTCTTATATTCGATAACGAAAACTTCCTTTCTTTCTTCAATCGATATCTTTAAGACGTTGGGAAAGTCTTTCTTTATAGAAGACACCTTAAAATACGGGTCTTCTTCAATTTCGTTTATTATTCTATCGGTTTTAATAAAGAGAAGATTTTTACCGTTATATTTATTAAGCGATTCCTGAATATCTTGCGCCCCGTCCTGCTTTACGAAGGTAGAGAAAGACACGTTTACTTCTTTTACAGTAAACGCGGATAAAGACACGCAAATAACCGTTATTAAGAATATTGCCGAAATAATCGGTATTAAAATCTTTTTAATTCTCATAATTCCTTTTTACGTCGGCACCTAAAAGCGATAGTTTTTCCGTAAGGTTATAATAACCCCTGTCGATATATTCCGTGCCGAATATTTTCGATTCGCCTTCCGCCGTTAAGGACGCGACGATAAGCGCCGCACCGCCCCTTAAATCTTTTGCGTAAAGGTTAGCGCCGTAAAGTTTTTTTTCACCCGAAACGTACGCCACGTTATTGTCGATTTTTATATTCGCCCCCATCTTTTTCAATTCGTAAGCGTATAAAAATCGGTTTTCGAAGACGTTTTCTCTTATAACCGACTTCCCATCCGCGACCGTGCAGAACGCCGTTATCACGGGTTGCAAGTCGGTAGGAAAATCAGGATACGGACCCGTTGAAACGTAAAGCCCCGAAAAACTTTCTTCTTTTTTTATATATATTATATCATTACTTATACGTATTTTACAAGTGTTATTGCAAAAATAATTGAGAAGTGAACAAATATTTTGCGGTAAAACGTTTGATATTTCTATTTCCCCGCCCGAAATAAGAGACGCGAGAATATAAGTTCCCGCTTCTATTCTGTCGCCTATCGGCGTATATTCAACGCCGTTAAGTTTCTTTACGCCTTCTATCCGTATAACCCCCGTCCCTTCGCCGTAGATTTTTGCGCCCATCTTTTTAAGAAAGCGGATAAGGTCGGTAATTTCGGGTTCTTTCGCGCAGTTTTTAATAACCGTACTTCCTTCGCAAAGGGTTGAACAGATAATAAGATTTTCCGTCGCCCCGACGGACGGGTATTTTAAGGTTATTTCCGACCCCTTAATCTTTTCCCTTCGACACAAAATACACCCTTCTTCTTCGATAACGTCAACGCCTAACTTTTTTAACCCGTCCAAATGAATATCGAAAGCCCTTGCCCCGATATCGCATCCCCCGGGGAAAGATATTTTTAATTTATCGTTTACCGCGAGAACCGAACCCAGCATATAGATAGACGAACGCAATTTTTTCGATAAAAAAGACGGCACTTCGAACCGTTTTAAGTCTGAAGCGTCGATAATTACGCCGTCGCCCGAAAAGAAGACTTTCGCGCCCATGTACTCTAAAATCTCTTTCATTGATAAAACGTCCTTAATATAAGGACAATTCCTTATTATCACTTTTTCCTTCGTAAGCACGGCGCACGCCATCATGGGAAGTATTGCGTTCTTGGCGCTTTCGGCTCGTATTTTTCCGCTTAATCTTCTTCCGCCCGTTATAGAGAAAAAATCCATAAAATAAACTACCTTTAATTTAAGATAATTTATACTATGGATTATTTTGTTAAAATGTTATCGTTCCTTGTTTTGAAACGTTATAAAGTATGCCCATTTCAGTCATAAAAATTATGATTGAAGTATTACCGCTCGATACCAGCGGAAGCGGAAGACCCGTCGGCGGAATACTGCCCGATACGACGAGTGCGTTTATTATAACCTGTATACCGAATATTAAAGTTATTCCGATAGCGAGAATAAAGCCGAAAACGTTTTTCGATCTGGACGCTATAATCAGCCCACGTATAACTATAAAAAGTAATAGCGAAAAGAAAAGTAATATTCCGAAAAACCCTATTTCTTCGCCTATGATGGACAGAATAAAGTCCGATTCGGCAAACGGCAGAAAATTATATTTCTGTCGCGAGTTAAATAGTCCCACGCCGAACATTCCGCCCGACCCTAACGCGTATAAAGATTGTAACAGTTGATAACCTTCGCCTTTAGGACTTGACCACGGGTTAATAAAAGCAAGCAACCTTTTAAGTCGATACGGTTCGATTAAAATCAGAATAACGCCGAAGACAAACGCGGGCACAACCAAGATAAGAAGATATCTGATCTTTATTCCCGACGCGAATATTAGCGTAAAAAGTAATAGCACGCAACAAATAGTTATCGACATATTCGGTTCGGTAATTATTAAAAAGCAGATTAAACCGCCGAATAATAAAAGCGGAATAAACCCCTTAAACCCCGTTTGTTTGTCTGGGTTTTTTGAAATTGCCGTAGCACAGAAAAGAATAAGCGAAAACTTTGCGATTTCGGAAGGCTGTAAGGATACGCCCGCAAAAGATATCCACCGTTTTGCACCGTAATTTTCTATGCCGATATTAGGAACGAATACGAGTGCTAAAAGAATAACCGAAATAATTGCGACGGGAATATTGAACTTTTTTAGTTTATTGTAGTCGTAATTACAGGCAAAAATCATTGAAATTACGCCGAGAATTATGCCTATTACCTGTTTTTTTACGAAAAACAGACTGTCGTTATAAGTATTTTCCGCCGAGTACCTGCTTGCCGAATAAATAAAAAGCGTGCCGATTAAGGAAAGAAGTACTACAAAAACCAACAAAAGAAAATCGCCCCGTTCCGTTTTTTTTAACGTTAGCGGTTTCATTTTATTGCAGTTCCTTAACCGTTTTAACGAACTCTTCGCCACGTTCTTCGAAGTTATTGAACTTATCGAAACTTGCACACGCCGGACTGAAAAGCACGTTGTCCCCGCTTTTAGCAAGCATATCGGCAACCTTTATCCCTTCGTAAAAATCTTCTATAACCGTAACGTTATGATAGCCGACCGCCATACAGTCTTTTAACATATTGTATTTAGAAGCGCCCGTTATTACAACGTGTTTTACGTCGCTTATTTTTATCTTTTCAAAAAGCGATTTATAGTCTTCACCCTTTTCGCTTCCGCCGATAATTAAAACGGTTTGACCCACCATCGATTCTATCGCCGTAATACAGGAAAAAGTGTTCGTGGACTTTGAGTCGTTATAGTATTTAACGCCGTTATTTTCAAAAACTAATTCTATTCTGTGTTTAACACCGCGGAAAGACGTTATGCCTTCTTTAATGATTTCCGTCGGTATTCCCATAATTTTCGATACCGCGATAGCAAAAAGAATATTATATAAATTATGTAAGCCTTTTATCGTGATTTCGTCCGTTGAAATGATTTTTTCGCCCTTAAAATAAAGATCGTTTCCTTCCATGTATCCGCCGTCAACCACTTCTTTTGTCGAAATAAAAACGACTTTTCCTTTCGTTTCGTGTTCCACGTCTTTTAAAATCTCGTCGTCGTAATTTAACACGGTATACTCGCTTTCGCGCTGGTTTTTATATATTCTCTTTTTTAAGAATACGTAGTTTGAAAAATTATAATGCCTTTCAAGATGGTCGGGACTGATATTTAAAATACAGGCGATATGCGGTGTAAAATGCGAAATGCTTTCCAACTGAAAACTCGAAACTTCCGTTAGAAAAACCGTGTTTTTATCGGCGGAAGCAATTTCGTTTGAAACGGGATTTCCTATGTTGCCTACCGTTTTATAGTTAAGGTTATAATTCTTAAAGATATTATCTAATACGGATACCGTGGTAGTCTTTCCGTTAGTTCCCGTTATAGCGACGATTGTCGGATAAAATACGGCAAAAGAAAACTCCATTTCGCCCATAATACGCACGTTTTTATTCTTTGCTTCAACGCATACTTCGTGATTTATCGGAACGCCGGGGCTTATTATTAAAATATCTATAGTATCGAGTGCTGAAAAAACGTTTTCTTTATTAAGCCTTATCGCGCCTTTATTTACGATAAAGCGTATCGCTTCGTCGATTTTATCGCTTGATTTTTCTTCGTAGATATAAGTTTTTACGCCGTTATCTAAAAGATAATTACTTACGGAAAATCCGCTTTTAGAAATGCCGAGAACCAAAAATACTTGATTTTTTAAATACATTTTACCTCACAAGTAAACAAGTATCGAAATTAAGCCCGCTAAAACCGTTATTAAGGAATAGAAAAAAGATATTTTCCCTTCGGTGATGTTTTTTAGTTGCAAATGATGATGAAAAGGCGCTTTTAAAAAGACGCGCTTTTTCGTTTTTTTATAATACGATACTTGTATAATAACTGATATGCCGGACACTACGAACATTATTCCTAAAACGGGAATAAATAACCCGTTAAGCGAAAAAATACTTAACGCTGTTATAGCACTTCCTAAAGATAGCGACCCCGTGTCCCCCATAAACACGCTTGCTCTGTTGGTATTGTAGCATAAAAAGGCGAGAATTCCGCCGATAAGCGCGAAGTTAATATATAACAGGTTGTCCACTTCTTCCGCGTTTAATATCGCGTTGTTTTCCCTTTCTAAAATCATTATTGCCGACAAAAACACAAGATAAAAAAGCGAAACGTTTCCGCAAAGCCCGTCTAACCCGTCGGTAAGATTTACGCAATTAGTAGTCGCAAGGTAAATAAAAAGAACGGCAATCACGGTAAAAAAACCGAGATTTACCGTAGAATTAAAAAAAGGAATATAAAAATAAGTAAGCCCGTTTTTATAGGCGTATATTCCCGCAACAAGGGAAACGCCCAACTGAAAAAATATCTTCTGATAGGGTTTTAAGCCTTCGTTCTTTTTATACTTGATTTTTATAAAATCGTCCAAAAACCCTATAAATAAAAAGGCAACGATTAAAACGACCGCCATTTTAGACAGAAAACTGTTTTCACCGAAAAAAATAAACGCCAAAACTACCGACGGCAAAATAAAAAAGAGTCCGCCCATAGTCGGCGTTCCCTTTTTTCCTTCGTGTTCGCTTACGTATTCGTAAACGGGCTGAAAAAGTTTTATTTTCCTAAAAAGTTTAATAAAAAGTTTACCTAAAATCAAACTTATTACATAGGTAATAATTGATAAAATAATTTTCGTTTTCATTGTAATTTATTTGTCAACGCCCCTATCGTTTCCTTATCGTTATAAAAACTTTTTACGCCGAGTATTTCCTGATACTTTTCGCTTCCTTTCCCCGCGACGAGAATAATATCGCCGTCTTTTGCCTTTTCTATCGCGTATTCAATAGCCGATTTTCTGTCCTGAATTAAAACGTAATTTTTTGTTACCGATAAAACACCCTTTTCTATTTCGAAAATTATGTCCATAGGTTCTTCGTATCGTGGATTATCGGAAGTTATTATAGTTAAGTCTGCGTTTTCACCGCTTATTCTGCCCATTATTTCGCGCTTACTTTTATCCCTGTTTCCACCGCACCCGAACACGCAGATAAGCCGTCCTTTTGCCATAGGTTTAAGTGAAGTTATCGCCTTATAAAGCCCGTCGGGGGTGTGCGCGTAATCGACGTATATATCGAAGTTTTTGGAAAATACCCGTTCAAGCCGTCCCTCGACGTAAGAAAGATTTAATATCGCTTTATAAATATCGTCGGTTTTCATACCCGAAAGCGCGCACGCCGTCGCCGACGCAAGCACGTTATAAACGTTTATTTCGCCTATCATTTTCAGTTCTACGTTATACACGCAATCGAAAAGATTTAAAATAAACGTACTTCCTACCCCGTTATACTTAACGTTCATTGCGAAAATATCGGCGGGGTTTTTTATCCCGTAAGAAACGGCGTTCTTCTTTTTGCCGATTTCTCTTCCTAACTCGTCGTCGCTGTTAGATACGATATACTTACATAGGTTATTATCGAAAAAACTTTTTTTAACTTTTCCGTACTCGTCCATCGTCTTAAAAAAGTCGAGATGATCCTGCGTTAAGTTGGTAAACACCCCGATATCGAAGTTAATCCCGTATATTTTTTTATAGTAAACGGCGTGCGCAGAAACTTCCACCGCAACGACTTTTATTCCGTCTTCCACCATATCGTTTAATATTCTGTATAGGTTAATGGGGTCAGGTGTAGTAAGCGACGGTTCAACGTAATTACCGTTATAGTACGACCCGAGAGTGCCTATAATCCCGCATTTAATATTGCCGTAATTTAAAATCTTCGCGATAATATGAGAAACACTCGTTTTGCCGTTCGTTCCAACGATACCTATAAGTTTAAGTTTCTTTTCCGGGTGATTATAAAAAATCGAAGATACGGACGCCATTGCTATTCTGCTGTCTTTTACTATAATCTGAGTAATAGCGCTGTCTAATTCCGTTTCGGAAATTATGCAACGGCAACCGTTGTTTTCAATTTCTTTTAAAAAAGTATGCCCGTCGTAATTATTACCTTTGATACAGATAAAAAGCGAGTTTTTATGCGCTTCTTTACTGTTGCAGGTGATTTCGTCTATTTCAATATCGACGTTCCCTTTCGTTTTTACGTAATTTAAACCTTTAATTAAATCTTTAACGTTCATAATTGTCCCCAAAATAAAAAAATTCTTATTACATAATATCGTAATAAGAATTATAATAAAATATTCTATTTTGAGAAAAAACCGCTTATTTTGTCATAAGCCTATCAGTAATACGGCGTATACGGGTCTTCAACCACGGTTTCGCCGGAAGTAGCCAAAACGTCTTCCGTTTCGTAATCTTTTATTTCATACTCTAAATCATATATCTTTTTCATAACACACCCCTTATTGAAATGATTATATCATATAAAAAATTTAAAAGCAATACTTTTTAAATATTTTTTTCACGGGCAGTTTTCCGTTTGTTTTTTTAGGTTAATTATGGTAATATACAAAAGATGAAAAAACTCTTTTCTTTTAAAAACGGAGTTCAGGACGGGCTTCCTATATGTTTTGCCTATTTTGCGGTGTCGTTCGCGTTCGGAATACTCGTAACTTCAAACGGGCTTTCAATATTACTTGCCACCGTGATTTCAGGCACGAACCTTACTTCCGCGGGGCAGTTCGAAGGCGTTATGCTAATCTTTGCGTCGTCTTCCGTCGTCGTTTTGTTTTTTACCGTTTTGCTTATCAACTCGAGATATCTTTTAATGAGTTTAACTCTTTCGCAATATTTCAGCGAAAATTTAAGTACGGGTAAAAGACTTATTATGAGTTTTTTTATAACGGACGAAATATTCGCCGTTGCAAACAGCAGAAAAAACGGGCTTTGCTTTAAGTATTTTATGGGGCTATCGATAACCCCGTATTTCGGTTGGACGATAGGCACTCTTCTCGGCGGACTTTGTGGAAACGTCCTGCCGGAAACGGTGCAAACGGCAATGAATATCGCACTTTACTGTATGTTTATCGCGATTATTATTCCGCCCGCCAAAAAGAGTTTACCGATAACGATTACCATTTTAATCTCGCTTTTTTTATCGTGTTGCTTTTACTATATTCCGTATATTAAAGCGTTGCACGAAGGCTTAAAGTTTATGATTGTCGCAATCGTAGCGTCCGCCGTTTGTTCGCTACTCTTCCCCCTGAAAGAAGACGAAATTAAGGAAGGTGAAAGCGTATGAAATATTATATTTATTGTTTAATCGCAATGGCGCTTGCTTCTTATCTTCCGAGAGTTATACCGCTTTTATTTTTCAGAAAACAAATAAAGTCGAGGTTTATAAAATCGTTTTTATTTTATATACCTTACGCCGTTTTAACCGCCGTTACCTTCCCCGCAATCTTTTATTGCACGGGAAATATTCACACGGCAGTTATCGGCACGGCAATAGCGCTTTTATTGTCTTATTTCAAGGTCAATATGGCACTCGTTGCCTTAATCTGCGTCGCCGTCGTTTTCGGGCTCGGCTTTATTATTTAGTTTAATAAAAATTAAAGAGTGTATCGGTTTTTGATACACTCTTTTATATTTTGATTTTTTATAACTTATCAGATAATTCCGACAGATAATCGCCTTCAAACAGTTCGATTAATCCTTTATCCGCAATCTTTGCAAACTCCGGATCAATCGGAAGTTTCGCGATATTTTTAATCCCGTATTTTTCGGCTGTCTTTTCAATCTTGCTTTCGCCGAAAATATTATAGTGTTTCTTACAGTCAGGGCAAGTAAAATACGAGTAGTTTTCTACTATTCCGAGAACGGGAATATTCATAAGTTTTGCCATTTTAACCGCCTTTCCGACTATCATTGAAACTAAATCCTGCGGGGACGTTACGATAATTATTCCGTCAACGGGAAGCGACTGAAACACGGTAAGCGGAACGTCGCCCGTTCCCGGTGGCATATCGACGAACATATAGTCCACGTCGTTCCAAACGACGTCGGTATAAAACTGTTTAACCGCGCCCGCAATCACAGGCCCACGCCAAACAACGGGATCTTCTTCGTTGTCGAGTAAAAGGTTAATCGACATAATTTCTATACCCGTTTTAGAACAAACGGGCATAATGAGTTTTCCGTCCATTGAACCCGCTTTTTCTTTAATACCGAACATTTTAGGAATAGACGGGCCCGTTATATCCGCGTCCAAAATCGCCGTTTTATTGCCCTTTCTTTGGCTTTCGACGGCAAGAAGCGAAGTTATCAGGGATTTACCCACCCCGCCTTTTCCGCTTACTACGCCGATTATTTTTTTAATATTACTTAATTCGTTGGTCTTTTCTTTTAAGTCCTGTCTTTCGCTACAATTCGAAGAACAGTTAGAACAATCGTGTGAACAATCACTCATTTATTTATCCCCTTTATAAAATCTTTAATATCGCGACTTTAAGGTAAAGCCCCGTATCTACGCCGATCAGCGGTGCGTGGTCTTTGCCCTGCGTCCTTAATTCCACTATTTTTGCTTTTACTTTGCTTTCTTTAACGCTTTCTTCTATCATATTGATAAACGAAGTAATAGACAGGTGTTGCGAACAACTGCAAGTTATTAAATATCCGCCCTTTTTAATAAGTTTCAGTCCGCATATATTTATATCTTTATACCCTTTAACGGCTTCTTTCACGGTGTCCACCGATTTTGTAAACGCGGGCGGGTCTAATATTACTACGCCGAACTTTTTGTTTTCTCTACGGTAATCGCGTAAAAGTTCGAAAACGTCCGCCTTAACGGTATTTACCGTAAATCCGTTTAATTCGGCGTTTTTCTTTACGTAATCGAGTGCGGTTTCGCTTACGTCCACCGCAAAAACTTCCTTCGCACCGTACTTTTTTGCGCAAAGCGAAAACCCGCCGACGTTACAGAAACAGTCTAACACCGTTTTATCCTTTACGTAATGCTTTAAGTTATCCCTGTTTTCCTTCTGGTCGAGAAAATAGCCCGTTTTCTGCCCGTTTTCAAGGTCGACGAGCATCTTTAAGCCGTTCTCTTCAATCTCGACTACGGGGCAGAAATTTCCGCCAAAAAGACTGCCTTTAACCTTACTTAACCCTTCCTTTTCTCTAACCGCAACGTCGCTGCGTTCGTAAATGCCTTTCGGGTTGAATATTTTTACGAGACAGTTTATAATCGTATCTTTTCTTATATCCATACCGAGAGTCAGAAACTGGCAGGAAAGATAGTCGCCGTACTTATCGACGATAAGCCCCGGCAAAAAGTCGCTTTCAGAAAAAACCGCGCGGTAGTTATCGTTATAACCGAGTTCGAGTCGGTAATCGTTAGCCGCTTTAATGCGGTTATAGAAAAAGTTTTTATCGATTTCTTCTTCTTTTAACGAAAGTATTCTGACGATTATTTTAGAATAGTGGTTTATGTATCCTATACCTATAAATCGCCCGTCGAAGGATAGAACTTCCGCGATACTGCCCTGTTTGTCCTTGCCTTCGATTTTTGATACTTCGTTAGCAAAAACCCAAGGGTATCCGTTCAATATTTTCTTTTCTTCGTTCTTTTTCAGTATTACCCTGTACATACTTTATATTATACCAAAAAAAACTTAAAACGGCAAGAATATAGTTTATATTTTAGTAATAAATATCTCTGTAAATCCCCCGTTTTTCGCCCGTAAAAAAATTTTTTAAGGCGAAATTATTTACTTGAAAAAAAATTTTTATTTTGTTATAATAAAAAAAAAAGGATTTTTTTATGAACATTTGGCACGATATCGATTCAAAAAGAGTTAAACCCGAAGAATTTATTGCCGTTGTTGAAATAGGCAAAGGTTCTAAACAAAAATACGAAATGGATAAGAAGACGGGTCTTTTAAGGCTTGACAGGATACTTTATACTTCAACCCACTACCCTTCTAACTACGGTTTTATTCCGCACACTTATGCGTCCGACGGGGACCCTTTGGACGTTCTTATTCTCTGTTCCGAAACGCTTATTCCTATGAGTTTAGTAGATTGCTACCCTATCGGCGTTATCATAATGAACGACAACGGCGCGCTTGACGAAAAGATTATAGCGATTCCGTTTGCAGACCCTAACTACAATACTTATAAGAGTATTCACGACTTGCCGTCGCATATTTTCGACGAAATGACGCACTTCTTTTCCGTGTATAAACAACTCGAAGGAACGTATACCAACGTCGATATAGTTTCAGACAGGAACGAAGCGGTGAAAATCATCGAAAAATGTATGGAAAACTATAAGGAACATTTATTCGAACTTACCGCAAAATAATAAAGAAACTATTAAAATATCAAAGGCTTGGCAATCGCCAAGCCTTTTTCTTTACTTTTTTTCTTTATTTATTATATTCTTCGATAATCTTCTTAAACGCAGGCAGAGAGTTTATTATTCTTTCCTTATCGACGCAATAGGCTATTCTGACGTAGCCGAAAACCCCGAAATCGTCGCACGGAACGACTAATACTTCGTGATTTTTAGCCCTTTCAAAAAATGCGTAAGCGTCCTTTTCAAGCGCTTTTACGAACAGATAGAACGCCCCGTCCGGTTTAACGCATTTATACCCGTATTCGGTTAAGGCGTTATATAAAATATCTCTGTTTTCTTTATAGATACTTACGTCGACTTTACAGTCGGCGCATTTTTTTATAACCTGCTGAAATAAACTCGGCGCGCATACGTATCCTAACGACCGTCCCGCACCGCAAACGGAAAGATAAACGTTTTCGCTATCGGTCGCCTTTGGGCTGACCGCAATATAGCCTATTCTTTCCCCCGGAAGAGAAAGAGATTTCGAATATGAATAGCATACTATCGTGTTATCGTAATAATTCATAAGATACGGAACGAACACGCCCCCGTAAACCAACTCGCGGTACGGTTCGTCCGCAATAAGATAAATTGTGCTATTGTATTCTTTTTGCTTTTTCTCTAAAATGGCGCAAACTTTTTTTATCGTTTCTTCGGTATAAACTACGCCACTCGGGTTATTCGGCGAGTTTATTATTACCGCTTTTGTTTTCGCTGTAATCTTGCCTTCAAAATCTTTATCGTCTATCTGGAAAGTGTCCGATAAAAGCGTTGAAATAACGAGTTTACCGTTCGCGTTATTTACAAAAACTCTGTATTCTGTAAAAAACGGCGCAAAAACCACTACTTCGTCGCCTTCGTTTACCACCGCTTTAAGAGAAATGGTGAGCGACGCGGCGGCACCGCACGTCATATAGATATTATTCGCCGAAATATCGACGTTAAATCTTTCTTTTATTGAGTCGGCAATAACCGTTCTCGTCCCTAAATCGCCCGTTGCCGAAGTATAGCCGTGTAAAAGCGTAGAATTTTCCGTTTTAAGTAGTTCTAAAATAGTATCGGTTATTTCTTTCGGCGGACAAACGGACGGGTTGCCGAGTGAAAAATCGAAAACGTTTTCTTTTCCGATTTCACTCGCCCGCTTTTTGCTGTATTCGAATATTTCACGAATAATCGAACGCTTTTTTCCGAGTTCCAAAGTCGTTTGATTTATTGACATTTTATTCTCCTATTCCGAGTAATTTCATAGCGTTTTTATAAAGTATTTTATCCGCGCTTTCTTTATTTATTCCGTAAGAGTTAAAAGTTTCTAGGTTGTCTTTTATGTCCTGCCACGGGCAATCGGTTGCAAAAAGAATTTTATCCGCCCCGTGTTTTTCCATAATCTTAATAAAGGTTTCTTTATCTATCTGGTTAAAAGTAAACGACGTGTCGAAAAAGACGTTTTTCCCCGCAAGGGTATTTAACACCGTTTCGTAATCGGCGTTCGCACCATAATGCGCAAGAACGAACTTATCGTGGTTTATTTCATCAATCACTTTAACCGCTAACGTAGGCGGACATTTGGGTAAAGAGTTTGGAAAGCCGTAATCGACCCCCGCGTGCGTAACGACTACCATATCGAGTTCTTTCGCACACTTTAATATCTCTTTATACCCGTCGTGGTCGATATATTCGCCCTGATAGTCGGGGTGTATCTTAACGCCTGTTAACCCCGCGTTTTTCAGAAAAAGCATTTTCCCCTTAATATCTTCGCATAGCGGGTGAATACCGCCGAAAGATATTATCTTTCGCTTTTTATCGGCGTACTTTGCGTTTATTTTAAGCGCGAAGTTATTTATACTGTCAAACTGCGAAGGTTTTGTTAAAACGGGCAAAGAAACGGCAATATCGATACCGCCCTTTTCCATATTTAACAATAACCCTTCGTCCGTTCCGTCGGTATACGGCGGGATATTCGCCTGACGGGATAGAAAATCTATCGTCGCTTTTGCGATTTTATCGGGAAAGATATGCGTGTGAAAATCGACGACCATTATCAGATTTCTTCGATACCTATCGTTTCGATTTTATTCGCCGTGAAAATTCCGTCGGTTTTTAATATGTCGTTGGTTTTGATAACGATAGACGCTTTCGTTCCGTCGACCGACAAACCGTACATATATTCTACCGAAATATCGTTTTTCGATAAAACTTTAAGCGTTTCGTCAAGGCTACCGGAAATGTTAGATATTTTTATGATAAGAATATCGGATAAAAGGGTTGAAAAACCGCTTTTTGTCAGCGCTTCTTTACCTTTATTGCAATCGTTTACGATAAGCCTTAAAAGACCGTATTCGGTAGTATCCGCTAAACTTAACGATAAAATGTTGATGCCGTTTTCTTTTAAAACGTTAAGCACTTCTTCAAGCCTGCCTTTTCTGTTTTCGACAAACACCGATAACTGTTTTGAAATCATACCTTTTCCCCTTTATTAAAATAATTTTCTATGGTCGATTACGTGAACCGCCTTTCCGTCGCTTCTTTTAAGCGTGTTAGGTTGAACGATAGTTATTTTCGCGTTTAATCCTAACGCCTGATTGATTACGTGCGCGACTTTTTTAGTAAGCGTTTCAATGCCCTTTATTTCATCCATATAATATTTTTCGTCGACTTCTATCTGTATTTCGAGAGTATCGAGATTGTTTACTCTGTCGACAATTATCATATAATACGGTTTAACTTCAGGAATACCGATAAGCGCGACTTCCACTTGGCTTGGGAATACGTTTACACCGCGGATAATAAGCATATCGTCCACTCTTCCTTTAAACTTCCCTATTCTTACGTTAGTTCTTCCGCAAGGACAAGGCGAAGTATACATAGACGTTATATCTTTCGTTCTGTACCTTAAAAGCGGTAAGCCTTCCTTCGTTAAAGTCGTGAACACGAGTTCGCCGAGTTCCCCTTCTTTAACGGGCTTAAACGTCTTCGAGTCCAAAACTTCAGGCAAGAAGTGGTCTTCGTTGACGTGCAGTCCGTTATGATATTCGCAGTCGCATGCAACCCCCGGCCCCATAACTTCGGAAAGTCCGTATATATCGTGCGCCGTTATGTGTAGTCTCTTTTCAAGTTCTTTTCTCATTTCGTCCGTCCACGGTTCGGCACCGCAAACCGCCGTTCTTAATTTGATTTTATCCAAAAGACCTTGTTGTTCTAATATTTCGGAGATATGGAGAAGATAAGAAGGAGTGCAGGCAAGCGCGGTAACGCCGAAATCTACCATCATAGTAATAAGTTTCTGCGAGTTTCCCGTACTCATAGGAACGACCGTCGCGCCTATCTTCTGCGCGCCGTCGTGAGCACCGAGACCGCCCGTAAACAAGCCGTAGCCGTAAGCGATTTGCATAATATCGTTTCTGGTTACCCCAGCCATCGTAAAGCATCTTGCGACGCACTCTGCCCAAACGTCAAGGTCTTTTCTCGTGTATCCGACTACCGTTGCCTTCCCCGTCGTTCCGCTGGACGCGTGCACCCTTACTATTTCAGACTGCGGAACGGCAAAAAGCCCGAACGGGTAATTGTCTCTTAAATCGTCTTTCGTAGTAAAAGGCAGTTTATTTAAGTCTTCTATACCTTTAATATCGCTTGGCAATAAACCCATCGATTGCATTTTTTTACGGTAGAACTCTACGTTATGATAAACGTAGTCCACCATTTTCACTAATCTTTTGCTTTGTAAAGACGACATTTCGTCTCTACTCATACACTCTTTCGTTTCATTCCATATCATATTTTTATTCCCCATAACCTTTTAAGAAGGCTTTTTCGTTTATTTCCACGGTTTTTTGCGGAACGGTCTTTTCAATAACTTGTAGCCAGTCCTTTTTATCAAACCCTATAATTTTTGCACCAAGCCCTAAAACGACGGAATTAAGAACTTTACTGTTGCCGAGTTCTTTTGCTATGCCTATGCCGTCGATAGTGTAAACTTTGTGTTCTTTTTGTAAGGTTTCAATAACGTTTTCAGGATATTCGGCAACGCCGATAACAACCGTCATCGGGTCTATTCTGCAATCGTTTACGACGATTACGCCGTCTTTTTTAAGATAATGCGCGTATCTTAACGCTTCCAACCTTTCAAAAGAGATTAAAATATCCGCCGAACCTTCTTCGACTACGGGTTCGCTGACCTTATCGCCGAAACGCACGAAAGTTACCACGCTTCCGCCGCGTTGCGCCATACCGTGTACTTCCGAAAGTTTTACGTCGTATCCGTTATTTAACGCAGTTTTACCGATAATTCTACTCGTTAAAAGCGTTCCCTGTCCGCCGACGCCTACAACCATAATATTCATACTTTTCATACTATCTTTCCACCTTTTCAATCGCGCCGAACTTACAATAACTCATACATAATCCGCAACCGTTGCACATCGTATCGTCAATTTTAACAGTGCCGTCTTTCTGTTTGGTAATTGCAGGACAACCTATTTTTAGGCACATACCGCACTTTTTGCACTTTTCATTATCGGAAACGCATTTATACGGGAACTTTTGTCCCTTTAAGAGTGCGCAAGGCGCTTTTGCTATTATGACGGTTAAAGTGTCTCCGTTTACGCTTTCCTTTATCGTCTTTTCGAGATTAACGACGTCGAACGCGTTTATTTCTATGACGTTCGGAACGCCTATCGCCTTACAGAGAGTCGCCATATTGATTGCGTACGTTTCTTCGCCTTTTAAAGTTTTACCCGTTCCCGCGTGGTCCTGATGCCCCGTCATACCCGTCGTTCTGTTGTCAAGGATAATAACCGTACCCGTCGCCTTATTATATACCATATTGATAAGCGAATTAACGCCCGTATGTAAGAAGGTGGAATCGCCGATAACTGCTACCCAGTTTTTAATAAAGTCTTTGCCTTTTCCTTTTTCTATACCGTGCAGAACGGAAATACTTGCACCCATACAGATAGTAGTATCGATAACCGAAAGCGGTGCGACTGCACCCAAGGTATAACAACCTATATCGCCCGCCGCGTGTATTTTAAGTTTATTAAGAACCGAGAAAACGCTTCTGTGCGGACAGCCGGGGCATAAAATCGGCGGGCGCATAGGCGCGTCTTTTTTCTCGAAAGCCTGTTCGTCTACCTTTAACAAGGCTTTCTTTATAAGGTTTGCGCTGTATTCGCCCTGCCTTGTAAATATTTCTTTACCGATAACGTTAAGTCCCCATGATTTAACCTGTTCTTCGATAACGGGTTCTAATTCTTCAACGACGTAAACGGTATCCACGCCGTTCACGAACTCTTCTATAAGTTTTTTAGGAAGCGGATTTATTATCCCGAGTTTTAAGATACTTGCGTTCGGGAAAACTTCCTTTACGTACTGATAAGGAATACCGCTCGTAATAAACCCGATTTTTCTGTCGTTATAAACGACGCTGTTTATAGGAAAGGACGAGCAGTCCTTTTCAAGCCTGTTTTCTCTTTCTTCAACGACAACGTGCCTTTTCATCGCGCTTGCCGGCATCATAACGTATTTAGGAACGCTTCTTTCGTAGTTTTTGTCGGGTATTTCTTGCCTTTCGGAAAGTTCTACTATACCTTGCGAGTGCGAAAGTTTGGTCGTCGTTCTGAAAATAACGGGCGTATCGTACTTTTCGCTCAATTCGTAAGCGAATTTAATAAAGTTTTTCGCTTCGTTCGAGTCGGACGCTTCGATAAGCGGAATATGCGCGCTGCGCGCAATCATACGCGTATCCTGTTCGTTCTGCGAACTTGCAAGCCCCGGGTCGTCCGCAACGACGATTACCGAACCGCCGTTAACGCCCGTATACGAAAAGGTATAAAGCGGGTCGCTTGCCACGTTAAGTCCGACGTGTTTCATACAGGCAAGCGAACGCACGCCCGAAATCGACGCGCCTATCGCCACTTCTACTGCCACTTTTTCGTTAGGTGCCCACTCGGTATATACTTCCTGATATTTTGCGAGATTTTCGCTTATTTCCGTCGAAGGCGTGCCGGGGTAAGCACTCGAAACTTTAACGCCCGCTTCGTAAGCCCCCCTTGCAATCGCTTCGTTTCCAAGCATAATAATTTTTTCTTCCATACGATTTTTCCTTATTTAACGTTTCTTAAATCTTTTATTCTTTTTGCTTTTCCTTCGAACCTTTGAAGAGTGTTCGGGGATTCAAGCATTACTTTTGCGTCGATACCGAGCATAACTTTAAGCCTTGCCCTGACGTTCTTTGAAAGCGCTTCGAGTTCGGTGAAACTGTCGGTATTTTTCAAAAGTTCTACTCTTACCGTCAGTTTATCCGAAAAGCCTTCTCTTTCTATTATGATTTCATAGTGCGGGCCGAGTTCACTAAATCCGAAAATAACTTCTTCGATCTGGCTTGGGAATACGTTTACGCCACGGATTTTCAACATATCGTCGCTTCTTCCCGACAAGTTTTCCATTCTCGCAAAAGTTCTTCCGCACTTACACGGTTCGTAGAAAAGTCTCGTTATATCTTTCGTTCTGTATCTTATAAGCGGAATACCTTCCTTTTTGATACACGTAACGACGAGTTCGCCCTTTTCCCCTTCAGGTAGGACTTCGCCCGTTTCGGAATTGATTATTTCAGGAATAAAGAAGTCTTCGTTTATGTGCATACCGCAAAGTTCGGTACACTCGCCCGAAACCCCAGGTCCTAACAATTCACTCATACCGTAGTTCGACGTAACCATCATGTCCTTGCCCCAGAAATTATGGACTTCTTCTCTCATTGCGTCGGTAAGCATTTCGCTTCCGAACAAGCCGATTTTGACTTTAAGGTCTTTTTTCGGGTCGATACCCATTTCCTGTGCAACTTCGGCAAGTCTTAACGCGTAAGACGGGGTTGCAACGAGTAGCGTCGTTTCAAAATCTTTCATATACATAATTTGTTTTTCGGAATTGCCCGTCGACGAAGGAACTACCGTCGCGCCGATATTTTCAAGCCCGTAGTGAAGACCCAACGCACCCGTGAACATACCGTATCCGAAACAAATCTGGGCAACGTCCTTTTCCGTCGCACCACCCATACAAGCGATACGGGAAACGGCTTCCGTCCACATTTTCATATCGTTTTTAGTGTACCCGACAACAGTCGGCTTACCCGTCGTACCACTCGACGCGTGTATTCTGACAAGTTGACTTTTCGGAACGGCAAAAAGCCCGAACGGATAGGTATCTCTCATATCTTGTTTGGTAACGAACGGCAACTTACTTAAATCTTTAAGCGACTTAATATGTTCGGGTTTAAGCCCCACGTCGTCCATTTTCTTTTTATAGTACGGAACGTTGTTGTAAACTCTGTTTACCGTTTCGATAAGTCTTGCCGTCTGGATTTCTTCAATCTCTTTTCGTGAAAGCGTTTCTTCTTTAGACCAAATCATAATTGTTCTCCGTGTTTTTAACGTTTTTATTATACTACTATTCGATAACGTTTTCAATCTTTTTATCGAAAGCGTTTTCGATAACTTTATCGTCCGGTTTTTGAGTAAACAGACTAACGACTATCGTGATGATTATCGAGAACGCCATACAGATTACGCCGATAATAGGCGAATTATTTACGCCGTTTTTCAGGATTGCACCGAAACCGCTGTCAAACCCCGCCGTAATTCCGCCGAATACTACTATAAGCACGGCGGTTAAAACTATACCGCCGATAACGGACGAAATGGCGCCCGCCTTCGTAAGTTTTTTGTTATATAGTCCCAAAACGAACGGACCGAAGAAACAACCCGAAAGCGTACCCCAAGAAAGCCCCATTAAGTATGCGATAGCGGAAATCTGGTATTTTTTATTTAATATTGCGATAGCGACCGATAAAATAACGAATACGATACAAGTAATTCTCATAGTAAGCGTAACTGCCTTATCGGACGCGTTTTTGTTTATAGAACCCTTATATAAATCGATAGACAAAACGGAAGACGACGCAAGTGCAACCGACGCAAGGGTTGACATACTCGCCGATAAAACGAGAACAGCGATAAGCCCCTTAAAGCCCGACGGAATAACTTTATTAAGCATTTGCGGAACTATATTGTCCGTACCGCCGATTGTCTGAACTTCGGTGTAGAATAAATGCCCGAGTGAACCGATAAAGTAAGCGGAAACACCGACGATAAACGCAAAAATCGTGCTGACAACAGTGCCTTGCATTATTGCTTTTTTGTCCCTTACCGCATAATATTTGTGTACCGTTTGCGGAAGCCCGTAAACGCCGACGCTTGTAAGCAATATAAGCGAAATCAAAACGATAAGCGGTGAAGATAAAAATCCTTTATCGCCGTAAGCAGGGAAAAGCCCGAAACCGTTACTTGATAATTCATTAAGCCCCGCAAAACCCTGAACTTTATCGTTAATCATAAAGAATATTACCATAACGGCAACGCCCAAGAGCATAATTATACCTTGTACGAAATCGGAAAGCGAAGTTGCAAAATAACCGCCGAATACTAAATATAACGCCGTTAAAAGCGCAAGCCCCACTATTACGAACAAGCCCTGCGTTTCGTTAAAGCCGAACATTGCCTGAAACAAGTTCCCCAGCCCGTTATAAACGGACGCTGCGTAAGGAATAAGCATTACGAAAATCAGTATTGCCGAAATCTTTTTTAAAAACGGCGAATTATAACGCTTTTCAAAAAAGTCAGGCATAGTTTTTGCTGATAATCTATTCGTCATATTCTTTGTGCGTTTTGCTAAAAGCATCCAGGCAAGAAGCCCGCCGATAAAGGCGTTGCCGACCCCTATCCAGATTGCCGAAAGCCCGAAGTTCCAACCGAACTTACCCGCATAACCGATAAAGATTACCGCGGAAAAATAAGTCGTGCCGTAAGAAAACGCACTCATCCAACCGTTGACACCCTTTTTGCCGGCAAGTAAAAAATCGTCCGCCGTGTTGGCTTTCTTTCGCGTGTAAACGGCGATAAACACCATTGATGCGATAAATAATAATAAGACCATTATATCGAGTACCATATTTTCTCCTTATAAAAAACCGCTTGCAAGCAAGCGGTTATAATCAACATACTTATTAAAAACTATCTTAAAAAAACCGCATATTAAAACTGAACACCATTAAAGTAATAGTATCCGAAGAAATAATATCCGTAAAAATATTTTTTCATGATAGCCATAATTTTTACCCTAAAAAAATAATATTACAATACGGCGTTTTTGTCAAGTATATATCAAAAAATATTTTGATTTTTTAACGATTTTTCTATAAAAGACCGTAAAAAACAATACCTAACGGCGCGGATATAACAATTAACAGTATCGGCGAAATATTTTTCTTTTTTATAAGTTTATAAGTCAGCCAAACGATAAATATAATTGTAATGATAATAAGCGATTTAAAGTCGAAAGAAAAACCGCCCGATATCTTGGTTATTCCAAAGATTACGGCGAGTATCATCGATAGCCCCGTCGCAATAATAAGCCCTATTACAACAGGTCTTACTCCGCTTAAAAACGCTTGCACTCCCTTAAACTTTAACAGGTTTTTTATAAGGCTTACTATAATAAGCATTATAATAAATGCAGGTAAAACGACGGCACAAGTCGCAATAAGAGCCCCCAAAAATCCGCCCAACACCGTTCCGAAAAGCGAATACCCTTTGAAATAGCCGATAAAAGTCGCCATATTGATTGCAATAGGCCCAGGGGTCGATTCGGAAACTGCGATGAAGTTCATTAGTTCGTGATAAGTAAGCCAACCTTTTTTTAGCACTTCGTCTTTTAACACGGATATCATACCGTATCCGCCACCGAAGGAAATCGCGCCTATTTTTAAAAAAGTCAAAAATAAATCCAACAGTAAAGGCATTATTTATTCCCCCCGTTATCATTATTTTTCTTTTCAAATTTTTTTTCGCGGATAAATGCTATTATATAAAATACTATTCCGATAAATCCGCCTATTAAAATATAATAGATAGACGAAAAAGAAATGGCAAACACCGAACAAGTTATAACCGACACTACCGTAAGCGCCATTAAAACGATATTAAACGGCGTTTTTTTGATACCGTTAAAGAGTTTTATTCCCGCGGTTAAAATAATGAACGCGACCGCAACTTCAATCCCCTTAAACGCGTACGCAACGACCTTTATACTTAAAAAAGCCCGAAAGAAAATAGAAATAATAAAGATAATTATAAAAGACGGCAAAACCACGCCGAGAGTCGCGAAAACCGAACCGAAAAAACCGCCTGATTTATACCCGATAAAGGTCGCCGTATTTACGGCGATAGGACCGGGGGTCGATTCCGCTATCGATATAATATCGAGATATTCGTCCTTATTTAATACGCCTTTTTTTTCGACGAGTTCCCTTTCGATAATCGCAATCATTGCGTATCCGCCACCGAAAGTAAACAGCCCGATTTTAAACATCGTCAAAAACAAGGATAAAAGTGATTTTAATTTATTCATTTCTATTTTACCTTTATAATAGTATTATACCATAAAACCCGTTAAACAACAATTATTTTTTATCGTTAAAAACCCGAAAAAAATCACCCGACTTAATAAAAAAGTCGGGTGAAATATTTTTATTATCAGGCTTTTATTTCCTGCCACATATTGTTTATTCTTTCGTTTGCTTCGTTAGGGTAATAATTCATACCAACGCAACGGTTAATAACCGAAATGTCAGGGTATTGTGCGGAAAACTGTCTATTTTCTTCGCTGAACGATACCGAGAAACTACCTTCGCCGAAGAAATAAGATAAGTCTACCGAAAATTCTCCGTCGTCTTCGCCGTAAGTTTCTTTAACCCAGTTAAAGATTTCCTGTCCGCCGACGCAACTTACGTATCCGATATATTCCATATTTTTAATTACGTTAGAAGGTCTGCTCATAAAGTTTATAAACTCTTGCGCGATAGCCTTATTCTTCGCGTTTTTAACGATACACCAACCGTCGTACCAAACGTTACTGCCTTCTTCCGGAACGATAAAATTAAGCGTCTTTTCTTCTTCGTCCGCTTCGTCAAGCGCGTAAACGCCGTCGCCACTCCAAGCAACGTAAATATCGGTATCGCCTTTTATTATAGAATCTTTTCCGCTGTCAACTTCCATAGCGTAGCAGTTCGTTTTAGCGGTCTTTAATACTTCTTTTACTTTACCTACCGCTTCTACCGACGTATTGTTAAAGATAGCCGATAAAGTCGTCTGGTAAGCGTTTAAGTCGTTATTGAGTTCGAAAGCCGATTTAGCGTTATAAAGTTCTTCGTTATAGGCCTTTGCAAGACCTACGAAATAAGTGTCCCTTACGCTGTCTTTTATCGTGAACTTTTTGTTATAGGTATCGTTCCATAAAACGTTCCAAGACTTAACGTCTTCTTCGTTTACCGTTTCAGGATTATAAGCGATACCGATAGTGCCCCACATATAGCCCGCCGCGTAATCTGCAAGCGATTTCGTGCCGTTTTCCGTCGTGAACGAAATAGATTTAAGTTTAGCGTCGATATACGGCGAAACGTACTGTTTATATTCGCCGTCAGTTAAGGAAAGTTCTTCAAGCATACCTTCCCTTGCCATTTTTTCAATCATATAATCGGACGGGCAGATTAAGTCGTACGTGTCGGGATTGATTTTAACGTTCGAATACATATTTTCAAGCGTATCGAAACAATCGTATTTGATTTTTAACTTAACGCCGTGTTTTTCTTTATATTCTTTTTTAAAGTCTTCAAGCAAGTCTTCGTCGATATAGTCCTGACAGTTGTAAATAACGAGTTCGTCAAACTTACCGCAACCGATAAATTGCATACAAGTCAGAACGAGTAATAGGCATAAAAATGCCGATAGCAATCTCTTTGTTAAAGTCTTCATAGTGTTCTCCTTTAATAAAAATATTTATTTATCTGTTTTTTTCTTTCGTTTTTTTAAAACTCAAAACCACCGCGACAACGACCATAATAACGAATAATACGGACGACAAAGCTCTCATTTCCGGCAAGAAGGAGTTTCTCGGTTTCGATAACGCCTTAAATACGTAAGTACTTATAGTTTCAAACCCCGTAGGGCGTAAATAAGTAGTTATCATATAATCGTCTAACGACAGCGTGATTGCAAGTAAGAACCCCGAAACAATCCCGGGGAATATTTGCGGTAAAACGACCTTAAACAGCGCCTGCGTCGGCGTTGCGCCAAGGTCTAACGACGCTTCGTAAGTGCTTCCGTCCATTTGTTTTAAGCGCGGTAAAACGGATAAAACTACAAACGGCGTAAGCAGTACGATATGCCCGATTAAAAGCGCGACGTAAGATTTACCGAGTGATACGACTGCAAAAACCAACGCCAACGAAATAGCGGTTACTATTTCCGCATTGATTACAGGTATCTGCGAAGAAGTTTTGGTAAACTTACCAAGCCACTTTTTATTATAGAAAATACCGATTGCGCCGACAGTCCCTAACACCGTTGAAACGGTTGCCGATAAAAGCGCAAGAATAAGCGTATCGATAATTATTTTTCGTATCTGTTCTTTTGAAACGAGATTTTGGTAAAGTTCGAAACTGAACCCCGACCAAACGCCCATCGTTCTACTCGAAGTAAAAGAGAAAATCAAAAGCAAGATAATCGGCGCATAGATAAAAATCAGAGCGACGGTTATTATAAAAACCGAAAATGCTTTTTTCATAGCGTCGTCCCCCTACTGTTTTTATCTTCGGAAAATCCGCCCGTGAATAACGTCGAAATAAACATTATTACGATTAGTATAAAGGCTATAACAGAACCGTAGTGCCAGTTGTCGCCCGTTCCGAACCATTGTTCGATGAACTTACCGATAATCGTAACCTTTCCGCTACCGAAGGTGTCGCTTATAACGTAGCAGGTCATACACGGTAAGAACACCATAGTAATTCCGCTGAAAACCCCCGCAAGCGACAACGGGAAAGTAATTTTAGTAAACACCTTAACTTTATTCGCGCCAAGGTCGGACGCCGCTTCTTCATAACTTTTATCAAGGTTAGATAGCGTCGTAAAAAGCGGTAAAACCATAAACGGCAAGTAGTCGTATACCATACCGATAACGGTACTTAAATAGTTATATTTGGTTATTATGCCGAATAAATCGAGAAGTTCCTTCATCGCCATAGCGCGAAGAACGAAGTTTATCCACATAGGCATAATAAATAAAAACAACAAGATAACGTTTTTATTGCTTTTCATCCTTGCCAAAATAAAGGCAACGGGATATGCAATCAAAAGACAGATAAAAGTAGTCAGTAAAGATAGCCCGATACTGATAAGCAAGGTTTTAATGGACGCCCAACTCGAAAAAAACCAGATAAAGTTTTCAAAACTTATCCGTCCGCTTTTTGAAGTAAACGCATAGTAAACGATAAGTATAAGCGGTAATATAACGAAAAACACCAAAAATATAGCGTAAGGAAAACAAAGATGCG
Organism: Clostridia bacterium; assembly: GCA_017445995.1. GTDB lineage: Bacteria > Bacillota > Clostridia > Christensenellales > Borkfalkiaceae > UBA1259. The sequence continues at coordinate 59,003 of JAFSRT010000022.1, forward strand.
CCCGCGTAAATGAAAAGCCTTTTTTAACTTTAACTTCGTTTTCCATTACTTTTTATTCTCCGCTTTTAATTTAAGAATAATTTTATCTTTCGGAATAATAACGGAAACTCTGTCGTTTTCGTTCCACGTATCTTCCGTATCGAAAACGAAATCTTCTTCGTTCTCGTCCGTTCTTACTATCAACTGATAATGGTCGCCCTTATAGATGATTGACACGATGTTTCCGACAGCACCGCCCGCTTCTTCGTCGTCTGAAATCGAAATATCTTTAAGCCCCACTTCAACCTTAACGTCAACGTCGGTTAAGTCGAGTTTTTCACCTTCCGCGGTGATTAAATACCCTTCTTCGTCTAAAATCGAACCTTTATATAACTGCGTAACGTCGCACTCGAATTCGCCGTCGCCGAAACAAACCGTATTCTTTTTGGTAATATACCCGTCGAAAATATTTGACGAGAACTCTTTTTTCATAATATGAATATCGTCTGGTTTAATAAACAGGCTGACTTTTTCGCCGATTTTTCTTTCAACGGTGTCCTGAATAACTATTTCCGTTTTGCCGACAAGCATAGTCATTTCGTAATGAACGCCCTTAAAAACGGACGCTATTATTTCGCCCTTAACTTGTCCTTTATCTTCGTCCATCAGGAAAATATCTTCGGGACGAACTACAACGTCCACCTTTTCGTTTAATTCAAAATCGTCTACGCAATCGAAATTATGCGCGATAAATCTTACTTGTTTTTTACCGACCATAGTTCCGCTAAATATATTGCTTTCGCCGATAAAGTCGGCAACGAAAGAGTTTTTCGGTTCGTTATAAATATCGGTCGGCGTGCCTATCTGCTGAATAACCCCGTCTTTCATAACGACTATGGTATCGCTCATTGTAAGCGCTTCTTCTTGGTCGTGCGTAACGTAAATAAAGGTAATACCGAGTTTTTTATGCATTTCGATAAGTTCGAGTTGCATATCTTTTCTCATTTTAAGGTCTAACGCGCCAAGCGGTTCGTCAAGCAATAAAATCTGCGGTTCGTTAACCAGCGCACGCGCTATCGCAACCCTTTGCTGTTGCCCGCCGGACAGCGTTGAAACGCTTCTCGTTTCAAAACCTTCAAGGTCTACCATTTTAAGAACTTTTTCAACTTTTTCGGCAATTACCTGCTTGGAAAGTTTAGTTGCTTTATACGTTATATTGCCGTTTTTATCTTTAACTTCGGTCATCACCCTTTTAAGTTTAAGACCGAACGCTATATTATCGAAAATATTAAGGTGCGGAAACAACGCGTAGCGTTGAAATACCGTGTTAATAGGTCTTTTATTCGGCGGTAAATTGCTTATATCTTTGCCGTTTAATAAAATCTGACCCGAAGTCGGCGTATCGAAACCCGCTATCATACGTAGCGTAGTAGTTTTTCCGCAACCGGACGGACCTAAAAAGGTTACGAATTCACCACGTCGAACGTATAAGTTCATCTCGTTTACGGCGTAAACGCCTTCTTCAAAAGATTTCGTAACGTTAATAAGTTCGATTATTTTTTCATTTTTTTCATTAGTATTATTTGCCATACTATCTCCTTAAAATTAAAAACTCGGTGGTGAAGAAACCCAAATAAACTCCGCGTCGACTTTACCGCGGTTTACAATCAAATGCACTTTGTCGCTCGTAAAATAAAAACTTTCGCCCTTTTTTACTTTTATTTTGCGCTTCCCGATAACTATTATTATTTCGCCGTGAATTACAAACCCGAACTCTTCCCCTTCGTGCGGAAAATCTTCGTCAGTCGTCGCACCCGCTTTTAGTACTATGTGTATCGGTTCCATTGCGTTTTTCTGCGCGTTAGGAACAAGCCAGTTAAGTGTGTATTCGTCGGTTTTTTTCTCTATAAACTCGTTTTTCGAAAAAACGATTTTATCTTCCTGTTCGTCTTCGGCAAAAAACTCTTTTAAGTTAGTACCGAGTGCTGACAAAATATCGATAAGCGTCGCAATAGACGGCGATGTTAAGTCGTTTTCCAACTGCGATATATAGCCTTTCGTCAGTTCGCACCTGTCGGCAAGTTCTTCCTGCGTCAGTTCGCAAGACAATCTTAAATCTTTAATTTTTTCCCCGATTACCACTAAAAATCAACTCCGTTACGTAAGTTTAGAGAGTTTTAACAAAAAGTTTAATAAATCTAAACTTTAATTTTGATTTTATTATATGTATTTCAAAAAAATATGTCAAACATTTTTACGCATTTTTTACAATTTTTTTAATTTTTTTGCAAGAAAAAAGTATATGAAAACGGCACTTAAAAAAGCACCGTTAAAACTATTGAAATGAACATATAATTACCGCATTGACACAACAAAAATATACCTATATCTTTGAATACACTTTTTTAGCATATAATTATGTAAATTATATAATTAAAAATTTTATAATTATTATATCAACTTAATTTTAATCTTTTTTTTAATAAAGACAGCGGAACAGCAACGA